>JBEGNZ010000029.1:0-35106 GCA_041182245.1 Pseudomonadota bacterium | reverse complement strand
CCGCCGTAGAGGAAGGAGGTCTGCTCAAGAAGTTGATTCAGCCGCCCGGTATCGTCCGCCATAGTCTTCGTTCCTAGGCGATCCGCCGCAGGACATCAGCCGATGCGGATCGCTCCCTTGCGTGTGTAGATCACAGGCTCTTAAGCAACTCGACCAAGGTCTGGCCCAGTGCCGCGGGAGACGGTGACACGCGGATACCCGCGGCCTCCATCGCTGCAATCTTGTCTTCAGCGCCACCCTTGCCGCCGGAGATGATCGCGCCTGCGTGACCCATCCGACGCCCCGGAGGGGCTGTGCGGCCGGCGATGAACCCGACCATAGGCTTCTTAATCTTGGAATGCTTAATGAAGTCCGCAGCATCCTCTTCGGCAGAGCCGCCAATTTCACCGATCATGATGATCGACTTGGTGGCTTCGTCGGCCAAGAACATTTCCAAAACATCGATGAACTCGGTACCCTTGACTGGATCGCCGCCGATGCCGACGGCCGTGGTCTGGCCCAAGCCCACATTCGTGGTCTGGAACACAGCCTCATAGGTAAGGGTGCCGGAGCGAGAAACAACGCCGACCGAGCCATTTGAGAAGATATTTCCGGGCATGATGCCGATCTTGCACTGATCAGGCGTCAGGACGCCGGGGCAGTTGGGACCGATCAGGCGCGACTTTGAGCCATCCAGCGCGCGGCGAACCTTGACCATGTCGGCCACAGGAATGCCTTCGGTGATGCAGACGATCAGCGGAATCTCAGCCGCAATGGCTTCGAGGATCGAGTCGGCGGCAAACGGCGGCGGCACATAGATGGCTGTTGCCGTAGCCCCCGTGCGCTCGCGCGCCTCAGCGACCGTGTCATAGACAGGCAGACCTACATGGGTCATGCCGCCCTTACCGGGGGTGACCCCCGCGACCATCTGCGTGCCATAGGCGATGGCCTGCTCAGTGTGGAAGGTGCCCTGAGAACCGGTGATTCCCTGGCAGATAACCTTGGTGTTCTTGTCGATCAGGATGGACATGCGCCCTGCTTCAGCTTTCTAGAAATCGATCTTCAGACCCGGTGGGATCCAGCTCAGTTTCCGGCCCGCACGGCCTTGACGATTTTTTCTGCGGCGTCCGACAGGTCGTTCGCTGCGATGACATTGAGGCCGCTCTCATTGATGATCTGCTTGCCGAGGGCGACATTGGTGCCCTCCAAACGAACCACCAAAGGCACCTTCAGGCCGACTTCTTTAACTGCCGCCACCACGCCTTCGGCGATGATGTCGCAGCGCATGATGCCGCCGAAGATATTGACCAAGATCCCCTTAACGGCCGGATCGGAGGTGATGATCTTAAAGGCGGCCGTCACCTTTTCCTTGGACGCACCGCCGCCCACATCAAGGAAGTTGGCAGGCTCAGCCCCATAGAGCTTGATGATGTCCATGGTCGCCATGGCCAGACCTGCGCCATTGACCATACAGCCAATTTCGCCGTCGAGCGTGATGTAGGACAGGTCGTACTTTGAGGCCTCGATCTCTTTTTCGTCTTCTTCGGTCATGTCGCGCAGCTCGCGCATGTCCGGCTGACGATAGAGGGCGTTGCTGTCGAACGAGATCTTCGCATCGAGGACGCGAAGCTGGTCGTCTGCGGTGACGATCAGCGGATTGATTTCCAGCATCTCCATGTCGCGCTCGACAAAGGCCTTATAGAGCGAAGGCAGCAGGGTCTGGATCTGCTTGGCCGTCGCGCCGGTGAGGCCCAAGGAGGCTGCCAAGGTCCGCGCATGGTGCGGGAAGACGCCCGTCGCGGGATCAATCGAGAAGGCCATGATCTTTTCGGGCGTGTGGGCTGCCACTTCTTCAATGTCCATGCCGCCCTCAGTCGAGGCGACCACGGAGACGCGAGACGTGACCCGGTCGACCAGCAAGGACAGATAGAGTTCGCGCGCAATGGCCGCGCCCTCTTCGACATAGAGGCGGCGAACCACGCGGCCCGCTGGACCGGTCTGGTGGGTGACCAGCGTCATGCCCAGCATGCGGGTGGCCTCTTCGCGAACGGCCTCGATCGACTTGACGACCTTCACGCCGCCGCCCTTGCCCCGGCCACCGGCATGGATCTGGGCCTTGACGACCCAGACGGGTCCGCCGAGGGCTTCAGCACCCTTGACGGCCTCATCGACCGTAAAGGCGGCAAAGCCGCGTGGAACAGGAACGCCGAACTCTTTGAGGACGGCCTTGGCTTGATGCTCGTGAATGTTCATGAGGTCCGGTCGCGGCTAAAATATCGCGGAAAACACAGCACCGAACAGAGGTTCAGCGCCAATCTTGAACCGGGTTATAGAGATGGCTAACCGCAGGCGCAACCAAACAGGCCAAGGAAAACACGCTTTGCGCCGAATTTATTCTTTATCCAAGGCGACATGGACAGCCGGATTTTGCGCCATTGCGCCAACCGCCAGAACAGATGCCCAGCATCAGGCCATGAATGCCCGCTTCCGGCCAGATGAACGCTGCCCAAGAGGAAATTCAACCCCCAAGACCTTGATCTGAGATTATAGCGCAATCCCATAACCCCTTGGCGATCAGCCAATCGGTTGACGGGCCTAACCCATAATCAGGCGCCACATTAACCGACCCGGGACAAAGGTGAAGGCTCCAGCAATGATCATTCCGCCGAGATAGATAGCGGTCATAGCCCGTTGATGCACCAACACCCTATGGCGTCGCGCGGCAAAAACGGCTAGCGGCAGGGTGATGAGTGTGTAGCCAGACAAGAGATGTATCCAGGAATAGCGATCGCCATTGAGGCCGGTCATGAACAGAGACGACCCCGCAACCGCGACCATGAACGTGACCCATATCCAGCCCAATGTACGGTGAGGCAAGGTGCCTTTGGGGGCGGCAAAGAGGACTAACCCCAAGCTGAAGGCCAGGACTGCAGCGGCGATATGAATCTGAACCTTGAGCGGCTGCTGCGCCAACAGCTCCAAACGAGGCGCATGGAGTGAAGTGGCGTTCGGAAGGCCGATTAGGACCGCGAGGGCCAAGAATAGGGCCAAAAGGCCTAGGCTCACTAGGATAGGGGGGACAGGAAGCTTGCCAGCCTTGTTGATCATGTTAGGTCCTCGGAAATTACTATGCTCCTCAACCCATAAAGGCCTGATCCCTAGGTGCAGCCCGATCTTCGCCAATCACCACGCTCCTTTCGCGAGTGGACGGATAGTGCCATTGGCGCTTCGTCTACGACGGGGCTACTGATCCGCAACGCCAGAGGATTGGGCATCGGAGCCATTGCGGCCCTGTTCCTGTCCTTCTCCGGAGCCTTTGGCACGGACGGGGCTCCATTTGAACAGCGCCTCGTCTATTGGGCAGGACTGATGATTGGTGGCAGCGCGATGGGAGCCATCACGATTAGTCTGATCCAACGGTTTGAAATCCTCGAAACACGCCCTTGGCTTCAAGGCCTTTTGATCGTTGCCATCCTGACAGGGCCTATCGATCTGATGGTCTTTTTCGCGTCCACGTCCCTGCTTCCAATGCCCGATGAAACAACGGTGACGCTTTTGACTTACCTACCGCAGGTGCTGACCATCACCATCGCCATGACTGCCTTGAACTACGCTACCGAACGACGCGAGCAAACGACCTCGTCGACAGAGGCCCCCGCCGAGACCGTTCGGTTTTTGAGCCGTATTCCACCTAAGCTGAAGGGCGCAACCCTGCTGGCCATCGAGGCCGAAGACCATTATCTGCGCCTTCATACCGAAAAGGGATCGGATCTCATCCTCATGCGATTGGCCGATGCCATCGGAGAGCTTGAAGGTATTGAGGGCGCACGAACCCACCGCTCTTGGTGGGTGGCTAAGGCGGGGATTGTCGAGGCGGCGCGCAGTGATGGCCGCGCCACCCTGACCCTAAAGGACGGGACAAGGGTTCCGGTCAGCCGCAGCTATGCCGCGGGACTACGCGAGGCAGGCTGGTTCTAACCTCGCAAGAGACCTAATCGGCGGGGGCCAAGACCCCCGCCGTTGGTTCGCTTACTGCGACAGAAACCCTATCGGAACAGGCCGAGTAGGGCGGAGGTAGACTGGTTGGCAATAGATAGGGCCTGAACACCCAACTGCTGTTTCGTCTGCAGAGACTGCAGCTTGGCACTTTCCTTGGCCAGATCGGCATCAACGAGGTTGCCCACGCCGCTGTCTAATGTGTCCTGGAGTTTCATAATGAAGGACAGGTGCAGATCGAGCGCCTTAGAACCGGTACCCATTTTAGCCAAGGCGGTACTCACCTTACCAATAGCGGTATTAACTGTACCGATCATGGCCTGAGCCGTACCCGCAGAGGCCGCAAACAGTGACGACGTGCTGGTAATGCCGGTCAGGTTGGCACTGCCCAAACCGAGAGACTGGGCCTCAACCGTGATCTTACTGGTGCCCGCCGCATTGGCCAAAGCCGCTAGGCTGCTGCCGCCCGTCTTGATCATGTTGGTGCCGTTGAAGTCGGCGTTGGATACAGTCTTGGCTAATTGGTCGCGCAGAGCCTTAAAGTCTTCATTCAAGGCCGAACGGCTCGTCGTATCGAGGGTCGTATCCGAAGCCGCAAGGGCCTTTTCCTTCATCTGCAAAAGCAGATCCGAAACAGACGAACCGGCAGCAAGGGCAACGTCGAGGGTCGACTGTCCACGCTGGAGCGAGTCTTTAACGGCATTGAGAGAGGTCGAAGTGGCCCGCATGGACTGGGCAATTGCCCAGGTCGAACCATTGTCTTTTGCACTATCGACCTTGCGTCCGGTCGAAATACGCTGCTGAGCGATACCGAGTTCAGCGCCTGTTACGTTCAGATTCTGAAGCGCAATCATGGCGTCGCGGTTCGTATTAACGCTGTATAGCGCCATACCGAAACTCCTTCTTCATGTTGACCGGTTCCATTTTGGCACCGGGGGCATTTTGCCCATCGTCAGACCAGAGGTTCTGACAGACGATATTTACTATTATCGAAAAAGGTTGTCAGTAGTTTAATAGATTAGAAACGCAAAAAACGCGCTTTGGGCGTCCTAGTGGCGAAACACCCGCACGCCTGTAAAGACCATAGCAATACCTGCCGCGTCGGCAGCGGCAATCACCTCGTCATCGCGGATCGAGCCGCCCGGCTGAATCACGGCTGTCGCACCGGCCTCAATGGCTTGGATGAGGCCATCAGCAAAGGGGAAGAAGGCATCGGACGCACAGGCCGAATTCTGCGCCAAAGATTGGGGCAATCCTGCCATCTCTGCGGCTTCGCCAGCACGAAGGGCCGCAATACGAGCGGAATCCTTGCGGTTCATCTGACCCGCTCCGATCCCTGCAGTCTGGCCATCTTTGGCGAAGATCACGGCATTGGACTTAACGTGCTTGGCCACTGTGAACGCAAAGACCATGTCCTTGATCTCCTGCTCGGTCGGCGCGCGCTTGGTCACAACCGTCAGGTCTGCGGCCGTCAGACGCGCATCGTCACGGCTCTGGACCAAGAAACCTCCGGCGACCGACTTGAAACTATCACCCTTAGACTTGGGGTCAGGCAAACCGCCAGTGACCAGCAGGCGAAGGTTCTTTTTGGAGGCAAAGAGCGCGATGGCATCATCATCCGCCTCGGGGGCAATAACCACCTCGGTGAAGATCTTGACGATCTCCTCGGCCGCCGCCAGATCGAGGCGGCGATTGACTGCAACAATACCGCCAAAGGCCGAAACCGGGTCGCACTGAAGGGCTTTCAAATAGGCGGTCTTAATATCGAAAGCCACTGCCACTCCGCATGGATTGGCGTGCTTGATAATGGCAACAGCAGCCCCGTCAGCCGGGTTAAACTCAGCGACCAGTTCAAAGGCAGCGTCTGTGTCATTGATATTGTTGTAGCTAAGCTCCTTACCCTGCAACTGCTTGGCGGTCGCCACGCCCGTTCGCGGGTTGGAGAACCTGTAAAAAGCTGCCGACTGGTGCGGATTTTCACCATAGCGTGTGGTCTGGGCCAAGGTTCCGGCAATCACCTTTCGCTGCGGGCTCGTCTGCCCCAATTGCTCGGCAAACCAGCTGGAAATGGCGGCATCGTAGGCCGCCGTGCGCGCATAGGCGCGGGCAGCCAAGGTCTTGCGCAGATCCAGTCCTGTGCTGCCATCAGCCTGCAGGGCGGCGATGACCTCAGCCATATCCTGCGGCGAGGTACAGACACAGACATAGCCGTGATTCTTGGCGGCAGACCGGATCATGGCCGGACCACCAATGTCGATATTCTCGATGCAGGCGGCAAAGTCGCCGCCCCCGGCGACCGTGGCCTCAAAGGGATAAAGATTAACATAGAGCAGGTCGATACCGCCGATACCGTAGTCCGCCATGGCCTTCGCGTGCTCTGGCGCATCGCGAACGCCGAGCAAACCGCCATGAACAATGGGGTGGAGGGTCTTGACCCGGCCATCCATCATTTCAGCAAATCCGGTCAATTCGGAAACATCCTTAACCGGCAAGCCTGCCGCCGCAATGGCTGCGCGCGTGCCGCCGGTCGAGACCAGCTCAACCCCAAGGGCCGACAGGGCCGTTGCCGCCTCGATCAATCCGGTCTTATCCGACACGGACAGCAGGGCGCGGCCAATCTTGGCGCGGTCGGGTGCGGCGGGATAGGCAGGAGCGGACATGACGAGGGCCTTCGGTCAGGGGCGGATCACTGCGCGCCTGCTAGCACGGACGGGTCTTAGAATGAACCCTAAGACTATGGCTTTCGCGGATCAGGGTGGAACCCGGGCTCCAGACCCATCAGGCCCTCAATAACCGCCTGCTCATTGCGCGATTGGGCCGCTGCCATCAGTCCGTCAAAGGCCCCTTGTAGGTCCGACCATCGGGCAGGGTCCGTACGGGCGGCCATCACCCCATCTGCAAGCGTCGGGCGAACATCTTCGGCGGCGTAAAAGACCTCTTCATAGAGCTTTTCACCGGGTCGCAGGCCTGTATGGGACAGGATGATATCCCTATCGGGCCGCAGACCATGCAACTGGATCATGCGCCGGGCCAGATCTTCAATTCGAACCGGCTCGCCCATATCCAGCACATAGACCGCCGCCGAACCGGGCTCTTGCGGCAAGGCTGCCGCCTGCAGCACGAGGCCCGCGGCCTCCTGAACAGTCATGAAATAGCGGACCATGTCCGGATGGGTCAGGGTCACCGGTCCGCCGGCCGCGATCTGGCGCTCAAAGAGGGGCACAACCGAGCCTGTAGAGCCCAGAACATTACCAAACCGGACAATCGCCGTTCTAGCCTTTCCACCGACCATCAGGGCCTGAATGGCCCGCTCCGCCGCCCGTTTGGTGGCCCCCATGACATTGGTCGGATTGACGGCCTTATCGGTAGAAATGAACACAAAGACTTCAGACAGGTCCCGCGCCAAACGGGCCACCTGCACTGCACCGCCCAAATTGGTCATGACCGCTTCAGAAGGATTGGCCTCCATCAGCGGAACATGTTTGAGGGCAGCGGCATGAACAACCACCTGTGGCCGTTCGCGGGCGAACAGTTCGCTCAAGCGGCCCTGATCACGCACATCGCCAAGCTCGACGCTCCACGGCACCTCAATGCCAGTCTCCATCAACTCGCGATCAATGGCATAGAGATTATATTCCGAGGCATCGAACAGGATGACCCGCTCTGGCCCATAGTTGAGAATTTGCCGGGTCAGTTCCGACCCAATGGTCCCGCCCGCTCCCGTCACCAAGACCCGCTTACCGGCCACCAGATCAAGTGCGCGGATCGGATCAAGCACACGCGGAGGGCGACCCAGAAGGTCCGCGGCTTGAACCGGGGCAAGCGCGGCTGCTCCGCCGACCATCGATCGGGCCCTCGCCACCCGAACCCCGGCCTCACCCGCCGCTGCCACGACCTGCTCGAGCAGGGTCCGGCTGGGCCTTGGATCGACGACGACGACCTGGGGCGACTGAACATCCCGGTCTGACAGGCCACGCAGAACAAAGGTCAGTCGGCTCAGCGATCCTAAGACGGGGCGACCATCTATGGTGCGGCCAGTTCCTCGGTTATCGGGGGTGACGAGCCCAGCGATGCGCATTGGTCTCGAGGCGCGGCGGTTCTCTCGAAGAAAATCAGCGGCGTCCTGTTCGGTGCCCACCAGAACCATGGCCGGTGCCGTGCGATCTTCAAGCGACAAGGCCGCGCGAACATCTCCACTTGCCAACCCGCTGGCAAGTACCCGTCCAAAACTCAAAAACACGACGGCCATCGCAATGACCAGAACCGGCGCGGAGCGCGGGAAATCAACCAGCCTATTGACCAAGAACAACAGGGGAAGAACAAGAATGCTGGCCGCCGCCGCCGCTTGGGCGATGCGCCAAATGTCATTCAGGGCCGTGAATCGCCAGACCCCCCGATGGAGCCTGAAGACCGGAAAAACAAAGGCGGCAACCAAGGCGAAGGCGAGCGTCGACTCCCAGATCATGCCATAGGGCGTCGCCTTGGACTCAAACCGATAAAGACCCAAAAGAACCACCGCCATCGCCGCGGCCGCCATCAGCAAATCATGGATATAGATCAGCAGGGCGATCTGACGGACAGACCAGAAGGGGATCTTTTGAAAGGGATCTCGCGGTGCCTCGCTCATATTGAGGGCTCCGCCGCCGCCAATTTCCAGCGAATACGCGTGCGACCTTGGCGCGTCAGTGGACTGTGAAGAACCACCTTCATACAACGCCTCGGACGTCCGTCTAGAAAGTGGAAACTGGGCTCGATGGTCACACTGGCCGCGTCATTGCGCAGCCACCAGCCACTATTGGACGGGCCCATCAGCAACACACTGCGCCGATCGCGGGCCAAGGTGGCCCGAACCTGGGGGTGAAGGTGAAAATAGACCCCCACCTCAACCTGCCGCGATAGGGATCCCTGAGGCGCTAAAGGAAAGACATCCTCGCCGCGCATCTCATCAAGCCGCGTATCGAGAAATAGCCGACGCTCATGCAAAAGGCCAAAACTATGGACCCAGCCATCGTGCACCGCCTCAAGCCAAACCCCGGCTTCGGTTTCGCTGCGGCTACAATCTACGCTCAATGCGGCACCGTCCAGCCGAACCCCTAATCGATTGGCGGCTACGCCCCTCAAGGGCCAACCGGCAGACCCCTCGCCCAGACAGGCGGTCGAGCCCCCGTCACTCAAGCGCCATGCCTGACCCTGAGGTAGGCGCGGGCTCCAGCCACTGTTGGTGATGAGACGTTCGCGGCCAGTTAAGACCTCGATGGCCAAGGGCTGCGCCGTGGCGGTCTGGCTCATGGCATCACGCGCCGGAGCGCCAACATCCATCATCACCGTTAAGGTTCGGCCCGACATGCGCTGATAGCCGGAATAAAGCGCCTGCTGAGGCTCCCGCGCCTTGGGATCACGATCCTCATGGGCTCGCGCCGCTGCCACATAGTCTGGATGGCTTTCTTCGCCGCCTTGGAAACAGGCCAGCCGACCGTCGGGCAAGGTGAAGAAGCGAACCGCCGCTGTGAGCCGATCAATGGCCCTCGATATCTCGACCGGTGCGGCCAAGCCGCGCTGGGATAGGGCATCATCAAGGGTCAGGAGGTCATAGAGCAGTTCTAGGGTGGCTTCTGGCGAGCGGGTAATATGTCCCCCGTCACTCAAGACCCGCTTTGGCAAAAGGGCCGTCAGGATCGACAGGCCCTTGGCCATTAATCGGTCACCGGCAGGGCCGCTCAGGGCCGTTCCAGCAATGGCGGCTGCCGCTGCGCGCTCTGCCGCTCGCGGGTCATTTTGGGGTAGGCACAGAAGGTGACGGGCTTGGCGCGCTACGCTGTTGCAAAGGGCGAGGGTCTCAAGTTCCGAAGCCACACCGGCCAGATATCTAAGGTGACAGGCCAGATTAAAGACCCGCCGATCAAGAACGTCGCCGCCCCATGAGAAACTGTTCCAAAGACCGTAGGCGCGGCGCCAATCCAGGCAGAGCTGCAGGCTATAGTCCAATCCGACGGGGCGCTCCTCCATCAGGGCGTTGAGCCATGAAAAACGATGAAGCTCGACCGCAAAGGACCGACTGGGGCAAGGCTTATCCCAAGGATCGCCGCCGGGACCGACCGAGAGGGTTTCTCCTGCCAGAACAAATCGGCCTTCAAGCAAGGCGGCAGCCACCCCGTTTCGAGGCGGGCGCAGGTCTCGGGGTGAGGCCGCGACGCCCTGAACCTTCGGTCCGCTTAAGCCCCAAAGATGGAATGGTGTGCCGTACCAGTCAGAACTGACCAGATCGGTTGCCGTCTGCGCCACCATCTGGAGCAAGATCTTGACGGGCCGCGGCTTGGCGGTCTTGGGGCGACGTGTGGGCAACAGGGCCACGGCGGAACCGGTCTCAGACGCCCCTTAGGGCGCGAATATTGTCGGCATAGGCCGAAGGCCCGCCACGGAATACGGCCGAGCCCGCAACAAGGGCCGTGGCTCCAGCGGCGATACAAAGCGGTGCCGTTTGCGGGGTCACGCCACCATCGACTTCTAAAGGGATGTCGCGGCCGGTCGCATCAATCATGGCCCTAAGGCGCTCAATCTTCTTTAGTTGCGAGGTCATAAAGCTCTGTCCGCCAAAGCCTGGATTGATCGACATGACCAAAATCAAATCGACCTCATCCATCATCCACTCAATGGTTTGCGGCGAGGTGGAAGGATTAAAGACCACTCCAGCCTTCGCGCCCAACTGACGAATACGCTTGAGGGTGCGGTTCAGGTGCGGGCCCGATTCGGGGTGGACACTGATGATATCGGCCCCCGCCTCGCGGAAGGCATCGAGATAGGGGTCCGCCGGTGCGATCATCAGATGGACATCGAATGGGATTTTAACATGCGGACGCAAGGCTTTGACGATATCTGGGCCAAGCGTGATGTTCGGCACAAAGTGGCCGTCCATGACGTCAATATGGAGCCAATCGGCACCTGCGGCCTCCACGGCGCGCGCCTCCTCGCCTAGCTTAGCAAAATCAGAAGCCAGCAGAGACGGGGCAATAATGGGACGGATCTGTGTCATGGATAGGACTTAGCCCCGCTGGCCTTGTCCGCGCAAGCAAACAAGGGTTAAAACCGGTCCATTAGGTGGCCATAGACAAGCGCACCGTCAATTCTAGGGCAAGGTGAGACCATGATCGAAGCGGTAATTTGGGACTTCGGCGGTGTTTTCACCACCTCGCCCTTCGAGGCCTTTAATCGGTATGAGACCCAGCGTGGCCTGCCATTGGACTTTATCCGCACCGTCAATTCGACCAATCCCGACACCAATGCCTGGGCCCTATTTGAGCGCTCAGAAATCAATGCTGCCACCTTTGATCTGATGTTCGCCAAGGAGGCCGAGACCTTAGGTCAAACGGTACGTGGTGCCGATGTTCTGCCACTTCTGTCTGGCGATGTCCGCCCCGCCGTAGTCAAGGCCCTGATGCTGTGCAAGGCTCAGTTCAAGGTGGGCTGCATCACCAATAATGTCTCAGCAGGTGAGGGGGCAGGAATGGCTTCGACGGCCGAAAAGGCCCGCACAGTCGCGAGCATCATGACCCAGTTCGATGCAGTGATCGAAAGTTCCAAAGCCGGGGTCCGCAAGCCTGACCCCCGCATCTATCAAATGATGTGCGCGCAGTTGGACGTGGCCCCTTCGGCCTGCGTCTATCTGGACGATCTCGGGGTCAACTGTAAGCCTGCCGCCGCCCTAGGCATGAAGGCGATCAAGGTCTCGAACGAAGGCCAACTTCTGCGAGACCTTGGCGCCATTGTCGGCCTGACCTTTGAGGGTGCAGCCGCGTGACCAGGCCCAGCAAAATCGGTGCCGCCGCCGCGCTGAGCCAATTGACCGGCTGGCAAGAGGTTGAGGGCCGCGACGCCATCGCCAAGACCTTTCGGTTCAAGGATTTCAACGCCGCCTTTGGCTTTATGACCTGCGTGGCGTTGGAAGCAGAGAAGCGCGACCATCATCCCGAATGGTTCAATGTCTATAACCGGGTAGAGGTCGTGCTGACCACCCACGACGCCGATGGGGTCAGTGCGCTAGATGTGGCCCTGGCGCAATTTATGGACGCCCTTGCCAGTCGTTAAGATGGCCGACTAATTAATGATAATCGTACCCAAAAGCAGTTTCGCCCCGCGCTGACCCACGATCCGGTCCGTTTCCTTTTGTAGAAGCTGGCCCAGATAGTCAGCATTGGGGATGGTCCCGGCGGGCAAGCCGACCATATAGCCCTGAACGATCTGGCCAAAGGCTGCCTGGAGCCGAGGCGTAGAGGCTTCCGTGCGCTTTAACAGGCTAGGATCGGTTACAAATATACCGACTTCCATGGTCACGACGGTCCGCGCGCCCGAACTGCGCAAAATATTGACGTTGAGCGCTCTCATCCGAACATAGGGCGTGCTGCCGCTATTCTTTGTTTCACTCCCCTTGCCGCCGCCACTGGCTTGAGCTGGACCAGAGGCCATCATCGGTAAGGCCAAAAGCGCTATGAGACCGAGTAGCTGGGCGCGGCGAATGAACATGGTCCAGTCCTTAAGGGCGGGCGGGTCGTATGCCCTATTTACAAGTTTCTTACAGTCGCCCCTAGCGCTTTTGGGGGCATGACCAAAGGTCACAGGGGTGCCCATAGGCCTTGACCTATGGGGCATCGGCACGACATCACGCCAGTAAGATGTGGAAGGACAGACAATGAGTGGCGATAAGACCGTAGCGACCGGCCTAAAGCGGGGCCTTTTTCGCCGTTGTCCGAACTGCGGCACGGGCAGCCTGTTTCAAGGCTATCTCAAGGTGCGCAGCGAATGTGACTCTTGTGGGCACGATAATGGGCAATATCCAGCTGACGATGCGCCACCCTATTTCACCATCCTGCTGGTCGGCCACCTGATCATAGCGCCGATGCTGTTCTTCCCGTTCATCTGGCAGTGGCCGGTCGGACAGGTGCTCGCCCTAACCATGCCGACCGTCATTTTTCTGACCCTTTGCCTCTTACCCCTCGTTAAGGGCGCGGTGGTCGGCGTGCAGTGGGCGATCGCCAACCGGGGCTAACCCCGAAAGCAAAACAGCCCCCTCGGGGGCTGTTAAACTTGGATCTGAAAGGTCGCCCGACCCTATTCTTCGCGCATCCGCTTCTTGCGGAAGGAGGGGTTAAGCACTTCTTTGCGCAGCCGGATGGATTTGGGCGTCACTTCAACCAGTTCGTCCTCTTCGATATAGGCGATAGCCTGTTCGAGGGTCATCCGGCGCGGCGGGGTCAGGCGGATAGCCTCATCCTTGCCAGAGGCGCGGACATTGGTCAGTTGCTTGGCCTTCAGCGGGTTGACGTCCAGATCGTCAGAGCGGCTATTTTCGCCAATGATCATGCCCTGATAGGTCTTTTCGCCGCCGCCCACGAACATGATGCCGCGCGCTTCAAGGTTCCACAGGGCGTAGCTGGCCGTTTCGCCTTCGGAATTGGAGATCAGCACGCCGTTACGACGGCCTTCAATGGCCCCCTTGTGCGGCTCATAGTGCGAGAAGACGCGGTTCAGAACGCCGGAGCCGCGCGTATCGGTGAGGAACTCGCCCTGATAGCCGATCAGCGAGCGCGACGGGGCCATCAAGGCAATACGGGTCTTGCCTGCACCTGAAGGGCGCATGTCGGTCATTTCAGCCTTACGGGCCGAAAGCTTCTCGATCACGATGCCGGAATATTCTTCGTCCACATCGATGAAGACCTCTTCAATGGGCTCCAGCCGCTTACCGGTCTCTTCATCCTTGCGATAGACCACGCGCGGACGCGAGATAGACACTTCGAACCCTTCACGGCGCATATTTTCGATCAAGACGCCCAGTTGCAGTTCGCCTCGGCCCGCCACTTCATAGGCGTCCTTGTCCGAGGTTTCCGCAACCTTGATGGCCACGTTGGATTCAGCTTCGCGCAACAGGCGGTCACGAATGACGCGGCTTTGGACCTTGTCGCCTTCACGGCCTGCCAGCGGACTATTGTTCACGGACACGGTGATGGAGATGGTCGGCGGATCGATGGGCTGTGCGGGCAGAGCTTCCATCAGGCTGAAATCGCAGATCGTGTCAGCGACGGTAGCCTTGGACAGACCGGCAATGGCGACAATGTCACCGGCTTCGGCCTCGTCGATGGGCTGACGCTTCAGACCTCGGAAAGCGAGGATCTTGGTGACGCGGCCACGCTCAATTTCGGTACCGTCACGCGACAGGGCCTTGATCGCCATGCCGGGCTTAATCCGGCCCGCTTCAACGCGGCCGGTGAGCAGACGGCCCAAGAAGGGGTCGTTCTCGACCAGAACCGCCAACATCTGACCGGGCTCTTCCGAGCGCTCAGCCGCCTTAGGGCTCGGCACATGCTCAACGATCTTGTCATAGAGCGCCGCGAGGGTTTCGCGCGGATGGTTCATATCATTGACGGCCCAGCCCTCTTTGCCCGAGGCATAGAGATGGGGGAAATCCAGTTGCTCGTCCGTCGCGCCGAGGGCAGCGAACAGATCGAACGTGTCGTTCAGAACCCGGTCAGGATCGGCGTGCGGCCGGTCGACCTTATTGAGAACCAAGATCGGGCGAAGGCCGAGCTTTAGTGCCTTACCGAGCACGAACTTGGTCTGGGGCATAACGCCCTCTTCGGCATCCACCAGCAACAGGCAGCCATCCACCATGCCAAGGATACGCTCCACCTCGCCGCCGAAGTCGGCGTGGCCGGGAGTGTCGATGATGTTGATACGGGTCTCACCCGCCGCGCCATTCCAAAGGACACTGGTGCACTTGGCCAGAATGGTAATGCCGCGCTCACGCTCTTGGTCGTTGGAGTCCATGGCCCGTTCAACGGTTGCTTCGTTGGCTCGGAACACCCCTGACTGCGCCAGAAGCTGGTCGACAAGCGTGGTTTTGCCGTGGTCAACGTGGGCGATGATGGCGATGTTGCGCATGGGTTGGGTGGTCGTGGTCATGGTTTGAGAACCGATTTTGTGCGGGTGCGAAAGGAAACAAGCGCGCGGCTTGTACGCGACTGCGGCCAACAAAGCCACCCCGACAGGATCGAAACTCGATAATGGGTGCAGAACAGACACCATTTAGCCGCAGTCAGGTCTAAGAGGCCGCGGGAAAAAGTGGAGCGTCCACTCTTGTTTTTCGTCGCCGGACACTCATCTGACTGGCTAGTCGACCGCCACCGCCGCATCGGACGGAACGAGCCCGCCTAGGTCCTAGAATTATATTGCGGCGCAACAATCCCATCGAGAATCGTTAGAGTGCTGATTTGTAATTATAAATCAGCCTTACCGTCAAAAAAGTTGATAAAAATGTGCTTTGAGCGTTGTTTTTCGCTTGATATTTTGTGCATCGCACATTACATAGATCTTGTGAGGCGTCGCTGACGCCTCTGCCCTTCCTGGGCGTTTCCTCCCTAATGACTGGCCGCGCCTGATTGGCGCGGCTTTTTTTTGGATAAAATCCGACCGTTCCTAGGTCAGGCGTTCGACCCAAGGCGTAGAGGTCAAAAGTCCAATCAATCGATCCAGATTCCGCTTCAATCCAGCAAAGCCTTGGCTGAGGGTCAGGTCGGCCTCATTCAGATAGAGACGGCGATTGATTTCGATCTGTAGGGCGTGGATGCCCTGCGACGGGCAGCCATAGTGCTCGGTCGTATAGCCCCCGGCATAGGGGCTGTTGCGCGCTACCTGATAGCCCATGCGCGTGAGGCTTTCATCGACCAGACGCGTTAAGCCAGAGCCACAGGAAGTACCGTGGCGATCCCCCAGTACGAAATCGCTGCCCGCTCGGCCCCATCCTCCGCCAGAGGCTGCGGAGGGCATGGAGTGCCAGTCGATCAAAACCGCCAGCCCGTGGCGCTGCTGTGCCTGTCCGAGCAATTCACCAAGGGCCGCATGATAGGGTTGGTGGACATGCAGGAGTCGCGCCTGAGCCTCGATGGGTGCGAGCCGATGGCGATAGATCTCTTGCCCCTCCGCCACGACCTTGGCGATCACACCAAGGCCTGCGGATACGCGCGGTGAAGGGCGTACCTGATCCATCGGCAAGTCACCGTCAAACATGGTTGGGTCCAGCTCGAGCGGGGATCGGTTCACATCCAAATAGGCCCGGCCGTAGGTCGCCGCGATCAGGCTCGCCCCTTGCGCAGGGCCCCCAGCGATCAGTTCGTCAACATAGCCGTCCTCAGACTGGCGAATGGACAGGCCATCCAGCCGCGTCGCCGCCATCAGGGATGCGGGATAGTGTCGGCCCGAATGGGGGGACGCAAAGATCAGCGCCGTTGATCGCGCCGCCCGCGTCAGAACGAAGGGTGCAGGATCAGGCTCAAGCTCAGCGAAGATTAAAGGGTCGGGCACGGTCATTAACCCCATCATCACGACCTTGGCCTAAGGGGTCAATGTAGGCCACTCAAGACCGTGGGATTTATCTCGGCTTTACCCCTGCGAGCCTAGGGTGAGGCCAACAGACTATGGATAGGACATGACAAGAATTCTCTTGGCCGAAGATGACGAGTCCCTGCGCGGCTTTCTGGCCCGGGCCCTTGAACGCGCAGGCTATGAAGTCAAGGCCTGCGCCGATGGCGAAGAGGCGGTGGCCGAGCTGGATGATCGCTGGGACCTTTTATTGACCGATATTGTCATGCCTGGCATGGACGGGATTGAGGTCGCCCGCCTAGCCGCCGCGCGCCAGCCCGACATGCGCATCATGTTCATCACCGGCTTTGCAGCCGTCGCCCTGTCTTCCGCCAACCAGACCCCGCAGGGCTCTAAGGTGCTGGCTAAGCCCATCCACCTGCGCGAGATTGTCACCGAAGTTGAAAAGCTGATGGCCGCCTAAAGGCGATCACGTCCCGGCCTTTCAAATTTCCCCACCAGAGCCGCTTGCCTTGAGCGCGCCGGGTCTGTATATCCCCGCTTCCCGCTCCTCACCGGAGCCCGGTCGGACGCGTAGCTCAGCGGGAGAGCACCTCGTTGACATCGAGGGGGTCACAGGTTCAATCCCTGTCGCGTCCACCATTTTTCTTCTTTCCGATAGATTTCGTCCGCGCCTTCGGGGGTTGTACGCTGCGCTTGCAATGACGCGATAGAAAAGCAAGGCCCTCACCCAACCCTCTCCCTCACGGAGAGGGCTTTTTGGTTCTTAGCCCTCGCCCCCTCAGGGGGAGAGGGTTGAGTGAGGGGGTAGGCTTCTAAAGCCCCTTTTTCATCTGATAATTATGGATCGCCACGCCCTGAAGCTCGAAATCACGGCGACGAACCTCTGTAAATCCCTTGCGCAGAAACAGCCGCCGCGCCGCTTCGCTGGCCTCTGTGAAGAGATGGGTCAGACCCAGAGCCCGCGCCTCCCGCTCCATATGGTCATAGAGCGCAGCGGCGAGGCCCGTTCCTATATGGTCGGATCGGCAATAGAGATGATCGAGGTGTCCATCGACCTCCAAGATTCCATAGGCAAGCGGCTGATCTGATCCGTCTACCGCAACCCAGATGAGATCCCCCGCAAGAGCGCGATCCTCAAAGCTTTGCGGGCGAGGGGCCGCGTTGGACCAGACCTCAATCTGAGCCGGATCATAGTCCCGCGCGCCGCCCCCGCGTACCGAACCGATAAAGACCGCCGTCAAGATCGGTGCGTCGCGGGACTCGAAAGGACGAATGGAATGGTCGGTCATGGCGTCCCTGTTCATGCGACGGGTTCAGCATGAGTAAAACTCTCGCAATGACGCGATAGGAAAACAAGGCCCTCACCCAACCCTCTCCCTCAGGGAGGGGGCTTTTTCGTTCTTAGCCCTCGCCCCCTTGGGGGAGAGGGTTGGGTGAGGGGGTCATCCACGCCCTCTGCGCCCTAATCGACCTTCAGATCCGGACGGCTAGCCAGGAAGGCGGCGCGTTCGGCGGGGGTCATGACCTTGCCGGGTTTGCGACGGCTGACCTTGGGGGTCGGCGGCAGGAAGGCGGCGGGTTTCGCGTCCTTGCCCTTGAGGTCGGTCAGGCGGGTCTTGCTGGGCTTGGTCACAGACGAAACATCCTGTTACGAGAGACCCAGCATGCAAGCTTGGAGACGCCTTGGCCAGCGGTCATTCATCTCGTCTCAAAGATACGGCCCAATCGGTTGAACCATCAGCCCCGCCTCGCCCGCCACTGCTCCCGGCTCTGGCCCCAGATGTCGATGGAGATTTCGATGGGGGGTGGCATCATATCTTGGCGAAGGATCGTCGATCCCAACCGTGCGGCAACCGCCTGAGAGGCGATGTTGGCAGGATCGATACAGTGGATCACCTCGGTCCAGCCCAAATGGTCAAAGGCCCAGTCGATGGCCGCTGTTGCCGCCTCGGTGGCATAGCCCTTGCCGTGGAATGCGGAGCCGAGGCTCCAGCCGACCTCTGTTCCCGGCCAACCCTCAGGCTGCCAAGGCCCAACGCGCCCGACCCACTGGCCCGTAGCCTTTTCGACCACCGTAAAGAACGAGAAACCCTGCATGGACCATGCCCCGGCAATGCTGAGAAAGCCGCGCCAGGACACGGCGCGCGGTTGAACCCCGCCAATATAGCGGGCGGTGGCCTCATCGGCCATTAGTTGGGCACAGGGTTCGAAATCTTCGGCCACAGGGGGGCGGAGGATCAGCCGCTCAGTCACCAAGGTGGGTCCAAGATCGCTACTCACCATCTCAAGGCTCCGCAAAAGAAAAGGCCGCCAGATCGCTCTGACGGCCTCTGTCATAAGCTGTTTCTGGGCCCTTAGGCCAGAGACGGCTCGATCTCTTTACAGGCTGCGATCAGCCCTTGGACCGAAGCCACCGAAGCGGCGAACATGGCCTTTTCTTCGGCATTGGTTTCGAACTCGACAATGCGCTCAGCGCCGTCCTTGCCGATCACCACCGGCACGCCGACATAGAGCCCGTCCAGACCATATTGACCGGTCAGATAGGCGGCGCAGGGCAAAACGCGCTTCTTGTCCTTCAGGTACGAGGTGGCCATAGCGATGGCGCTTTCAGCCGGGGCATAGAAGGCCGAACCAGTCTTGAGCAGGGCGACAATCTCGCCGCCGCCCTTGCGGGTCCGTTCAACAATGGCGTCCAGCTCGGCCTGGGTCATCCAGCCCTGCTTGACCAGATCGGGCAGGGGCAGGCCGCCGACGGTGGAGTGACGCACCATCGGCACCATGTCATCGCCGTGACCCCCCAGGGTCCAGGCCTTGATGTCTTGGACCGAAATGCCGGTCTTTTCGGCGAGGAAATAGGCAAAACGCGCGCTGTCGAGCACGCCCGCCATACCCACGACCTTATTGTGTGGCAGGCCCGAAAATTCGCGCAGGGCCCAGACCATGGCGTCGAGCGGATTGGTGATACAGATGACAAAGGCGTTAGGGGCATAGGTCTTGATGCCCTCACCGACGGCCTTCATGACCTTAAGGTTGATGCCCAGCAGGTCATCGCGGCTCATGCCCGCCTTGCGCGGCACGCCGGCCGTGACGATGCAAACATCTGCGCCGGCAATATCGGCATAGTCATTGGCACCCTTAAGGATGCTGTCCTTGCCGAACACGGCGGAGGCTTCAGCAATATCCAAGGACTTGCCCTGAGGCGTGCCTTCGGCAATGTCAAACAGGATGACGTCGCCCAGCTCTTCGCGGGCCGCGATGTGAGCAAGGGTGCCACCGATCATACCGGCGCCAATAAGGGCAATCTTCGCGCGAGCCATCAAGCGTCTCCAAGGTCTAAGGGGAAATGAAAAGGTCCCGCGCGGAATAGACCCGGATGGACGACACTGCAAGACCATCAAAGCGGCAAACAGAATAGACGCCCGACGATCTGAGGCTTAAAAGATGTCCGAACATTTATGAGGCTCCCCATGTCCAAGACCAACCCCGGCCGCTATTTCGAAGATTTCCGTCTGGGTGAGGTTCTGGCCCACGCCACGCCGCGCACCCTCACCGCGGGGGATGTCGCCCTCTATACTGCCTTCTATGGCCCGCGCTTTGCCCTGTTCAGCGCCGATAGCTTTGCCCAGACCTGCGGCCTTGGCCAGAGCCCCGTCGATCCCTTGGTGGTGTTCCATATGGTGTTTGGCAAGACCGTGCCGGATGTTTCGCTCAATGCCGTGGCCAATCTGGGCTATGCCGATGGTCGGTTCCTTGCCCCCGTCCATGCGGGCGATACGGTCTCGTCCAGCTCTGAGGTCATTGGCCTGAAAGAGAACTCCAACCGCAAGACCGGCGTAGTCTATGTGCGTACCACCGGCACCAATCAACATGGCACAGCGGTTCTGACCTATGTGCGTTGGGTCATGGTTCGCAAACGCGATGAGGCCGCACCGATCGCCCAAGAGGCCGTCCCCGCCCTGCCCACCTCAGTCGCCTCATCCGATCTGGTGATTCCGGCGGGCCTGTCCTTTTCTCACTATGATTTCGCCTTGGCGGGGTCGGCCCACGCCTTTGAAGATTACAAGATCGGCGAGAAAATCGACCATGTTGACGGAATGGCTATCGAAGAGGCCGAGCACCAGATGGCCACCCGCCTCTATCAGAACACGGCCAAGGTCCATTTCAATCAATTTGAGCGCGCCAAGGACCCGACGGGCCGACGCCTTGTCTATGGCGGCGTGGTCATCTCAACCGCCAAGGCCCTGTCCTTCAATGGGCTGGAAAATGCCGGCCTGATCCTCGGCATCAATGGTGGTCGTCACGTGAACCCCTATTTTGCCGGGGCCACGGTCTTCGCCTGGAGCGAGGTTCTGGACCGAGCCGAAATCCCCGGCCGCAGCGATGTTGGGGCCTTGCGCCTGCGACTGGTTGCAACCAAGGACCGGCCCTGTGGCGATTTCCCGGATAAGGACAGTGATGGGAAATATCCCCCCGAAGTCATTCTAGATTTCGATTATTGGGCAGCGGTGCCGCGTAAACGCTAATTTGTTTAGCCATGGCTAAATTTCGACCTAAAGCGATTGCGAATTCGGTTGCGATCCGAGATAGATTTGCAGCGCTTTATGAGAGATTCTTATGACCTTCGTGCTTGCTCCGGCCTTTGACGAGACCTCTGAGTTTCTGTGCGACCTGACCCTTTGCGAAGCGCGCCTGCAGTTGGATGGGCGCTATGGCTGGATTGTGCTGATCCCGCGCCGCGACGACATGCGCGAACTTGAAGACCTGTCGATGGCCGAGCGTCTGGTCTTGATGGAAGAGATCGTCTTGGCCAGCCAAGCCGTTCGGGCCATCAGCGACGCCATTGGTCTGCCGACCGAAAAGCTCAATGTCGGGGCCTTGGGCAATGTCACTGCGCAACTCCATGTCCATATTGTCAGCCGCCGCAGCGATGATGCGGCTTGGCCAGGTCCAGTCTGGGCCCACAGCCCTGCCTCGCCCTATAGCCCGGAGTTGCTGGCCAAGGCCCGCGCTGGTGCCCTAGCCGTCTTTGAAGAGGCTGGATTTTTCAGCGCTGCATAGTCACGGGGACCTTGCGACTTTCGTCCCAAAGATTGCCGGTCCATTGGCCTGATCCTGTCGGGGTCAAGACAATCTCAGTCGGCCCCTCACCCTCGCGCTCATAAAAGTTCATCCGCAGGCTATCCTCGTCGCGATAGATCACGGCGATAAAGCCGGAGCCGCCGAGGGCCGATGGGCGGCGAAGATCGCGCCAAGCCCCCTCGACCCCGCCGCGCGGCAGGTCCGCCAATTGAAAGCTGAACAGAGGCTGGCCATCAGTCGCCAGAAGCCGCCAAGCCCCCTCGAGGGGCCCCTGCTGCTGATCCACCACCGAATAGGACTGGCGCAGCTGTTTGTCGAACGCCTCCTCCTGGGGGGTCAAGGGTCCGCCGGGGGTCCTGCCCAGCTGATCGATGGTCACAGGTGCTGGATCAGGCTCGGCCGGGACAGGCTGGGCGCAAAGGACCACAGGCATGGCGACCAGCGCCACACCCGTTAGGACTGTTGCCGCCCAGCGACGCATCATGGTTAGGCGGCTTCCGATTCGGCGATCGCCGCTGCCACGGCGACAAGGCTCTCAGCCTGAACCAGATGCAGCAACTCAGCCATACGGCCCTCGACGCGAATCGCGCCCTTGCCCTGATTTTCGGGCAAGGCGAAGGCCGCGATCACGGCCTTGGCCCAAGCGACCTCAGCCTCGGATGGCGAGAAGATACGGTTACAGATCTCAACCTGCTTGGGATGGATCAGGGTCTTGCCGTCAAAGCCAAAATCAACGCCCTGCTCGCAGATGGCGCTCAGACCCTCTTCATTGTCGATGTCATTATAGACCCCGTCCAAGATGGTCAGGCCATAGAGACGGGCCGCCGCAACCGACAAGGACAGGGCCGCGTGGAAGGGGGCGCGATCTGGCGTCTGACGGGCGCGCATTTCCTTGGCCAGATCATTGGTGCCCATGACCCAGGTGGTCATTCGGCTTGAGGTGCTGGCCTCAGCGATCTGGGGCAGATTGAACAGGCACCGGCAGGTCTCGATCATGGCCCAAAGCTGGGTTGAGGCCGGGGCCGCAGAGATGGCGCTATTATAGGCTGCAACATCAGCGGCATCATTGACCTTGGGCACCAAAATAGCGTCCGGACCGGCTGCTGCTGCCGACGCCAGATCCTCAGCGCCCCAAGGGGTATCCAAACCATTACAGCGAATGACCAGCTCGCGCCGACCAAAGCCACCGGCCTTGACCGCTGCCACCGCCTGCTCACGAGCCAGAGCCTTCGACTCCGGGGCCACAGCATCTTCAAGGTCCAAGATCACCACATCGCAGGGCAGATTACGGGCCTTGTCGATGGCTTTAGCGTTGGAGGCGGGCATATAGAGGGCGCTACGGCGCGGCTTGGCGGTCTTGGTCACGAATCAGGTTCCTTTAAGTCGAACAACGATACGATCAGGCTTTTATCAGACGCCTCTTAGCCTCTAAGATAGGGCCATGACCACCCGTTATGACGAGACCGCACTGAACGTTTTAGGGCAAGAGCTTTTGCCCTGTTCCAACGCGCCCCTGACCGGGTTTTTCCGCAATGGCTGCTGCGAGACCGGACCCGATGATCTGGGACTCCATACGGTCTGCGCCGTCATGACCGCCGAGTTTCTGGCCTTCAGCAGGCGGGCGGGCAATGACCTGTCAACGCCGCGTCCGGACCTGCATTTTCCGGGTCTCAAGCCCGGCGACCGCTGGTGCCTGTGCGCCCCGCGCTGGAAAGAGGCGCTGGATGCTGGCGCGGCCCCCGGTGTGGTGCTCGAAGCCACCCACGAGGAGACCTTGGCCATTGTCACCTTGGATGTGCTTAAGGCCTATGCGGTGCCGGCCTAACCTCGCGAACGCGGCTAGGCCTATTGCATCAGGCGATGGTTGCACCGCCGTCAACCACGATGTTCTGACCGGTCATGAAGGAGCCTGCGGCCGAAGCTAGGAACACGGCGGCACCGGCGATCTCATTGGGCTCCCCAATCCGGCGCAGCGGGCTGCCGCTGGTGGCGCGCTTGAGGGTCTCAGGATTTTCCCAAAGCGCCTTGGCAAAGTCGGTGCGGATCAGGCCCGGGGCGATGCAGTTGACCCGGATATTGCTGGGGCCATATTCGCAGGCCAGATTGCGCGCGAGCTGGAAGTCCGCCGCCTTGGAGATGTTGTAGGCCCCGATCACGGTCGAGCCGCGCAGGCCGCCGATCGAGGAGATGATGGTAATCGAGCCATCCTTGCGCTCGGTCATTTCCGGAACCACCATCTGGATCAGCCAATGGTTGGCGATGACGTTGTTCTCCAAGATCTTGCGGAACTGATCATCGGCAATCCCGGCCATGGGGCCATAATAGGGATTGGAGGCGGCGTTGCAGACCAGGATGTCGATCTTACCAAAGGCCTTGCGGGTCTCGTCGACCAGGCGCTGCAGGTCCTCCTTCGACGATATATTGGCGGGCACGGCAATGGCGGCACCGGGATGGGCGGCATTGATCTCAGCAGCCACCTCTTCGCAAGGTCCGGCCTTGCGCGAGGAAATCACCACCTTGGCCCCATGGTCAGCCATGCGCTCAGCCACAGCCCGGCCAATGCCGCGCGAAGAGCCGGTGATGATGGCGACCTTACCGGTCAGATCGAAGAGGTTCATGGCGTGTCCCTAATGAGTTTTTTGTTTCAAACAGATGTTAGGACCAGCTTGGCGACAGGCTGGCGGCAGGTCAAGTCTGAGCGGTCAGGCGTCAGGCGTCAGGCGCGCCTCAACCGCGGCAAGGGCCGTGCGGGCCACATCACCCATCATCGGCGTGATCTTAAAGTCCTTAGGCGTATAGACCCGCCGCACGCCCATCTGCTTGAGCATCATGGCGTCCTGCGGCGGGATGATACCGCCGACGATGACGGGCACATGGTCCATTCCCTCGATACGCATCAGGCGCACAACCTCTTGCACCAGATCCAGATGCGAGCCCGACAGGATCGAAAGACCGATCACATGGGCTCGCGTATCCTTGGCCCTTTGGACGATTTCAGCGGGGGTGGACCGAATGCCATCATAAAAGACCTCCATACCCACGGCGCGGGCGCGGGTGGCGATCTGTTCGGCACCGTTAGAGTGACCATCAAGGCCCGGCTTGCCGACGAGGAAGCGCAAGGTTTCGCCAAGGGCTTCGCTGACGCGCGCCACCTCCTTTTGAACCTCTTCCTCATCCGGATCGGTGCCGGACGAGACCACCACCGCCACGCCGGTCGGGCCGCGATATTCTCCAAAGACCGAGCGCAGGGCATCGGCCCATTCGCCGGTCGTCACCCCAGCCTTTGCCGCCGCCAGCGAGGCCGGCATCAGGTTGCGGCCTTCCTTGGCGGCGCTGTCCAGATCGGCAAGGGCAGAGATCACGGCAGCGCCATTGCGGTCGGCCTTCCACTGTTTCAAGCGGCCAATGACCTCGGCCTCTAGGCGCGGATCAACCGTCTCGATGGAGCCTTCACCCGCCGACAGGGGCGAGACCTCGGTTTCAGGATAGCGATTGACGCCGATGACGGTCATGCCCCCGGTCTCGACCCCGCGCACACGGGCGGCGTTGGAGGCGACCAATTGGCCCTTCATATAGTCGATGGCCGCAGCGGCCCCGCCCATGGCGTCGATCTTGGCCAACTCATCAATGGCTTGGGTCTTGAGTTGGGCAACCTTGGCGGCGACGACGTGCGAGCCGTCAAACAGGTCCTCATATTCCAAGAGGTCGGTCTCAAAGGCCAAGACCTGCTGCATGCGCAAGGACCATTGCTGATCCCAAGGACGCGGCAGGCCAAGGGCCTCGTTCCAAGCGGGCAGTTGCAGGGCGCGGCAACGGGCGTCCTTGGACAGGGTCACGGCCAGCGCCTCAATTAGGATGCGATAGACGTTATTTTCCGGCTGCTGTTCGGTCAGGCCCAGCGAATTGACCTGAACACCATAGCGGAAGCGCCGCGCCTTATCGTCGGTAATGCCATAGCGCTGTTGCAAGAGCTCATCCCAAAGCTCGGTAAAGGCGCGCATCTTGCACAGCTCGGTCACGAACCGGATCCCGGCATTGACGAAGAAGCTGATGCGCGAGACCACGACCGTAAAGTCCGCCTCGGGCACCTGCCCCCCGGCCTTGACCGCATCCAGCACCGCGACGGCGGTGGCCAGCGCATAGGCCAGTTCCTGCTCGGGCGTCGCTCCGGCCTCTTGCAGATGGTAGGAACAGATATTGGTCGGGTTCCATTTGGGCGTCTCGACATAGGCCCAGGCCACCATGTCGCTGATCACCCTCATCGAGGGGGCAGGCGGATAGATGTAGGTCCCGCGCGACAGATATTCCTTCATCAAATCGTTCTGGGTCGTGCCCTGCAAGGCCTTAGGTGAGACACCCTGTTCTTGCGCCAGCCCGACATAGAGCGACAGGAGCCACGCCGCTGTCGCATTGATGGTCATGGAGGTGTTCATACGATCGAGCGGGATCTGATCGAACAGGGTACGCATGTCGCCCATATGGCTGACGGGCACCCCGACCTTTCCCACCTCGCCACGCGCCAAAATATGATCAGGATCATAGCCGGTCTGGGTCGGCAGATCGAAGGCCACCGATAGGCCCGTCTGACCCTTGGCAAGATTGGCGCGGTAGAGGGCGTTGGACTTGTCCGCCGTCGAGTGGCCAGCATAGGTGCGGATGATCCACGGGGCGTCTGGCGCATGTTGGAACGGCTTGGCGGACATGTTCGATCATCCTAGGCAGTGGGCTGCAGAGCAATTGTCCGGACTTTATCATTCACCGAGGCTGCGGCAATCCACTGTCTTGATTGGAGAAGACCATCGCGGCGCACAATTTCTTGTGCTGCGTTGCAAAAAAGCCTCTTGCCAGCCTCGTAAGCTTGTCCCACGGTAATGACCGGACAAATGAGACAGGACCCCTCTGAGGGCACGGTCTTGCTTGAAACCACCCAAAACAAGCGGGTCAGGGGCTGACTATTGTCGGGCAGCCTTAAGATCTGTGGGGTTACCGCCCCAATCGACGCCACGCCAAGACCGGAACCGCGCCATGACCAGCACCGCTATGACTGCCCCAGCCTTGAAAGACCTCTATGAGATCGGCGAGATTCCGCCGGCCTATCATGTCCCTGCCCGGATGCATGCCTGGACGATCCGTAAGGAACGCCATGGCCGCCCGAACAAGGCTATGCAGCTCGAGGTCGTTGAGACCCCAACCATTGGCGAGGATGAGGTTCTGGTCCTCGTAATGGCCGCTGGCGTCAACTATAACGGCGTTTGGGCCGCGCTCGGCGAGCCGATCAGCCCGCTCGATGGCCACAAGCAGCCCTATCACATTGCCGGTTCTGATGCCTCGGGCGTGGTCTGGGCCGTCGGTGCCAAGGTGCGTCGCTGGAAGCCTGGAGACGAGGTGGTCATCCACTGTAACCAGGATGATGGGGACGACGAGGAGTGCAACGGCGGTGATCCGATGTTCTCGACCTCACAGCGAATCTGGGGCTATGAGACCCCGGACGGCAGCTTTGCCCAGTTCACGCGGGTTCAATCGCGCCAGCTGATGCCGCGCCCTAAGCACCTGACTTGGGAAGAAAGCGCCTGCTACACCCTGACACTGGCCACCGCCTATCGCATGCTGTTTGGCCACCGTCCTCACGTCATCCGTCCGGGCGACAATGTCCTGATCTGGGGTGCCTCGGGCGGCCTCGGCGTCTTTGCGACCCAACTCTGTGCCGTTTCGGGTGCCAATGCCATCGGCGTGGTCTCCTCCGAAGACAAGCGTGATTTCGTCATGTCGATGGGGGCCAAGGCCGTCCTCAATCGCAACGACTTCAACTGCTGGGGCCAACTGCCCACGGTCAATGGGCCGGAATTTAGCGACTATATGAAAGAGAGCCGCAAGTTCGGTAAGGCCCTGTGGCAGATCACCGGCGGTAAGGATGTCGACATGGTGTTCGAACATCCCGGCGAGGCCACCTTCCCGGTCTCGGTGTTCGTGGTCAAGCGCGGCGGCATGGTCGTGATCTGTGCTGGCACCTCCGGCTTTAACCTGACGATGGATGCCCGCTTCCTGTGGATGCGTCAAAAGCGCGTTCAGGGCAGCCACTTCGCCAATCTGGCTCAAGCCTCGGCCGCCAACCAGCTGGTCATTGAGCGCCGTATTGATCCTTGCCTTTCCGAAGTGTTCGGCTGGGACGGCATCCCTGATGCCCACGAAAAGATGCTCGATAACAAACACCTTCCCGGCAATATGGGCGTTCTGGTCAATGCCCAGCGCCCCGGCCTGCGGACCGTCGAAGAGGTTTTGGAAATTTCGAACGGAGGCTAAGGCTTTGATTGAGAAAGATTAAGGGGCGTCAAAACCCCTTGATTCTGGCCCCTTAACCCTTGGGCCCAAAGGCATCATTGAGCCGTTGAAACTGGCTGAGCACAGGATTGGGCTCAGCCACCACCTCGGCCTCGACATAGAGACGCCGATCCAGATGCAGAACGTGCCCATAAAGCCGTTCGGATCGCTCCAACAGATCGACCAATCCTGCCGGTAAATCGTCTGGCAATGGATCTAAAACGCGCTCGGCGGGCTCAGGGGCGAGCCGATAGCGCTCTTCACAGGCGTCAGAGGCCGCGATCTCACCGTCTCGAACGGAGCGCTGGACCAGCAACCAAGAAACCACCTGCATCAGCCGCGTGGTCAGGCGCATGCTCTGACCCGCATAGGCCAGCGCCGTATTGCGCGACAGAAGTTTGGAATCGTGACGCCCGCCGCCGTCCAGATAGGCGGCCGCCTCTTCGACCAGATCCATACCCTCGGCAAAGGTCCGGGCAAACAGCTCTGATCGGGTGAAGTCCTTCACCTGACTGGCCCGCCAATCAATGACTGCCGCTGTGCCTAAATCACTCATTGCCGTCCTAGTCTTGCCAAAATCTCGCCGCCCAGAGCGGCAGACGGGGCTCTCAAAGCAACCTATATGCCAAAACCGTCCTTAAGCGGAGGGGTCATCGGATTTGAAGCTAAACAGGGCATCGGCTGAGGAGCGGACATTGGCCTTTTTGGCCATCTGGGCCTCGATGCGCACAATCTCAGCCCTGAGATCTGCTATCCGGGCCGTCAATTCCTCGGCGCTATAGAGCTCAAGGTCCTCGCGGCCCAGGGCCAACAGGATCTGCCCACGGCCCGTGCGGGGTTCTGCAGCATCGTCGTTCATGGCCTCATCCTCCCTGAGTCACAGTCGCGCCCTTGTGTTTAGCGCGCAAGCCCGTCTATCTGTGACCCAACAGATCGCCGATGCAAGCCCATGGGGACATTATGGACGACACTATGATCGCCGTTTCGATTGAAGGCGGCAAGGGCCCGGCCTCGGCCTTGGTTCCCGAACAGCGCCCCGTTCCCAAGGCGGGACCCGGCGAAATCCTGATCAAAACCCGCTCAGCCGGGGTCAATCGCCCCGACCTCTTGCAGCGGATGGGCTTCTATCCGCCGCCCCCCGGTGCGCCCGACATTCTCGGCCTCGAGGCCTCTGGCGAGGTTGTCGCCGTCGGTGAGGGCATCAAGCGCTGGAAGGTCGGGGATCAGGTCACCGCCCTGCTCGGCGGCGGGGGCTATGCACAATTTTGCGTGGTCGATGGCCGTCATGCCCTGCCTGTGCCCAAGGGACTGGATTTCGTTCAAGCGGCGGCCCTGCCCGAAACGGCCCTGACCGTCTATGTCAATGTCTTCGAACATGGCGGCCTTAAGGCGGGTGAAACCCTGATGATCCATGGGGCCACCTCAGGCATCGGCGTCATGGCCATTCAGATGGCCAAGGCGGCTGGCGCTAAGGTCATCGTCACGGCCAGGAGCGCCGAAAAGGCCGCTCAAGCTCTGGCCTTGGGCGCAGACATTGCCGTCAATTCCTCCGTTGAAGATTTCGTCGCCGTGGCCCAGGCCGCGGGCGGCGTTGATGTGATCTTGGACATGGTCGCGGGCCCCTTCTTTGCCCAGAATATAGAGGCCCTGAACACCGGTGGACGCCTCGTCCACATCGCCACCCTATCGGGGGCCAATGTCGAGCTGAACATCATGAAGGTGATGCAAAAGCGTCTGGTCATCACCGGTTCAACCCTTCGCCCCCGCAGCGCCGACGAAAAGGCCCGCATCACGGCCGCCGTCGAGGCCACGGTCTGGCCATGGATCGAGGCGGGCAATATCAAGGCCGTGGTCGACAAGACCTTCCCCCTCGAACAGGCCGCTGAGGCCCATGCCTACCTCGAGGCCGGCGCCCATGTCGGCAAGGTGATGTTGGTGGTCTAGGCCAAGACCGGGCGAAAGCCGCGACGGGCTCTAGACGGTTCTGGCCGGATCAGGTCATACCCGCTTCGTGACCCCTGACTCCCACCTTGACCAAGCCCGTGACACCCTGCGCCGCATCTTTGGGCACGGGGATTTTCGGGGTTTGCAGGCCGGCGTCATCGCCGAGGCCCTCGCCGGACGCAGCGCCTTGGCCGTGCTGCCCACCGGCGGCGGCAAGAGCCTGTGCTATCAGATCCCCAGCATGATCCGGCCGGGTCTTGGCATTGTAGTCTCGCCGCTGATTGCCTTGATGGCCGATCAGGTGGCCGGGCTTCAGCAGTCGGGCGTGGCGGCAGAGCGGCTCGATTCCGACACGATGTTGGATGATCGCTCGCGCATCTGGAGACAGATCGAGGCGGGCGAACTGGACCTGCTATACATGTCCCCCGAAGGCCTGATGCAGAGCCATATGCTCGATCGGTTGGCTCAGGTGCAGATCGCCCTGATCGCCGTCGACGAGGCCCACTGTGTGAGCCAATGGGGCCATGATTTCAGGCCCGAATATCGCACCCTTGGCCGCCTTGCCGAAATCTTTCCGACCGTGCCAAGGCTGGCCGTGACGGCCACGGCCGATGCGCGGACAAGGGACGATATCCGCACTGAGCTTCACCTCACCGACGCGGCGGAGTTTGTCGACAGTTTCGCCAGACCCGAACTGGCCCTCAGTGCCGAACGTAAGCGCGGACGCGGTCATGAACGGGTCATCGAACTGGTCAAGGAACGCCGGGGCCGGGCGGGCGTGGTCTATGCCGGGTCGCGCGAAGGCACTGATCTTTTGGCGCAGAAACTCTGTGATCAGGGCATCCCTGCTCTGGCCTACCATGCCGGTCTCGATCGTAAGATCCGCGAAGAGCGGCTGACCCGGTTCCTCGACGAGGACGACGCGGTCATGGTTGCGACCATCGCCTTTGGCATGGGGGTGGACAAGCCCGATGTGCGTTTTGTCATCCACGCCGATCCCCCCGCCTCCATCGAGGCCTATTGGCAAGAGATTGGCCGGGCCGGACGCGACGGGGATCCTGCCGAGGGCATTACCCTCTATGGCTCCTCAGACATGGCCTGGGCCCTGCGCCGCAGCCAAGGTCGTGATGTCGATGAGGCGGTCAAGCAGGTGCAGGGCCGAAAACTGCGCCAGCTCTATGCCATGCTCGATGGTATGGCCTGCCGCGCCGCCGCCGTGCGTCGCTATTTCGGAGAGACCGGTGCCGAGCCCTGCGGTGTCTGCGACCTTTGCCTCTCGCCGCCTGTCGGGGTCGACGCGACCGAAGCCGCGCAAAAGGCGCTCTCAGCGGTCCATCGGCTGGGTGGACGCTATGGCCGGGGCCGGGCCATCGATCATCTTTTGGGCAAGACCAAGGACCCTGACGCCGCCGAGGTCAACATGACCACCTTTGGCATTGGCAAGGACCTTAGCGCGGTTGCCTGGCGCGACCTGATGGACCAGCTCCTGTTTGAAGGCCTCTTGGCCGAAGACCCCAATGATGGCCGCCCCCTGATCCGGCTGGGAGACGCCGAGGGCGTGCGGGCCGTCTATCGCGGCGAGCGGCGGGTGATGTTGCGCAAACTGACCGAAGACGCTCCCTCGCGCACGGGCAAGACCCGTCAGAGCCGGATGGGCGGCACGTCGCTGGAGGTGCCGATCCACGACCGCGCCCTGTTCGAGGCCCTGCGCAACTGGCGAAAGTCAGAGGCGGCGCGCCAGCATGTGCCGCCCTATGTCATCTTCCACGACAGAACCCTGCTGGACATTGCCAGCGGCAGACCGACCACCCCTGCCGCTCTGGCCAAGACCGGCGGCGTCGGCCAAGGCAAGCTGGACCGCTATGGCGAGGCGGTCTTGAAGGTGGTTCGCGATACCGAGTAGCGCGCCTTAGCCGACAAAGGCCCGTTCAATGACAAAGTCGCCGGGCTCGGAATTGGCGCCCTCAACGAGGCCGTGAGCCTCTAACATCGCCGCCACATCCTTGATCATGGCCATGCTGCCGCAGATCATGGCCCGGTCTTCAGCGGGATCGAAGGTCGTGCGGTCAAGGCCCAGATCGCGGAACAGCTCACCGCTGGCCGCGCGGTCTGTGATCCGGCCCGGACGCTCAAAGGGCTCACGGGTGACGGTGGGATAGTAGATCAGCTGGGTTCTGGCCTGCTCGCCAACCAGCTCATCCTCGAAAATATCCTTCTCGAAAAGGTCGCGATAGGCCAGCTCGGCCACTTCGCGCACCGTATGGACGATAATGACCTGCTCGAACCGCTCATAGGTTTCCGGATCGCGCGCGACGCTGAGGAACGGGGCAAGGCCGGTGCCGGTGCTGATCAGGAACAGCCGCTTGCCGCCCTTGAGCGCGTCGAGCACCAGCGTCCCGGTCGGCTTCTTGCCCATCAGCACCTCGTCGCCGGGCTGGATGTTCAACAGGTGCGAGGTCAGGGGACCATCCGGCACCTTGATCGACAGGAACTCGATCTCGTCGGCAAAGCCGGGGCTGGCAATGGAATAGGCCCGCAGGATCGGCTTGGGCTCCAACGCCAGCCCGATCATGATGAACTCCCCCGACCGAAACCGCAGGCTCGCCGGACGGCTAATGGCAAAGCTAAACAGCCGATCCGTCCAGTGCTTCACCCACAGAACGGTCTGATGATTGTAGGGCGAAGGCTTGGCCTCAGGCGCAGGGGTGGTCATGGACGGTCTTTCGATCAGATGTTGCGCGTCGAAGCCAAAGCCTAGCCGCGCCCTTTGCGCACCCAATAAAGCCCCAACCCGGCACTCACAAGCGCCGGGTTACAGGAATGATCGTTAGAAAAGCTAAAGAAGGCCGAGATCAGCCGCCTAGACATCCACCTCGGCATCCAGCGCATTGTCTTGGATGAATTCGCGGCGGGGTTCGACGAGGTCGCCCATCAGGCGGGTGAACATGTCGTCGGCATCGTCGGCATGGTTGACCTTTACCTGCAGGAGGGTGCGGACCTCCTTGTCCAGCGTGGTTTCCCACAGCTGTTCGGGGTTCATTTCGCCAAGGCCTTTGTAGCGCTGGATATAGAGACCCTTGCGGCCCGCATCGAGGACGGCATTCATCAGGTCGAGCGGCCCGCGCACGGTGGTGGACTTGTCCTTGCGGCGGAAGGTGCCCATCCCCGCAAAGCTCTCGGCCAGAGCCGGAGCCCGCTCGGCCAGACGGCGCGCGTCGGCGGCGTGCAGCAGCACCTCGTCCAGTACCACCCGCTCCGAGACGCCGCGCTTAATGCGGCTAAAGACAAAGCCGTTGAGGTCCCCGGCCTGACCGGACCAGCGGCCGTCTCCCTCTTCGGCATAGAGATCAAGACGCGCGGCGGCAGCGGTAGGATCGGGATTGTCGCCAAACAGACCGGCAATGGCCGACTGCTCGACCGCAAAGGCCGGAGCCCGGCCGCTCAAGCGCTCAATATGGGCCTTGGCCGCGCGGGAGGACTGGACCAGCGCCAACAGGTCATTGCCTGCCAGCCGCTCGCCAGACGACAGTTCCAAGACCGCCCCATCGACCCCCTCGTCGATCAGGAAGGCTTCCATTTCGGAATCGTCCTTCAGATAGCGCGAGGACTTGCCTTTGGCGGCCTTATAGAGCGGCGGCTGGGCGATATAGAGATAGCCGCGTTCTAGGACCTGCGGCATCTGACGATAGAAGAAGGTCAGCAAGAGGGTGCGAATGTGGGCACCGTCGACGTCGGCGTCGGTCATGATGACGATCTTGTGGTAGCGGATCTTCTCAATATCGAAGTCGTCGCGGCCAATGCCCGCCCCCAGAGCCGTGATCAGGGTGCCGATCTGGTCAGAGGACAGCATCTTGTCAAAGCGCGCGCGCTCGACGTTCAAGATCTTACCCCGCAGGGGCAGAACTGCCTGATTTTCGCGGTTGCGGGCCTGTTTGGCCGAGCCACCAGCGCTGTCACCCTCGACGATGAAGATTTCAGACTTGGCCGGATCGCGTTCCTGACAGTCGGCCAGCTTGCCGGGCAAGGAGGTAATATCGAGCGCCGACTTGCGCCTTGTCAGTTCGCGGGCCTTGCGCGCCGCCTCGCGGGCCGATGCGGCCTCCACGATCTTGGCAACGATCAGCTTAGCTTCAGCGGGATGTTCTTCAAACCATTGGGCAATGCCCTCGCCGACCAGCCCCTCGACGGCGGGACGGACCTCGGACGAAACCAGCTTATCCTTGGTCTGGCTGGAGAATTTGGGGTCTGGCACCTTGACCGACAGGACGCAGGTCAGGCCTTCGCGGGCGTCTTCACCGGTAAAGGTCACCTTCTCGCGCTTGGCCAGGCCCGTGCTTTCGACATAGTTACCAATGACCCGGGTCAGGGCCGCCCGGAAGGCCGCCAGGTGGGTGCCACCGTCGCGCTGAGGGATGTTGTTGGTGAAGCACAACATGGTCTCGTGATAGCTGTCGTTCCACCAGAGCGACAGGTCCAACTCGACCTTCTCGCGGCGACCACGCACTACGATCGGGGCCTTGATGATCGGGCTCTTGGCCTTGTCCAGATGGCGCACAAAGGCTTCGACGCCGCCGTCATAATGCAGGACCTCTTCATAGGCCTCGGCATAGCGCAGATCGCGGAACTTGATATAGACACCCGAATTGAGGAAGGCCAACTCCCGCAGCCGGTGCTCGAGGGTCTTGCGATCAAAGACGATGGAAGAGAAGGTGGTCACGGACGGGAAGAAGGTGACGCTTGTGCCGGTTAGGAAACTGCCGTCCTCGCGGTTGGGTGCATCACCCGTGACCGTCAGGGGCGTGACCGTATCGCCGCGCTCGAAGCGCATCTCGTGGGTCTTGCCACCACGCCAGATCTTAAGCAGCAGATAGTCGGACAGGGCGTTGACCACCGAGACGCCAACCCCGTGCAGACCGCCGGAGACCTTGTAGGAATTCTGATCGAACTTTCCGCCCGCATGGAGCTGGGTCATGATCACTTCGGCGGCGGAAACCCCCTCGCCCTCGTGAATGTCTGTGGGAATGCCGCGCCCGTCATCGGTGACGGTAACTGAACCATCGGCATTGAGGGTCACGCCCACCTGCGTGGCATAGCCGCCCAGGGCCTCATCGATGGCATTATCGACCACCTCATAGACCATATGGTGTAGGCCCGAGCCGTCGTCGGTGTCACCAATATACATACCCGGACGCTTACGCACCGCGTCCAAGCCCTTGAGAACCTTAATGGATGCCGCGCCGTAGTCCGCTGCCTGGGCATCTGCCTCAGCATTTTGGCCGTCAACGGTGATCTCTGGTTCTTCGCTCATCGGTCTTCCGCAATGGTCAAGGACCCGGCATCCACATGAACACCTTGGGCCCGCCCTTTCAGGTCAGAAAACAGCGCCTCGTCCGTGCCCGTTAGAAAGGCTTGCAGGCCAAG
>JBEGNZ010000028.1:0-35228 GCA_041182245.1 Pseudomonadota bacterium | reverse complement strand
TTGAGGTCAAGGGTTTTGGTCTCATCTTCGTTCCTACGTCACTGCGATGAGACCAAAACCCTCCTCTAAGCGAAAGCCCCAAACTGTCTCAAAGGTGCTGACGGGGAACAGGTGGGAACCTTGGAATCCATGCGTCCTTGGTTAGAACGCTATCCCTATGCAATCGACGATCAATTTCGCGACAAGGTGATCTTTCCCGGCTTTATTGATCCCCATACCCATTTAAGAATTTCTGGTGTGCTGATGGGTTTGACCTATATCGGTCCGCTTGATCAGCGAAGTCCAAACGGTTTCGAGCCCGGACGTAAAACGCGTCAAGATGTCATGGAGACATTAAGCCAGGCGGTGAAGTCGGGAAATACCAATGAACCTGTATTGGCCTGGGGACTTGATCCGGCTGTTCAAGGGGGGCACCTAGACCGGGACACGCTAGATACAATTTCATCAACCCGTCCGATTTGGGTCATGACCTATGCGCCTCACGTGGTCGTTGCCAATTCACCGATGCTCGCCTTAATCGGGGTCGATGAGGCTACCAACGTCTACGGGATCGAGCGTTATCCCGACGGGCGTCTGAATGGTCAGTTTATAGAGCTGGGTGCAACCCAAATCGCATTGGCAGCAGTGGCGCAATACCTTAACCGACCTGGCGCGGGCGTGGCCGCAATTAATGCGCTAGCCGCAACTGCACAATCTGTAGGTATCACCACGACCGCAGACATGGCATTTGGCGCTTTGCATTTTGATAGCGAACTAGCTGAGCATCAAACCGCAGCCGAACAATCAGATTTTCCTCTACGTCTCTTTTTGGTGCCTATCGAAGGTTCGCTTCGGGCCCAGCATGGTGCAGGTACAGTTCAGTATCTCCTCGACCTTCAGAGCAAAAACACACCCAAGCTTGCTTTTCATGGCATTAAGTTCGTCAATGACGGCTCCTATCCCGCAATGACGCTGCGTTTGAATTTCCCAGGCTATTTGGATGGTCATGAAGGCCACCGAGGGGAAACGCCTTGGGAAGATCTATTCGAAACCATGCTCCCCTATTGGCGAGCGGGCATCCAGATACACAGTCATGCGAATGGCGACGAAACGGTCAAGATGACGTTGGATGTTCTAGAAAAGCTCCAACTCGCCTTTCCTCGTTTCGATCATCGCTTTACGATCGAGCACTATTGCATCTCGACACCGGATCAGGCGCGCCGACTAAAGGCGCTTGGTGGTGTTGCTAGCGTCAATAACTACTTTGTACATTATCGAAGCCAACTCCACGCAACACAGGGCTATGGACCGGACCGCGCCGAGGCAACCGCGAGGTTGGGCAGTCTTGAGCGCGAAGGTGTAGTTTTCGCACTTCACTCTGATTTCTCGCTCGTGCTCACTCCGATCTCACCGCTTACGGCAGTATGGATCGCGGTTAACCGCATCGGTCTAGACAACAAAACAATATTGGCTCCGGGTGAGTGCATCAGCATTGATCGTGCATTGCGCGCCATCACCATTGATGCGGCTCATGTTTTGCGGCGCGACCATGAAATGGGATCGATAGAACCCGGAAAGCTCGCTGATTTCACCATCTTGGATCATGATCCGTACGAAGTGCATCACACTTTGATCCGCGATATTCGTGTGGACGCAACAGTTGTTGGCGGTCCGGTCTTCAAGTGTCGTGACTAAAACAGTGCCCTTGCCAAATGCCACTGACTATCTTCGCGCCCATGGCTCTTTGGATGTCCTCATCGGCATGGTCGAAACTGCGGCAATAGTAAAGAATCGACCAGAGAAGGTGGGGGCGGCGATCCCCATCGTGATCATCTCGGGCTTCCTAGGGGCGGGTAAAACCACACTTATGCGTCATCTGCTGACGGACCCCAACGGACTACGCATCGCAGTGTTAGTCAACGACCTGTCAGCTTTAAACATAGATGCTGAATTGATCCGTGAAGTATCCGGCGATACAACTGAGTTGCAAAATGGCTGTATCTGCTGCAGCCTGTCTGGCACTGCCGCGCGATCACTGATAAAAATTTCTGAGAGAGAGAAAAAGCCAGACATAATTCTTGTCGAATGTAGTGGTGTTACCGATCCTTGGCCTGTTGCGCAGGTGATATCTGCAATTCCAGGGATTTATCTCGACAGTATCGTTACAGTGGTTGATGCGGCAGATGTTGAATGGACTCAGGCTGACATTTCAGCAGTCATCAACCCACTGAACTTAAACCAAATTTTAGCTGCTGATTTAATTCTATTAAACAAAACGGACCTCGTCCTTGATCCTGTTCTTGAACATACCGTTGGCTGGATAAAAAAAGTTTCACCTCGTGCGCAGGTGTTGAGGGTTCAGGGGTGCGCTGTGCCTCGCAGCATTATTTTCGCCAATTCCCGAACACGAGAAGAGGTTTTGCAGAAGCCCGTACTGAACAAATCAGAAGGATTTTCTTCTGCTTTTTTGACCTTTGATCACCCTATCTCGCGCGCCGATTTGGAAAAAAAGATAGAAACACTGCCTGACGGTATCTTGCGAATAAAAGGCTATGTCCAGTTGGTCGATACTGAGCATCGCATGGTGCTACAGGCGGTCGGCAGGCGCTGGCGGTGGCACCGCGCCGAAAAGGATGGCAACGAGAACTGTCTCGTCGTTATCGGTCTATCGTCTGCAATGACCCCGCAGGGGCTTAACCAACATTTTTTCGGTGCTGGGCTTCGGGTGACCGAGCTTGCTGGGGCTCAAGACTGACCCCGCGTTCTTATTACAGCCGGGTTGTTCGGTGGGTGATACCCCGACGGTCGTCTTATGGGCCCTCGAAAATGTCGTGAATTGATAACGATCTGAACTTGGCTTGCGCTAATTTCGTCATTGTCAGTTTAATATTTCGGTCGGTATCGCAGAGATAGGGCGGGATTTTCGATGGTTATGCAATCAACACTCAGTTTTTTCGCGCGAATTGCTGCGATTGCGGTGTTTGCCGGTCCTGCTTTTGCCGCTGCACCATCGGTGCCGGCCGGGGATGAGGTGATCCATGATGTGACCTCGGCAATGGGCGTGGCTTCGCCTGCACTGCCTCCGCCACGAGGGCCAGAGGCGGAGGGCCCATTTCAGCGTTTGCTGATCACCAATATCAACGTCATTGACGGAACAGGAGCACCGCCGTACGGCCCGGTTAACATCGAAGTGGTTGGCGATAGGATTGTTCGCATCACGGATATAGGCGGCACCCGAACCCTAAGCAGCGATAAACAGGCGGGCGATACGAACACGCGGATCATAGATGGGTTGGGCGGTTATGTCCTGCCCGGGTTCGTTGATACGCACGAACATATTGGAACGCCGACACATATCTACGGTGGGCAACTGACCGAGTCTGAATATGTCTTCAAACTGTTACTTGCTCACGGGATCACTACGGTTCGCGATCCCGGGTCATTAATGGGGCTTCAATGGACCGTTGAACAGCGCCGCCTCAGCGCCGACGGCAAGATCACTGCCCCTCGTATTGTTGCCTATGCTTTGTTTCCCGAACGCACCGCTACACCTGAAGCGGCGCGCGAATGGATTAAGGCCGCCCGGCGCAACGGTGCAGACGGTGTTAAGTTTTTAGGGGCAGCCCCCGAAGTTTTTGGAGCAGCAATCGAAGAAGTCCAAAAGCAGGGTATGGGATCAGCCTATCATCACTCCCAGCTGTCCGTTACGCGACAAAATGCGGTCGATAGTGCCAAATTGGGCCTCCAGAGTATCGAGCATTGGTATGGCCTCCCTGAGGCCATGTTTGAGGACCGCACCGTTCAAGCCTATCCGGCAGACTACAACTATAACGATGAGCAAGATCGCTTCAGCCAGGCTGGACGGCTGTGGCAGCAAACTGCAGTGCCGGGTAGTCCGATCTGGAAAGAAACCATTGCAACCCTGATTAAGATGGACATCACGCTTAATCCAACCTTTGTAGCCTATGAGGCCTCACGCGATCTGTCTCGCGCCCAGCACTTGGAATGGCATGATGCCTATACCATGCCGTACATGATGAAATCCTGGGCCCCCAACCCACGTGCTCATGGTTCATTCTTCTTCGATTGGACGAGCCATGATGAGATTGCCTGGCGCAATAACTACCGCCCTTGGATGCGTTTCGTGAATGATTTCAAGAATGCAGGCGGTAATGTCGGCGTCGGCGCAGACAGCGGCTTTATCTACAACACCTATGGATTTGGCTATATCCGTGAGTTTGAACTCCTACAGGAAGCCGGTTTCCATCCCCTTGAGGTTATTAAGGCTGCAACCCTCAACGGAGCGAAACTGTTGAATATGGATCGCGATATCGGAACGGTCGCCATCGGCAAAATGGCGGATCTGGTGATCGTAGCCGAAAACCCCATTAAGGATTTTAAGATAATGTATGCGACAGGGCATCCCTATCTTGATCGCGCCAAGGGGAAGATGACCAGCACAACCGGCATCCGCTACACGATCAAAGGGGGAATCGTTTTTGACGCCCAACAGCTGCGGCAGCAGGTTCGCACCATGGTTTCTTCGAAGAAGGGCTCGCATTGATCTGATCCAATACGGGCCCTCTTGAAGTTTTTCATCCGTCAACTGCGGCTGTCAAATTTTAGGCGTTCCGTTGCGACCGCCCGCACGCATCATTTGTGTCCACTTTAAATCACCGGCGTAGCGCCAGGCCATTTTGCCCTCTTCATCAAGCGCAAAGAGATGGAGCCAGCGGTTGTCGAACAGTGCGCGAACAGCCTCCTGTCTGCTGAGAATCTCTGTCATCGCCTGGCGAGGTGCTTCGATGCAGACAGACAACCGAAGAGGTTCGTGGACGTAGCGTTCGCCATCATGGACGGATTGCCACGGAAGACCGGCTCGCATCACGCCGCCGTTGCCCTCAACAACACCGATTCCACCGGTAACATTATGCAGTAGCTTGTTTCCTCCGCCGAAGACGGACGGGGCCACCGTTGATCCGTAATATTGCAGACTGATCCAACTGGCAACGACCACAGGTGCCGTCAGGATCAACTCCAGAACGCCAAAGTTTTGATCGATCTTCCAGTCATAGTCATGGAGAAATGCGCGGCCTTCCAAACATTTTCCGGCTGTTCGCTGACGCGGCGCAGCAATGAATGATTTGCAACCGGCGAGCGCCCATTCGGGCCTCACCTCAGCCCAGTCGCGGCTGCGGTACTCCAGGCTCGCTTCTCCTGGCGCTCTTGGCAGGCTTAGCGCTCTTTCTCCCCTTGCCACGGTCCCTGCTGTCTCCAACCATCGCTTGGCGTCTTGGATATCGGCCTTGTGAAGTGCCGACAGGTGATCGTCCGCATATAGCGTCACTCGATCCGTTGTCGTGTCATGCAAGGCCCCCAAGAAGAGCGTGTCCTCTGGGATCTCGATTCCTTGTGAAACCAAGCCCGATCGAATGTCCTGATCGTTGAGTAGGGTAGCTAGGAGCCGCGCATTTACTTCGCCTGAGTAGCCGCCACAGGCACCGCAATGGAGACCACTGGCATGGGGATTATTGACAACATTGCCACCATGACCGGTTAGGAGAACGAGCCGTGCGAAGTTGGTTGTGAGCGACATGGCGCGCAAAACCGTCTCCGCCATCTTGGTTTTTGTTGCCAAGTCCAGTTCGGGATTAAGACGAGGCGCTGGATCATTTGGAACTTCTGATGCGTGAAGTCCTAATGCGTCTCTAATGAGCTTACTGGCATAGACCGGTCCGGTTGCCTCGACGAAGGCAAAAGAGGAGACAGCCGCGAGCTTGAATCGACCCCAAGCCCGCTTGGCGCGGGCCTTGAATCTCGCGGACTGATCCGCAGTAGACTGTTCAGAGCCTCCGGAGCAGGTTTTTAGGCTTGGGTTTAATAGAACAGGCAATCGCAGTTCTTGGACGTCTGATGCAAAGCGACGGTGAGAGGTCGTTAGGCCGAAAAATCCCGCAAAGCCGAGAGTTTGAATATCCGGGTTGACCGCTTCTAATGCACGTCGAAAGACCTCGGAGCGTACATCGATGCAAAAGGCGGCCTGAATAGCGGGACGGTATTGGCTTTGCATCCTGCCGGGTGCCGCAAGCAAGGTGGCGAGCGTGGACTGCGCCGCCCGTTCCGCCGCTTCTTGCAAGATGGCATCGACGACGTCGTCATGCGTTGGTGAGACTGGTGTTGCGTGGAGGGCGCAAATGGCCATCCAGCGATCCAAAATCTGGTCCCTGTACTGCCCATAGAGCGCGGATTCCCAGATCAGTCGGATGGCCAGAAAATCGGTTACCTTATCGTCGACCGTTCCGGCGAGTTCCGCTTGCCAGAGATGGTAACGGGCATATTGCGCCCAGCCGCCCAATGTCATCAGGATCTGATGAAAATAGGTTTCCAAAGCCTCGGTGGGTATTGCGATCTGTTGAACCACGCTGGCGATCGCGCCTGACGCCGTTTCTGGGGCCTCTGAAACATGGGTTGCGAACCCGGTTAGGCCAACAATCTCGGGGGTCAGATCATGGGTGGCGACGGCGCGCCAAGCGGCATAGGCTCCTCTACCATTTGGAGCGATCCAGAGCGCTTGGCCCTCATCGAAATATCCAGCGGCCCAACTACCCACGCGCTCTGCGATAAAGCTCGGCCAGTCGATTCCGGACACCTCAGCGGCCAGATCGGCAAGTGTTGGCAGGGCGCGAGGTGTCGGTTTCGCGGCTTTTGCGGCGGACTTTAAAGCCATTAGGTCGGCCGGTCGCCTTTCAGGCGGTGCTATGGCCAAGGCCTCCGATAGGTCGGTGTCCGTGATGGTTCCACGGACAATCTGCTCCTGGTACCAAGCCCGGGGCAGGGTGACCGCTACGCCAGCGACCCGTGCCAAGCGCGCGCTGACGGTCGCAAGGGTCTCATCGGTCTGACCAAGAAACGGATTGACGGCGACACTTGACGCCAGCGGCCAGACCGGAGGAATTGCCCGTGCTGCTCGCTCTGCGGCCCTCTCCAGTGTTAAGGAGCCTGTTACGGTTTGCGATTCTGAGTGGGTCATAGGTCGTGCTCCGCTTGGATTATGAGGGGTCGCGCCGATGCCAGCCGTCCAGTAGCCGGTCGAACACCGCGTTGGCATAGAAGCCGTTAGAGAGATGCACGCGCATCCCAGCGGCTGCTGGGTGGAAGGCCCAGAGCGGGAACATGGCTTGAACCACGGCCACGAAGGCAAAACTAAAGACCGCCAGTACAATCAAGGTCCATTGCAATGGTCCTGGCTCTGGAGCGGCCGGTAGCACGCCTGACGTCAGCCAAACGGCGAGCTGTTGGAGGGCGAAGTAGCTGACAGAGGTGGCGACGGCATAGACGATCGTACGCTGGGTCAAGGCCCTCGGTGCCGCATCGGCAAGACCTTGAGCCAGCATATAGGCAACACCGAAAATCAGGATGGCACCCAGCGCGATGGCCTGCACCGTCTTATGCTGAAAGCCGAAACCAAACCCGACGACGCAATAGATCGCCAGCGCTAGCAGAAAGGCTCGCGCGACGGCTCCGGCCCGTGGAATTGCCACTGGACCTGGCCTGCGATTAGCGGCGATCACCTCTACGGCACCGCCTGACGAGAGAAAGGAATGGGCCTTGTAGAGCGAGTGAGCCACGATATGCAGCAGAGCCAGAGGGAAGAGCGCCAGCCCGCACTCAAGGATCATAAAACCCATCTGCGCGACGGTTGACCATGCCAGCGATGTCTTCACGGCTGGCTGAGTCAGCATAACCAGTCCGCTAAAGAGTGCGGTGAACCCACCGACCATGACCAGAACGGCCAGAACAGCCGGGGCGAGAAGCATCAGGTCAGCAAAGCGGATCAGCAAAAACCCGCCGGCATTGATGACGCCTGCGTGAAGCAAAGCTGAAACCGGTGTTGGGGTTTCCATCACCTCGGTCAACCAGCCGTGCAGGGGAAATTGTGCTGATTTCAAAAGGGCCGCTACCGCTAGGAAGCCTGCCGCGGTTATCGCCAAGCCGCCGCCATTTCCAGCCCGCGCGCTGCTCAAAATTTGTGAGATGTCGCTCGTGCCATAGGCCATGAAGAGCAACACCGCTGCCGCGATTAAAGCGCCATCGCCAAGGCGAGCGGTGACGAACTTCTTGGCTGCTGCGCGCTGGGCAGCGACGCGGTCCGGATAAAAGAGCAAAAGCCGATGGAGAAAGAGGCTCGTGGCAATCCAGGCCAGGACAAGTTGGACGAGGTTGCCTGACAGCACCAGAAGGAGCACCGAAGCCAGCGTCATGCATAGCCATGCTGTAAATGCACCCTGCCTAGCCTCACCGTCGAGATAGGTCCTCGTGTAGCGCACCACGACCCACCCAATGAACGAAACCAATAGGAACATCACGGCACTAACGGCGTCGAGCTGGATCGATAGGCCAATGCCATTGAAACCGATCCAGCGGCTCTGTCCTGACCCGCCCAGGATCAACATCCCTGCCGAAATCGCTGCAATCACAAGAGCCAAAAGGGCTGAGGTCTCCGCCAAGCGGGGAGGGATGGGCGGTCTCCGGCCCGGCTTTACGAAACCGATGGCAGCGCTCAAAAGCAGCGCCAAGGGGGCTGCAAAAGGTAAGATATCGATGGTCAAGTCTGTTTCCTCGATAGGAACTGAGCGGATCGAGGTCGCAGGTAGCGGTATATCAAGATATTAAAAAATTCATTGTTTCTGTCATATCGTTCTGTTTTATAGAACAATATGAAAAGTCTGAACTTCAATCATCTGCGTTATTTCTGGGCCGTCGCTCATGAGGGCAACCTCACGCGCGCAGCCGAGCGACTGAATCTGTCGCAGTCAGCCCTATCTGTGCAGATCCAGAAACTTGAACATCAGTTGGGTCACCCCCTGTTCGAACGTATTGGCAAACGGCTCGTCCTGACCGAGGCGGGACAAATCTCTTTGGACTATGCAGACAGTGTGTTCCAGGCTGGCGACGAGTTGGTGAGCACCCTCGACGGACGGCCTCTTGCAAACCGGCAGGTACTGAGGGTTGGTGCGTTAACGACCTTGTCGCGCAATTTCCAGCTTGAGTTTCTGCGGCCTCTGGTCGGCCGCGCTGATGTGGAACTAATCGTACGTTCCGGCACGACCCGTGATCTGCTTGCGCAGCTTGAAGCCCATGCGATTGACGTGGTTCTGTCCAACAGTGCTACTCCGCGCGATGCTCGCGCACCCTTTCACAATCACTTGCTAAACCAGCAGCCGATCAGTTTGGTCGGAAGGCCAAAACCCAATAGGCCCCCATTCCGATTTCCGGAGGATCTTCGTAGCGAACCGATTTTGCTGCCCAGCCTCGATAGTGACATCCGAGTTGGGTTTGATCGTCTCTTAGATTTAGCCGACATCCGACCGATTATTTTGGCTGAGGTCGATGACATGGCGATGCTGCGTCTTCTCGCGCGTGAGCGAGAGGGGGTGACGCTGGTGCCTCCTATCGTGGTGCGAGATGAATTAGAGACCGGGGTTTTGGTGGAGCACTGCCGCATCCCGCAACTCACCGAGAGCTTCTATGCGATCATTCAGAACCGTCGGTTCCCCAACCAACTACTTGGCGACCTTCTGGCGCGATATGCACCGTCCGACCCCTCATTTTCGTCTATAGTTTAAATCCTCTTAGACGATCCACAGCGGCGGCGGCGGCGGCGGCGGCGGCGACGATGAACCTTTGAAGCCTTAACGCCGCGACCTGATCTTGGCGATAAGTCCTAACCTAAACTGCTCGCGGTTGGAGTTTCAGCCTTAAGGCCCCTCATCCGACACACCAGCCACAGCCTTATTGTTCTAGTATGGGTGCTGGCCTAAGAGCCGCGGCCATCTAGGTCATGCAATAGACAAGGATCGCTGACCGATCTGGGGCGACAAGACGATCGATGAGGCCACAAGGCACCAATGACATCTGAACTCAATATTGTCTGGTTCAAACGCGATCTTAGGATTGTCGATCACCGGCCTCTGGCATTGGCTGCAGAGGCCGGGCCGGTCTTGCCCCTTTATATTGTTGAGCCGCAGCTTTGGGCGCAGCCAGATGTCTCCGCACGGCAATGGGCCTTTGCCGCCGAAAGTCTCCATGAGTTGCAGCAAGCCCTAACGGCCTTGGGTCAGCCACTCTGTGTGATGGTGGGCGACGCCGTCCAGATCTTGAGCCAAATTCATGACCGCCATGGCATAGCGACCCTCTGGAGCCACGAAGAGACCGGTAATGGCTGGACCTATGCCCGCGATGTCGCCGTTGCGGCCTTCGCCAAGCAGGCGGGCGTTCCATGGTGTGAGCCGCGGCAGTTTGGTGTGATCCGCCGATTGAAATCGCGAAACGGTTGGGCCCAGGCTTGGGACCGCGATATGGCGGACCCAATCACCCCCGCCCCCGAGCGCCTGATGCCCGTCGAAGGCGATTGGCCAACGCGTATCCCAACCGCCGATGAGCTTGAATTGGTACCGGATCCGTGCCCACACCGACAACCGGGCGGGAGGGTCGCTGGCCTTCGCACTCTGGAGAGCTTTCTAAAGGCGCGCGGACGCGACTACCGCTATCAGATGTCCAGCCCAGTCACGGCCTTCAATGCCAGTTCACGCCTGTCACCGCACTTGACGTGGGGAACCCTGTCCATGCGCGAGGTCGCTCAAGCGACAGCGGCAAGAGTCCAAGGGTTACAGCAATCAAAGGATCCTGACGCGCAGAACTGGCGCGCTTCCTTGGCCTCATTTTCCGGCCGGCAGCATTGGCATTGCCACTTCATGCAGAAGCTTGAAGACGAACCGCGCATTGAGTTTGAAAATCTCCACCCCGCCTATGACGGCTTGCGACCTGACACCGCCGATCCCTATCGGCTCTCGGCTTGGAGCGAAGGCCGGACCGGCTTTCCCTTTATTGATGCCTGTATGAGAGCGCTGAACCAGCATGGTTGGATCAACTTTCGTATGCGAGCCATGTTGATGTCGTTCGCCAGCTATCACCTTTGGCTACCTTGGCAGGACAGTGGGCTGCATCTCGCACGCAAGTTTGTCGACTATGAACCCGGAATCCATTGGCCCCAGGTCCAGATGCAATCGGGAACGACAGGCATCAATACGATGCGAATCTATAACCCGGTGAAGCAGGGCCTTGATCAGGACCCGACCGGTCGCTTTGTGCGCGCATTTGTACCCGAGCTCGACGCATTACCCGATTCCTTCATCCATGAGCCTTGGCTTTGGCCTGAGGCCGCATCGCTGCCTTACCCAGCCCCCATCGTTGATAATAGATCTGCAGCAAGGGCCGCGCGCGAAGCGCTCAATGCCATCCGTAAAGGCTCCGACCACAGGAAAGCAGCCCATGCGATCGTTGCTAAACATGGTAGTCGGAAGGCTGGACCAGCCATGTCCGGCCGAAAGCGGCAGGCCAAGCCAAAGCCTGCCACCGACAAGCAGCTTGCTTTTGAGTTTTAATGACTAACGCTGCTCGGTTTTTCCACCGTTCAACCAATAGCGCTCTGGCAGGCTGACGAGGCGATGAATTGAGCCACCTTCTGAAGGGTAATCAGCCGCCCTCCGGGTATGTCTGCTCCCGTAAAGCCGAAGGGGCTTTGACGTGACCCATCCGGCTGTTGAAGGTCTATTCGTGTTCGCCGTCGGCGCGTCTTCCCGATGTACGCTTGAAAAGGGACGGTCTTTTTTCAGCAACGGTATAGGTGGCTACGGTTAAGGCTGCTGCCGCGATCAAAACCATGTGTCCCACTAAGCTAATAGCGAGGAAGGTGTAGCTGCCGACCGCAATTGCGAAAGAAGCAGCCCACATCCAACCTAATATCTGTAGAATCATGTGTCTCGTCGGTATGTCTTGAATATGACGTAACGGGCTGACTTCGTGATCAAAGAAATAGTTCCAAACAAATATGACGAATTTTTTCATAAATGGTGTCCGAGATGAGTTGATGAATATGGATCCACTTATCATCACTAGGGACCATTAGCTTTTTCATGAGAGTGGCGAGGCCCGCACTGCGGAACTTTAACTTCTCAATTTATGATAACAGGGTAGGGACCTCCGCCATATCAAAAAAGGCCTAGGATCCGAAATGGCTGGCTTGGTGCAGATTTTGATGATCAGCGGTGCCTCAAAAAGGCGGTGAAACCGCCAGCTGGTCCCTATTGAACCAGCACATCCATAATCACTGCCGCCGCCCGAAGGTTATCTCGCGAAAGGTGAGGCGCTGAACTGGTCGGCGGCAAGGCGAGCTTGACTTATGACGCGGGAAAGACATCTCAAAACCTATGCAAAGCCAGCTTCTTGATCCTGCGACTCTGAGCGAAATCATCGAGATGGCTCTAAGCGACCATGTCAGCTTCGCCCAGATCCGCGCCCTGCATGGGCTGGGTGCAGACGAGGTAAAGTCATTGATGCGGCAAAATCTGAAAGCCGGCAGCTATCGTGCTTGGCGCAGACGTGTCCGTGCTTTTGCCGACCGACGCGAGGTCTACAAATGAACCCTGATCCCCACTCGTGGGCTCATAATCTGCCACAATTATATGCCGAGGTCTGGACGCGACTGACCCGTGGTGTTCACGACCGTCACGCCCCAGCCCGGCACCCGACGCTGGCGACTGTCAGTCTGCAAGGCAGGCCTCAGGCTCGAACGGTTGTTCTGCGTGCGGCCGACAAAACAGCGGGTACACTGGATATTCATACCGATCTGCGATCAGCCAAGGTGGGGGATTTGCAGGTTACACCATTTGCAGCTCTTCATGTTTGGGACAGCTCTGCGCATCTGCAATTGCGGCTGGAAGCCCAGGTCACAATTCTAACCGGTAGGGATGTTGACGCGATCTGGGACAGCGTACCCGTAGTGTCGAGACTGTCCTACGGCATTACCCCGCCTCCAGGCCAGCCTATTGCAAGGGCACTAGATTATAAAACAGTCTCTGATGCCGGGTCTTTTGTCGTTTTACGGCTCGAGATCGTATCTATAGACGCCTTACATCTTGGCCCAAACCATCGCCGTGCTCGGTTTGATCGAGAAAGTGATTGGACCGGGACATGGCTCGCACCCTGACATCCCGAGTAGGGAAGCCTTAGTCGCGGCCGTTGATTTCAAGCGTGATGGCAAGATCAGGCAGCCGGATCGCGCAGCGCAGCCAATTCTATTGCATCAACGATCAAACGCACCCCAAGGGTGCCGGTTCCGGACAAGACCGGCCGCTTGCGGAGGCTGATGTCTAGTGCCTCAATCTGAGGATATGCAGAGCAGGCTTCGACAATCGATCTTATCAACCGCTCTTGTGTTTCGTAGTGGGTGGCACGCGCCAGAGCGTCGATTTTCCGGATCAGCGGATCATAATCGAAAACAAGAGCCATCTCATCGCGCGGAACCATCACCAGATGCGGCGAGATAGTTAGGGTCAGATCCAAAAGATGTGCATCAGGCACAACATCATCCGGGCCGTAGGTCCCTGAATGGACAGCGATCTGAAGGTCTTTCAATTCGACATAGCTCTTTGCTGGCAAGGCTAAGTCTCCTTTTTCTGTTGAGGGCATAACAGCGGTCAGTGTCGTGCCGCGTCATTCACCTAGAAATTCAGAGAAGGGTCAGCATATAGTGTATCGTGCGTCCATTTAATTTGATTAGTCGCTACGCTCAGGCGTTGGAGAGACACATCGAAGTCCATTCGGCGCGTTTAGGTGCGGAAGGAACTTCACAGAATCATTAGATGGGGCAGATGGTCTGGCTGAAGCCATCACGTCTGCCCGTTTGAGAAGTTCAGACTGCAGAAAAAACCCTATCAACGACAATTATATCGGCTCGGGCACGGGCCTGCGCCATGTCATAGGTCGTTTGCATGCGCATCAGCATATCGGCCTTAACGCCAAAGGCCTTCTCAAACCGAATTGCCATGTCTGCTGAAAGGGCTGTGTGGCCGTTGAATAGGTTGCTGAGTGTCTGGCGGGTCACGTGAAAGCAGGCCGCAAGACGGTTGATGCTGACGCCGTGCGGATCAACGATTTCGCTCTTTAGCCAGTCACCAGGATGGACCGCAAGCGAGGGATGCATGGTCGGGGCCATCAAGGATAATCCTCCAGATTTAGGTCGGCGATGGTCATCTCATCGATCTTGATAAAGGTTAGCCGCCAATTTTTGGTCACCGTCATTGCCCAACGTCCGGCCATGTCGCCTAAAAGCTCGTGTAGGCCATAGTTAGGCGGTTCAGAGAGTTCATCAAAACTGCTTGCCGCATTGATAAATGCCAGCATTTTACGGATTCTATTACGGTCACAAACGAGGCCCTTTGCGTTTCCCGTCTCGAAAAACCGCGCTAGCCCTTTGTGGGAGATGCCTCGCTTTTCGTACGGTTCGGACCGCCAACTATTTGCCGCATCACGGCCCTAAGAGGCTGAGATATGAGTGCTGTAAACCTAGTACTGTTAGGTCAGCGGGAAGCGGAGTACCGGGTTGAGCCTTAAACGGGCATCTCACGGCTAGGCACAGTAGGGATTTATCCTGAGCTTAAGAAACTCAAAATGCATCAACGGGTTTGGAGGTAAGCGGATCAACCGTCTCCCGGCTGACAGCGCGCACGGCTAAGGCGTAGAGTGCACTTGGCATGATCAGAACGGGGAAAATTGCGAGTAATGCATAACGAAGCGATGAGGTCGGGTCACCTCCATGGAGGTCGCTCAGCAATCCAACCGCAAGCGGTCCAAACCCAGCCCCGATAAAGTTTGCGACAAACAAGGAGAATGCCGAGGCAAATCCACGCAGATTTGGTGGTGCGATTGTCTGGATCATCGCGTAGGCGGGCCCATAGGCCATCGACGCGAAGGCCGTTCCGACAAAGACGAGAATCATAGATATCTTTGGGTTTCCTGCGAGCAGGACACCAAGCAGCGGGAAAAAGGCCGCGATGTAGGACAAATAGGCTAGGCGCAATGCCCAGCGGGTGTCACGGCGCATGAGGTTGCTTGAAATTGCACCACCCACCACCATTCCGCTGGTCGCGCCAAGACCGTAGCTAACACCAAACTGTATACCGATCGCGGCAGGGGCCATCGAAAATGCCCGCGAGAAGTAGCTGGGAAGCCACTGAAGCAGTCCGCTCATCGCAAAGGCACCAAGCGCAAAACCCGCCATGAGCAGTTGGAAAGAGCGTCGTTTTAAAAGCGCGCTTGGATCGCCATTGGTAACGCGGTCGGACAGGGGCTGTTTGCTGCGTGGCTCCGGCAATGTGGTCAGCACGAGGATGGCCGCGGGAAGTCCAATCAGCCCAAGTACGACAAAGCTCATCCGCCAGCCCATGGCACCGACGAGGATGCCGCCGCCGGCAAGGCCAATTAGTGCCCCGACCGGTGCGCCTGCGGAGTGGATGGCCAAGGCTAAGGGGCGGCGATGTTCAGGTGCCAACTCACTGATCAAGGAATGGGCCGGAGGTACGCCTCCCGCTTCCCCAACAGCGACCAGCATGCGCGCTGTCATCAAATGCCAGAAGCTTTGGGCCAGACCGGTCAACGCGGTCGCTAAGCTCCAAAATGACATGGCTATGCCGATTAGCAGTGGGCGTCTTCCGCGGTCTGCGATGCGTGAGAGTGGCAGCCCAAACAGCGCATAGAAGGCCGAAAAGGCCAATCCTGTCAGCAAACCAAGTTGGGTATCACTGAGATGCATTTCCGACTTAATTTGTGGAAGCATCACCGACAAGGCGGTGCGATCTATACTGGCAACCACATTGACGATGAACAGGACAGATACGGCCCACCATAGGCTTGTGCGCATGTCCGGATGTTTCATTGGACTGGGCCGTCTGTAGATAGCTGACGGCGTAGTCTCTTCTTGTCGATCTTGCCATAGGTCGTTAGGGGAAGCTCATCAGCAAATACTATAGATTTGGGCACCTTGTAGGCGGAGAGTTTAGACTTGGCGAAGTCTCGCAAATCGCTTGCAGATGCGCTGCCCGACTTAACCACGATAGCGGTAACGGCTTCTCCCCAGTCCGCATCAGGCAAACCTATGACGGCGACCTCCAAGACAGCCTCATGCTGCCTCAGGGCAATTTCGACCTCGTTGGAGTAGACGTTCATGCCCCCCGTAATAATCATGTCCTTGGCGCGGTCGACGAGGAACAGATAGTCATTTTCAATGTAGCCAAGATCACCTGTCTTTAGCCAACCGTCGCTGATGGCCCGCGCGGTCGCCTCGTCGTCCTTGAAATAATCAAGCATCAGATAGGGGGAACGCACCTCCACCTCGCCGATTGTTTCAGCGTCAGACGACACCGTCCTGAGCTCGATAAACGGAACTGCACGCCCACATGAATTGAGTAGTTTGGGGTTAAAGTGATCGTCTTTGCTTAAGCTCGTGATGAAGTTTGGACACTCGGTTTGGCCGTAAATCTGAATGAAAACGGCCCCTAGTTTGGAGAGCGCCTCTTCTAACCGCGGGCGGCTCATCGGTGCTGCGCCATAGAGCACGGTCCGCAGGCTTGAAATGTCGGCGTCGTTATCTTCGAGGGCATCAAGAAGGCGGTAGAGCATTGTCGGCACGGCAAAGGTCCAGGTGACCCGGTAGCGTGCGCAATCCACCAAAAATGCGCGCGCCTCAAACTTCTGGCTCAGAACGGTCCGGCCGCCCTGCAATAGGCAGCCCGTTAAGTGATATCCTGCCGAATGGGGCAGGGGCGTGGTCAGCAACATCACCTCGTCGGAGCGGACGTCACCGCAGACAATGTGCGCCAAAAGGTTGATGGCCATTCGCCCATAGGAATGGCGAACGCCCTTAGGATGCCCCGTTGTCCCGCCCGTATAGGCGAGGATCGCGGTGTTTTGAGGATCCGCGGTTATGTGCTGCTCCAGTGGATTGGCGCGAACCGCTTGATCCCAAGACACAGTATCGGAACGAGGCGAAGTCTCATCTGCCACTGAAATGCGAAGCAGTTTTGGAAGGTCGGGCTCTTCGGTCGGCTCTGGGAGGCTCGCATGGGAGATCAGGACTTCGGCGTCACCATGAGCCAAGCAATAGGCCAATTCTTGGCGACCCATTAGTTCATTGAGCGGCAACCGTATGGCGGCAATTTTTAGGATGGCCAGTTCCGAGATTACATATTCGGCGCAATTGCGAAGATGAAGCGCGATCCGAGAACCTCGACCGAGGCCCTGTTGGTGTAGAAACCCAGCCAAGCGGTCCGACAGTTCATCCAGTTCGCGGTAGCTATAATTCTGCCCGTTCGCGATTAAGGCAACGCGTTCACCGTGCTTCTTGATGGCGTTTATCAGCAGGCTCGCTGACGTAATGTCTGTCGTAACCCTATTCATCTTGAACCCACATCACTCCCAATGAACGGTAATTTAGATGATACGTTCGTACCTGTAAAGTTATTGCCGAGCCAATTGGCGAGGGTGATCATATGGTCTATGGCATGGGGCGAAGATGGTAATGGGGCGACATTGGCGATGCTAATCGAACGGTCGGAACGCATTAGCGACGTTACTGAGCGCCAGCGTGGCCTCATCGATGGCCTTGAGCAGCTATTCCTTGGGAAGGGCTTCCGCAATGTTACGGTCGATGAGTTGGCTGCAAACTTGAAATGCTCGAAACGGACCCTCTATGAAATAGCGTCGAGCAAGCAGGAGCTTTTTCTGCTGGTTGTTGAGCGTTGGCTAGAGCGGATCCGTCGTCTTGGTTGGCAAGGGGCCTTACAGCACGATGATCCTGAAAAGAGGATCATCGCCTATCTGGACCCAGGCATTAGCCAGTCCAAACTGGCAAGCCGCAAATTCATCGAAGATATGCGGGGATTTGGACCGGCCAGAGCATTGCTTGAAGCCCACCAACGAGAGCGAACAAAAGTGCTTCGCGACATTGTCGAAGACGGCCAAAGGCGAGGAAGATTTCGCCGTCTCCACACAGCGCTCGTCGCTGAAGTGTTTCTTGCCGCCGTCAGCCGGATCAACGAGCCTAACTTTCTAGAATCCACGGGCATCAGTTTCAGCGACGGGTTTGCGGAACTCTACGAACTGTTCCTGAACGGCCTATTCGATAGCCCGTCCTCGGCCCATTAGGTCCATTCCTCTTGCAAGAAGGCTGAAACCTCTTGGATTGCTACCGTAGATTCAGGAAATGGCGCAAGCAGAGGGAGGGTGTGGGGCGCTTCGTCATAGATCGATAGTTCGTACTGACATATGCGATGACCCGGCTGCGGCAGACCTTGGCCGCATGCCCTAGGGTCTCGTTCCAGAAGGCGATAAACTGTTCGGGGGTCATCTCGCCCGAAGCTATAGGAAACTCGGCGTTCTGCATCGATCCCTTGCCACAGTCATGGCCATCCACCTGCATATTGTAGGGCGGGTCGCATAAGACCCTGTCCGCAATATCGTCACCCATTAGGGCTGGGGTGCGATAGATGGATAATCGGCAGTTCGTTCCGGCCCATCGACTCAAGTGCCTCTAACCGACCATTGCCGCATTGCATGACACCGCCCTTATCCATCAAAAGGGGACGATTAGATCTAAATTGAATAGAAAAGCCTGAGAGGCGCTAAGCTGGCGCTAGAGTTTCTGAGCCTAACCGCTGCAAGGTTGGGAGCGCATAGAAGACGCGAGGCTATTCACGCATCCCCCCTGAACTTCTCGTCGAGCCTAGGTTAACTCAAAAAATTGCCCTTGATCGATGATTTAAGACTGTCGCTCAACAATCAGATGACGGGTTCCTGCGCGGGCCGTCGCGCATACCAGCCGAAGCTTGCGATCACGCCGTAACAGGCCGCGGGAAGGATGAAGGCTAGAGCCAAGCTGCCAGTGGCATCTGCGATTATGCCGGTGAACAGGGGGATCACCGCGCCGCCGAAGATTGCGACGTTGATGATGCCCGAGCCGTCGGCGGCCCGGGGGCCCAACTTCTCGCAGGCAAGCGTGAAGATCGTCGGGAACATGATCGCATTCATCAGGCCAACGGCAAGCAGGCTGTAGCCCGAGAGCTGCCCGGTGGTCTGGGTCGAGAAGACGATCAGGGAGATGGCGCTGATGGCGACCACTGCCAGCACCTTACCGGGGCTGACCATACGTAGCACGACCGAGCCGATGAACCGGCCGATCATTGCGCCACCCCAGTAATATGCGATGAGCTTGCCGGCAGCCTGCTCTGGCAGACCCATGACATGGCCCTGCATCAGATAGCTGACGATCAACGAGCCGATCGAGACCTCCGCACCGACATAGAGGAAAATGCACAGCGCGCCAAAGCCGAAGCGAGTTCGCTTTAGCAGATCGAGACCAGCCAGACCCGAGCTGGCTTCATGGCTTTCGCCTTTCAGGGCATTGCGGAACAGCCAGACAACGCAGGCGACGACTGCCAGAGCCGCAGCGATGCCCAAATATCCATTGACGATCGCCTGAGTCTCAGCCGTGCGATAGGCATCAAGTTCCAAGCCAGAAAGCTGATCCGCCGTAACCGTGGCTAGGCCGCCGAGGATCAGCATCGAGCCGAAGTAGGGGAACACCGTTGTACCAACTGAGTTGAAGGCCTGAGCAAAGGTCAGCCGACTGTGCACCGTCTCGGGCTTGCCCAAAAGCGAGATCAACGGGTTGGCTACCACTTGGACAATCACCACGCCGCTGGCGAGGACGAACAGTGCAAACAGGAACAGGCCGTAAGTCGCGGTCTTGCTAGCCGGGATAAACATCAGGCAGCCAGCCATCATGGTGACGAGGCCGGCCACAGCGCCGCGCATATATCCGATCTTCTTGACCAGCCGTGCGCCGGGGACCCCAATAAGCAGATAGGCGGTAAAGAAACAGAACTGGACCAGCATCGCCTGGGTGTAGTTCAGGGTGAACAGCTCTTTAAGCTTAGGGATGATCACATCGTTCAGCGAAGTGATTCCGCCGAAGATGAAAAACAACCCCATTACGAACAGCTGTAGCTGGGGTGCATCGATGTGGTCACTCTGCGCGGTTGCATTTGCTTGCGCCGTCGTTTCGCTGCCGCGTGGTGACACTGTGGTCATTTGTAATCTCCGCTCAATCAACCGCACCTCGCTTACGACCATGCATATAGAAAAGCAGCCTGTCACGTGAAAATTGACAGCGCTGCCAATATTGCTTCGCGATCAACAGCAACGGGCTAGGCGCAATTGCGCTTGGAGGTAATCTCCGAGGAGGGTTTTGTCGGCCCACCGGCTTGGGCCCCTGATCGGCTCGGATAGCGCGGTCATATGGCCAAATCCGACAGCCCGTTCAGCTGGTTTGACGAATTAGCCGAAGTGATCCGCCCCTTGATGCTAATGAAGGTGAAATATCCGCCGTCACTTCGGAACCTAGAGGATCTCCTTGCCGAACGCGGCATCGCCATCTGCTACGAGACCAATTAGCTGTATTGAACCCGTTGGGTCCGATGTCCGCCACCACGAAGTTAGAGCGAGAAGATGGGCCGCGTTTGCTCAGTGGCCATCGCTCCCAGCCTTACGATGAGCCCACAGCCCTAATCGCGCCTAGTGGAAACAGGGTGACGGAGCCTCCGGGTCAGTTCTCAGTGAAAATCGATAGCGGGACATCCCGAAAACGGTTCGGGGAGAACTGCGATGTATGAACTCTGGGGCCTGCTCGGTTGCTTGACAAAGTGAACGTTACCACTTAGGTGAACGTTAACATTCGGAGAGACATGTGCAAATCGCACATCGGCTCTAGGGGGGAGATTCAGGATGAATGGACCAAGAAAGCCTATCTTTAGGCAGTTGATGTTGGGCGCTTCGGCGATCGCAATGGGGATGGGTGCCGGGCCAGCCTTTGCTCAAAGCAGCGGAGCGGCAGCGGCCAGCGCGCCTGAAGAGATCGTCGTGACCGGCATTCGCGCCAGCCTGCGTCAAGCGGTCGAAATCAAGCGAGAATCGCAAGGTGTCGTTGACGCCATTTCGTCCGAAGATATTGGCAAATTCCCAGACACCAACTTGGCTGAGTCGCTTCAGCGCATTACCGGTGTTTCGATCGACCGCAACAGCGGTGAAGGCTCGACCGTTACGGTCCGCGGCTTTGGTCCGTCCTTTAACCTCGTTCTGTTGAATGGCCGTCAGATGCCAGCCTCTGGCCTGGGCAGCTGTTGTGAAGCACCCGCCTCGCGCAGTTTCGATTTCGGGAACCTGGCCTCTGAGGGCATTGCTGGCGTTGAGGTCTACAAGTCTGGCCGCGCCAGCTTGCCGACCGGCGGTATCGGTTCGGTTATCAATATCAAGACCCCACGTCCTCTGGATCGCCCTGGCCTGAAGGGCAGCTTTGGTATCAAGACGGTCAGCGACTCGTCGCAGTTCGAAGGCCGCGACATGACCCCCGAATATTCAGGGATCATAAGCAACACTTTCTCCGACAATCGCTTTGGTATACTGGCCAGCGGCTCGTACCAGAAGCGTAAGGCCAGCCAAGCGCAGTTCAATGCCGGTTGGCGCGAAGGCTATCTTGGCAATGAGAATAACTGGGGTTCGCTGCCGGTCGATGCCAATGACTGGCGGGGCAATTTCAATCGCGTCATCAATCATCCAAAGGCGACCGACGTCTATCAGGTGACCCAGAATGCCGGTTATGACTTCACCGACATTGAGCGCGAGCGCATCAATGGCCAGTTGGTCATGCAGGTTAAGCCGACGAGCAACCTGTCGGCGACGGTTGACTATACCTACTCCCAAAACACCATTAAGGCCCAAACCAGCAGCATCGGCGTGTGGTTCAATCACGACCAGACCAGCAGCAGCTGGACCAATGGCCCAGCCGCTGGCCCCAACTTCTATGCCGAAGATTTTGGTCCCGGTAAGGACTTGGCCATTACCGGTTCGGTAGGAGCCAATCGCTCGATCAACCGTTCGCTAGGGGGTACCCTTGAATGGCGCGGCGATAATGGCCTAAGGGTCGTCGTCGATATGCACAAGTCTTCGGCCGAGAGTTCGCCGACCACGCCCTATGGCAGCAATATTGCGGTCGGCAGCGCCATCTTTGGCCTCAAGTCCCAAAAGGTTGATTTCACGCACGATATGCCGGTGATTTCGGTCAATATGTATCCTGGATCTGAGATCAATGCCGGCAATATCCGCCCGGCGGGCAACGCTTTCCGCAACGCCTATATGCGCGACGAGATTGAAGAGCTTTCGATCAAGGGCGGCTATGACTTCGACGCTTCCTTCATCAAAAGCCTCGATTTCGGTGTCACCCAAACCGAGAATAAGGTTCGTTCGGCCTACGGCTTTATCCAAAGCGACAGTTGGGGTGGAACCCTGAGCGCGGCCGATACACCTGACAATCTCTACACCCCCGTTGGCCTACCCGGTCGGCTTGAGGGTATGGACGGATCGAATGTTAGCGGGATCTTGCAGTCCTACTTTAAGGTCGACACCACGGCCCTGATCAGCCTGTTGGAAAGCAAGGTTAAGATCTGTAGTGCGCCCTGGGCCGGCAAGGCCCTGCCCGGAACCTGCCTTGCGCAGTACCAGGCCGACCGCCGCATCCAAGAGCGCACGCTCGCGCCCTATATTCAGTCTACCCATAGGTTCGATATCATGGGCAATCCGGCCCATCTGCGGGTTGGTCTGCGTTATGAGCAAACCAAGATCGACTCGGCCGCTTTGGTGCCAATCCCAATCGGCACATCATGGGTAGGGGATAACGAAATCGCCATCCTTTATGGATCAAAGTCTGACTTTGCTAGCCTGAAGGGTGACTATACCAACTGGCTTCCAGCGATCGATTTCGACTTCGAGCCATTGGCCAATGTGAAGGTCCGGACCTCCTACAGCGAGACCATCACGCGCCCCGACTATGCCAGCCTCCAGGGTGGTACGACTCTTGACGCACCGATCCGTGTCGGTGGTAGCACGGGTGCCAGCGGTAATCCTGGACTTCTTCCCTATAAGTCCAAGAATATCGATCTGTCGGCGGAGTGGTACTACGCCCCCGAGAGCTATGTCTCGGTCGGCTATTTCCGCAAGCAGGTGAGCAACTTCATCAGCAACAGCACCGTCAGTGCACCCGCCTTTAACCTGACCAACCCAGCAGCCGGCCCTCGCGTGGCCGAAGCGCGTGCGGCCTTGGGTGCATCTGCGACGACCTCACAGATTCGGGATTGGATTAAGGGCAAATATCCATCGCTCGTCGATGCGGCGAGCGGCGGCATTACCGGCCAGGCCAACGATCCGCTGGTGAATTTCGTCACCACCAAGCCAGTCAATAGTGATCAAGAGGCCAAGCTGCAGGGCTGGGAATTTGCCATTCAGCATCGTTTCTCGGAAACTGGTTTCGGCACGATCCTCAACTACACCATCGTTGAGAGCGACACCGACTATGACAATACGCTGCGCTACACTGTGCCTCAGTTCGCTGTGGCGGGGGTTAGCAACAGTGCCAATGCGGTGGTCTATTACGACAAGAACGGCATTCAGGCTCGACTGGCCTATAACTGGCGCGACGAGTTCCTCGCCGCTTACGGCTTCGATCCTGGCTATATCAAGGCCTACGGCCAGTTTGATGCCAGCGCGAGCTATGAGTTCCGCAAGGGTTTCACAGCCTATGTTGAGGGTATTAATCTGACCAATGCCGACCGCAGTGGATATTCGCGGAATGAGCAGACCGTGACCTTCGCGGCTCCAGGCTATTCGCGTTATTCAGCGGGGGTCCGCTACACGTTCTAATTTAGAACGCGTGATCTGGACTTTGGATTAGAGAGTCGTACTGCTTGCCAGTACGACTCTTCTCCGCTTCTCGCCCACCGATAGATCGCTATGGTTTCGGTATGATGGTTGGATCAATGCACCGGGTCGTCATTGTCGGAGGTGGCACTGCAGGATGGCTCGCTGCCTGTTCGCTGGCCGCGAAACACCCCTGCCTATCTGTCACCTTAGTCGAGGCACCTGATATTCCTACCATCGGCGTCGGCGAGGGGACTTGGCCGACGATGCGCCAAACCTTGGCGACGATCGGCATCTCTGAAACCGAATTTTTGAGTGAGTGTGACGCCACCTTCAAGCAGGGTTCTCGGTTCGATGGCTGGGTCGATGGCGGCTCGGGCGACAGCTATCTGCATCCCTTTACAGCGCCCCCTCAAGGCGAGATGAGTGATCTCCTAGCGGCGTGGCAAGCGGGTGATCAAGGGTTGCCCTTTGCAGCGGCTATGACCCCGCAACAGGCGATCTGCAGCCGCAACCTTGCGCCTCGCCAACGTACCATGCCTGACTATGCCGGTGCATTAAACTACGGCTATCACCTCGATGCGGGGAAGTTTGCCGCCCTCTTGATGCGCCACGCCACGCAGCGCCTAGGGGTGACCCGCATCGCTGCCGAGGTTACGGCTGTGGTGTCGAAACCTGATGGCGATATTGCCGCCCTAGAGCTAAGGGGTCGCGAGGCGCTCGACGGCGATCTCTTTGTCGACTGCTCAGGACAGGCTGCGATTCTCATTGGTGGCCACTATGGTGTCGATTGGATCGACCACTCGCAGGTCTCGTTCAACGATCGTGCCCTCGCCGTGCAGGTGCCGGTCGAGGCTGGAAGCCCTGTGGCGTCTCAGACCGTCGGTACGGCACATGAGGCGGGCTGGCTGTGGGACATTGGCCTGCCGACTCGGCGGGGAATTGGCTGCGTCTATAGTTCGCGTTTTATCAGCGATGATCGCGCCGAGCAGATCCTGTTCGACCACATTAGGGCTCAGGTTCCGGGTGCCGCCCTTGCAACCCTTCGCCCGCGTAAACTTGCCTTCAAGACGGGCCACCGCGCCCAGTTTTGGCATCGCAACTGCCTTGCTGTTGGGTTGTCGGCGGGGTTCATTGAACCCCTCGAGGCGTCGGCCATTGTTCTGATCGAGCTGTCCTTGCGCGCCCTGACGGAAAACTTCCCACGGAGCCGAGACACGATGGATATTATCGGCACACGGTTCAATAGGCTGTTCTCCTATCGCTGGAGCCGAATAATTGAGTTTCTTAAGCTCCACTATGTTTTGAGCCGCCGAGAGGAGCCCTATTGGCGCGCCCAGCGTTCAACAGAGACACTGCCTCAGCCGTTGATCGAGAGCCTTACCCTTTGGCGCGATCAGCCGCCGTCCAGTTGGGACCTGCCGCATTTAGACGAGATGTTTCCCGCCGCCAGTCAACAATATATCCTCTATGGCATGGGTTTTCCGGCACCAAAGTCTGCCGCCTCACCATCGCCGGGGGCAAGGGCCCGTTTGGCTGAAGTTGCCCAGCGTGCACGCGCCCTAACCTCATCGCTTCCCGCCAATCGCGACTATTTCCGCGCCCTTGCCCAACAGGCTCAGGTGCAGCAGTCCTCCAGAGACCTTGCCCGAACATGAGCCAGCATCAGATCCTCAACAGTGCTGACCATCTCAACCTTCGTGTTCATACCGAGGCGGGGGCAGCCTATGGCGACGATGTCATGGCTTGCCTGACTGTGCCCCTTGAGTTTCGGCAAGTACAGGCACGGTTCCCAATCGTTTTTCGGCGCGATATTGAAACGGGAAAGCTGTCCGCCTTGGCCTTGATGGGCTTTGAGAATGGGGAAAACCTCTTCTTTGGCGACGGGCGGGATGACGGCGGATATCGTCCACTGGCGCTCGCCATCCATCCATTCCTGATCGGTCGGCGCGCGACTGAAGGCGGTGACGCGCAGGTCCATATTGATATGGGCCATCCTCGCGTCTCAACCAATGGCGAGGGTGTTAGGGTCTTTGACGAGGATGGTCGCCCCACGCCCTATCTCGACTCCATCGCCGAAAAGCTAGGCGACTTGGACTATGGCTATCAGCTGAGTGCAGACTTTTTTTCAGCGCTTGAGGCCTATGGGTTGGTCGAACCCTTTTCGTTCGATGTGACTTTGGACGATGGTTCAAAACAATCGCTGGTCGGGTTTCAAACCATCAACGAAGATCGCTTTGCTACGCTCGATGCCGCTGACCTGCACCAACTCCATAGGCAGGGACATCTGCTTCCTATCTTTATGGTCTTGGCCTCACTGACGCAGTTTAGCGAACTGGTTGCCCGCAAGAAGGCGCGCATTTCCGGTGGCTAGGCCCTCTGCGCCAATTTTTGATGCCTTGACGCCCGTGGTTGAGCGAGCAGCCGTTGACGCTGCCGCGTTAGACGCCCTGTTGCGCGGTGCGCGCAAGCCGTTTGTGATCCGAGGCCTGGTCGCTGATTGGCCTCTGGTTCAGGCGGGTCTTAAGTCCAATCGGGCGGCGCGGGACTATCTGGTCAAGCGTGCCCGCCCTGTGCCCTTCGCAGTCTCTATTGCGCCGCCGAGCCAAGAGGGGCGTCTGTTCTATGATGGGGCCATGGAGGTGAATTTCCGCATGGCCCGTGGCCCGTTGGCGGATATTTTTGGCGGCATTGACGACAATGAGGATCGGGCTGATCCACCTACGGTCTATCTGGGCTCCATCGATGTTCCGTCTCATTTTGACGGCGTGGCAGAGGAGAACCGGCTTGATCTGGGCACCCGCGATCCCGTCATCAGCCTCTGGATCGGCACGCCCACACGCATCGCGGCCCATAATGATTTTCCGGACAATCTGGCCTGTTGCGTTGCCGGTCGCCGCCGGTTCACCCTGTTTCCGCCGGAACAGTTTGCCAACCTCTATCTTGGCCCCATCGACAATACCCCGGCAGGCCGGGCTGTGAGCATGGTGGACTTTCATAACCCTGATTTTGACGCGCACCCGAACTTTGCGGATGCGCTGAGCCAGGCTCAGGTCGTTGAGCTCATGCCGGGCGACGCGGTGTTTATCCCCTCAATGTGGTGGCACCATGTCGAGGGCTTGGCCCCGTTCAATATCTTGCAGAACTATTGGTGGAGAGACACCCCGCGTTTCCTTGGCCAGCCCCAAGACGCGCTCAACCATGCCATCCTCTCGATCCGAGACCTTCCTGCAGAGGATCGCGCCCTTTGGCGCGACCTGTTTGACCATTTCGTCTTCAATAGCGGGCCTGCAGCGACCGACCATATTCCATCAGGCGCGCGCGGCGTGCTTGCTCCCCTTACCGCCGAAACCGCTGGTCGGTTGAAGGCCTTTCTCCTGAGGACCCTAAGCCGATGATCGGTGAATATCGTAAAAGGCGCATCGTCGTTGCTGGCGGCGGCACAGCGGGCTGGATGGCGGCGGCGGCGCTGGCCAGAACGATGGGCAATTCGATTGAACTGACCCTTGTTGAGTCCGATGTGATCGGAACCATTGGCGTCGGCGAAAGCACCATCCCTCCGCTGGTGGTCTATAACCGGTTGCTTGGGCTCGATGAGTCCGAATTTATGCGCGAAACCCAAGCGACCTTTAAGCTGGGTATCCAGTTCGAAAATTGGAAGGATGAGGGTCAGTCCTACTTCCACTCATTCGGTCTTACTGGCCGAGACCATTGGACGGCTGGGTTCCAGCATTTTTGGATGCATGGCCTGACCAAGGGCCATGAGCATAGTTTTGATGACTATTGCCTAGAGCTTAAGGCTGCCCATGCGGGGCGGTTCTCGCACCTGCCCGATAACCGAATGAACTATGCCTACCATCTGGATTCCGGTCTCTACGCGGCTTTCCTGCGCAGGCTGGCCGAAGCCGATGGAGCCACGCGGATTGAGGGCAAAATTGCCCAAGTCCAACTTCATCCTGAGACGGGCAATATTGCCGCGCTTCAACTGGACTCAGGCCAGCGCATTGAGGGAGATCTCTTCCTCGACTGCACGGGTTTTCGCGCCCTGCTCATTGAAGGGGCGCTCCATGTCGGCTTCGATGATTGGACCCACTACCTGCCGTGCGATTCGGCCATAGCGGTTCAGACCGCCAGTGTTAGACCGCCGGTGCCCTATACGCGGGCCATAGCCCATGATGCGGGCTGGCAGTGGCGTATTCCGCTGCAGCATCGGCAGGGTAATGGCATTGTCTATTGTAGCCGTTATCTGGACCGCGACACGGCTTTGGAACGGCTCTATTCGACGATTGAGGGTGAGCGTCTGACCGAGCCCAATGTCATCCGCTTCACCACAGGCGCGCGGCGCAAACAGTGGCACCGCAATTGCATCGCTGTGGGTCTCTCGGGTGGGTTCTTAGAGCCGCTGGAAGCCACCAGTATTCATCTGATCCAGCGCGCCATCTTGCGGCTCATCCGTATGCTGCCGATGGGGGATGTCAGCGAGCGTGATGTGGCCGAGTTCAATGAACAGCAACATACAGACATGTTACAGGTCCGCGACTTTTTGATCCTGCACTATAAGGCTACGGAACGGCGCGACAGTCCTTTCTGGCGTCAATGTGCAGACATGGAAATTCCTGAAAGCTTGACGCAAAAGATGGAACTGTTCCGGGAGACTGGACGGGTGTTCCGCAAGAACGAAGAGCTTTTTGCCGAGAATAGCTGGGTGCAGGTCATGATGGGGCAGGGGGTCATGCCCCAGGCCTATCATCCGATTGTGACCAAGCTTTCTAACCAAGAATTGGATCATCTGCTTGGCGGCCTGCGTGACAGTATCACCAAGACGGTAGCGAGCCTTCCAGAGCATCATGCCTATGTTGCTCGTTACTGCGCGACCAAGGAAGCCTAAGACCGATGTTGGTGAGGCTGGCCGCGATCTTGATTATGGGGCTGACACTGCTGTCTGTTGGGTCTGTGCGGGCTGACGACTGGCAGATGGTCTGGTCGGATGAGTTCGATGGTCCGAGCCTTGACCGCGGCAAATGGGACTTTGATGTCGACTGCTGGGGCGGCGGCAACGGCGAGCGTCAGTGCTATACGGCCTCATGGCGCAATGCTGCCGTGGTGGATGGCAAGTTGGTCATTACCGCCTTGCGTCAACATGCGACGGGCCCCGCACACCCACGACATCAGCGTCTACAGGCTCCTGATCTCCATGCTGAGGTGTCCCGCGACTTTACGTCAGCGCGGCTAACCACGCGGGGTAAGGCGGCTTGGCGCTATGGTCGGATCGAGGTGCGGGCACGCCTGCCTCAGGGTCAAGGTCTTTGGCCGGCTATTTGGATGTTGCCGGAACAGGACGCCTACGGGTCCTGGGCTTCATCCGGTGAGATCGATATCCTAGAGGCGGTGAACCTGGGTGTGCCTTGTGCCTCCTGCGCTGGGGGGCGAGAGGATAGAATCTTGGGCACGCTTCATTTTGGTAAGCCCTGGCCCAACAATGTTCAGTCCGGGACCGAGATCCATTTTCCAGATGTGCTCGAGGGTTTCCACACCTATGCCATTGAGTGGGATACAGACCAAATTGTTTGGCGGGTTGATGGCCGCACCTATGCAGAACGCAAGAGTAGCCAGTGGTGGTCGTCAGGCTCAACTGTGACCGGTGCCCCCTTTGACCAGCCCTTTCATCTGATCCTCAACCTCGCCGTCGGGGGGACACTGGCCGAATCTCGTGGCCTGAAGGGCGTTTCGACCAAAGACTTTCCAAAACGGTTCGAGATCGAATGGATCCGCGTCTGGCAAAAGGAGGGCAAGTCTATTAATTCACCCCCTGTGTCCGTGACGGCAGGGAGCAACTAGCGAATGGCAAGGCGCCGGCAAGCGGTCACAATTAAGCATGTCGCTGCTGATGCAGGGGTCTCCCTGCAAACGGTGAGCCGCGTGATCAATAATGAGCCCAATGTCCGCCCTGAAATGAAACAGCGGGTGCAGGGCTCGATTGACCGATTGGGTTATGTCCCCTCAATTGCCGCGCAGCGAATGAGCGGCTCGCGATCCTATTTGATCTTGGCGCTCAATGACCGAGAGCGCACCATCGCGGACTGGCGCGCGCGGCAAGGTGCAGACTGGGTTGATCAGATGCTGTTCGGCGGCATGCTGAAATGTGCTGAACATGGCTACCGCATGATCTTTGAGCTGCTGGATACCCATAGCGATCATGTCGAGCGCGAGCTCTTGGGGGCTATTGCTGCGCTGCAACCCGATGGTATTATTCTCACACCGCCCCATTCGGATAATGCCCAAATCGTCAAGTTTTTGGCCGAGCAGAATATTCCGTTCGTTCGGATCGGCTCGATGAAGACCGATAGGGGCATCTCTATTTCGATGGATGATGAGGGCTCTGCGCGTTTGGCCACGCGCCATCTGATTGGCCTAGGCCATAGCCTCATCGGGTTTATAGCGGGTCCCTCTGAATATGAACTCAGCGCCTGGCGCGTCGATGGATGGAGGTCCGCCATGGAGCAGGCGGAGCTGAAGACGGCGAACCTGCTTGAGGTTGGTGATTTTACCTTCGCCTCGGGTGAGCGGGCGGCGCGGCGTCTACTTGAGGCCCCTGTTCGCCCCACGGCGATCATTGCCAGCAATGATCAGATGGCCTTGGCGATATTGACCGTTGCGCGCTCGGTTGGGCTTCGTGTTCCGGAGGACCTGTCTGTCATTAGCTTTGATAATACGCCGCTAATGAACTTCACCCAGCCGCCCATGACTGCGATTGATCAACCCATCGCAGCGACCGCATCCAAGGCGGTGGAACTGATCATTGCGGCACAGAAGGGTGAGGTCCCTTCGGCGGTCCTAACGACGATCTCGGCCGACCTGATCGAACGTGGATCCGTCGCACGGCTGGGTCCAGCCTCCGTTGGGTGACGCTATGGCGGTGGAGCGTCACGCCAACCGCTTTCTTTTCCTCTATGCCCTGGCCTGTGCAGGCGGCGCGGTAGCCTATGTCCCGTTCCTGACCATTCTTCTGCCGGTCAAGGTTTCGGCCTTAGCGGGTCAAGGGTCTGACGCTTCGTGGATGGCCTATATGGCCTTTGCCGGGGCTGTTGTGGCCAGCCTCGGCGGTATCGGGTTCGGCTATCTGAGTGACATCACCAAAGATCGACGCCGCTTAACGGGGCTCGGCTTGGTCCTGTCCAGCGGCATGTTGCTGATCGTCAGCCAAGCGAACAGCTTAATCGGCCTGCTTGTGGTGGTGGTGGCATGGCAAATCTGTCTCAATCTGATGCTGGCCCCTCTGACGGCTTGGGCCGCCGACTCTATTCCCAATGATAGGAGAGGCCTGTTGGGGGGATTGCTGGCCTTTGCCCCAGCCATGGGCGCCCTTGTCGGGGTCCTCATTACGCTTTCGAGTTCGGTAACGCCAACTGGTCGATTGGTGATGGTCGTCCTTATCGTCTTCGCCTGTATCGTGCCGGTCCTAGTCGTAGGTGCGCCCCAAGGGGTTCAGGATAAAGAGGAGGGTGAGCCAGTTGAACCCACATCGGCTCCCCTGAGTGCGGCTCGGGCCATGTGGATTGCACGGCTTGTCATACAGGTGGCGCAGGTTGCTCTGTTTTCCTTTTTGTTTTTCTGGCTCCGGTCGATTGATCCCACGGCCAGTGATCGACAAACCGCCAGCATTTTTGGAGCGATCCAGATCGTCTCGGCTCCTTTGGCCCTGATGATTGGGCGCTGGGCTGACCGAAACCGAAGTCCTCATATCGCACTTGTCGCCTGTGCCTTACTGGCATCTGTGGCCCTCATCGTTATGGCTCTGGCGAAGGTCTTGCCCATTGCTATCGCAGCCTATGGGCTGTTTGGCTTTGCCACCTCCGTATTCTTGGCGCTCCATTCTGCCCAGACCCTAACCGTATTGCCTCGGCCTGACCGACGAGGCAGAGATCTTGGCCTTTTCAATCTGACCAACACTATGCCGTCCCTCATCATGCCCTGGTTTACCCTGGCGCTTGTTCCGAATTTTGGGTTTTTAGGACTATTCCTGCTTCTGTCCCTCCTAACCTTCGGTGCCAGCCTGGTTTTGGGGGGCCTTGGCCGGCGATTATGAGGCCTTGGCTTGATTTTGCCGCGACAGCATGGCATGCCCTATTTGATAACGTTCACATAGGGTGGGAGACATAAGTGTGATGATGAGGGGCTTGTTTCTCGCGACCGCCTTACTGGCGACGGGCTCTGTCTTTGCCGCTTCGGCGGCAAGTGCACCTGCTGCACCCTCTTCTCAAGCCCATCCCGACCTTTGGCCATCTGCTCAAAGTCCTTCATCGTTCACTGACGCCAAGACGGAACGTCGGATTGATGCCCTTTTGGCTCGCATGACCCTTGAGCAAAAGGTAGGGCAGATGATCCAAGCGGACATTAGCGCGATCACCCCCGCAGACCTTGCCGCCTATCCCTTGGGCTCAATCCTTGCGGGCGGCGATTCTGGCCCCTACGGCGATGAACGGGGCGATGCGGCAAAGTGGCAGCGCATGGTCGGAGAATTTCGCGACGCGTCGACAAAGGCCGGCGCGGGCATCCCAATCCTCTTTGGGGTTGATGCTGTCCATGGCCATTCGAACCTGCCGAGCGCCACAATCTTTCCGCACAATATTGGGCTTGGGGCTACGAACGACTCCGATCTGATCCAAAAGATCGGTGCGGTTACTGCCATCGAGGTTGCGGCGAGCGGTATTGAATGGACCTTCGCGCCGACCTTGGCTGTGCCGCAAGATTTACGTTGGGGACGAAGTTACGAAGGCTATGCGGCAGACCCTGCCCTTGTGGCGCGCTATGCGCGGGCCATGACCCTAGGGCTTCAAGGCCCGTTGGTTTCGGGCCAGCCCCTCGCTGCTGATCGGGTCGCGGCGACAGCTAAACATTTCCTCGCGGATGGCGGAACGGAAGACGGTAAGGATCAGGGCGACGCGAAGATCTCTGAGGCCGAGCTGGTTGCGCGCCACGCTCAGGGCTATCCCGCCTCTATCGATGCTGGTGCCCTAACGGTCATGGTGAGTTTTTCGAGTTGGAACGGTGTCAAGAACCACGGCAATAGAAGCCTTCTTACCGACGTGTTGAAGGGAAGGATGGGCTTTGCGGGATTGGCCGTGGGGGATTGGAACGGCCATGGACAAGTGCCCGGCTGTACCAACACCAACTGCCCGGCCAGCTTTAAGGCTGGACTTGATCTGGCCATGGCTCCCGACAGTTGGAAAGGGCTTTACCAGTCCACAGTTCGTGCGGCAAAGGACGGAACGCTTCCGATGGCCCGGATTGATGATGCCGTAAGGCGGGTCCTACGGGTAAAGGCCAAACTGGGACTGCTCGACCCTCAGCCCGTGAAGCGTGGAGATCCGGCCAAGGTCGGTGCGCCGAGTCACTTGGCCCTCGCGCGAGAAGCGGCGGCGAAGTCTCTGGTTCTGCTTAAGAACAATGGCGCAGTCCTCCCCCTCCGGCCGGGGTCCCGGGTGCTGATTGCCGGACCCGGCGCAGACAATATGGCGATGCAGGTCGGCGGCTGGACCATCACTTGGCAAGGAACAAACACCACGGCCTCTGATTTTCCCAACGGTCAAACCATCGGTCAGGCCATTGCCGAGGCTGTCACTCAGGCTGGGGGTCAAGCGGCCGTTTCCACCGACGGGACCTGGTCAACGCGGCCTGATGTTGCCGTGCTGGTCTATGGCGAACAGCCCTATGCCGAGTTCCAAGGTGATCGCCCAAATTTGGCGTTCCGGGGTCTCGCCGGAGAGGCCGATTTGATCGCCAAAATGAAGGCCCAAAACATCCCGGTCGTTTCGGTGTTTCTGTCTGGTCGCCCCCTCTTTACCGGCCCGCTGATCAATGGATCTGATGCCTTTGTGGCGGCTTGGCTTCCCGGCTCCCAAGGGCGAGGACTTGCCGATGTGCTGGTCGCTGACCGAAACGGCAAGAGCCCGCGCGACTTCACTGGACGTCTGCCCTTCGCCTGGCCCTCTGACGCCGTGTCACCCGTGACATCGGCCCTGTTCCCCGTGGGCTATGGACTGGACTATGGGCATTCGACCGTGGTTGGCGCGGTCAATGAGGATCCCCGTGTCGACTTGATCGCGTCGGCCAGCGAAGATGTCTATCTGACGAAGGGGCGGGTACCGCCCCCCTGGCGGTTGGGGTTGGACAGTGCCGTCCAATCCGCCTCGATCGATGTGGCAGCACAGGGTGATGCGACACGATTTAAATGGACCGATCAAGGAGCCATCGCCATTGATGGGCCGGCGGTGGACCTGTCACGCCGCGCACAAGAGGGTCAGGCCTTGATGGTCGAATGGCGCGTTGAGGAACCGGTCGAGGGCGGAGTTGAGCTGTCACTGGGCGGCGGCGCATTGGACCTTAGCCCTTGGATGCGTTTGCCATCAGGCGACAAACTGATCGAAAAGCAGATCCCGCTGCGCTGTTTTGCGAGCGCAGGCGCGAACCTTAAGTCGGTCGGCACACCGTTAAGGCTCAAGGCCCAGAGGGGGCTTGTACTCACGGTCCGCAATATTCGTCTTACGACCACTACCGCTGTGAATGACTGTCCTGCGGCCCTACACTAAAACCGCTTGGCAATTGGACCGTGGCTCTCGCATACGCCGTGGAGAGCAAGACTATGATCATGAACCGCTCAAAAATCTTATGGCTCGGTTGCCTGATCATTAGTGTGGGCGTCTTTCTTCACCTAACCATGCCAGTCGCCGCGCGCGGGTTGGCCGAAATCACGGTTGGTGTCGGCATCGCTTGCTGAGGCACTTTGCCTCTGCAAGTAAAGTTCCAGATGATCAAGATCTGCCGCTGTTTAAGATCGGTGAAGATACGCCCTTTAACTGCTGGTATGCCGCAGCCATGGTGGTTTTGATGATCGGCTTGGTGATTGATGCCATGAAGCCTGAAAACCAAGGGTTTGTGATCCCAGCGCTGGCCATGGAATATGGTCTTGCCCGGGCCACGGCAGCCCTTTCGCCCCTGTCAACCCTTAGCGGCACGGTGGCCGGGTCGGTTCTTTAGGGCTGGTTGGCAGATCGTCATGGTCGCCGGGTATAGATCCATCTGTTTGGAAATCTCTTTGCTGCGCCCTCCAGTTGCGGGGCGATGCCAGAGTTCGGCTGGCGGCATGCTGCCCGTGGTCTACACCCTCTTGGCAGATATCATCCTACGGCATCAACTCAGTTGGCCCTTGGTATTGGTTGGCGGAACCGCGCTATTCGGCGGTTATCTAACGGCGGCTGTTGCGGCCTATCTGTTTTAGCCCACCTATGGTTGGCGTGCGCTCTGGCTCCAAGGCTTTTCGACCAGTCGGAGCACATCAGCGACGTTACTGAGCGCCAGCGTGGCCTCATTGATGGCCTTGAGCCGCTATTCCTTAAAAAGGACTTTCGCAATGTTGCGGTCGATGAGTTTGCCGCAAACTTGAGCGAACGAAAGTGCTTCGCGACATTGTAGAAGATGGCTAAAGGCGAGGAAGATTTCGCCGCCTCCATACAGCGCTCGTCGCCGAAGTGTTTCTTGCCGCCGTCAGCCGGATCAACGAGCCCAACTTTCTAGAATCTACAGGCATAAGTTTTAGCGACGGGTTA
>JBEGNZ010000027.1:0-37515 GCA_041182245.1 Pseudomonadota bacterium | reverse complement strand
CCCGGATGGTCAGGCAGACCAAACAGGGTGATCTTGGCTTCGTCGCGGCTATAGGCGACCCCGCTGACGATACGCTTTTCCACGATCTCCTCCTCGTCACAAACAATGGTGCCTTGGCCGGGGGCTTCCCCGGGCTCAACAAAGCTAGACAAAACCCGCAAGGGCACTTTTTTGGCCATGGCCAGTTCAACCGAACGGGTCTGCAGGACCTTGGCGCCCAGCGAGGCCATTTCCAGCATCTCTTCATAGCTGATCTTGGCCAGACGCCGCGCCTTCTTCTCGATGCGCGGGTCGGTCGTATAGACGCCGTCGACGTCGGTGTAGATATCGCAGGCCCCGCCAATGGCCGCAGCGATGGCCACGGCGCTGGTGTCTGAGCCGCCGCGCCCGAGCGTGGCGATGCGGCCATCACGGGTCACGCCTTGGAAACCGGCAATTACGGCCACTTCACCGGCGGCAAAGGCCGCTTCGAGATTGGCCGGAGGAATCTCATCGATCCGCGCGCGGCCATGCGCGTCATCAGTCAGGAGCGGCACTTGCCAGCCCATCCACGAGCGCGCCTTAAGGCCCATATGGCGAAGGGTCATGGACAAGAGACCCGCCGTCACCTGTTCGCCCGAGGCCACAACCACATCATAATCATCGTCCGAAGGGGTCAGCCCTTCAGCCGCTGTGCCCGCACCATCGGTCCAGGCGACAAGTTGGTTGGTCTGACCGGCCATAGCCGACACCACCACCGCAACCTGGTGGCCTGCCGCCACTTCCGCCGCCACAAGTCGGCCCACCCGCGCGATCCGTTCCAGATCCGCGACAGAGGTCCCACCAAATTTCATCACCAGACGCGACACGTTCGGCTCGCCTTTCCTTCGTGGTTACACTTGCCAGATGGGCCTAAGCCCTCCATTTCCAACAGGAGGCGACGCGTTCTAGCGGCGCAATGGCCTCACGGCAATGCAGGACGGTGTTTTTGATGCAAACCCCCATGGCTGAACAGGCGCAAGGATGGAGCGTCGATCCGCAAGAGGTCGAACGTTTTTCGCGGATTGCGGCCGAATGGTGGGATCCAAAGGGCAAATTCGCCCCTTTGCACCGCTTCAATCCGGTACGGCTCTCCTTTATCCGAGACCAAGCGCTCCAACGGTTTGGTCGCGACAGTTCGGCGCGCCAACCCTTTATCGGCCTTAAGCTGCTCGATATTGGCTGCGGCGGGGGGCTGCTGTCTGAACCGATGCGCCGTTTAGGATTTGACGTCACCGCCGTTGACGCGTCAGAGCGTAATATCAAGACCGCCTCTGCCCACGCCTCTGAACAGGGCCTCGACATTCACTTTCGTTGCTCGACGGCCGAAACACTGCTCGAAGAGGGCGCAGGACCCTTTGACCTGATCTTGAATATGGAGGTCATCGAGCATGTGGCCGATCCGGGTGCCTATCTTCGCGCCTGTTCGCAGCTTCTCGCGCCCGGAGGCCTGATGATCGTGGCGACCATGAACCGGACGCTCAAGGCTCTGGCTCTGGCCAAGATCGGGGCGGAATATATCCTGCGCTGGCTGCCGGCCGGAACCCATGACTGGAACAAGTTCCTAAAACCAGAAGAGCTTCAGGCCTTTTTGTCCAGCGAACCGGTTAAGATCGAAGGTCCATTCGGGGTCAGCTTCAACCCCCTCACCGGCAAGTGGGTGCGCTCCGGAGATAGCGATGTGAACTATATGATGACAGTCCTGAAACCGGCCCTCGTCTAGACCAGCTTGTCGACAAACAGGGCGGTACTGTTCGGTCGTACCGCTACCGATGCCCCATAGGCCGTCGCCTTAGTCTGATTGTCCTTCAGGGCCTTCAAGAAAGCATCGAGCGCGTCTTTAAGGGGCGTACTGGTGCTGGTATCGGCCGCCATTGTCTGATTTGCAGCAGGCGGCGGTGGAGGCGCAGGACGCCGACCGGCTGCTCCCGGCCCTTCTGCTCCGCCCGGGCGGTCAGCCTTGGGCCCCTTGTCACCATCGCGACCTTCGTCAGCGCCCATTCCGCCACCATTGGGCCCGACGCCATTGGGGCCGCCCTTGGCTGCGACCTTGGCAAAGAAGTCCGAAAGGAGCGTGGCCTGATCTTGGCTAATGGTGCCCGCATCGACCTGCTGAGACAGAAGATCTTGAAGCTTTTGGCGATTATCCGCGCCTCTGGGCGGCGGCGGTGGGGCGACACCGTCAACCGACGGCCCGGGCGCAGCTTGCCGAGCGACCTGCGCAGTCTGCCGGGTCGGCACGACCGGTAGATATTGCATCATGGTCGAACTGGTCGCGGCGATCGACATAGCCATCTCCTAGGAGGCAAGCGCCCACCGGCCCTTACTTTAGCCAATCCTTAACAGTGAGGCTTAAATGGGTTCCTAAATTTTATGGTTAATAAAAGGTTAAGACGCATTGAAATAGATGCTGAACCTAGGCTCTGGCTCTGACTTTGGATCAGGCGTTTTCGTCCAAAACCATCGGCTCATTTGATGCGATCGAGCGTGACAGGGCTGAGGCTCCATAGATCGCGGTCTTTTCCTGCGCCTCTTTCAGATTCTTAACAAACAGGGCCAAGGCCTCGTTCAATACCGGGTCAGGCTTGAGGGCTGCACGTGAGCGTGACGCTCTGGTTTTCTTGCGCCGAACAGTCCCTGTTTCGGCACCGGTTACAGGGCCCTCGTCTTCGCCACCTTCTTCCTCCACCTCCAGACCCTTGCGGATCATTTCGGCGCTGGACAGTTCCTTGGGACCGCCGCCCATCTGGGTCTGGGTGGCGAGACTGGCAAAGAAAGTCGACAGAGCGTTGGCCTGTTTTTGATCCAAACTGCCCGCTTGAATCTGATTGGCCAGCAAAGACTGCATTCTCGCTAGGTTTTCAGTACGCGATAGTGGCGGCAGGCGCTGACTGTTGTTGGCGTCAATCGACAGGGCTGGGCGCACCGGCAGCGGTGCCACCACCGGCATATAGGCTGGACCCGCTGTCCCCACTGCATTGATCGACATGACTCTGTCCTTTGAGAAAAGGAACCGGACGGTACTTTATATCAAAATATTAGAAGGAAAAGTGTTAATCGCCGCATGGATAACAGAGTAGATTCCCTCACCCGATTAAATAACCAAGACCATCATCGCATGGTTTTACGGTCAGTTGAGTTTCTGTTTTTCCACGGGCTTTGGCGGCATGGGCAGGACTGGCACACCATCCTCAACCAAGTCCTTGACCTCTTTGGGCGAGGCCTGCCCATAGATACCCCTCTGTTCAGATCGACCTTCGTGGATGGCGCGGGCCTCGGAGGCGAAGCTATCACCCACATCGTCAAAGTGGGTCTCGACATGGTCGCGAACCGCTTCCATCGCCTGCATGACCATGGCGCGCTGCTCAGCGGTCGAGTTCACATCACCATTCTTAGCCCCAACGACCGCAGGCGCCATAATCGCCTTGCGCACGTCGGTTGAGCCGCAGACCGGACAGCCGATCAGACCCCGCGCTGATTGGTCATCAAAATCGGCCGATGCACCGAACCAGCCTTCAAACTCGTGGTCCAAGGCGCAGGCGAGCGTGTAGCGGATCATAGATCAGGCCCGCTAAAGCCGCGGTCATGGATCAGGGCCGGAATGGCCGAGCGTGCCTTGGCGATCTCTGTCAGATCTAGCACGGCACTGACCACGCAGGGCTCGTCGTGATCAACGCTGGCAACGACCTCGCCCCAAGGCGCGATAATGATCGAGTGGCCCCAGGTGGCACGGCCATCTTCGTGGGTGCCGCCCTGCGCGGGAGCCAAGACAAAGCTACCCGTCTCAATGGCTCTGGCCCGCAGCAAGATCTCCCAGTGCGCCGCACCTGTGGGCCGGGTAAAGGCCGCAGGCACGCTGATCAGGCCTGCACCGGCCTTAGCCAAGGCCCGGTAGAGATAGGAAAACCGCATGTCATAACAGATGGTTAGACCCATCTTCACATCGGGAAGAGTAACCACCGTCGCAGCCTCTCCGGGGGTATAGGCCGAAGATTCCCGATGGCGCTCGCCCGTCGGCAGATCAACATCGAACATGTGGATCTTATCATAGGAAGCGACAATCTTGCCCTCAGGCGAGATCATCAGGCTGCGATTGGCGGCCAAGCCGTCGGGGCGCAGAACCAGCGCCGATCCGATCAAGAGCCATATCTTCAGTTCTGCCGCCAAGGCCACAAGACCTTGAACGCAAACATCGTCTTCAGCTGGCCGCAAGGCCGCGAACATGGCGTCGCGATTACGTTGCAAGAGATTGGTGCCCTCCGGCGTCAGGACCAACTGCGCGCCCTCGGCGGCCGCTTGCCGGATCAAGGGCTCAGCCTGAGCCAAGGCCGCGGCCTGGGTCGCGGGCGTGCGCATCTGGATCAGGGCAACAGCAAGGCTGGTCATGCGGCGAGCATCGCTTCCAGCTTGCCGTCCCGCTCTAGCGCCATGATGTCATCACAGCCGCCGACATGCCTGTCGCCAATGAAGATCTGCGGATAGGTCGAGCGCCCAGAACGCTGCATCATTTCTTGGCGAAGGGCCGGGTCCATGCCCGCTTCGATTTCCTGATAGCGGACGCCCTTTTGACGCAGAAGCCCGATCGCGCGGGTGCAATAGGGGCAGAAGGGCTTGGTATAGATGGTCACGGCGGTCATGGCGGGCCTTTCGTGGTTTGATAGCCTTTATATAGGGTGATTTTCCGCCGTGCGCACCCTTGCGACCACAGCAACATCGACCGCGCGGGCCCCGGCTCGCAAGAGGGCCTTCGCGCAGGCCTCTGCGGTGGCGCCGGTGGTCAAAACATCATCAATCAGCAAGATCCGCCGCCCCTTGATCTGGCGCTGGCAACCGGGCGGAACGACAAAGGCCCCCGCAACATTGCGCCGTCGTCCGGAGCCGGATCGTCCCCCTTGGCTTGCGGTAGCACGATGACGTTTGAGACTATCGGGCAGATAGACTAGGCCCGCTTGCCGCGCGAGTGGCCGAGCGATCTCGGCGGCCTGATTGTAACGCCGCGACAAAAGCCGCAAAGGATGGAGCGGGACCGGGACCACGGCGTCCGCATCGGCAATCAGATCCCGCGCCGCGCGGCTAATCCATTGCTGAAACAGCTTGGCCAGATCCGGACGGTCGGCATGTTTGAACCGCAAGATCAGGTCGCGCGAACCCTCGTCATAGAGGCAGGCCGCCCGCGCCCGAGCAAAGACGCGCGGCCTCGCCATACAGGCCGGACACATGACCCCGATGCCCTGATTGAACTCGAACGGAATGCCGCAGCCATCACAGACCGGATCGTCGAGGAAACTCACCTTCATAAAGGCGTCAGCCGCCAATCCCGGTCCCTGCGACGGCCCTTCGGCGAAATCTCGAGGGGGAAATAGCAAATCGAGTAGAGCGTAAAGCCTATGTCTCATTTCCGAACACCGCTTTGGTGATATAGGCCTTGCACCATGAGCGCCCCTCCTCGCCTGTTTGACCGTTCCTTGCACCGCGCCCGACTGGACCGCGCCGCCGTGGATTTCGCCGCTGCCGATTTCCTAAAGGCCAGAGCCGCAGGGGATATGGTCGAGCGGATCGAGATTATCCTGCGCGACTTTCCAGTCTGTGTCGATCTAGGATCGCGAAATGGAATTTTCTCGCAAATATTGCTGACCAGCGATGCCCGTCCTCGCGTCGGAACCGTGATCGAGACTGATCTTTCTGGGGTCATGCTGGCCGGGCGCGACAGCCTTCGCCTTCAGGTCGACGAGGAGGCCCTGCCCTTTGGCGTCGCCTCTTTGGATCTGGTGGTGTCCAGCCTTGCCCTGCACTGGGTCAATGATCTTCCTGGAACCCTCATTCAAATCCGCCGCGCGCTAAAGCCCGATGGCCTCTTTATGGCTGCGATCTTCGGGGGCCAGACCCTGACCGAGCTTCGCCAATGTCTGATCGCGGCAGAGTCCGAACTGAGCGGCGGCGCGGGCCTTCGCATTGCGCCCTTTGCCGACGCCTATGATGTGGCCGGCCTGTTACAGCGCGCCGGGTTCGCCCTGCCTGTGGCCGATGTCGACCGGGTCACGGTGCGCTATGACCATCCGTTGAAGCTGATCCAAGACCTGCGCCGGATGGGTGAGACCAACGCCTTGGCAGACCGGCAGGGCAAACCCCTGACCCGTGCGGTGCTGGCCAGAGCCATGGGCCTCTATCAGGACCGGTTTAGCGATCCCGATGGCAAGGTGCGCGCGACCTTTGACATCTTGACCATGACCGGCTGGGCCCCTCATCCGGATCAACAACAGCCCCTCAAGCCCGGATCGGCCAAGATGAGATTGGCTGACGCCTTGGGGGCCATTGAACAGTCTGCGGGCGAAAAGCCCGGTGAGGAACCGTCATGACCGAACTGTCTGTTCTCGACCTGTCACCCCTGCTGGGAGCCATGACTGGGGCCGAAGCGGTGCGTGAAACCATCGCCATGGTGCAGATCGCCGAAAAGCTCGGCTTCAACCGGTTTTGGGTGGCGGAACACCACTCGATCCCGGCCTTTGGTGGCTCAGCGCCTGAAATCTTGATCGCGGCCATGACCCAGGTCACCAGCCGCATTCGCCTAGGCTCTGGCGGCGTCATGTTGCCCAACCACTCTCCGCTCAAGGTGTCCGAACAGTTCATGGTGTTGGAAGGTCTTGCCCCAGGGCGGATCGATCTGGGGGTCGGGCGTGCCTTGGGTGCGGACATGCGTACAGGTTCGGCACTGCGTTCAGCCGGATCGGAAGCCTTCCCGCAATATTTCGCCCTGTTGAATGCTTGGCTGCTGGACTCGTCTGGCAAGGAGCCTTTCCCTGAACGTCATCCGGCGAGCGGCATCATCGCTCAGCCGCGCGGGCCATCCCATCCGGACCTCTTCATCCTCTGCACCTCGGTCGATAGCGCGACCTTCGCCGGACGGGCAGGGGTCGGCATGGTCTTTGCCGAGTTCATCGCCCAGACGGACGCAGCCCCCGCCATCGCCGCCTACCGCGCCGCCTTCACCCCCTCACCTTTTCGCGACAAGCCTTGGGCCGGTGTGGGCACCTCTGCCTTTGCTGCCGATACGCCCGAAGAGGCTCAGAGGCTCGATGCCCCGCGTCAAGTCTGGGCCCTGTCCTTTTTGGAAGGCCGCCAGACCAGCTTCCCCAGCCTTGAAGCGGCCCATGCCAAGCTGGCATCCCTCGGCCCTGATCCTAGACTGGCCGAAGTGTCCCGCCGGTCGATTGTCGGTGACGGTGCTCAAGTCCGCGCCGCCCTCGCGGCCAAGGCGGCACACACCGGCGCAGACGAACTGTTCATCATCAGTTACGGCCCGACCCGCGAAGACCGCGCGCGGTCGCTGGAACTGATCAAGGGGTAGATTGAAGAGCCCCCAGTTCCCCGCGAAGGCGGGGACCCAGATCAGGGCTAACCGGACGTGGGTGATCCGCAGGTCTGGATCCCCGCCTTCGCGGGGAATAGGGCGGAGAGGTCGTGGATGCCCCCCTCACCCAACCCTCTCCCCCTGAAGGGGGCGAGGGCTAGACCGGATAAGCCCTCGCCCTGTGGGAGAGGGCCCAAGTGAGGGCCTTACTTGTTTTCTTTTTCTCACCACCCTCACCGCCTGAGTGTAAGGTTCTGGATCCCCGCCTTAGCGGGGAACACGGCGAAGAGAGTGAGGGGGCCTTGTTTCTACACCCCAGCCTTGGCCGCAGGACGGGCCATCATGGCGTCGTACCACCGGTTCAGATGGGTCAATTCAGCCGGAATGGTGAACTTGATCATCCGTGCAAAGTCGATGGAGGTCGCGGCGACCACATCGGCCATGGTCACGCGATCACCGGCTAGGAACTCGGTCTTGGCCAGTTGGCGATCAAAGATCTTCATAGCGCGTCCCGCTGTGGCCATATTGGTCTCAGCGATGGCGGGAATCTGGGTGTCTAGGGCCGCAAGCGCAGGATGGGTATGGCGCACGGACAGCATCAGGGGCGTACCCAACAGGTTTTCGACGCGGCGGGTCCACATCTCGATGACCGCCACCTCTTGAGCATCCTTCCCTAGCATGTTGGGCTCTGGATAGACCGTCTCAAGATAGCGCGCTATGGCGACAGACTCGGTAATGGCGGTGCCATCGTCGAACTCTAGCGCCGGGACATTGGGCAGGCCGCACTTGGCCAGATATTCCGGCGTCTTGTGCTCACCCTTGAACACATCGATCATCACAACCTCAATGTCGGTGATGTTCTTCTCTGCCATGAGCCAGCGCACGCGGCGGGGATTGGGGGCACGGAAACTGTCATAGAGCTTCATGGGATATCCTCGTTCTTCTCGTTATAGACCAAAAAGTTCGTGGGGCAGAAGCCCGACAATCGCAGCTGTCATGCAGGTGGCTAAGAACCCTGCCAAGAGGGCCTTCCATACCAGTCCAATAATTTCGTTGCGCCGCTCCGGCATCAGTACGCCCATGCCTGAAACGGTAATGCCGACCGAGCCAATATTAGCAAAGCCACACAGGGCATAGGTCATGATCATCCGGCTACGTTCGCTCATCTCACCCACAGGGATCTTACCCAGATCGATGAAGGCGATGAACTCGGTCAGCATTAGCTTGACGCCCAGCAGATAGCCGCCCTTAGAGGCATCGGCCCATTCAATGCCCAAGGCCCAGGCCAAGGGCGCAAACACCACCCCCAGCATCCGCTCGAGCGTCACCGGCTGGCCGTCCCAAAGGGGCAGTATGCTCAGCACATTATTAGCGATGGCGACTAACGCCACAAAGACAATCAAGATGGCCGAGATGTTCAAAACCACCTGCAACCCATCGGCCACGCCCTTGCTGATCGCGTCAATCGAGCTGTCGTAGAGTAGGTCTGAAGAATAGTCGGCATAGGCCCCGCCCTCGCCGGGCTTTTCCGGGATCATAATCCGCGCCAGCAAAACGCTAGCGGGGGCAGAGACGATGGAGGCGACGAGCACATGGGCCGCGGCATTGGGTAAGGTCGCCTTCAAGATCATCGCATAGGCGACCATGGTTGACCCGGCGACAGTGGCCAGCCCGACAACCATCATCATGAACAGTTCAGACCGTGACAACTTGTCCAGATAGCCCTTGATGATGATGGGGGTCTCGACCATGCCCAAAAAGATGTTGGCAGCAGTGGCCAAGGCCGACGCCCCGCCTAGCCCCATGGACTTTTGAAACAGAAAGCCAAAGCCCCGCGTGATCCATCGCAGGATCTTCCAATGCCAAAGCAGGGCTGACAGGGCCGAGATCACAAGGATCAAGGGCAGGACCTGAAAGGCGAAGACAAACAGAGAGGACTCATTGGCCACCGAATAGGGCTGTGCGCCGCCGCCCAGATAGCCGAACACAAATTGTGTACCCTGCGCCGTCGCCGATGCCAGACCGTCGACGGCATCATTAATACTGCTGACCACGGCCCGCGCTTGAGGCACGCCAAACATCAGGGCGACCAGACCAATCTGAAGGCCGATAGCCCCGATCGCCAAACGCCAAGGAAACCGCTTGCGGTCCTCTGACAGGGCCCAGCAGAGCGCCAGCGTCAGCGTAAGGCCCACAAGGCTCTGAGCGTTTTCCCACCGAAACATCGACTTCCCCCGGCGCAACGGCGCCCCCTGCGCCAGTCCGTCAACGCCCTATCAACCATTGCACTGCCCCTTGGTGCAAGCCGAAGTCGACCTCGTCGTTGCATTTCCATCACGCCGTCGCAGGTCAAGGTCGCCACTGCCCTTTGTTACCTCGATTTAACTTGGATAAGGCTCGCGATGCAGCAATCTTAGCGACACTCAGGAGCGTTGTTACACATTGCTCCCGCTAAAGTAACCAACATCTCCCGAAGGGTGTCTTATCCATGTCGCTGGCTCTTGCCACGCTGATCTATGAATGGCGCAGATATCTGGCCGCTGTCGTCGCCCTGGCCTTTTCCGGCCTGCTGGTGCTGGCGCAGGTTGGCATGTTCATGGGCATTGGCAAGGCCTTCACGGCGACCATTGACCGCTCTCCAGCCGAAATCATGATCCTCCCGAGCAAGGCCGAAAGCCTTATGAATACGGGAGGACTGCCCCGCCGGGTCATGCCGCTAATGTATATGAACCCCGAAGTCGTTCAGGTCGCAGATCTTGATGGCGACGGTGCCATGTGGGGCAATGTCGATCAGGACGGAACCGCCAAAAAGGGCGATAAACGCACGCGCGAGTGGGTACAGATCATGTCTATTGATCCTCGCCCCGGTGCGGTCACCTTGCCGACGGACTATACGGATGCGACGCGGATCGCCCTGACAGAACCCTATGCCATCGCTCTGGACCAGTCCGCGCTCAAGCGCCTGAAGATCAAGCTGGGCGACAAGGCAACGCTCAATGGCAAGACGGTCAGACTTAAGGCCGTCTTGACCGGCTATCCCAATATGATGCAGCCGCAGGTCGTTATGTCCCGCGACACCTTGCGCCTACTCGGCATGGCCAATGGCTCGCGCCGTGTTGGACCGCTGATGGTCAAGATCGCCAATCCTGAGAGGGCCGAAGAGGTTCGCGATCAGATGAATGCCATCGCCAACGGCCAGTTTCGCGCCTGGACGAGGGCCGAACTGGCTAAGGCCAATGAAGGCTCGATGATGAAGGAGAGCATTATCGGCATCATGCTGGGCTTTTCGCTATTTCTGGGCCTGCTGATCGGGGTGGGGATTACGTCTCAGACCCTGCGCGGCGCGATCCTAGCCAATATCAAGGAATTTGCATCCCTGCGGGCCCTAGGCGTTTCGATGGGCTCCTTGCGCTGGATTGTCCTTGAATTGAGCTTTTGGGTCGGGGTGGCGGGTCTGGGGGCCACAGCCGTTCTGGTCACCCTAATGGCGCTCTTAGCGGCTGCCGGCGGCGTGCCCATGGCCTTTACCCCGGGACTGGTCGGCATGACGGCGGTGTTCCTGCTTCTAATCGCAATGCTGTCTGGCCTGATGGCCCTCGGCATCCTGAAAAAGAGCCAACCTGCGGACCTGCTGCGATGAGCCCGAACTCCCTCAACAGTCATTTCGGTACCAAGGCCATCGAGGCCAAGGGCTTGATTAAGAGCTTCAAGACCGGTCGAAGCCACATTCAGGTGCTCAAGTCCGTCGATTTCGATGCCCTGCACGGCGATCTGACCATGGTTATGGGGCCATCCGGTTCGGGCAAGTCGACCCTGATTGCGGCCCTGTCTGGCCTGCTGCGACCTGATGAGGGGCAGGTGTTGGCCATGGGCCAAGACCTCTGGTCACAGACCGACACCCGTATCGACCGGTTCCGGCTTGATCACTGCGGATTTATCTTCCAAGGCTTCAACCTCTTTGCCGCCCTGAGCGCGATTAAACAGGTCACCACCGTCCTGAAATATAAGGGCTTTAGTCCTGCGGAGGCCCAGGCCATCGCGACCCGCGCCCTGACCGAAGTGGGTCTGGCCGAGCGCCTCAATCAACACCCCTCAGAGCTATCGGGCGGGGAAAAGCAGCGCGTGGCGATTGCCCGGGCCCTAGCCAAACAGCCTCAACTTCTGTTCGCCGACGAACCGACCTCGGCCCTCGATGGCGAGAACGGTCAGGTGGTTATTCGCCTGCTGCAAAGGGCCGCGAAAGTCCACGGGGCCGCGGTCATCTGCGTGACCCACGATCCGCGCCTTGAGGCCTATGCCGACCGCGTCATCCATATTGAAGACGGCCGCATCCTTGATGATGTCCGCCGCACACCGGCGTCGCCTATCGACGCCTCTACTGCCTTTGCTGGAGCCTAGATCCTGATGCTGAGTCTTGTCCGTCGCCCTGTCTTTTGGCTCATTGTTCTGGGGGTTGTGGCCCTGGGATCCACAGGCCTGTTCCTTGGTAATCAGGCCAAGACCAAGAAGGCCGCGGCCCTTGCGGCAGCTGCCAAGGCTCCTGAAAGCCCCTTTGCCGCTATTGCCAATGGCAAGGCCGATGTCGAGGGCGGAATCATTGCGGTCGCAGCCCGCCGAGGCGGCATCATCCGCGAGGTTCTCGTCCAAGAAGGCGATAATGTCGTCAAGGATCAGGTCCTCGCCCGTCAGGAAAATGACGAGGCCCGCCTTGCCGCTGACCGTGCCCGCGCTGAAGTCGCTCAAGCCCGCGCCCAGATCAACGCCATGGAGGTGCAACTGTCCGCAGCCCGTCGCGAGTTGGACCGCCTTTCCGCGCTGGCCGGATCGAACTTTGTCGCCGCACAAAAGATCGATCAGGCTCGGGATGCCGTGCGCTTGGCAGAGGCCAATCTGGGTGCGCAAAAGGCGATGGTCGGGACCGTGATGGCGCGCAAGAACGAGGCCGACTATAATCTCGAAATGACCATCATCCGGGCCCCTGCCGATGGCCGGATCGTTCGGCGCTATGCCAATCCCGGTTCTGGGGCCTCGACCTTGAACGTTTCGAACCTGTTTGATCTCGAGCCCAACAATGCCCGCATCGTGCGCGCTGAGATCGCCGAAAGCGCCCTGCCCGCCGTGGCTATCGGCCAAGCGGTAGAAATCTCGCCCGAAGCCGACGACACCAAAATCTATGTCGGCAAGGTCCTTCGCCGAGCCGCCGTCTTTGGTGCACGCAGGCTGCAGTCGGACGACCCATCTGAACGGACCGACGAGCGTGTGGTCGAGGTGGTGGTCTCCGCTGACGGCATTCCCCTGCTGATCGGCCAGAGGGTTCTGGTCAAGTTCATGAAGGCGGGTCACGTGGCCGGAGAGCGCCGCGCGGTGGCCAAACCGGCCGATGGCAAGGGCAATAAGAGCGATCAGTAACCGCGTTACAGTGTCCAAACGCGCATGATCTCTTGACGACAAAGCGACAGCGCACCACTACTCCGCGCCAGTTTAATCAATTTGAACCCTTGGGAGATGCACATGTCTGACATCCGTTTTGACGGCAAGGTTGCCATTGTCACTGGCGCGGGCGGCGGTCTGGGCCGTCAACACGCTCTTGAGCTTGCCCGTCGCGGTGCCAAGGTCGTGGTCAATGACCTCGGTGGGTCCATGGACGGTACCGGCGGCAATAGCGCCGCTTCCGAGGCCGTTGTGGCTGAAATCAAGGCCGCGGGCGGTGAGGCCATCGCCAATGGCGCCTCGGTCACTGACGATGCTGGCGTTGCCAATCTGGTCAAGCAGACCATGGACGCCTATGGCCGCATCGACATCCTGATCGCCAATGCCGGTATCTTGCGCGACAAGTCCTTCTCCAAGATGGAACTGTCGGATTTCGAAGCTGTGATGCAGGTCCATGTTTGGGGCACCTTCAAGCCCATCAAGGCCGTCTGGGAAATCATGAAGACCCAGAACTATGGCCGCATCGTTGTCACCACCTCGTCCTCGGGCATGTATGGCAACTTCGGTCAGGCCAACTATGGCGCAGCCAAGATGGCGGTGCTGGGCCTGATGAACACCCTCAAGATCGAGGGCCAGAAGAACAATATCCGCGTCAACGCCATATCGCCTGTTGCGGCAACCCGCATGACCGAAGGCCTGATGCCACCCGAAGTGCTCGAAAAGCTAAAGCCAGAATATGTCACGCCCGGCGTGGTCTATCTGGTCAGCGAGGATGCCCCTACCGGCGCGATCCTGACCGCCGGTGCCGGGGCCTTCGCCCTGTCGCGCATCTTTGAAACCGAAGGCGTCTATCTCGGTGAAGGCGGCCTGTCCGTCGAAGAGGTCGCGGCCAACTGGGAAAAGATCTCCAATACGGAGGGCCAGAAAGCCTATTTCGCCGGTGGCGAACAGGGCCAGAAGTTCTTCCGCAAAATGGCCGGTGGCTAAGGTTTTACGAGATTAGAATAAAGCGCCCTCATCCTCGGATGGGGGCGTTTTTCGTTTGGGCTAAAGGTGGTCTTCCTCATGCTTCGACAGGCTCAGCATGAGGAAGACGGATAGGTCAAAGCCTTCCCATTCATCCTCATCCTGAGCCTGTCGAAAGACGAGGATGTTTCAAAACAAGGCCCCCTTCGGCCCTTCGGGCCACTTCCCCCAGACGGGAAAGTACCCGCGCAGCGGGGGTAGGGGGTTGGGTGAAGGGGGCATCTGCTCCCCTTTCAGCACGACCCCAGAGTGCCACATTCTGTCTGAGTGTACGGGTCTGGATCCCCGCCTTCGCGGGGAACGCGGGAGACACGAAAACAAGGCCCTAACCCAACCCTCTCGCACAGGGAGAGGGCTTATCGGTTCTAGCCCTCGCCCCCTTGGGGGAGAGGGTTGGGTGAGGGGGTTAATCCGCAATGCGCATTGTTGGCGCGGGCCGATCATCCGTCCCGGCCTCGAGCCCTGCTGCAACCGCCACAGCAATGTCCATAAAGGCCCGCCCCGCAGGGCTGCCCGGCTGATCGATCACAAAGGGCTTGCCGTCGTCGCAGGCTTGGCGAAGGGCGATGTCGATGGGCACCTCGCCCAAGAAGGGCGCGCCGAGGGTCTCGGCGGTTTCACGCGCACCGCCTCGGCCAAAGATCTCGATAGCGGCACCGCTCGAAGGGTCGGTGAAGTAGGCCATATTCTCGACCACACCCAAGATCGGCACGTGGGTCTTTTCGAACATCGAGATCCCCCGGCGCACATCGATCAGAGCCACAGCCTGAGGGGTCGAAACCACAACCGCGCCACTGACCGCGACCTTCTGGGCCAAGGTGAGTTGGATGTCGCCCGTCCCCGGCGGCATGTCGATAACCAATACATCCAGCGGCTCGGCCTCACTGCCCCAAGCCACATCATTGAGCATCTGGTTCAGCGCCGACGAGGCCATCGGCCCGCGCCAGATCATCGGGGCAGCCTCATCGACCATCAAGCCAATCGACATGGCCTTGATGCCAAAGACGCTGATCGGCTGAAGCTTGCCGCCCGCCCCCACCACCGGCTCATCGGTCAGACCCAACATGCGTGGGATGGAGGGGCCATAAACATCGGCATCGAGCAGCCCAACCTTCAACCCCAGACGCGCCAGAGCACAGGCCAGATTGACCGAGACCGTAGACTTACCCACCCCGCCCTTACCGCTGGCCACGGCCAACACATGCCGAACATGGGCAGGCTTCATGGCTCCGGTCGGGCGGCTTGGTGCATTTTGTGAGACGGCTTGCGGCGATAGGGTTGCACCCTTGCGGACCCGAATATTGCCCGGCGCGAGGCTCGGCTCTGCGCTGGCGGTCAGGACCACCTGAGCGCGCTCAACGCCCGGCAAGGCGGCCAACATCGATTCGGCCTCTCCACGGACGGCCTCATAGAGGGGCACATCGGCAGGCGCGACCTCAAGCATAAACCCGGCGCGACCTCTTGCAGCAACCAAACCTTGAACCAATCCGGCGTCCACCAGGCCCCGTCCGGACCTCGGATCGACAATCTGATTCAATTTTGACAAGATAATCTGACGTTCTGTATCGGACATTGGGATTTGAGACTTGCACTGTGAGGGTCGGGAACTCATATCCGAACTTACGCGTCAGTTTACAAGGCTCGCGAACCCCTTAGCCCATCCGCATGGTTTGCGGGACATTGAGAGACCACGCGATTCATGGCCTGGAACGATAATTCCAACAACGGATCTAACCCCGGCCCGTGGGGGTCTCCCCCACCTGCCGACGGTGGTAAAGGCGGTCCGCCGCGCGGACCTGGCGGCGGCGGTCCACGTCGCCCTCCCCCGACCCCGCCCGGTGGCGGCGATATTGACGCGATGATCCGTCAGTTGATCGCAAGCCTGAATAAGCGCTTTGGCGGCGGCAAGGGCGGTGGCCAAGGTCTAACCCCTTCAGCCGCAGCAGCCATCGCGGGCGTTGCCTTCGGCGCTTGGGCCCTTTCCGGTATCTATGTGGTTCAGCCTAACGAACAGGCCGTGGTCACGACCTTCGGGTCCTATTCGCGCTCGGATAGCCCGGGCCTACGCTATCACCTGCCGACCCCCATCGAACGGGTTGAGAAGGTCAAGGTCACTGACCTGAACCGCGTTGATATTGGTGGCGCGACCGGCAGCGAAATCCCTGAAGAAAGCCTGATGCTGACCGGTGATGAGAACATCGTCGATCTGGCCTTTAGCGTTCAGTGGCGCGTCTCGGATGCCGCTAAATATCTGTTCAACGTCAAGGACCCGGACGAAGCGGTCAAGGCCGTTGCGGAAAGTGCCATGCGCGAAGTGATCGGCAAGACCAAGCTCCAAGCTGTCCTAACCAACGGGCGCGGTCGGGTTCAGATCGAAGCGGCAGAACTGATGCAAAAGATGCTGGACCGCTATGGCGCCGGTGTCTTTATCGATGCGGTCCAGATCCGGAATGCCAACCCGCCCAAGGATGTCATCGACTCCTTCCGCGCCGTGGCCACCGCGGGTCAAGACGCTCAGTCACTGGTCAACGAAGCCAACACCTATCGCAACCGCGTAATCAACGAAGCCAAGGGTGATGCCTCGCGCATCGTCCAGTCCAGTCAAGGCTATCGCGAACAGGTCGTTCGTGAAGCCCAGGGTGAGGCGTCACGCTTCAATCAGATCTATGGCGAATATAGACGCGCGCCGGCCGTAACCCGCCAGCGGCTCTATCTGGAAACCATGGAACGGGTCTTGGCCCAGTCCAATAAGGTCTTGGTTGATGGCAAGAATACCAGCGCCCCGATCATCCTGCCCCCAGACGTCTTCCGCGCACGCGGTGCCAGCGCTCAGGCCCCTTCGGCCCCCTCCGCCCCCGCAGCCCAGTCGTCCAACGCGCCGCAATTGCCGGTTCCCGTCGCCGGAGCGAACCCATGAACACGAACCGCCTCTATGTAAATATCGCCATATTGGTTGTGGCGCTTGTGGTCATCAGCAACACCCTGTTCGTCGTCGATCAGCGGGAGCAGGCCATCGTTGTGCGCTTTGGTGAACCCGTCCGGGTGATCAATGCCACCCCGGGCGAAACAGACGCTGGATTGAAGATCAAGGCACCGTTCCTCGAGAACGTGATCCTACTTGATAAACGCAACCAGACCCTCGAGGCCGATCAAGAAGAGGTCATTGCCTCGGATCAGGAACGTCTGGTCGTCGACAGCTTCATCCGCTACCGGATCAGCAATCCGCTGCAGTACTATCGCACCTTGCGGGACGAGCGCACGGCGGCAGACCGGATCGAGCGGTTGGTCAATTCCAGCTTGAGACAGGTTCTGGGTTCAGCCACCTCCAGCGACATCATTTCGGGCAAGCGCTCAGCCCTGATGCAAAAGACCTTGGTGGATGTGTCGCGCCGGGCCGAGGCCTCACGGCTGGGCATCGAGATCATCGATCTGCGGATCAAGCGTGCCGACCTTCCCGCCGCCAACCAGACCGCCGTGTTCCGCCGCATGCAGACCTCACGTCAGCAGGAAGCGGCTCAGATCCGGGCTGTGGGCGAACAGGGCAAGCGCGAGATCATCGCCGGTGCTGACAAGGAAGTGGCCATCACTTTGGCCACCGCCACCGAAGAGGCCGAACGGACCCGCGGTGAGGGCGATGCCAAGCGTGCTGCTATTTTCGCCTCCAGCTTTGGTCGCGATCCGAGCTTCGCCAACTTCTACCGCTCCATGAAGGCCTATGAGGCGGCCCTCGGCCAAGGCGATACCACCATGGTCCTGTCACCCGACAGCGCCTTCTTCCGCTATTTCGACAAGGGCCCGGGGGCGAAATAACCCCCTAGCCCGGCTTGGCCGGCACTTCCCCCGGGGGGGGGAAAGATCAAGGGACGGTAAATCTTCCCCCTCTGGGGGTAGTGGCCCGAAGGGCCTTAGCGGGCCTTGTTGTTCTTCCGTTTTCCCCGCGACGGCGGGACCCGTACCCTTGCACTCTGGCGGAACGTGGCGGCGAGGGATGGTGAGGGGGTTAAAACCCAGCCCCAATTCGGTTCAACTGACGGCGCAAGTCCTTCAGCCTTTGATCGATCTCAGCCATGGTACGATTGAGCGCACCGTCATCGTCGCGCCAGACCTGCACCACGCGGCCCCAGACGGCGGTCATGGCTAGCCGACGCGCCATGCCCTTGAGCCCCCCCGTATCGACCCCAGCGGTCTCTAGAAGCGCCTTGGATGTCGTAATCAGGCGAGGTGCCATCGCCGCCGGGCCCTCTTCTTGGGAAATGGCGATCAGGGCATGGCGATGCTGTTCCATGGCCTCGATCCGAGCCATCACCGCTTCAAAGAGACGATCATGGACCGTGCCCTGGTCAGCCGCGGTGACGAGCGCGGCCCGATCAAACCTGCGCGACAGATGATCCATCACCGCCCCCTTACCATTGGCGGCGGCATAGAGTTCGGCAAAGCCAAGCTCGGCCTTAGCGGCAATATCCAAGAGGCTGATTTGCGACCATGGACGGTCGGCTGCCAGCGCTAGGGCGGCATCGGCGGCACGGTCGAGGATGGGGGGCTCAAGCTGGGTCATGGACGATAGATGGACCGCGATGGCCAAGGCGGCAAGGGGTGGACTAACCGGCCAATTCCCGCGACCGCTTCACTGCCGCTGTAACGGCGCGTGCGAGGAGATCGCCAAAGCCGCCTTCACCCATCAAGACCTCAAGCGCCGCCTGCGTGGTGCCGCCGGGAGAGGTGACTTGCCTGCGCAGTTCGGCGGGGTCCTCTTGGCTGGCCTCAAGCAAAGCAGCAGCGCCGATGATGGTGGCGCGGGCCAATGTTCGGGAGGCCTCAGCCGTCAGGCCATGGGCTGGGCCGGTGGCTTCTAACGCCTCAATAAAGGCATAGAGATAGGCTGGCGCAGAGCCCGACAGGCCCACGACCGAGTCCATCAGCGCCTCGTCATCCACATCCACTGTCACCGCCACAGGATCGAACAGGGCGTGGGCAACGCCCGAAGCCTGTGCATCCGGCGCAAAGATTGACGCAACCCCCTTGGCCACGGCCACTGCGGTGGTGGGCATGAGCCTCGCCACCCGGCGCCCCCCGAAAGCGGCGCTGATATCGGCAGCTCTTACGCCCGCGGCGATGGAAATAATGATGCAATCGGGCGCCAAAAGATCAGCGATCTGGGCCGCCGCCTCGCGCCACATCTGCGGCTTGACGGCCAAAAGCAGCACCTTGGCCTCAGCCAGCACGCTATCTGCCGGATTGAGACGTGCCCCGGCCTTGGCTGCTGCCTCAGCCTCCTTAGACGGATAGGGGTCACGGATGATCAGGTCGGACGGCGCGAAGGCTCCCTTGAGGCCCCAACCCTCAATCAGAGCGCCACCCATGCGGCCAGCGCCCAGCATTAAAATGGGTGTCATGATCAAATCCGCCTTAGACCGAAAATTCAGGCTGTGCCGACCGTCTCGAACATACAGGCCGACACGGCCTCTGCGGGAGACTTGTCACCATTGAACAGGAAGTCAAAAGCCGGATAGAAACGGTCCGCTGCCTCTACTGCTGCATCAATCATGGATGCGGCTTGGGCCAAGGTTGGACGCTCGCCATGGGGCAAGGACAGGGCGTGGCGGAAGACCACCTCTCCCTCATCAGCCCAGACCTCGAAATGGCCCAGCCAAACCCGCTGATTGATCAGGGACAGGAGTTCATAGGTCTTGGCCCGCTGATCCTTGGCCGCGCGCAAATCCACGGACAGGCAAAGTTGCAGACAATCGGCCTCGGCGCGCCAAGCGAACCAAAGCTCGTAGTCCTTCCAGTCCCCGGCCAGCGAGAAGGCAAGATCGCCCTCATCGGTACGATCAAAGGTCAGGTTTTCTGCGGCCAGAACATGTTCGACCACGTCCAACGGGTCTAAACCGATGTCCAAATCTTCGTCGGCGTAAGGGGTGTCCATAACAAGACGATCCTAAAAGGCGCGGTCGATGCGGATGGCGTGACCGGGAATCGCCTCATGCAAAAAGAGCTTAAGCTGCTTCCCGGCTAGGGTCACAAGCCGGTTCACGCAGCAGGCGAAGATTAGGTTGTGGACGAATCGTCCAGCCTGCCCTTCAGGGTCTCGATCTCCTGTCGCACGGACAGAAGTTCTGCCTTGAGGGCATCCAGTTCATCGCGGCGCACCAGATCCATTTCGGCAACGAAACGGTCGGCTTGAGCGCGGACTGCGGTTTTAGCTTCCTCGCCAGCAGCCTGGGCCAGGCCCATGGCCGTGGTGGTCAGCTTGGCGAACTCATCAAGGAAAGGATTTTGGCTGTGCATAGGCTCTCTATAGCCAAAATCTTTAGGATTTGGAAAGGATATGCGACAGCGATTTTTACAGTCCCCCTCCCCCGTCTGGTCGGAGCCTGCTAAAGCAGATTTGACGCAGCCAAAGGACAGCTTTCGTGCAGTTTCCAGACTTCGATCCGGTTCTCATCCAACTGGGCCCCATCGCTATCCGCTGGTACGGCATCGCCTATGTGGCGGGCATTTTGCTGGGCTGGCGATATGCTGTGGGCTTGACGCGAAAGCCCGCACTGTGGGGCAGCACCGAGCCAACCGCCACGGCCCTTCAGATCGATGATCTGATCCTGTGGATTACCTTCGGCATCATTGTCGGCGGACGGCTGGGGTCGGCCGTCTTTTACGACGCCAATCGCATGATGTCGGACCCTCTTCAGGTCTTCAAGGTCTGGCAAGGCGGCATGTCCTTTCATGGCGGCTTTATCGGGGTCTGCGTCGCGGTCGCGCTCTTTGCTAGGCACTGCAAGATCGACCTGCTGAGATTGGGCGATCTGGTTGCCGCCGCAACGCCCTTTGGTCTGCTGTTTGGCCGGATCGCCAACTTCATCAATGGAGAGCTCTGGGGCCGTCCCACCGATGTGCCTTGGGCGATCATCTTTCCTGCGGCGGGTCCGGAGCCGCGTCACCCAAGCCAACTCTATGAGGCCGCGCTGGAGGGTATCTTACTGTTCCTCATCCTGCGCGTCGCGACGCATAGGTTTGGCTGGCTGCAAAGACGCGGCGGGGTCGCAGGTCTGTTCATGCTTGGCTATGGCCTCATTCGCGTCAGCCTCGAGACTGTGCGTGAGCCCGATGTCGGCATGCCTGCTTTCCCGTTCGACCTGACCATGGGCATGATCCTGTCAATCCCGATGATCCTCATCGGCGCTTGGCTGGTCTGGCGCGCGCAAAAGACCCCTACTGCGCAATGAGTCTAAAGGCCCGTCTTCAGGCCCAGATCCGCGCCTTTGGGCCAATGAGCGTCGCGCAATATATGGCCCTATGCCTGCATGATCCCAAGGATGGATATTATGCGGCCCATCCCAAGCTGGGGGCAGAGGGGGATTTTCTGACCGCCCCTCTGACGTCACAGATGTTTGGCGAACTGCTGGGCCTGTGGACCATCGCCGTTTGGGAAAACCTAGGTCGCCCCAAACGGCTCAGCCTGATCGAGATCGGTCCGGGCGACGGAACACTGATGGGCGATCTTCTGCGCGCAACCCGGCTCGCGCCGCAGATGATCGAAGGTCTCGAGGTCGCACTGGTCGAAACCAGCGCGCCCCTGACGCTGATCCAACAGCAGAGGCTGGCTGGTGCGCCCATCCGTTGGGTCACGAGGCTGGATGAGGTGACCGGTGATGGGCCTGTGATCCTCATCGCCAATGAGGTTCTGGACTGCTTGCCCGCCCGGCAATTTATCCGCACCGCCACGGGCTGGGCCGAGCGCATGGTGGGGCTAACCGACGAGGGCGACCTGACCTTTGGCCTCTCACCGCGACCGGTCGAGGGGCTGTTTCCAAAGGCCCCGCAAGGCGCGGTGCTGGAGCTATCGGCGGCGCAGGAGGCTATGAGCGCTGATATCGCCGCCCTGATCGCGACGCGCGGCGGCGCGGGCCTGCTGATCGACTATGGCCGCGACACCGAAGGGTTCGGCGATACACTGCAGGCCCTGCGCAATCATCGAAAGCATGGTCCATTAGATCATCCGGGACTGGATGACCTGACCATCCATGCTGATTTCCCTGCCGCCTTGAAGGCCGCCCAAGCGCAAGGGGTCGAGGTCGCCATCACCTCCCAAGGTGCCTTTTTGCAAAGGCTGGGCATTGTCGCGCGGGCCGAAAGTCTGGCCAAGGCGCGGCCGGACCAAAGCGCCATTATCGAACGCCAGCTCGAACGGCTGATTGCGCCAGACCAGATGGGGGACCTGTTCAAGGTCGCGGGCCTATGGTCCAAAGACCTGCCCCAGCCGCCCGGATTTTCGACCGATCCAGAGGATCCCTCATGAGCCCGCTTCCCGTCCTGACCCATCCCAAGCTCTCGGCCCTGAAGGGCGTCAAGCATGCCTTCTTCACCCGTCAGGGCGGCGTCTCGACCGGGATCTATGACAGTCTCAATGTCGGACGCGGATCGCGCGATGAGCCTGCCGATGTTCAGGAAAACCGCCGCCGTGCTGCGGCTCATTTTGGCACTGATACCGACCATCTGCTGACCGGCTATCAGATCCATTCCACCATCGTCCTGTCGGCAGAGGATCAGACCGGTGAGGTCCGGCTGGAGGGGGACGCGGTTGTGGCCTCTCAGCCCGGCCTGGTCTGCGGAGCCTTGGCTGCCGACTGCGCGCCAATCCTTTTGGCCGATGCTGAAGCGCGTGTGGTTTGCGCGGCCCATGCCGGATGGAAGGGTGCCCTATCCGGGATGGCGGAGGCCGCTGTAGCGGCAATGGTCGCAAGAGGAGCCAAGGCGGAGCGTCTCGTCGCCGTGATCGGCCCCTGCATTGGCCCGAACTCCTATGAGGTTGGCCCCGAATTCTTCGAACGGTTTGAAACCGAACGCCCTGGCTCTGGCCGCTTTTTCCGTCCTGCGGCGGAGGCGGGCAAGCATATGTTCGATCTTCCCGGCTTTGTGCTGGAGCGTTTGCGCGGCGCGGGCGTGCAAGCACCCGAATGGATCGGCAAGGATACGCTGGCCGAGCCCGACCTGTTCTTCTCGAATCGCCGGGCTTTTCATCAGAAAGATGACGATTATGGACGCCTGCTCTCGGCCATAATGCTCGAGGTGGACTAACCGAAGGTTGCAGGGGCAACAAAGATTGCTGACAAGACCGTAAATCCAAAAGATCAGGCTTGCCGGTCGGCGGCGGACTGATAGAAGCGCGAAGATCGGGGTCTAGGGGTGCACTCAAGATGAAACTGCTTGCTGGCAATTCAAACCGTACGCTGGCCAAGGCCATCGCTGAATATCTCGACATGCCCTTGACCCGCGCCCAGGTGCGCCGCTTCGCCGATAATGAGGTCTTCGTCACCATCGACGAAAATGTCCGCGGCGAGGATGTCTTTGTCATCCAATCGACCAGCTATCCGGCCAATGACAATCTGATGGAGCTGTTGATCTGTATCGACGCTCTGTCACGCGCCTCGGCCCGGCGGATCACAGCGGTCATGCCCTATTTTGGCTATGCGCGTCAGGATCGAAAGACCGGCGGGCGCACCCCGATCTCGGCCAAGCTCGTCGCCAATCTGGTCACCCGCGCCGGAGCGCACCGGGTCCTGACCATGGACCTGCACGCTGGACAGATCCAAGGCTTCTTCGACATTCCCACCGACAATCTGGTCGCCACGCCGGTTCTGGCCCTCGACATCAAGGATCACTATCGCGATTGCAGCGACCTGATGATCGTGTCGCCCGATGTGGGCGGCGTGGTCCGTGCCCGCTCGCTGGCCAAGCGTCTTAATGCCGATCTGGCCATCGTCGATAAGCGCCGCTCGGGTCCGGGCGAGAGCGAAGTCATGAACATCATCGGCGATGTCTCCGGTCGTCGTTGCATCCTGTTCGACGACATTGTCGATTCTGGCGGCACCCTGTGCAACGCTGCGGCGGCCCTGATCGAAAATGGTGCCACGGAAGTATCCGCCTACATCACCCATGGTGTTCTGTCGGGCGCGGCCGTGGACCGGGTCAATGCGTCCGTCCTGCGTGAACTGGTGGTGACCGACTCGATCGAGGCAGCAGACAATGTCCTGCAGAGCCCCAAAATCCGGCTCGTCGGCTCGGCCCCCCTGATCGGCGAGGCCATTCGCCGGATCGCCAACGAGGAATCCGTGTCAAAACTGTTCGATTAGGACCGGCTCGGACCGTCCCTCGTACAGTGTAAACCAACCATTTGCGTTCCTGCGGCCTGAACCGTTGCATGCACGCCCTGAAGCGTGTATCTACCGCCACCTTATTTGTCCGACCTACGCCGCGCGGTCACAGTGCGGCGGTTTCGTTTGAGAGCATGGCCATGGCCGAGATCGTCCTGAATGTTGAACTGCGTGAGCGCACTGGTACCGGTGGCGCGCGTGAAACCCGCCGTGCAGGTCATGTACCGGGCGTCGTCTATGGCGGCGGCGCTGAGCCTCTGGCCATTTCGGTCAAGAGCAATGAATTCCGCAAGGCCCTATTGTCCGGCAAGCTGGCTGGCCAACAGGTCACCCTGTCGCACGGTGGCAAGACCCAAAAGGTCGTCGCCAAGGAAATCCAATTCCACCCTGTCAGCGACGAGCCGGTCCACTTCGACCTGCTGCGCGTCAGCTAATCAACGCGACTTTCGATCTGCTTTTGCTGAGCCGCTAAAGTCTGACGCTCGCAACAGCCTGATCTGAAACGCTGAGATCCTAATACTGCAGGGCGTGCCTTAACGGGCGCGCCCTGTATCTATGTTCAGGCCCCTGTTGGCCTTCGAGAAGGGACGCCCCATGTTGATCTTGGCGGGTCTGGGCAATCCTGGACCCAAATATGAGCGCAACCGCCACAATATCGGCTTTCTCGCGGTCGATGAGATGGCCAGCCGCTGGCGCTTTGGACCTTGGCGCACCAAGTTTCAGAGCGAGGTCTGTGAGGGCAATATCCAGACCCCGGCAGGCGAGGTTCGGACCCTGCTGATGAAGCCCCAGACCTATATGAACGAGAGTGGCCGCGCGATCTCTGCCGCTGCCAAATTCTACAAGACCCCGCTGGATCAGGTCGTGGTGTTTCATGACGAGATGGACCTAGCCCCGGGGCGGTTTCGCATGAAGACCGGCGGCGGGGCGGCCGGTCACAATGGCCTGCGCTCGATCATCGGCCAGATGGGCCCCAACTTTCGCCGAGCGCGTATGGGCGTTGGCCATCCGGGCGACAAGGATATGGTTCTGGGCTGGGTACTGTCCGACTTTAACAAGGTCGATGGGCCGTGGGTTGAAACCCTGTGCCGGGCCTGCGCGGATGCCGCTCCACTGCTGGCGGCCACCGAGGACGAGAAATATCAGACCGAAGTCATGCGCCTGGCCCCCTCGCCCAAGGCCGATCCGCGTAAGGCGGGCCTGATTGAAGGGACCAAACCCGCCAACTGATTAGCCCTTCACCAAGCGCAGCATTTGCGCCTTGGCCTCGGCTCGGCCATAAGGGCCTTCGACGCGTCGTTCATAGCGGCGCACCCCTGTTTTCATCTTTTGTCCCGAGGACTCGATGGCGCTCAAAGTCGCAATCGTCGGCCTGCCCAATGTTGGCAAGTCCACCCTATTCAACGCCCTGACCCAGACGGCTCAGGCTCAGGCGGCCAACTATCCGTTCTGCACGATCGAGCCCAATGTCGGCGACGTGGCCGTGCCAGAGCCTCGCCTCGACAAGCTGGTGGCCATAGCCGGCTCCAAAGAGATCATTCCCGCCCGGATCAACTTTGTTGACGTGGCAGGCCTCGTGCGCGGCGCCTCCAAGGGCGAAGGGCTGGGCAATCAGTTCCTCGCCAATATCCGCGACTGTGACGCTGTGGCCTTCGTGTCGCGCTGCTTCATCGACGACGACATCACCCACGTTGAGGGCCGCATCGATCCCCTGTCTGACCTCGAGATCATCGAAACCGAGCTGATGCTCGCCGACCTCGAGAGCCTTGAAAAGCGCGTCGTCAATCTCGAAAAACGCGCCAAGGGCGGCGATAAGGAAAGCCTCAATACCCTGCGGCTTGCCAAGCTCGCGCTCGACCAACTGAACGAGGGCCGTCCCGCCCGCGCCGCCAAGATCGAGGCTGACGATCAGAAGGCGTGGCACATGCTGCAACTTCTGACCTCCCTGCCCGCGCTCTATGTCTGCAATGTCGACGAAAATAGCGCAGATCAGGGCAATAGCCTGTCCACTCAGGTCGCAGAGCGGGCTGCGAGGGACAATGCCAAGTCCGTGGTTATCTCGGCTAAGATCGAGAGTGAAATCGCTCTGCTCGACGCCGATGAGCGCGCGGAGTTCCTCGAAACCCTCGGCCTTGCTGAGCCTGGCCTCAATCGCCTGATCCGCGAGGCCTATAGTCTCTTGGGCCTTCAGACCTATTTCACGGTCGGCCCCAAGGAAGCCCGCGCCTGGACCATCCATGTCGGTGATACCGCCCCGCAAGCAGCAGGCGTTATCCATACGGACTTCGAAAAGGGCTTCATCCGCGCCGAAACCATCGCCTTTGACGACTATATCCGCCTCAATGGCGAACAGGGTGCCAAGGAAGCGGGCCGGATGCGTCTGGAAGGCAAGGAATATCGGGTCCAAGACGGCGATGTCCTACATTTCAGGTTCACGAGCTAAAGGATTTAGGGGGTGGGTATTCCACTCTCTTTCCGCCGTATTCCCCGCGTCATTGCGAGACGCGAAGCGCCGAAGCAACCCAGGGGAACATCTCCTGAAGTTCGCGCCATTCCCCTGGGTTGCTTCGCTGCGCTCGCAATGACGCATTAAACATACAAAGCCCTAGCCCCCTTGGGGGAGAGGGTTGGGTGAGGGGGTTAGGCCACCAGCGCCTGCAGCGCCTCATCCGGCTCAGCGCCCTCGACGTGGATCGCGTACCACACCGCATAGAACAGCAAGGGCCAGCGGCTCGAGGCGTGGGCATTGTCGGTAAAGACAGCGCGGACGGCGCTCTGATCACAGACCCGCGCCACACCAGCACTGGCCGCTATCCTTGGCCCTAAATCGGCCGCGCGAGGCGCAATCCAAGCGGCGACGGGAACTGTAAAGCCCTTCTTCTTGGCAAAGGGCTCGGCCGCAGGACAATGGCGCGCCAACCATTGGCGTAGGATCCACTTACCCATCCGTCCCCGCACCTTGAGACGGTCTGGCAGATGAAAGGCGAAGGCCGCGACAGCCGGGTCGAGAAACGGCGTGCGGCCCTCCAAGCCATTGGCCATCAAACAACGGTCGAGCTTGAGCAGAAGGTCGTTGGGCAGCCAGGTGGCAATGTCGCCATATTGTGCTTCTTGCAGCGGCGTCAGCCCCTTGGGGGATATTGCTGCCTGACGCCAGCGGGCCAAGGCCCCCGCCCCGCCGTCCTTGAGGAAGGGAGCCAGAACCTGCGGTTCTGCTGCGCGCCCACCGAGCCATCTTGGCCTCAGGGCGCGGCGATAGCGGCTATAGCCACCGAACAGTTCATCGCCCCCCTCGCCCGTCAGAACCACCGTCAGATCGTCTCTGGCAGCCTCAGCGAGCCGAAAGGTGGGCAAGGTGGCATAGTCGGTGGTCGGATCATCCAACGCCCAGGCCACCTTGGGCAGGAGCCGCCAGAAGTCCTCTTCGGCAAAGGCCACTTCGTGCCAATCCAGATTGAGGGCCCTTGCTACGCGTTCGGCCTGCCCGCGCTCGTCCTTGGCGGTCCAATCTTCGCCCTTGGGCGGGGTGAAGCCGCAGGTGAAGGCGGTGACAGGGCGTTCATTGAGACGGCTCATCAGGGTGGCGATGGTCGCAGAATCCACACCGCCCGACAGGAACAGGCCATAGGGCACGTCAGAACGTTGATGGACCCGAACAGAATCCTCAAGCACTTCATCCAACGCCTTGAGCACCCCGGCCTCGTCAGTCGGCGCAGCACGATTGCGCGGCGGGATGGCCGGACGAACGCGCAGCGGCAAGACCTCACACTGAATGATTTCAACGACGACGCCAGGCGCGAGGCGGTGAATATGCTCAAAGACCGATCCGCTGCCGAGGCTGTAGTTCAGGCTTAAAAGCTCCTCGATCCGTTCCGGCACAATCTGGCGCGGCTCGCCAAGGCGCAAGGCGCGCGGCTCAGAGGCAAAGGCAAACTTGCCATCCTGCTGCGTCCAATAGAGCGGCTTGATGCCAAAAGGATCGCGCACCAGCCAGCGCCGGTCCGTCCTATCGATTAGACAGAGGGCATACATGCCCCGCAGCCGATCGAAGGCCGCTTCCCCCTCGAGGCCATAGAGGCTCAGGAGGGGTTCGAAATCTGATCTGGTCCTCAAACTGTCCGATAGGCCGTGGTTTGCGGTCAGTTCGATATAGTTATAGATCTCGCCGTTGCCGATCACGGTGGAGCCTTGGCCATGCAAAGGCTGCCAGCCGCCCTCTAGGTCGATAATCGAAAGACGCGCATGGGCAAGATCCCAGCCCTTGCCCTGCTCGATACGAATACCGTCAGGGCCGCGATGGGCAAGCGTGGCGGCCATGGCCTTGATCACCGAGCCATCGGTCACTGCCGGGCCAAACCATCCGGCTATGGCGCACATGGGAGGTCTCCATAGTGCGCGAACAGGGCCTGCCATTGGGCGACGACGGCGGCTTTGGAAAACTCGCCGTCCATGCGGATTAAACCTTGCTGGACCATCTGATCACGAAGCGCGGGCTCAGCCAGTACGCGGCGGGCGGCGGCGGCGAGGGCCGGGGCATCATCAATGGGGACCAGCAATCCGTCTTGCCCAGGCCGTATCAACTGCATAGGGCCTTGGCTGGCCGCCGCGATGACGGGCAAGCTGTTGGCCCAGCACTGAATAACCACATTGCCTAGGGGCTCAAACCGGGAGGGGAACAGGCAGGCATCCGCCGTGCGATAGAGGGCGGCGGCATCATTACGCCAGCCCAAGAACCGCACCCTCTCTGCGACACCAAGGGACTGTGCGAGGACCTTGAGTTCGGCCTCAAGCGGACCGGTGCCCGCGATCCACAGATAGGCCTCTGGGATCAGGGCCAAGGCCTTTAAGCTTATATCATGGGCCTTGACCTCGTGCAGGCGGCCCATCGACAAGAGCAGGGGCACATCAGCAGGCGTATCCAGACTGGCGCGGTCAACCGTTTCAAGCGGTCCGGCCTCGGCGAAGTTGGGGATATAGTAGACCCGATCTTGCGGCCAGCCTTGGGCGAGGACCCAAGCGGCGATGTCAGGCGTATTGGCCACCAAGGCGTCAAAGCCGCGATAATATTTCAAGTCGTAATAGCCACCCAACCGGCCAAGCCGCGCCCATGGACCCTTTGGCGCGTGGCTGGCGGCACGATTCATCCAAGCCAGCAAGATCTTGGCCTCAGAGGCTCGGGCCACCCGCCGGATCTTGCCCTTGGTAAAGAAATCCAATTGGCTGCCGAAGCGCGCGATGGTGGTTGGAATTTGCGCGGCCTGAAGCGCAGATCGCCGCATCGCATGGGCCCGAATCACAGCGGCCTGCGCGGTTCCAGCCGCAGCCAAGGCGGTCGTCAGGTCCGTGAAATAGGTCTCTGCGCCCCCGTCGACGGCGGAACCTAAAAGTTGCAGCACGCTCATAGGAGGGGACCCTAACCCTATCCGCCCCGCGACCCAAGCGGCCTGCGCCGTCTGATCGTCAATTTCCCGCAAAAGACTTGATCAGGAACATGAAACGGGCGCTTGAAGCGGATCGGACTTGCCCCTATAAGCCATCCCTCGCTCGGCAATGCCTTTGGCTGGGTAGCTCAGATGGTTAGAGCGGTGGATTCATAACCCACAGGTCGGCGGTTCGATCCCGCCTCCAGCTACCAAAGGCATGCCGCGGCGATTTCTGTAGGAAATTCAGCGGTTTTGACGGTTGCGACTAGGCAACCGCGCTGGCGGTTGACTGTGCAAGGCCAGTTGTCGAGGCGATAGCCGCGCGGATCGCATCGCGCAAAATGTCAGATTTGATCGGCTTATCGATCACCTCACACATGCCAATGGACAGATATCGCCGAACATCTTCTGGGTCTGCATTGGCGGTCAGGGCAATGATCGGAAGATTTCGTGCAGCACCCGGCAAGGCGCGGATCGCTAAGGTTGCCTCGACACCATCCATGCGCGGCATTTTTATATCCATCAAGGCCACATCAAAGCGGCCCGTTGCGGCATAGTCTACCGCCTCAACCCCGTCTTCGACGGCCTCAGAGGTGCAGCCGAACATCTCGCAAAGGGCCTCAGCGACCATACGGTTGGTGGCATTGTCGTCGACCACCAGAACATGGGCCCGAATGGCTCCGTCACGGCCGTCGCTGCGGGGCTCAGCCGATTGAGCCGGGCTAAAGGCCAGCTCTGAGACCAGAAGATCAAAGGCGATGGTTGAGCCTGACCCAACATTGCTCTCAGCCCGGATATTACCATGCATGACGCCAATTATGCGATTGCACAGGGCAAGGCCGACACTTTCCAAAAAGGAACCGCCCGCGCGGTCGGGCATAGGTTCAAAGATTCGGGCTAAGCGATTGGCCGCGAGGCTGACGCCACCATCACGAATTCGGCCCTCGAGATAGACACCCGTGGCTTCGACCTTGGCCCTCAGGCTAGCCTCGACAATACCGCGAGGCGTGACAGACAAGGCCCGCTCGACGAGAGTGTTGAAAAGTCGCCGCGTCATTTCGGGGTCAACACTGACCGTGAGGTCTTGAGGGCCTTCATAGGATACCATCAGGGTTAGACCGGCGGCTTCCGCCCGACCGCGCCAGGCCTCTTCGAGGTCTGCCATAAGGTTACCGAGGATCACTGGCTCAGGTGCTAGGACAATATCCCCCGCATCAATTCGGCCCAGCGCTGCTGCATGGCGAACCAACTGAAGGACCCCTCGGCCTGTTTCAAGGATCGTGTGAACCTGGGTTCGACCGTCACTGTTGAGCGGATGACGCGAGAGCCGCTCAGACAGGCTGATTATGCCCTCTAACGGACCATCGATCTGATGGGCGACCGCAGAGATGAACAGCTCACGATCACGGGCTGAACTGCTGGGGATCGTCGACGATGGAGCGGTTTTCACAGCTTGAACATGAAGATCATGCTGCTGGCTCTTCTGCAGGGCGAGCAGAAGGGCGGTGGAGGAAATGACACCAATATAGCCCCCCTCCGCATCGACCATAATGACGCCAGGGACGGTATAGGCCGCGCCGCGCATAAGATCGCAGATATCATCTAGGCCCAAGGCGGCATTGACGATCACAGGATCTGCGATGGTCATGGCCTCTATAGAACCGCTCAGAGCACCATCTTGCAAAAGACCGAGAGCAAACCGGCCCCTAGTGATCAGGCCAACGGGGCGCCTGTTCTGGACAACCGCCAACAGCTCTAGGTTTGGGTCCGCAAGGAACCGGTCAAGCACCTGCGCCCGCCCGGCATCAGGCCCGACCGGCAAAATAGGTTCGCAGAGGGGCAAGGTGACTGACATGTGAGACGCAACACTTCTGGATACGGTTACGTCAGCCTATCGCAGTGTTGTTGCAAAGCCGTTAAGGCGTCACACGAAAAAAGGGCCGGTGGATTATTCCACCGGCCCCAATCTTAGATGGTTAGTTCAGTCTTAGAACGACTTTTGGATCGAGACACCGAAGGTGCGAGGCTCGAGCAGGAAGCCGTTCCGGAACAGACCCGACGAATCATCGGTTAGGTACAGGTCGGTGATCGGAGCGTCATCCATCAGGTTCTTCACATAGGCTTCCAGCTGAATGCCGTTGCCTGGGTTAGAGATCTGCAAGGAGGCGTTGACGTTCTGCCAAGAGTCGATCCTATCGGCAGCGCTGTTATAGATCCGCGAATAGGACTGGCCCTGTTGATAGTAGTCACCGCGGATCGTGCCACCCCAACCGGCGGGCAGTTCGAAGGTGTACTGAGCTCCGAAGGACAGCGTCGCCTTCGGTGAGTTTGGCAATTCATTACCCTTCAGGTTCTTGGCAATGCCGTCGCTAAAGGGAATGTCGATGCCAAAGGGCTTCAGCGGATTGGCCGCACCGGTAAAGGCACCCGAGCAGACGCCGAGCATACCCGTGACTGGCACCGCACCGGCATTGATCAGACCCATAAGGCCCTGTACGCCCGCCTTGCTGGCCGTACAGTTAGACGCGTTCGACGCCTTGATCACGACAAGGCTCTGATCCCCCTGCGCGCGGTTAAATGTGTCGATCGAGCTGGCTTCGCCGATCTCGGTCTTGAGAAGGCCGAGGCTGGCATTGAAGCGCAGATTGTTGATCGGCTCCCAGATCGATTCCAACTCGAGGCCTTGGATTTTGGCATCGATATTTTCGTTGACCGAGGTCCGGTTGACGATCTTCGACACCTGATAGCCGGTATAGTCGTAGTGGAAGACCGTGGCGTTGAGGATCAAGCTTCCGTCAAGCATCGTGTTCTTCATACCGACTTCGAACGAGCTCACAAACTCAGGATCGAAGGTATTCTTCACAGCGGACAGACCCGATGCAACAGACTGCGGCGGGTTCATACCACCGGCCTTATAGCCACGGGAATAAAAGGCATAGAGCAAGCTGCTATCGGTCATGGCCAGATCGGGCTTCCAATCGAAACCAAAGCGGCCCGTCATTTCCTTGAAGTCGGCAATCTGGATTGGCGTTACTGGATCGACAGGGTGACCACTGCCTGGGGCAAGTAGGACCACAGGCATGTTAATGGTTTGCTTGCGGTCATGGGTATAACGCAATCCACCAGTCAATTTAAAGCTGTCAGAAAGTTCATAATAAACTTCACCGAACACAGCCTCAGACTTCAACTTATAGGGGGTACGATTGTTATAGTAGTTATGACCCTCCCCGGTAGGGGTTTTATTGGGATCGATATAGACGCAGGTTGCCGTATTGGGCGCACAAGGCTTTCCGCCATTCAACACCTGAGAATAGGCTGTCAGGGTGTTACCAAACACGTAGTAATCACCCTGGCTCTTAAAGTTGAGGGCGATGGCACCAATGTTGAAGTTCAAAGGACCCGCAAAGGCCGACTGCAAGCGAAGCTCTTGCGACAACTGCTCAGAGTCTGCACTCGAAATGTCGAAGGTCGCAAACTTGTTCGACGGTCCGATCTGCGGGTCATTAAAGACACCGCCGGGGGAAAAAGGCGTAGCGTTCAAAGTATTGATCGGCGCGACGCGGTTATAGTCCGCCTGTGAGAAGAGCGTGCCCTTCGAATAGCCGGTTAAAGAGGTCAAGGTCAGGTCGTCAGTCACATCCCAAGACATCTGGAAGTTCACGGCGTCGGTCTTGGCCCGATAGATGGGATCCATGAGGGATTCAATGTCACGCACGTCTGACGACTGTATCTTGCCAGCATAGGCATCGCCAGTGATCAGGCCGGTCAAATTACCCAGCAGACCGCCCAAGGTCGCTGAGGAGTTTGGCGTGCCCAGTGCACCGGGCGCATAGACTGAGGTTTCCAAACAGCCTTGGCTCAAGAAACCCTTCTGGAAGGTCGAGATGGTCGCATTGGTCGAATAGGGCATGCCGGCAGCACCGGTGTCCTTGACGCAATATTGCTTACCAACGCGCGAACGGCTGTCATCCTCTTCGAAATGTTCCCACATGATGTAGGAGCTGAACTTCTCTGTCGGATTGAACGACACGGTCGTACGCACAGAGAATATATCGCGGTCATCAATATTGTTGCCGGTCACCAGATTGTCACCGAAACCATCGCGCTTCAGCATAGAGCCCGCAACGCGAACAGCCATCTTGTCGCCCAGTGGCACGTTCAGCATGCCGCGGACCTTCTGGGTGTTGAAGTTGCCCAGCTCGCCCTTGATGTTGGCAGTGAAGCGATCAACCGGCTTGGCCGTGATCACATTGACGACGCCGCCGGTGGCGTTACGGCCATAGAGGGTGCCCTGTGGGCCACGCAGAACTTCGACGCGCTCGACGTCGTAGAACTCGGCTTCGAACAGGTTGCTGGCGGTCAGCGGCACGTTGTTCAGGTGGATACCGGTACCGGCATCGCCCGACGCGGCGACCAGCTTGGAGCCAACGCCACGGATCTGGAAGTTAAAGCCCGTGAAATTACCCTTCGAGAAGGCAACGTTTGGAATGGCGAGTTGGAGGTTTGGACCACCGTCGATCTTGGCCTTTTCCAGGCTGTCCTGGCTGAAGGCCGAAACGGCGATTGGCACGTCTTGGATGGCTTCTTCGCGCTTTTGCGCGGTAACGACCAGCTCTTCGATGACAGAGCCACCTTTGGCCGGCGCGGCGGGGGCATCTTGAGCGAAACTCGGCGCGGCGACCGCAGCGATGGCAACCGCTGAGACACCCATGGCCAGATAGCTGCGCAGGCGCAGTGTTTTAGACATTTGTAACCCTCCCAAACGGCGCGGCCAGTTTTCTGGCTCTGCGTCCGTAGTTTCCTCGTCGTCGCGCGAATGAGGCTGCGGAAGGTGCGCGACATACCCCCGGCAACATGCTTTTAGTCCGCATGGGATGAGAGTAGCTGTCAATATGATTTAAAAAAGGTGATCAACGATAACTAATCATAAGTATCCTCAGCCTGTGTGTTGGGATCAAGAACTCGCGGGCTGTGGTAATTCTGCAGCATAATAACGGCGCAAAAAGAAAGGGCGACGGGCCAAACCCGCCGCCCCAAGGCCTTGGTGGATGCCCCGAAGGGCACAGTCACAAGACTAGAAGGACTTCTGGATTGAGACCCCAAATGTCCGAGGCTCAAGAAGGAATCCATTCTGGAACAGACCCGATGAATCATCCGTCAGATAGAGGTCGGTAAGGGGCGCATCATCCATCAGGTTCTTGACATAGGCTTCGACCTGGATGCCAAGCGCGGGGTTGGAGATCTGCAATGTGGCGTTGACGTTTTCCCAAGAGTCGAGCCTGTCCGCAAAACTGTTATAGATCCGCGAATAGGATTTGCTCTGGCGATAGAAGTCACCCCGGATCGTCCCCCCCCAACCCGCAGGCAGTTCGAAACTGTACTGAGCCCCCAAGGACAGTGTCGCCCGAGGTGAGTTTGGCAACTCCCGCCCTTTGAGGTTAGCCGCGACGCCATCACTGACCGCGAAGCCAAAGGCATTGGTGCCGGTCGCGATGGCTTTTGATGTGCCAATCGCTGTGCCTGCACCGGCGGTTGAGGTGGTGGTGCAGATCCCTAGCATATTGGTAACAGGCAAGGCCCCTGCATTAACCAAGCCCATAACGCCTACAAGGTTGACCTTATTTACCACACAGTTTGAGGCCGTTGACGCCTTAACCAAGATCAGGTTCGGATCACCCTGGGTTCGATTGAAGGTATCGATCGAACTGGCATTACCGATCTCACTCTTGAGCAGGCCAAGGCTGGCATTGAAACGGAGCTTCTGGATAGGCTCCCAGATTGACTCCAGTTCAAGACCCTGGACCTTCGCATCGATATTTTCGTTCACCGAGGTCCGGTTCACGATCTTCGACACCTGATATCCCGTATAGTCATAGTGGAAAGCCGTCGCATTCAAGATCAGGCTGCCGTTAAGCGTCGTGTTCTTCATGCCGACCTCGAAGGACCCGACAAACTCAGGATCGAAGGTCGACTTGACGGCCGAAAGACCCGCCCCGGCGGACTGAGCGGGGTTCGTTCCACCAGCCTTGTAACCGCGGGAATAGAAGGCATAGACAAGACTGCTGTCTGTAAAGGACAGGGTCGGCTTCCAGTCAAAACCAAACCGTCCTGTCATTTCCTTGAAGTCTGCAATCTGGATGGGCGTTACCGGATCCCGTGGGCGGCCACTTCCTGGCACCAACAGCACCACCGGCAGGTTAACAATCTGCTTGCGGTCGTGGGTATAGCGCAGCCCCCCCGTCAGCTTGAAGGTCGGTGAAAGCTCATAATAGACCTCACCGAACACGGCTCTAGACTTTAAGTGATAGGGCGAGCGGTTATCATAGTAGTTATGGCCATCACCCGTTGGGTTCGGGTTTGGGTCAATATAGACGCAAGTCGGCGTATTGATCGCGCAAGGTTTTCCGGTGTTCAAGACCTGCGCATAGGCGGTCAGAGTGTTTCCGAAGACATAATAGTCACCCTCGGCCTCAAAATCGAGGTAAATGCCTCCAATGTTAAAGTTTAGAGGCCCAGCATAGGCCGACTGCAGCCGAAGCTCTTGCGACCATTGCTCTGACGAGGTTCTCGAAATATCGAAGGTAGCGAACTTGTTGGAAGGGCCGACCTGGGGGTCATTGAAGACGCCGCCGGGTGTGAAGGCCGTAACGTTGAACGTGTTGATCGGTGCCACGCGGTTATAGTCTGCCTGCGAGAAGAGCGAACCCCGCGAATAGCCCGTCAAAGAGGTCAGGGTCAGATCGTCGGTAACATCCCAAGACATCTGGATATTGGCGACGTCGGTCTTGGCGCGATAGATCGGATCCTTGAGAGATTCAATGTCACGCAGGTCGGACGACTGTATCTTGCCAGCATAGGCATCACCTGTGATCAGACCGGTCAGGTTACCGAGCAGGCCCCCCAGGGTGGCAGAGGAGTTCGGAGTGCCCAGCGCCCCGGGCGCATAGGGGGAGGCTTGCTTACAGCCTTGGCGCAAAAATCCACGCTGGAAAGTGGAGACGGTGGCGTTGGTGGAATAGGGCACGCCATCTGCTCCAGTGTCCTTGACGCAGAACTGCTTACCGATCCGCGACCGGCTGTCATCCTCTTCGAAATGCTCCCACATCAGATAGGAGCTGAACCTATCCGATGGATTGAACGATACGGTGGTACGCACTGCATAGAGATCGCGGTCGTCAATATTGTTGCCGGTCACCAGATTGTCACCGAAACCATCGCGCTTCAGCATGGAGCCCGCAACGCGAATGGCCATCTTGTCGCCCAGCGGCACATTGATCATGCCGCGGACCTTCTGGGTGTTGAAGTTGCCGTACTCGCCCTTGATGTTGGCAGTAAAGCGATCAACCGGCTTGGCCGTAATCACATTGACCACGCCGCCAGTAGCGTTCCGGCCGTAGAGGGTGCCCTGTGGGCCCCGCAGAACTTCGACGCGCTCGACGTCGTAGAATTCAGCTTCGAACAGGTTGCTGGCGGTCAGCGGTGCGTTGTTCAGGTGGATACCGGTACCAGCATCGCCCGAAGCGGCGACCAACTTGGTACCAATGCCGCGAATTTGGAAGTTAAAGCCCGTGAAATTGCCCTTCGAGAAGGCAACGTTCGGAATGGCGAGTTGCAGGTTTGGACCGCCATCGATCTTGGCCTTTTCCAGACTGTCCTGACTGAAGGCCGACACAGCAATTGGCACGTCTTGAATGGCTTCTTCGCGCTTTTGCGCGGTGACGACCAGCTCTTCAATAACAGAACCGCTCTTGACGGGCGCCGTTTGAGCCAAGCTTGGCGTGGCAATAGCCAATACAGCAATCGCTGAGACACCCATGGCCAGATGGTTTCGTAGGCGCAGTGAATTTGACATCTCTTCCCTCCAAAGCGGCGCGGCCCGTTGCTCGGGCTCTGCACCGAATCCTATTCGGCATCACGCGTGCATATGCTTAAGGCGGCGCATGAAATTCCCACCCATGGTAGGATTTGTGATTACACGCCCTTGGGAGTCAATGTCTGATGGATCAATTAATCAATGATCACATATTTTGGATGGGCGAAATGTGGGCAAATGGCTCGGTTGTCCTATACCGTGATAAATTGGTCTCACAGGACCGACTACGACCACACTTGGCACCTA
>JBEGNZ010000026.1:0-39430 GCA_041182245.1 Pseudomonadota bacterium | reverse complement strand
AGTCCTGCCCGGGGAGCCATCGCTCCATCCCCCCATACCATCATCGACCTCGCTGCGAGTCGCGGCGGAGGATTGGGCTCTCACCAAACCCCAACATTCGGCATAGACAGCCAAGGCTCGGCTGGCTCAAGGCTCGCGCCCTTTTGCAGGAGTTCGAACGAGATGCCGTCGGGCGAGCGGACGAAGGCCATGCGGCCGTCGCGGGGGGGACGGTTGATGGTGACGCCGCCGTCGGCCAGCTTTTGGCACAGGGCGTAGATGTCATCGACCTGATAGGCCAGATGGCCGAAATTGCGGCCGCCCGTATAGGCCTCTGGGTCCCAATTATAGGTCAGCTCGATGGTGGGTGAGCGGTTGGCCTTGGACTTCTCGACATCACCCGAGGCGCTAAGGAAGATCAGAGTGAAGCGCCCAGCCTCATTGTCGTAGCGCGAGACCTCGACCAGCCCAAGCTTGTTGCAATAGAAATCCAGCGAGGCGTCCAGGTCGGTGACCCGCACCATGGTGTGAAGATATTCCATCTCGCTGATCCTCTTCGGTCATATCGGCCAGTCGGGATGGTCGCCATCCCAGCCGGTCTGTTTACGCACCAACGGGATATAGAGCCGCTTTGGCAGGGCATAAAGGGCCTTCAGCATCCAGGTGAACCGGCGCGGGAAACTCAGCTCTACCGCGCCAGACTTCAGGCCATCGGTCAGATATTGCGCGGCGCGCTGGGCCGAGATCATGAACGGCTTGGGAAAGCCATTGTCGTCTTGGGCGGGGGTCTCGACAAAGCCGGGGGTCGCGACCTGAACCCGAACACCCAAAGGCTCCAGTTCGATACGCAAACATTCGGCCATATTGATCAGAGCCGCCTTAGACGCGCCGTAAGCAGCCGCCGTGGGCATACCGCCAAAGCCTGTGGCAGAACTGACGATCAGGACCTGCCCCCTGCCCCGGCTAAGCATGGCCGGAAGCAGCGGGGCCAAGCCATTGACCACGCCCATCAGGTTCACATCGAAGGTCCGGCGGAACAGCTCTGGATCAGGACAACGCGAATCGACCGGCAGATAGACGCCGGCATTAAGCACCGCCAAGGCGATGGGGCCAAAATCCTGTTCGATAGCCGAAACCGTCTGAGACATGGATTCGGTATCGGACACATCCCCGGCAAAGACCGCGACTTGACCGGGATGGGCCTTGGCCAAGGCCGTCAAGGCCTCAGCCCGCCGGGCTGTGACGGCCACGCGCCAGCCTTGGCCGACGAGGCGATGGACCAGAGCCTCACCAATACCCGAACTGGCCCCCGTGACCCACGCGATGCCATCAGCTGGTGTGGCAGGACGCGCCATCAAGCCATCGCTCCCTTGGGTTTGAGCCCCTGGACCAGATCATTGACCGCTGAAATAACCCGCCAAACGCCTTTGGGGTGATAGGCTCCCTCGATAACGGCGAAACAGAGACATTCGCGATCAGGCGAGACGCGTGGGCTATGCTCAACCGTCTCATCGGCCACGCAGACATCGCCGCGCTCATAGAGACCTTGAGCGTCGCTAAAGGCCCCTTCCAGCACCAGCGTCAGTTCGAGGCCGCCGTGGCTGTGGCGCGGAATGGTTCGCCCCGCCGCTAACCGCACCAGCCGGGCCTGCGGCCAACCGGGCACCGGATATTCCTTCATCCCGGGCAAGGTGCTGATCCAGTCGATCTCAGAGATGGGCTTGCCAATCACCTCGGCCAGAGGTGCAGGCAAGGAGGCTGGGCCCGGGCGTGCAGCGCGCACCGGCGCATCCATGGCCGAAAAATCGAAATCCCCCAGCGGCCGCGCCTCAAAAGACGGCTCATCGCCGTCGAGTAAGCAACCGCCAAGGCTTTCCCACAGAGACACGAAACTTTGGTTTTCCGGCCGCAGCGCCAAATGGGCTTCCATCAGCAATCGCGCTGAGGGCGACAGGGTACCCGCCGCATAATCCAGATAAATTGTCTCCACGAACCCTGCCTCGTCGTTTTCGTTGAGCGGTTTACGTTGAACCTTGGCTTTTGGATCACCACCTGACTTGCGAACCGGCGGCAATTGGGCCAAGCCTGATCTAGGAACAGGGTAAGGGTTTAGTTCATGTCTTCGGCCCGCAGCGTCATTGACGCGATCGGCAATACGCCACTGATCCGCCTCAACCGGGCGAGCGCCGCCACCGGCTGCGAAATCTGGGGCAAGGCGGAATTTATGAACCCCGGCCAGTCGGTCAAGGACCGCGCTGCCCTTTATATTATCCGTGACGCCGAGCAGCGCGGGCTCTTGCGTCCCGGTGGGCTGATCGTCGAGGGCACGGCGGGCAATACTGGCATTGGGCTGGCCATGGTGGCCTCTGCGCTGGGCTATCGCACCGCCATCGTCATTCCCCGCACCCAGAGCCAAGAAAAGAAGGACGCCATCCGCCTGATGGGGGCCGAACTGATTGAGGTCGATGCGGTGCCCTATGCCAACCCCAATAACTATGTGCGCTACTCCGGACGCTTGGCCGAAGAACGGGCCGGCAGCGAGCCCAATGGCGTGATCTGGGCCAATCAGTTCGACAATGTCGCTAACCGCCTCGCCCACTATGAAACCACCGGCCCGGAAATCTGGGCGCAGACAGACGGCAAGGTCGATGGCTTTGTCAGCGCCGTCGGCTCTGGCGGCACCTTGGCGGGCGTGGCTATGGCCCTGATCGAACGTAATCCGAAGATCGCCATTGCCTTGGCTGATCCTTACGGAGCCTCGCTGTACAACTGGTATACGCATGGTGAGTTAAAGGCTGAGGGCACCTCGATCACCGAGGGGATTGGTCAGGGCCGGATCACCGCCAACCTCGAAGGTTTGAGCGTGGACTATGCCTATCTGATCCCCGATGCTGAGGCGCTCGATCAGGTGTTCGATCTGGTCCAACATGAGGGCCTGTGCCTGGGCGGTTCTGCGGGAATGAACATTGCCGGTGCCGTGCGGTTGGCCCGCGATCTTGGCCCCGGCAAGACCATCGTCACCATCCTGTGCGACCACGGCTCGCGCTATCAAAGTAAGCTCTTTAACCCCACGTTCCTTCGCGAGCGTGACCTTCCCGTTCCCTCTTGGCTGTGAAGCACCCATGATCACCAAAGACCCCCTCGTCAGCACCCAATGGCTTGCTGAGCACCTCTCCGCCCCGGATGTACGCCTCGTCGATGCCACCTGGTTCATGCCCGGTGTCGAGCGCGATGCCCGCGCCGAATATGCACAGTGCCATATACCCGGCGCAGTGTTCTTCGATATTGACGAGATATCTGACACGGCCAGCGACCTGCCGCACATGGCCCCCTCGCCCGAAAAGTTCTCGTCGCGCGTTCGCAAGATGGGTCTGGGCGATGGCAATCGGATCGTCGTCTATGACAGCCATGGGGTCTTTTCCGCCGCCCGGGTCTGGTGGACCTTCCGGCTGATGGGCCATGAAGATGTGGTGGTCCTGGACGGTGGTCTGCGCAAATGGCTCGCTGAGGGCCGCCCGGTCGACGACATCCCCTCGCCGCCGCGCGAGCGCCACTTCACCGCCCGTTACAATGCCGATCTGGTCCGCACCGCCGCCCAAGTGAAGCGCGATCTGGAGAGCGGCAAGGAACAGGTGCTCGACGCCCGCCCTGCCGGACGCTTTACCGGCGAGGTTCCAGAGCCCCGCGCCGGTCTGCGCGGTGGTCACATGCCCGGAGCCTACAATCTGCCCGCCAGCCTACTGACGGCTGCCGATGGAACCCTGCTGCCAGCCGACCAACTGGAGGCGGTCTTTGCCGCATCGGGCGTCGATGTCACCAAGCCCATCGTCACCACCTGCGGCTCGGGCATTACAGCCTCCCTGCTCGCCCTTGCACTGGCGAGGCTCGGTCGCTGGCGCACCCCTGTCTATGATGGCTCTTGGGCCGAATGGGGCGGCTTGGACGACATGCCCGTGGTGACAGGTCCAGCGTGAGTTCGTTCTCACTCTCGACGGCGGCGACCTATGAGCGTCTGGTGCAGGCCAGCGTGGCGCGTATCTGGGAAAATGTCTTCGACTGGCAACATCTGCCCTCCCTACACGACACGAGCTTTGCGGCCTGTGAACTGGTCGGCATGGATGCGGCAGGATGGCGCGTGGCCCTGACCAGTCAGCCGGGCGGCGAGCGCCGTCGCCAGATCGTCAAGCTGCACGCTGACCGCGCCGACCATCGCTACACTGTCGTGACTGAAGAGGGGGCCGGTGCTGGATCAGAGATTCGGGTTCAAATGACCCCTCTCAGCATTGTCCAAACGAAGGTGGTCATCACCTATCATATCGCCGAGCAGGACCCCGACCGGCTCGCGGCCATCGGTGAAGGCTTTGTCGCCCTCTATACCCGTCTTTGGGACGAGGATGAGGCCATGATGATCCGGCGCGAGCAGACCAGCCGCTTGCCCGATCCAGCCCCCTTTGCCCCGATCGACCTTGGTGCCAACCTCGCCCTGATGGAGCGCCTTCCCCTGACGGTCGAGGTCGCAGGCAGACCGGTACGACTGGCCATGGTCGAGGGACAGATCACAGCCTTCTCGGCCCTTTGCCCGCACTGGCTTGGTCCGCTGGATGAGACGCCTGTCGAGGATGGTACGGTGCGCTGTCCATGGCACGATTACCGCTTTGATGTTCGCACCGGTCAAAGCTGTGATGGCCGGGGACTAACGCTGGAGGCGGCCCCGAGAGTCAGCCTCATAGACGGCAAGGTCTGGCTGACCGCGCCCTAGACCAGCGGCGGCGAATAGAGCAGGCCAGGCTGCGGCGCACTCCACAAGGCATTGAGGCCCCGCTCCAACTTGAGCGGCGACTGAGTGCCGAGATGACGCTCGAAAATTTCGCCATAGTTGCCGACCTGTCCAATGGCGCGATAGGCCCAGCCATCATCGAGGCAGAGCATCTGGCCAAAGCCGGGCTCCACCCCCAGCAGGCGGCGCACTTCAGGCACCGTTGAGGTCTTGCGGGCCTGCTCAACGCCTTTGGATGTGAGCCCCAGCTCTTCGGCCATGATCAGGGCATTGAGGGTCCAGCGCGTGATGTGGGCCCATTGCTGATCCTCCCCGCGCACCACTGGCCCCAAGGGCTGCATCACCGCGCCTACCGGCAAGATCACGTGACTGTCCGGGCTGTTGACCAAGGACCGGGCGGCGGCAAGGGCGGAAATATCAGCGCTAAAGACGTCGCACTTCTCGGCCTGATAGGCGAGCCGTCCGCCCGCTTCCGATGGCACCAGAACGACGGTGTAGGTCAGACCGCGTGCCTTGAAATACTCATCAACCGCCTTTTGGGTGGTGGTGTTGCCCTGCACGCAAATGCGCGCGCCATTCAGGTCTGCCGCCGATTGCAGCTTCAGGGCCCGCGGGGCCAACAGACCTTGACCATCAAAATAGCTGACCCCGGCAAAGTCGAGTTCCATCGCGACGTCTCGTTGCAAGGTCCACGTCGTGTTGCGTGCCAGCACATCGACCTTGCCCGACTGCAAGGCGCTCAAGCGCGAGGCCGTATCCAAGGGCACGAACTGCACCCGATTGGCATCGCCCAGAACCGCTGCCGACAGGGCGCGGCAATAGTCGACATCAAAGCCGCGCCAAATGCCCCTATTGTCTTTCAAGGCAAAGCCCGCCAAGCCCGTATTGATCCCGCAGAGCAGCACACCCCGCGCCTTGACGGCCTTGAGGGTCTGGCCAGATCTTGCGGTCTTGAGATCGGTTTCAGCCGTCTGGCTTGCCGCCGCCTTGGAGGAGGTCTGATCAGTTGCAGGACGATCGGAGGGTCTATCACAGCCCGCCAGTGCCAGAACCGCAACGAAACCGACCCATAATCGGCTCAGCCCTCGACGCCTCCAGCGCAGGGGACTAACAGTCAGGACTTGCGACAGTTTGCGAGGGATCGTCACGCGCTCATGACCCATTCCAAAACGCCCGAATCCAGCGTCAACGCGCCAAGTTTGGACCCTCACGACGCCCTTGGCCAGCAAACCCGACTGCTGCACGACCGTAAACGCACGTTTGAAGCGGTCCGAACGGTCAATCCGGCGGTTCAGCGCGGCTCGACGATCCTGATGGCCGACTCCGACGCCCTCTATGATCATGACCTTCTAACCTATGGCCGAGCGGGACTGCCGATCCATCAGACCCTGATGGGCGCGCTCAGTGACCTAGAGGGGGCCATCGGTACGCGCCTGTTCCCCTCGGGGCTGGCCGCCATCACCGGGGCTCTGCTGGCGGTCTTGAGGGCCGGTGACGGTGTGCTGGTGCCAGACTGCGCCTATGCGCCGACCCGCCGCTTTTGCGACACGGTGCTCAAACGTCTGGGCGTGGAGATCGTCTATTTCCCCCCGACCGCCAGCGCCGAAGAGATCATGGCCCTGGCCACGGCGCGCACCCGCGTGGTCCTGATCGAATCGCCCGGCTCCTTGACCTTCGAGATGCAAGATGCCCCCGCCATCGCTGCCCTAGCCAAGGCGCGCGGGATCATCAGCATGATGGACAATACCTGGGGCGCGGGCCTGCTGTTCAAGCCGCTTGCCCATGGGATCGATATCAGCATCCAAGCCCTGACCAAATATGTCGGCGGCCATTCGGACGTCTTTATGGGCTCGGCCTCGACGCGCGATCCGGCGCTCTTACAAATGCTCGACGACGGGGTCTGGCAGGTCGGGTGGGCCACCTCATCGGAAGACGCCTATCAGATGCTGCGCGGCCTTCGTACCCTGTCGGTGCGGCTGGAGCGGCACGGCAAGAGCACGCTCGATATCGCCCAGTGGCTGCGCGAACAGCCCCAGGTCAGCGAGGTCCTCTGCCCCGCCCTGCCCGGCGCACGCGGCCATGAGATCTGGGCCAGAGACTATGACGGCCTATGCGGTCTGTTCAGCTTCATCCTGACGCCCGGGCCCAAGGTGGCGGTCGATGCTTTGATCAACAGCCTCCAGCTCTTCGGTCTTGGCTTTTCGTGGGGCGGCTATGAAAGCCTCGCCATCCCGTGCGACCCGCAACTGGTCCGCACCGCCGCTGATCCAAGGCTACAAGGCCCCCTGATCCGCCTGCACATCGGGCTGGAAGATGTCGCCGACCTAAAGGCTGACCTCGCCAAGGGGCTGGCGGCCTATAGTGCGGCCTGTTTGTAGAGGGGGTTTGCCTGTAGAGGGCCATGGCCACCCCGACAGGAATCGAACCTGTAACCGTCCGCTTAGAAGGCGGATGCTCTATCCAATTGAGCTACGGGGTGAGGCTAGAGGCTAGTGAGTCCAAGGCTGCTTGCGGCCATAGGCGAAATTGTCGGCATAGGCCTTGATGATCTTGCGGGGGGTCTTGGGCTCGGTGACTTGGAAGGCGATGCCGTGGGCATTGGCATAGGCGACCGCCTCGTCCTTGCTGGCAAATTGCAGGCGAACCTGACCGTCCATGTCCGAGGACTGGGTCCAACCCACCAACATGTCCGGCGCGCGAGCCGAGGCGGCTTCAAATTCCAAAACCCACTCATGGGTCTTGGCCTTGCCCGATTGCATCGCGGATTTTGCAGGACGATAGATTTTGGCGAGCATGTCTTGGCCCCGAACAAGATGGGTCTGTCTTGGCGTTGCCGCCTAAGACGTCTGATGGTCGGAGCGAGAGGATTCGAACCTCCGACCCTCTGGTCCCAAACCAGATGCGCTACCAGGCTGCGCTACGCTCCGTTCCGTCAGTGGGGGGCTTGTGACACGTCAGAGACAGAACCGCAATGGACCTCTTTGGTCTAAACGCTAATTGCTTTGCGCATGAGCTTAAAGATCGCGGTTCCACGCACCACTTCGCGCTCGCCCACCCGGATAACGCCCTCGACAAAGGCCAGATCCTTGGTCTTGCGGGTCACCCGGCCTGTGCCAATGACCCACTCCCCGGCCCTCGCCATGCTGAGGAAATCGACAGACAGGTGAACCGTAACCGAGGCCGTGCCGACGGCGCGGTGAACGGCGGTGGCCAAGACCCCGTCGAGGAAGGTCGACAACATGCCGCCATGGACGATGCCCATGCCATTGCAGTGACGATTCAAGGCATAGAAGGCCTGTTCGAACCCGTGCTCATCGACGCGGTGGTAATAGGGGCCATTATGGAGCGTGAAGGGACCGCGGTTGCGGGACTCAACGAAACCCTCGGGGGGTGCCGGAATAGGCTTGGTCTCAGTCACGCTTAAAGATCCTATGTTTGACCCGGTCGCCGGGATAGATGCCCAATTGCGCCGCGCGCCCTCCAGCCAGCTCCAACACGCCGCGAATGACGCCACCAGAGGGGATCGGCACCTCGGAGTGAGGCACGGTATTTCGCGCAATGGTCAGTATGCGGCCATCCTGGGTTATAAAGATAATATCCAATGGAATCAGTGTGTTTTTCATCCAGAAGGCCGCTTCTCGCGGAGTCTTGAAGTCGAACAACATGCCCTTGTCGGGCGCAACAGACCTGCGATACATCATGCCCCGATTACGGCTTTCTTCGGTGTCGGCAATCTCCACCATGAACCTTATTGTCGACTTGGAGGTCGTGATTTCGAGCGGTTCTTGCCGCAAGGTCGCCGCATGGCTCGGGCTCGCCTGACCCGCAACCATCACAAGCAGAACAAAAGCTAGCAGACCCAGCAGGCTTCTGCATGCCATACGGTTTGTCCTCATGACCCTCGCTCCCTTGACCCAGTTGAGGTCTGAGCCTCAGCAATAGCCAAGCGCGTCCTCAGGTCCAACCAAATTGGCAAGATCAGAGCGCTTTATGCCCGCTCAATCGGCGAGATTTCCGCCACGACGAGCCCCTTGGGGCCGTTGGCGAACCGTACCATCACCTCTATGCCGGGCTGGAGGTCATCCAGTCCGCCTCGGCGCAGGGTCTCAATATGGACGAAAATATCGCCGGGCTCCGCATCTCGCACGACAAAGCCATAGCCTTTGGTGCGGTTAAACCACTTGACCACAGCACGCTCTGCCGGACCGGTAGCCTCCAACAATCGCAAAGCGCCATCAAGACTATCGCGGCGGGGTATAGGCCCTTCTCGGCCCGATTTCGTCCGGCCCATTGTGCTGGCACCAGAGGTCTGAGCTTCCGATTCGTCCAATTCCAGCACCTCGTCGACCTGCCAGCCCTTCACCCGCTTGGCGACCTGACAGACGATGATCGAGCCCTCTAGGGCATCATCCTTGCCATAGTGGCGCAAGGCCGTGATGTGCAGCAGGACATCGTTGCGACCCGTCATCTGCGGATCGTCGGGGACAATAAAGCCATAGCCCTTGGCGGGATCAAACCACTTCACGCGCCCGCTGATCTGAACAGCCGGTGCCTGTAGCCCACCCTCGTCCTCATCAAAACCAGACATAAGGTCCCCCGCCCCCATCCTGTCCGGCTCCTTCCGGAACAGGCACAGTCAAGCTGGTCAATCGTCTGGAAGTAACAGTGTGACCCAAGTCAAAAATCGTCAATCACTCTTTTGAGACCCAATAAACACCAAACCTGTTCCTATGACCTTTATTAGCCCCAGATTTGCGGCTTACGGGGCTGCCAAGGCGCTTCCTTTTCCAACTGGGCCGCCAACCTAAAGAGGGTCGCTTCGTCAGCATAGCGGGCCGTGAACATCATCCCGACCGGCAGACCATTGGCCGACATTTCTAAGGGCAAGGACAGAGACGGCTGGCCAGTGAAGTTGAAGGGCGGTGTAAAGGGGAAGACCTGACCTTGCCTACGGTTCAGTTCGCGCGGCTCAAGGGCTACCGGGTCGATGAAGCCCACCTCGGGCACGGGGGTGCCCAGGACCGGCGACAGATAGATGTCCCAGTCGTTGAAGAAGGCTAGGGTCTGGCGATTGAGCATGCGCAGTTCTTGCATGCCGCGCAGGGCCTGCTCGCCGGTGACCTTGCGTCCCCCCTTCAGCGCCGCCCAGGTCAGGGGTTCAAGCTCGTGCGGCTCGGGCTCGCGGCCGATCTCGTCGATCAGGCGGCCCATCATGGCCGCAAAGTTCGCGCCTGAAACCGGTCCTCGCGCCGTGTAGAGGGCGCGGTAGTCGATCCCCATTCCCTGCTCGACCACCTCATGACCAAGGCCCTTCAGGAGGTCTGCCGTGCGCTCCAGTGCGGCCTGAATCTCAGGGTCAATTGGGCGGCCCGACGCGGTCTCTGACGACCAGGCGATACGCAACCGGCCGGGCGATTGTTCGATCTCTTTCATATAGGGCCGGGCCTTAGGCGGCGCAGGATAGGGATCGCCGATCTCTGGCTTTCCGGTGGCGTCAAGCATCGCGGCACTGTCGCGCACTGTGCGGGTGACGACGTGATCAACAACAAAGCCAATCGCATAGTCGGTACCGTCGGGCAGGTTCAAATTACGGTCGCGCGTGACCTTTAAGCCGACAAGGCCGCAGCAGGCCGCAGGAATGCGGATAGAGCCAAGACCATCGCTAGCGTGAGCCATGGGCACGATCCCCGCCGCAACGGCTGAGGCTGACCCTCCTGATGATCCGCCTGAAATGTGGGCTGGGTTCCAAGGGTTACGGCAGGGGCCAAGCAGCGCCCCCTCGGTCGTGCCGGTAATGCCATATTCGGGCGTATTGGTTTTCCCAAGCGGGATCACCCCCGCCTCGCGATAGCGCCGCGTCAGGCCACCATCCTCCTGATCGACCATATGCTGGGCAAATCGACTTCCGGAACTGCGCCGCCAACCGGCCACCGGCATACCGAGGTCCTTTATCAGGAACGGCACACCCTTGAACGGACCATCGGGCAAAGGCCCCTGCGCAGCCTTTCGAGCATCCTCATAGCCCTTGTAGACCACCGCATTGAGCGACGGATTATGGCGCTCAACCCGCTCAATCGCCGCCTCGACAAGTTCAGCCGGCGATACGTCCTTGCGGGCGACAAGATCAGCGAGGCCGAGGCCGTCATAGTCAGAATAGTCATCCATGCTCATAGCCCGACCCTAGCCCCCTGTGAGAAACGCCATCTTTGCAACCGGCTGCAGTCCCGGCCCGTCTTTTTTCAAACTCTTGAACGCCACATCCGCCGCGTTTAGCGCCTGATCCATGTCTTCGAGGGTCATGGCCGCGCACATGAACATATTGTGCCAAGGGTGCACATAGACCCCTTGGGCCAACATCTGGCTGGACCAGTGAAAGCCCTTGCGCAGATCTGGATCGTCATCGAACAGAAAGAGCGGCATCTGCACCGGCCCGGTCACGCGAAAGCCGAACCCATGGGCCGCCGCTCGCTCGCGCAATCCGTCGGCCAGATGCTGTCCAAGGGTCTCTAGGTGGCCAAGATAGTCGGTTTCCCGGATGAGCCGCAGGGTCTCCAGTGCCGCCGCCATCGGAGCTGCCTGATACCAGAACGAACCGGTGGCATAGATCGCCGCTGCCCCCGTGCGGGCGCTGTCTGATCCCAGCAGGGCCGAGATGGGATGGCCGTTGGCAATGCACTTGCCCCAGGTCGATAGGTCCGGCTGCACGCCGAGCCGTGACCAACTACAATCGCGGCTCAGGCGAAAACCCGCTCGCACATCATCGACCACCAGCAGGGCTCCAGTCTGATCGCAAAGCTGGCGCGCGCGACGGGCATAGACCGGGTCAGGCTCGGCCTGATCGACAAAGGCATCATGCTTGAAGGGTGCAGCGAAAATGGCGGCCAGATCGTCCCCCGCCTCCGCGACGGCGGCCTCTAGACTGGAAACATCGTTATAGTCGCAGAAGATCTGATGGGACCGCTCGCTATCCAGTGCACCGGTCGGGCGCGGCGTGCACCAAGGGGCAGAGCCATGATAGGCCCCGCGCGCACGAATGATGGTCTTGCGCCGGGTCTGAGCTCTGGCCGTCACCAGCGCCATGGTCGTGGCATCAGTGCCGTTCTTACAAAAGATCGCCCAATCGGCATGGGTGACCATCGATGTTAAGGCCTCGGCCAACTCTACGATCAGCGCGGACGGACCGGTCAGCGTATCGCCGCTCTGGAGTTGGCCGATATAGGCCGCATCAATGGTCTCATGACCATATCCGAACAGGTTCGGACCATAGGCGCACATGAAATCGAGATAGCGATTGCCGTCCACATCCCACAGGTGTGCACCGCGTCCCTTGGCAAAAAATTGGGGATAGTCGTCAGGCAAGAGGCCCGTTGACTGGTGCCCATACATGCCGCCAGGAATGACAGCCTGCGCCCGCGCCCGAAGGGCCCTGTCCTGCCTCTGGTCCATCTCGCCTCCGCTCGCCTGTTGAACGGCGATTAAGAGATGATCTTACGCGGAAGGGGCAGGTGCGCAAGCTCTAGGCCCAGAAACAAAAAGGCCTCCCGAAGGAGGCCTCTGTGCGGTCTATGGGGCTTGGAAGCCACAAAGACCTTATCCAGCGATGGCAGTCCCTAGGGGAGTCGAACCCCTCTCCCCAGATTGAAAATCTGATGTCCTAACCGATAGACGAAGGGACCTCATCGATGGGAGACGCCGTATATCCGCGTTCCTTAGAGGGCGCAAGCTTGTCTATGCGAAATTCCCAAGGAAATACGAACTGATCGCTAGCCATGGCAGAGACGGGGGTCGGCGGCATCGTCAATCTCGAGCTCAACACCGTTGCGACCGTTCCAGTCGTCCGCCTTCAAACGGCCCGCCACATGGACTAAAGCCCCGCGCTGCAACAGGGTCTTGCCAATCTCTGTATCCCCGGCCCGCCAAGCCACCGCTCGCAATTTCCCACCGCGTTCGTCGGTCAGGGTACAGCGCACATGCCCACCCTTGAGCGAGGAGGATTGATCGACCCTTAGGCCCGCTGCGGCGAAGACCGGCTCTGGATTGCCGGGGCCGAAGGGGGTCAGGCGCTGGAAATCATCATAGAGCGCTCGCCCCGCCCCGCCTGCAGAGACCAAAGCGTCAATATCGAACAGATCAGCCGCCTCGGCCTCTTCGCGCTCGTGGGACAGTTTCTCTTCGAGGAAGGCGCGAAGCTCGGGGATCAGTTCTGGCCGTACGGATAGTCCTGCCGCCATGGCATGGCCCCCGCCCGATAGGAGCAGGCCCGCCTCATAGGCCCCCTGTACAGCTCGGCCCAGATTATAGCCCGTCTGAGACCGGCCAGAGCCCTTGCCGACATTGGCTGGACGATCAATGCCAATGACCATGACCGGCTTGCGATAGCGCTCCCGCAGACGGCCTGCGACAATGCCAATCACGCCGGGGTGCCAACCGTCTCCGGACACCAGAATCACCGGCGCATCAGGATCGAGGTTGGTTTCGTGCTCGATCCGCTGGATCGCCTCATCGAGAACCTGCTTTTCGACCTCTTTGCGCTCGGCATTGAGTAGATCCAGTTGCGCGGCTATGTCCCTCGCCTCTTCAGGATCGTCGGTCGACAGAAGCCGGGCACCGAGGTCAGAGCGTCCGACCCGTCCGCCGGCATTGATTCTTGGCCCTAAAATAAAGCCGGCATGGAACACGCCTGCTGGCCCCTTACTTCCGGCCACATCGAGCAGCGCCTTTAGGCCAAGATTGCCCCAGTTCGACATGACCTTCAGGCCTTGCGACGCCAGCGCCCTGTTAAAGCCGGTTAGGCTGGTGACGTCGCAGATCGCGCCCATGGCGGCAAGATCGAGCCATTGGCGCAGATCAGGCTCTGAGCGGCCTGCAAACAGCCCCCTACGACGCGCCTCACGGTTCAGGGCCGCCAGCAGCACAAAGACCACGCCTGCCGCCGCCAGTACCCCTTGCCTGGATTGACAGCCCGGACGGTTGGGATTGACCACAGCCGCAGCCTTGGGCGGATCTTCGCGCATCAGGTGATGGTCGATGACCACGACCTCAAGGCCAATATCGACGGCAGAGGCTATGGCGTCATAGGCCGCAGCCCCGCAATCAACCGTAATGACCAGTTCAGCGCCCTGATCCTTCAGTCGCTTGAAGGCGATAGGACTGGGGCCATAGCCCTCAAGGATCCGGTCCGGCACATAGATGGGTAGGTCTTGGCCCATGGCCCTGAACCAGCGCACAAGCTGGGCCGCGCTCGAGGCCCCATCGACATCATAGTCGGCAAAGACGGCCATGGGCCGCTTGGTCTCCAGCGCATCGACCAAGATCTCGGCGGCGCGGTCCATGTCGGTGAAGCTAGAAGGGTCAGGGAACAGACCGCGCAGGGTCGGGTTCAGATAGTTGTCGGCTTGGTCGCGGCTAATGCCACGGGAGGCCAGAGCCCGCGCCAGAGGCTCGCTGAGCCCGGTCGCCTGCTGCAATCCGCGCACATCACTGTCAGAGGCAGGCCGCAGCCTCCAGGCGCGCCCGCTCAGCGAGCGAGACACACCCAGATAGCCAACGGTCGCCCCGTCAGTGGTCATGTCAGAGGGCGCGCTTCATCCGAATTTCCCGCACGGTCTGGGTCGAGGAGTTCATGACGAGCGTGTGGGTATGAACAAAGCCGTCCTTCAGGGTCACCCCGTCGAGCAAGGCCCCCTTGGTGACGCCCGTCGCTGCAAAGATCGCATCGGCGCGGACCATCTCGTGAAGGGTATATTTCTTGTCCAGATCGGTAATGCCTAGACGCGCCGCGCGGGCCCGCTCATCGGCATTGCGGAACACCAGACGACCTTGGAACTGACCACCAACGCATTTCAGCGCCGCACAGGCCAGAACGCCCTCAGGCGCGCCGCCTTGGCCGACATACATATCCACGCCCGTGTCGGGATCAGCGGTGTTCATCACGCCCGCGACGTCGCCATCGGTGATCAGGTAGACGCGCGCACCCACCGACCTTAGGCTGGCAATGATCTCAGTATGACGCGGACGGTCTAGAACGCAGACCGTAATGTCCGAAGGCTCAACGCCCTTGGCCTTGGCCAGCGCCCGCACATTGTCGGCAGGGCTCTTATCCAGATCGATAATGCCGTCCTCATAGCCCGGACCGCAGGCGATCTTGTCCATATAGGTGTCTGGCGCGTTCAGCATCGTGCCCGCGGGAGCCCAGGCCATCACGGCCAGAGCATTGGCCATGGCCTTGGCCGTCAAGGTCGTGCCTTCGAGGGGATCCAAGGCGATATCGACCCGTGGCCCCTTACCCGTGCCAACCTTCTCGCCGATATAGAGCATCGGCGCTTCGTCGCGCTCGCCCTCACCGATGACGATGACGCCTTCAATATTCAATTCATTCAACGCGGTACGCATCGCGTCGACTGCGGCTTGATCGGCAGCCTTTTCGTCGCCCCGGCCAACCTCTGACCAGGATGCGATAGCGGCGGCTTCGGTAACGCGCACGGCATCCATCAAGAGGCTGCGGTCTAGATTGTTCGAGCTCATAGTCGGATTCTCCTGCCCATAGGGCCATTATCGGTAGATTCTTAAACCCGCGCGATACGCAATAGTTTGGGCCTCTCCAGCATGGCGGGCAGGCGCGCGATCCGCTCGACCGCTTCAAGCACGATGGACTCCGCCGTCGCGTGGGTGGTCAGGACAATCGGGACAGCCCCCTCGCCTTGCGACGGCTTTTGCAAGAAGCCATCAATCGAGACGCCGGCATCGGCAAGGGTTTCCGAAACAGCGGCGATGACACCGGGCTGATCCTTGACCTTTAGGCGGATAAAGACGCGGCTAACGCGGTCCGCAGCGCTTATGGCAGGCTCAGGCACGAGGGTGCTCGCAGGGGATTGGAAGACCGGCCGCTTAGCCAAGGTCATGACGTCAGCAATATCGGCCGCGACGGCGGCAGCAGTCGGACCTGCCCCTGCGCCCGGGCCTTGGATAAAGATCCGGCCAATGCGACGACCTTCAATGAACAGGGCATTCAGCGCGCCGCGCGTCTCGGCCAAGGGATGACCAAAGAGCGCCAGCGCCGGATGGACGCGGACAGCGACGCCCGAGCCCTCTCGAACCGCAGACGCGACCAGACGGATACGGTAGCCGAGGTCGTGCGCGAGTTTGATATCTTCGAGCTCGACCTGATCCACGCCCTCGATCTCCGCCGCAGCAAAGTTCGGTGCGCCGCCAAAGGCTAGCGCGGCAAGGATGGTGATCTTGTGGGCGGCATCAAAGCCCCCGACATCGGTCGTCGGATCGGCTTCGGCATAGCCAAGCCTTTGAGCCTCGGCCAAGACATCACCAAAGCTACTGCCCTTGGTCTCCATCTCGGTCAGGATATAGTTGCAGGTGCCGTTGAGGATGCCCGAGACACTGACCACCTCTTCGCCGACCAGCGACTCGCGCAAGATCTTGACCGCTGGCGTGCCCCCCATCACAGCGGCCTCAAATAAAAGGGGCGCGCCATTGGCTTCGGCCAGCTTGGCCAGTTCTGCGCCATGGGACGCGATCAGGGCCTTATTGGCAGTCACGACAGGCTTGCCTAGGGCAAGCGCGGCTTCGACGGCGGCCTTGGCCGGACCATCAGATCCGCCGATCAACTCAACAAAGATGTCGTTGTCCGGTGACTTGGCCAGCGCCACTGGATCATCGAACCAACTCATGGCGGATGTATCGACGGTCCGCGCCCGTGACCGGGACCGCGCACAAATACCGGTTACGATGGCGCGCCCACCGGCGGGGGCGAAGTCCGGACGCTCGGCCAGAAAGCTCAACAGCCCTCCGCCGACCGTGCCCAGTCCCGCCACGCCAACGCGCCAAACTTTTCGTCCGCTCGATTGATCCGCCATGATCATGGCTCCTTAGAGGCTTTCAGCCGTTAAAGGCCCGCCATGACAGGCGAGCGGCTGAGGATGTCATCCGCATTCTGGATGAACTTTTTAACATTGCGGGCTGCCTGGCGGATGCGGTGCTCGTTTTCAACCAGCCCGATCCGCACAAAACCTTCGCCATATTCGCCAAAGCCTAGACCCGGGGCTACGGCCACGCCCGCTTCCTCGATCAGCATCTTGGCAAAGGCCATCGATCCGGCGGCGCGATAGGGCTCGGGGATAGGAGCCCAAGCAAACATCGAGGCTGGAGGCGATGGGATATCCCACCCTGCGGCCTTCATGGATTTGACCAGCGTATCGCGGCGGCCCTTGTAGATGGCGCGGATCTCGTCAACGCAGTCTTGCGGGCCATTGAGCGCGGCGGCGGCAGCGACCTGGATGGGCGTGAAGGCCCCATAGTCCAGATAGGACTTCACCCGAGCCAAGGCCGAGCACATGCGCGCATTGCCGACCACCATGCCCACGCGCCAACCGGCCATGGCATAGGTCTTGGACAGGGAATTGATCTCGACAGCGATATCCTTGGCCCCCTCGACCTGAAGGATCGATGGCGGCGGGTTATCTTCGAAGTAAATTTCCGAATAGGCGATGTCGGACAGGACCAAGAGATTGTGCTTCTTGGCTAGGGCGATGATCTCTTTATAAAAATCCAGATCGACCCATTGCGCGGTGGGGTTCGAGGGATAGCTGACGATCAGGATGCTGGGCGGCGGCACAGAGTGGCGAACCGCGCGACTGATGCCCGAGAGATATTCCTCCGGTGACAGGGCCGGAACATGACGGATCACACCGCCAGCCATGATGAAGCCATAGGCATGGATCGGATAGGCGGGGTTCGGACAGATCACCACGTCGCCCGGCGCGGTCAGGGCCTGGGCCAGATTGGCAAAGCCTTCTTTCGAGCCCAATGTGGCGATGACTTCGGTGTCCGGGTCCAGCTTGACGCCGTAGCGGCGGTCATAATAGCCGGCCATCGCCTTACGCAGACCACTGATGCCCTTAGAGGCTGAATAGCGGCCAGTCTTGGGCGCGCGGGCCGTTTCAACCAGCTTTTCAATGATGTGAGGCGGAGTTGGCATATCCGGATTGCCCATGCCGAAGTCTATGATGTCGGTCCCTTCGGCACGCAGGCGCGCCTTGATCTTATTGACCTCTTCAAAAACGTAGGGCGGCAAGCGTCGGATACGGTGAAAATCAAAACTGTTGGTCATGACATTGTCCCCTCCCGGGGGACCGTTTAGATCTAATAGACTTAAGCTGCCGCCAACCCATCAAAGGTCAAAGCCGCAACGAACGAATGGGTCATTTACGCCCCCGGCACCTATTGAGGCGGCGGAGGCGGCGTAGCTCGCTCACGCAGCTCTTGGGCAAAGGCCTCCGTCTCGGCGCGAGACGTGGCGGTGGGGACGTCACCGGGCTTGATCGCAGCGCGCGCGCGCGCGGCACTCGCAAAGGCTTCAGCATTGAACAGGGTCGCGGGGTTGGCCTCAGCCTGGGTTTCTAGAACGCGCTTATCCTTAAGCGCACTCGCAACCGATTTGCGCCAAGCTTCGGGCGAGCGAACATCGGTTGGGGCCGAAGGAATATTGGCGAAGGTTGGAAAGTCGGATTGAGCCGTCGAGGCAGCGCTAACATCAGCCGCAATGGGCGAACCGGCATCTACGGGCTGGGTCGCAAAGGGGCTAACCTGCACACACGCCGTCGCAGATCCAAGCAAACCTGCACAGAGTGACAGGCGCCAGTTAGACTTCAGCAGGAAAGGACTTGCCCAGGGCATCGAAAAACCAGACGTTCAACATTCGGTATCGCTAAGGTCTTATGCGATCATGGCCAAAAGCGAAAGTGCGCCGATCCGTTAATGAGCAATCGGTGAACGAAAGACAGGGAGTTAGAGGCATGTCTGACGACATCAAAACCGCCAAGAGCAAAAAGGTTGTTAAGGCTCGCGCCAAGACCCCGGCAGCAAAGGCGGCTAAGGCCACGACCCTAAAGGCCAAGACGGCGGCCCCTTCTAAAGCCAAAAAACCCGCCCCCAAGACTACAGCCAAGGCAGGCATCAAGACTAAGGCTGTGCGTGCACCGAATCCGCAGCCCGTACCGCCAAAGGCACCCAAACCTGATCCTGCGCCGCAAAATCCGCCTTTCACCGCCTCTGCCGACCCGATGGCCTTTGCCGATGCGACCGCCGCCCTCACCGCCGAGCAGCGCGAGACCATCGAAAAGCTGTCGGTCAATCTGGCCCGCGCGGCCATGACCGCTCAAGGGGCGTTTGCGGAGGCCGCATTGCGTCAGGCCGATCGCCCTGCGGCCCTTAGCCCAGACCCCTTCCATGTCGGCCCTGCCCTGAACGAGGTTTTCGGCAAGCTGGCATCCCAGCCAGACCGGCTGATGCGCGCCCAAGCCGACCTCTACAGCCGCTATATGGACCTGTGGCAAAACTCAGCCAAACGGATGAGCGGCGAATCGCCTGAGCCGATCGTGCGCCCTGCCGCGAACGACAAGCGGTTCAACGACAAAGATTGGTCGGACAATCCGGTCTTTGACGTGATGAAACAGTCCTATCTATTGACCTCCAACTGGCTGAACAATCTGGTGTCTGGGGTCGACGATGTTGACCCCATGACCAAGCGCCGGGTCGAGTTCTTCATGAAGATGATGACCGACGCCATCGCCCCGACCAATTTCCTGGCCTCGAACCCCGCCGCCCTGCGCGAAGTGATCGAGACGGGCGGTGAGAGCCTAGTGCGCGGCATGGAGAACTTTGCCGAAGACCTAGAACGCGGCGGTGGCAAGCTGGCGATCAGTCAAACCGATGCCGAACAGTTCATCGTGGGCGAGAACGTCGCCACCGCACCGGGCAAGGTCATATTCCAGAACGACATTCTTCAGCTGTTGCAATTTTCGCCGTCCACGGAACAGGTCTACGAGATCCCGCTGCTGATCTTCCCGCCTTGGATCAATAAGTTCTACATCATGGACCTGCGGGTGGAGAACTCGCTGATCCGCTGGCTGACCGCGCAAGGCTTTAGCGTCTTCGTGGCCAGTTGGGTCAATCCGGACGCTAAGCTGGCTCAGAAATCCTTCGAAGACTACATGTATGAAGGCATCTACGAGGCGGCCGACGTGGTGCGCAAACAGTGCGGCGTCGATCGGGTCAATACGGTCGGCTATTGCATCGGCGGCACCCTTCTCGCCTGCGCCCTGGCCCATATGGCGGCCAAGGGCGACACAAGGATCAATTCGGCCACGACCTTTGCCGCGCAACAGGACTTTACCGAGGCTGGGGACCTGCTGCTCTTTACCGACGAGGCTTGGCTGAAAGATATCGAGACCCAGATCGATCAGGGCGGCGGCATATTGTCGGGCCAGTCCATGGCCGACACCTTCAATTCCTTGCGCTCCAACGACCTGATCTGGAGCTTCTTCGTCAATAATTACCTGCTGGGCAAAGAACCCAAGCCGTTCGACCTGCTGTTCTGGAACTCGGACCAGACGCGGATGCCCAAGACCTTGCACATGTTCTATCTGCGCAAATTCTATAAGGAAAATCTGTTGTCCAAGGGCGAACTGGTCATGGGCGGCGAGACCTTGGACATGAGCAAGATCAAGGTGCCGGTCTATGTCCAGTCCTCACGCGATGACCATATTGTGCCCTATCGCTCGGCCTATCGCGGGGCGCGGCTCTATGGCGGGCCAACGACCTTTACTATGGCGGGATCGGGCCATATTGCCGGGGTGATCAATGCGCCCGTAGCCAAGAAATATCAGCACTGGACCAATAGCGCCCTGCCAGACACGGTCGAGGAATGGATCGCCGGAGCGGTCGAGCATCCCGGCTCTTGGTGGCCCCATTGGGCCGCTTGGTTGGCCGAGAAGTCCGGCAAGATGGTTCCCGCCCGCGACCCCGCCAAGGGTCCGTTCGCGCCGCTCGAAGACGCGCCCGGCTCCTTCGTCAAGGTTCGCAGCTAGGCCGCAGAGGCGATGCGGGCCAGTTCGGTGAGGATCCGCTCAGCCGCGCCAAGGCGCTGATTGGGCGTATCCCATTCGCCCTTGATGACCACCTTTTGGTCGGGGCGAAGCCGCCAAGCGATGCTGTTCTTCTGAACAAAGCTGACCAGACCCATCGGGTTGCTGAACTCGTCCTTGCGGAAGGCCACCACCGCCCCCTTGGGACCGACATCGATCTTTGAGACATTGGCCTGACGGCACAGGCCCTTGATCGCCACGACCTTGAGCAACTGCCCCGCCTCTTCCGGCAAGGGACCAAACCGGTCGATCAGTTCGGCGGCCATGGCTTCGCGATCCTCGGCCCGCTCGGCATCGGACAGGCGCCGATAGAGCGCCAGACGCACATTCAGGTCGGGCACATAATATTCGGGGATCAAGACCGAGGCACCAGTATTGATCTGCGGCGACCAGCCGCGATCCACCGTCAGATCGACATCGGCAGACTTCAGCTCAGTGACGGCGTCTTCCAGCATCTGTTGATAGAGCTCGACCCCGATCTCGCGAATATGGCCCGATTGCTCGTCGCCGAGCAGATTGCCACCGCCGCGAATGTCCAGATCATGGCTGGCCAACTGGAAGCCTGCGCCGAGATTATCCAGCGATTGCAAGACCTTCAGCCGCCGCTCAGCCGATTCCGTGATCTGACGATCTGCCGGTGTGGTCATATAGGCATAGGCGCGGGTCTTGGCTCGCCCGACCCGCCCGCGCAGTTGATAGAGCTGTGACAGGCCAAACATATCGGCGCGGTTGATGATCATGGTGTTGGCGGCGGGAATATCGAGGCCCGACTCCACGATGGTGGTCGAGAGCAGCACATCATATTGGCCGTCATAGAAGGCGCTCATGACGTTTTCCAGTTGGGTCGGAGCCATCTGGCCGTGACCGACAACAACCTTCACCTCTGGCACTTGCTCACGCAGGAAGGTCTCCAGCTTGGGCAGATCGGCCAAGCGCGGGGTGACGAAATAGGCCTGACCGCCGCGATATTTCTCGCGCAGCAGAGCCTCGCGCACCGCTAGAGGATCGAATGGCATGACATAGGTACGCACAGCCAACCGGTCCACCGGGGGCGTGGCGATGATCGACAGTTCACGAATGCCCGACAGCGCCATTTGCAACGTACGCGGAATGGGCGTCGCCGAGAGGGTCAGCATGTGGACATCGGCCCGCAGCGCCTTGAGCTTTTCCTTATGCTGAACGCCGAAATGCTGTTCCTCATCGACGATGACGAGGCCCAGATCCTTGAAGGAAACCTGCGACGACAGGACCGCGTGGGTGCCGACGAGGATCTCCACCTCACCGGCTGCCAGAGACGCGCGGGTCTCGGAAGCCTCCTTGGCCGGGACCATGCGTGACAGTTGGCGCACCTTGATCGGCCAGCCTTGGAACCGTTCGGTGAAGGCTCTAAAATGTTGCCGTGCCAGGAGCGTGGTCGGGCAGACAATGGCCACCTGCCGTCCACACATGGCCACCACAAAGGCCGCTCGCAGCGCAACCTCGGTCTTGCCAAAGCCCACATCGCCGCAGATCAGGCGATCCATCGGACGGCCCGCCGACAAATCGGCCAGGACATCGGCAATGGCGCTGAGCTGGTCTTCCGTTTCCTCATAGGGGAACCGGGCGCAGAATTCTTCGAACAGTCCCTGCGGCGCATCAATCGGTTCGGACTTGTTGAGCAGGCGTGCCGCTGCGATCTTGATCAGGCCATCGGCCATCTCACGCAGACGCACCTTGGCGCGGGCCTTTCGGGCCTGCCAAGCCGCACCGCCGAGGCGGTCAAGGACGACATCGTCGCTCTCTGAGCCATAGCGGGTAAGAAGGTCGATATTTTCGACTGGTAGATAGAGCTTGGCATCGCCGCCATATTGCAGTTCGAGACAGTCATGCGGCGCACCGGCCACATCGAGCGTCTTCAGCCCCTCATATCGCCCGATCCCGTGATCAATATGGACCACCAGATCGCCCGCCGTCAGGGACGAGGCCTCAGCCAAGAAGTTCTGGGCCCGCCTGCGCTTATTGGGCCGTGCCAGACGGTCGCCGAGAATGTCGGTCTCGGAAATGACCGCGAGGGTGTCGGTTTCAAACCCTGTATCGAGCGGCAGCACAACCCGCTGTGGGCGCTTTGGGTCTGCCGCCTTTGCCGCCTGCCAATAGGGTGAAAAGACCAGGTTCAGGCCATGATCGGCCAGCATCGCGCCGAGCCGTTCGGATGACCCCTCCGACCATGAGGCGAACAGGACGCGCTTGCCTTGGCTGGCCAACATATTGGCGTGATTGGCGGCGGCCTCGAACAGATTGACGCTATCGAGCGCCCGCTCCGCCGAAAAGCCCCGCCCTTGCCGCGCGCCCATATCGACCTGTTCCCAGCCCTCTTGCTGGAACGGCGAGAAGCGGCGTGAGGGCAAGCAATCAAGCCTGCGGTCCCACTCTTCGGCGGTCAGATAGAGTTGATCCGGCTCCAAGGGCTTATAGCCCGTGCGCCCGCCCGTCCGATCAGCGCGCACATCATAGGCGTCAGCAATCATAGCCAGACGCTCATCGCGCGCCTCAAAGGCCAGATGATCAATGCCGATCAGGGCATCAGGGCCCAGATAGTCGAACAGGGTCTCCATGCCGTCATAGAAGAGCGGCAACCAGTGCTCCATGCCCGCCCGGCGCCCACCCTCACTGACCGAGGCATAAAGGGGATCATCCATCGGCGCGCCAAAGGCGGCGATATAGCCACGGCGGAAGCGCGAAATGGCTTCAGGTTCGACAAGAACTTCACTCACGGGCAGAAGATCGACCCGCGTCAGTTGGCCCGTCGAACGCTGGGTGTCGGGGTCAAAGCCGCGAATGGTCTCCAGCGTGTCGCCGAACATATCCAAGCGCACCGGCTCGTCAGCATTGGAGGGAAAGACGTCAATAACACCGCCGCGAATGGCAAACTCGCCCCGCGCTGAGACGGTAGAGGCCCGAACATAGCCATTGACCGCAAAATAGCGCTCAAGGTCCGCCAGCAAAATCTCTTGGCCCAGAACGGCGCTGTAGCTGGCCTTAGAGAGGATCACGCGCGAGGGAACGCGCTGCATCAGGGCCGGGACTTGGGTGATGACAAGCCGAGCGGCCTTGCCCTCAAGGGGCTTGGTCAGTTGGCTGAGGGCCGCCATACGCTGGGCGGCAACCCCTGCCGAGGGGCCGATCCGATCATAGGGCAGACAGTCCCACGACGGAAAGCGGATGACCTCTAACTCAGGCGCAAAGAACCCCAGCGCATCGGCAAAGGCATTGGCGCGCGCGCCATCTCTGGCCACGAAGGCGCAGGTGCCGCCCTTTGCCCGAACCAGATCGGCCATGACGAGCGCGTCAAAGCCCTCTGGCGCGCCGGTAATGTCCAAGCGGCCCGTCACTAGGGCCATTCGTTTCAGGTCAGTTGGAGAAGCCACGCGCTTAGATATACCTCAGTTGCCGAGCCGGTCATGACCGGGCCGATGGGGCATAGAGCGATGAGGCGAACGGAGCAAGGCCCCGCGCGACGCAAAAGATCAGGCGGTTTGGCCACTCAGACGGGCCGCGGCCCGCTCTCGTCCGATCAGGACCAGCAAAGGCGCCATTTCCGGGCCATGATCCATGCCGGTTAAGGCGCGGCGAAGGGGCTGGAACAGGCCCTTGCCCTTGGCTCCCGTGCGTTCCTTGACCGCGTTGGTCCATTCGCCCCAAGAGGCCGCATCCAAGGTTTCTGGCAAGACCGCCAGCGCCTCGGTCAGGAAGGCTTGATCCTCGACCACCGGCGTGACGGGACCGCGAACCATCTGGGCCAGCGCGCTCACATCGGCAAACAGGGTCAGATTGGCACGAATGGCCAGCCAAAAGCCTTCACCAAGGTCGGAGTCGATCGCGGCCAACCGTGGCTTAGCGGTCTCGTAAGGCATGGCGTGCAGCACCTGCGCATTCAGGCGCAAAAGATCGGCTGGATCGTAACGGGCAGGCGCGCGGCCCATCTTGGAGAAGTCAAAGCTCTCGCCAAGCTGTTCCAAAGAGGTGCCTGCTTCCAAAGGATCGCTCGTGCCTAGACGCGCCAGATGGCTGGTGACCGCCAAGGGCTCATAGCCATTGTCACGCATGTCCATGATCGACATGGAGCCGAGACGCTTGGACAGGGCCTCGCCATCGGCACCGATGAGCAAGGAGAAGTGACCAAAGATCGGCACTGCACCGCCCAAGGCTTCGAAGATTTCGATCTGAACCCCGGTATTGGTCACATGGTCTTCGCCCCGGACCACATGGGTGATGCCCATCTCAATATCGTCCACCACCGATGGCAGGGTGTAGAGGAAGGCACCGTCTTCACGGATCAAGACCGGATCGGACATTGAGGTCGTATCGACATCGCACTCGCCGCGCACCAGATCGGTCCACTTGACCCGGCGACCATCGAGCTTGAAGCGCCAGTGCGGACGGCGGCCTTCAGCTTCCAGCGCGGCGCGTTCTTCGTCGGTCAAGGCTAGGGCCGCGCGGTCGTAGATCGGCGGAAGACTGCGGGACAGTTGCACCTTGCGGCGACGATCCAGCTCTTCGCCGGTCTCATAGCAAGGATAGAGCTTGCCCGCGGCCTTCAAGCGGTCGGCTGCCCTTTGGTAACTCTCAAAGCGCTTTGACTGATTATAGCGCTCGCCCCAGACCAGACCCAGCCATTTCAGGTCCGTCTCGATACCGTCTTCGTACTCTTGGGTCGAGCGCTCCAGATCGGTGTCGTCTATGCGCAGGACAAAGGTTCCCCCAAACCTTTTGGCAAAGAGCCAATTGGTCAGAGCCGCACGGATATTACCGACGTGAATACGGCCCGTGGGCGATGGGGCAAAGCGGACCTTCACGGTCATGGTCAATCTTTCTTAGCAGACTGGGCTGATCCGGCTTTGACCGCCGGAGCAAACGATCTCGGCGAGGACCGACGAATGGCCAAGCCCGCGCCCTCTGGCGTTAGTCGTCTCTGTGAACCCGCTCGCGCCGCTCATGACGCTCTTGGGCCTCAACGCTCATGGTTGCGATGGGACGGGCCTCGAGGCGGGCAAGGCCGATGGGCTCGCCGGTTTCTTCACAGAAGCCATAGGAGTCATCGTCAATGCGGCGAATGGCGGAATCAATCTTGGAAATCAGCTTGCGTTGTCGATCCCGGGTCCGAAGCTCCAAAGACCGGTCTGTCTCAGACGAGGCCCTGTCGGCAAGGTCTGGATGGTTCTCGGTTTCTTTTTGCAGGTGGGTCAGGGTTTCGCGCGACTCGCGCAGGATGTCCTCTTTCCAAGCCAGTAGTTTCTGACGGAAATAGGCGCGATGTTTCGCGCACATGAACTCCTCGTCCTCAGAAGGACGATAGTCCGCATCAAGAACCGGCACTGTGGTCGTCGGCATTGACGCCCTCACGCTCGCAAAATTGGGTGCTCCGGAATGAAGCGAGGCCGCTTATACCAAAACCGAAGGGCCAATCAACGTGCCTCTCCAGATTGAACCATTTAAGTTTGTTGGCTCAGAGGCGCCGGGCTGCGACTTCGAGTTTTGCAATCTCAACCGAGGCTCTTGTCTCTATATCGTTCAGAAGCCCTTCAAGGTGCGGATCATCCACGCCTGAACGCTCTTCTCGGATCGCGACCATTAGACCGTTCAGGGCCGTGGTTGACAGATTATCCTCCAGCAGGCCGTCGCGCACATCGTCGAGAAGGTCGAGTATCTTGCTCGCACGCCGCACCGCTCTTTTACGCCGCTCAAGGGGACCGCCGACTTCCTGTAGCGCTATGAGGGCATCGATGGAGCCAACGCCAGTCGGACCCGAGGCGCGCGCTGCCGATGCTGTCTCAGCGTTTGCAGAGGTCTTGGACAGCCGAAAGTCACCGCCCGCTGAGCGGGAGGCCGACCGTGCTGGACCCGAAGTCCCGACACTGTTCGTACCGCCAATTTTCATCTCAATTCCATCTGACCCAAAACTACGGCCTGTAACGTGGTAAACCACCAAGAGCCAGTCTGTACCTCGACACTTGCTGTAACGTTAAGGCTCGGCAGGATTTGCCTTGAGCAGACTATTCTCGCAAGCGCAAAGTTTAGCAATCTGATTCAAAAGCCTTTTTTATGGTTAAAATCTTGGCATGAACTTCGCATGCAAGTTCAGGCTAGGCGCGCGTGGCGTCAAGACCCAAGGATCAATAGACCGCTATGATGCGCATCGGCTCGGTTCTAAAAACAGTAATAACCGCCCTTTCAGCGGCCGCTCTGATCACGACGCCCGTTCTCGCCAAGTCGCGGATCAAGGACATTGTCGCGTTCGAAGGCGTGCGAGACAATATGCTGGTCGGTTACGGCATTGTCGTGGGCCTGAACGGCACCGGCGACTCGCTGCGCAATGCTCCCTTCACCAAGCAAAGCCTAGAAGCCATGCTTGAGCGCCTTGGCGTCAATACCCGCGACGCGACCATGAACACCAAGAACGTCGCCGCGGTGATGGTCACCGCCCGCCTCCCCGCCTTTTCCGCCTCTGGATCCCAGGTCGACGCCACGGTCTCAGCCCTTGGTGATGCAAAAAGCCTGCTCGGCGGCACCCTGTTGGTCACCCCTTTGCTCGCCGCAGATGGCGAGGCCTATGCCGTGGCGCAAGGCACGGTCCAGACCGGTTCAGTCTCGGCCTCAGGCGGGTCTGGCTCTTCGATCTCAAAGGGCGTGCCCACCGCCGGGCGAATTGCCTCCGGGGCCATCGTCGAGCGCGAGGTTGGGTTTCAACTGGCCAGCATGGCGCAGATGCGTCTGACCCTGCACAATCCAGACTTCACCACCGCCCGCCGCGTGGCAGAGGTGATCAATGCGCGCTTTCCGGGCTCGGCTAGAGCCGACAATCCCTCCATCATCACCGTGCGCCCCGCTGCCGGTCGCGATCTGGTAACCTACATCACCCAGATCGAGCAACTGGAGGTCCAGCCGGATAATCCGGCCAAGGTCATTATAGACGAGGTCGCTGGCGTCATCGTTATGGGCGAGAATGTGCGCCTCTCCACCGTGGCCATTCAGCAAGGCAACCTGACCATCACGGTTCAGGAAACACCTCAGGTCAGCCAGCCCAATCCCCTGTCGCAAGGCCAAACGACGGTGACGCCGCAGTCGCAGGTCGCGGTCGACGAGGAAAAGGGTAAGCAGTTCATCACCCTTAAAGATGGGGCATCCTTGGCTTCGCTCGTTAGGGGGCTGAACAGCCTCGGCGTCACACCGCGCGACATGATCTCCATCCTCCAGACCATCAAGGCGGCTGGCGCGCTGCAAGCCGATATCGAGGTGATGTAATGAATTTGAGCGCTTCGTCCCTTCCCATCGACCTGATGCGGCCAACGCCTCAGGTTTCGAACTACGGCTCTGTTACCGACCCTCGCGCCCGGATTGAAAAGACAGCGAAGGAATTTGAGACCGTGTTCCTCTCAACCGCTTTTCAAACCATGTTCTCTGGCGTCAATACCTCGGAACCCTTTGGCGGCGGCGAAGGTGAGCAGGCCTTCAAGTCCTTCCTCATGGACGCCTTTGCCCGGCAGATGACTAAGGCGGGTGGGGTCGGCATTGCCGCCTCGGTCACTCAAGAGATGCTAAAGATGCAAGGCCTATCCCCGACCCCCACCCTGCAGGAACCTGTCAAATGAACCCCGATGCCCGCATCAATCAAATGACGGAACTGACGCAGATCCTGACGGCGCGCTTGGCCAAGGAATGTAAGGATTTCGAGGATAATAAGCCTCTAGAGGCCGCAAAAACCCTCGATGAGACCTCGCGCCTTGCCAACATCTACCGACATGAGTCGCAGAGGCTTCGTGATGCGCCACACGTCTTGGCCGAGACATCCCTGTCCGCCCGCCAAAACCTCATTGCGGCCACAGAGGCCTTTGATGCTGTCTTGGCTAGGCATGGACGGGCCGTAGAGTCGGCAAAGTTTGTTACCGAAGGTCTGGTGCGGGCCATTGCCGAAGAGGTGGCGTCTTCACGTCCAACCGGGTCCGGCTACGGACCCGGCGCTCAATCATCCAAGCTCAATGCGACGTCTCTGACCCTCAACCGCAGCGCCTAAGCCGCGCGGTACCAGAGCACGCCTTGATCATCCGGTTCTGCAACGACCTGACCGCGCCCAATCAGACAGTTCAGGTGGGCTAGGCTTTCGCCAGTGGCCATACCCAGAACCTCTGGCCCGATCTTGCGGGCAAAGAGAGAGCCGAAGACATCGATGCTGCGCTTTGGCACGGCGAGCGAGGACAGCAAGCGCGTCAAGGCCCGCTCATGGCCCCGGATTAGGTGATCAAGGCGAGCATGGAGCCCTCGGAAAGGCTCGTTATGGGCTGGTAGAACCAGAACATCGTCCGGCACCATGGTCTTGATGCGCGCCAGTGAGGTTAGCCAATCGGTCAAGGGGTCGCCGTCGGGCTCCGTTGGAAAGACCGAGACGTTGGACGAGATTTTTGGCAGGACCTGATCGCCAGAAATCAGCAGCTTCAGTTCCTCATTGTAAAGACAGGCATGTTCAGGCGAATGACCCGATCCGACGACCACGCGCCAGCGATAGTCACCGATCTGGATCTCATCGCCCTCGCTGAGGCGGCGATAGCTGTCGGGCATGGCGTGAACGCCCTTTCCAAAGCCACCGAAGCGGGCCTTGTAGGTCTCGATCGACTCCTCGTCCCAACCGGCTGCATTATAAAAGCGCACCCCATCATCGGGGGCCTCGCGACCTGTATCGGCGGTCAGCATCCGGCAGGAGATATATTCTAGGCGGCTCATCCATAGACGGCAGTTGAACTTGCGCGTGATCCATCCGGCCATGCCGATATGGTCAGGATGCATGTGGGTGACGAAGACCCGCGTGACTGGCTTGCCTTCGAGGGGACCCGCAAAGATCTTGCGCCAAGCCGCTGCCGTTTCGCGGGTCTGCACGCCTGTATCGACGATTGCCCAGCCTTCGCCGTCGCGAATCGCCCAGAGATTAATGTGCGCCAGAGCAAAGGGCAGGCCCATGCGGATCCAGATTAGACCCGGCGCGATCTCTAAGGTCTCGCCATCGTCCGGAACGGTCTCAAAGGGATAGACTAGGGCCGGACGGCGTTCAGCGATGTCGGTGGGATCTTCTTGAGTTCCGTCCTGCACGTCGAAGGTCTCCTGCGGCTAAAGGTCCAAGCCGATGATGCGGGCAATTGTGGTGACAATCCAATGATGCCAATAGGGGTCGCGGTCTAGGCACAATATGCCTGATTCACGGTCTTAGTTTGGTCTCAGTTACAGTCAAACTTGACCGGAGGCGCGTGAAGGGGCTTATGCTCCGTCAAAGTCAACCATCATAAGCCCGTAAGGGTCAGGAATTCCAGGAGACGTACCCATGAGGCCATTTGGACTGGGGCTCATCGCCGCAATCACCCTCGCGATTGCATCGCCCGCTCTCGCTGCCCCTAAGGCACCGGCTGGCATACCCGAGGCACAACGCAAGGCCGGGATGGCAAAAGCCCCCGAAATCATCGCTAAGTCTGGCGTGGCCTGCGGCCTGACCGACGCACGCTTCGTCGGTTCGTCCGATGAAAAGAAGGACGGCGTCAAGGTCACGACCTCTTTCTTCGAAGTCGCCTGCTCTGAAGGCCTCGGCTATATTATTCAAGCCAAGTCCGATGGCTCCGTGCCCCTGACCTATGACTGCGTGGCCACCTCGGCTCCCGCCATTGGCCCAGATGGCAAGCCCCAGAAGAATAGTCTGGGCTGCTTGCTGCCCGGCAACGCCAATCCCGTCGCGGGCCTGCAGCCCTTAGTCGCCAAGACCGGTTCGAGCTGCGCCATAGACAAGGCGCGCTATATCGGACAAAGCCCAACCAGCGCCTATTATGAGCTGGCCTGTAAGTCTGGCGCTGGCATGGTTATGCTCGCAAGCATGCCAGCCACCGCAGATCGCAAGATCACGACCATGTCATGCATCTCCTTCGGCCAATCCGGTAAGAACTGCGAACTGACCACGCCCGAGCAGAACCTCGAGCCAATCAAGGCGATGATGGCTCAATCGAGCAAGAGCTGTGCCATCAGCGGCACTCGCTATGTTCTGTCGACCGTCGATGGCTCGGAATATTATGAAATTGCCTGCCAGTCAGGCGAAGGCTTCATGCTTCAGGTCAAGGCCGAACAGCTGGCCAAGACGATCAAATGCGCAGAAGCCGCTTTCGTGGGTGGTGGTTGCACCCTAACCGATGCGCGTGAAGCTGAAACTCAGCAGGCTGGCCTCTATTCCAACCTCGCCAAGAAGGCCGGTTTTAACTGTGACGTCGACAAGTACGGGGTCTTTCCTGTGCAGGGCAACGACAAGGAAGTTGTCGAACTGGCCTGTAAGAACCGTCCCGACGGTGCCGTGGGCATCTTCCCCGTATCGGCAGGCGTCAAGCCACAGATTCTCGATTGCGTGCGCTCGCAACTGTCAGGCTATCGTTGCAGCTACTCTAAGCAAGAGCTGGTCTATCCAAAGCTGACCACCAGCTTGAAGTCGCTCGGCAAGTCTACCTGCACCGTGTCGAACGTGAACATGATCGGGCGTGCGGATACGTCGGAGTTCTTGGAAGTGGCCTGCTCTGATGGGCTGCCCGGCTGGGTGATCGAATATACGGCTGGCGTCGAAGCCCCCAAGTCGGTGCTCAGCTGCACCCAAGCTAAGGGTATTGGCGGCGGCTGTAAGCTTCCCGGTAATACGGTAAAATAGGTGCCGGACTCCGGCCCTAACGACAAACCCGCCGGGGTCACTCCGGCGGGTTTTTTGTTGGCTGCTTTAGAATTTGCCGCAGCCTAGAGCAAAGCTGCCTCGATGAACTGTGGGCCCTTTTGACCCATGGCCCGCGCCATGGCGGCATCAAAGCTTTCAGCCGTATCACAGCGCACGGAGGGCAGGCCTAGAGCGCTGGCCAGCCCCATCCAGTCAATGCGCGGCGATCCAAGATCGAGCAGCTTCTTGGCAGCGGGGCCGGGCTTTCCCGCCCCCGTGCGGGCGAGCTCGATATTGAGGATGCGATAGGCATGGTTGGCAAAGACCACCACTGTCACGTCCAGATTCTCACGGGCAATCGTCCAGAGCCCCTGCACCGTATACATGGCCGCGCCGTCACCGTTGAGGGACAGGACCTTACGATCCGGACAGGCCACCGCCGCGCCGATGGCCAAGGGAATGCCTTGCCCGATCGCGCCGCCCGTGAGCATCAGCCAGTCATGGGCTCGTGCCTGCGCCGTCTGGCTATAGATCGGCAGACCCGCCGTCACCGCGTCGTCGGAGATAATGGCATGGCTTGGCATGTGCCGCGCAATCGAGGTACCAATCGTATAGGCGGTCAATTCCCCGCTCGGGCAGTCTTGCGGCGCATAGGCGGTCAGAGTGACCTCCTGGGGTGCGCCCAAAGCATCGGCCAGAAGGTTTAGGGTGGCGATCCCGTCTTGAGACCTGTCGGCGAGCGCTTCAAGGGCGCAGCCCTCTGGCACCAGAACGCTGGGCATGTCCGGATAGGCAAAGAAGGACACCGGCATGGCGGTTTCGACCAGCACCATCAGGTCGCTACCCGCCAGATCTTTAAGCGCCATTTCCCCGAAATAAAGCATCTTGTCAGGTGCAAACCGTCCCTCCCCGCGGGCAAGGCGGGCGACAAAGGTGTCGGTAAGCACGCGGATACCAGCCGCTTTTAATCGCCCAGCCGCCTTCAGACCCGCCTCAGTACAGGCAGACCCGCCGATCAGGACCACAGGGGATTTGGCAGCCTTAAGTTTGGCCGCTGCAGCGGAAACGGCGCTGGCCGATGGTGTCGCTCGCCGTGGAATCTCGACGACAGGCCCCTTGCGATTGGCTTCGGACCAGGCGCTGTCGGCGGGAAGGATCAGGCTGGCGCAGCCGCCGGGCGGACCATAGCTGGCGGCAATGGCTTGCGAGGCAAGGTCTCCGACCTCATCGGCGGTCTCGGCGGACGCGATCCAGTTGGAGTTGGCCTTGGCCCAGGTCGCGATGTCGGAATTGAGTGGCGCGTCATACTGGCGGTGATAGGTCGCGTGATCGCCGATGACATTGACCACCGGCGTTCCAGCCTTGCGGGCATTGTGCAGGTTGGCTCCGCCATTGGCATAGCCCGGCCCGAGATGAAGCAGGGTCACGGCAGGCTTTCCCGCCATCCGGCCATAGCCATCCGCCGCCCCGGTCGCCACCCCTTCGAACAGACAGAGCACCGAGCGCATGCGCGGTTCGCGGTCCAGCGCCGAGACAAACTGCATCTCGCTGGTTCCCGGATTGGCGAAACAGGCCTCCAAGCCATTATCCGCCAAGGTTTGGATCAGGACATCAGCGCCATTCATCGGAGCTCTCCGCGTCGAATAGAGGAATTAAAAGGTCAGAACATCGCTGTCTGGGACGGCGGCAAACAGGCGCTCGACATCCGCCGCCCGTTGCTGACGCGACAGGGCCTGATTGATATAGCCCTTATCGGTGATTTCACCCGAAAGCGGGTCGGGAGCACCGGGCAGAATAATGGCTCTGGCCACCTTGCCGCCGCCGCCGCGCGCCTCAGCATTCATGCGCTGGAGTCCTGTACGGACCGCCTCGCGAACCGCATTGGCATCACCTAGCCTTGCGCAGAACGGGGCGTTGAGGAACAGCAGGAGGCCAACGCCCTCCTTGCCCTCGCCGCAGACCACGGCATCGGCGACCGCCCCGCCGACCGCCGAAATGGCCGTTATCCGCAAAGACCCTGCGGCCACAAAGGTGCCCGAAGCCAGCTTGAAGTTCTCCACTAGACGGCCATCGAACACCAGACCGGCCTCGGGATCAGCCTCATCCTGCAACCGAGCCGCATCGCCCAGCCGGTAGAAGCCTTCCTCATCAAAAGCCGCTGCGGACTTTTCCTGGTCGTTGTAATAGCCGGGGGAAATTTGAGGCCCCTTGACCCTAATTTCGAACTTGCTGCCCTCTGGTGCCAACTTCACCGAGGTTCCCGGCACCGGCAGGCCGCACATCCCCGTGCGATCATTGAGCCAGTGAATATTGCACGCCGTCGGTCCGGTCTCGGTCGAGCCATAGCCCGTAGCAAAGGTTAAACGCTCTCCGGTGAGGCGCACACTGACGGCTTGTATGCGATCACAGACGCTTTGGGCCAGATTGGCCCCACCATATTGCAGGACGCGAACCCGCGCGAAGAAGGTCCGTGCTAAGGCCTCATCCTGCTCCAGTGCACCGGCAAACAGGCTCCATCCGGCCGGAACCATATTGTGATAGGTTGGCGATATCTCTTTGAGATTCCGTAAGGTTTCGGAAAATCGCTCGGGCGTCGGTTGTCCGGCATCGATATAGAGCGATCCGCCGCGATGGGTGACCATGTGCAAGATCGAATTGGCCCCTAAGCTGTGGCTCCAAGGCGCGGAATTGACCACGACCGGCGGCTCTGGATCATCAAAACAGGCGGTAATCTGGGCGGCATTGATACAGATGTTGCGGTGCAGTCCGACCACCGCCTTGGGCTTACCCGTCGAGCCTGAGGTCAAGAGTAGCTTGGCAATATCGTCCGGCTGCGCCGCCGGGGCCATCGGGTTGGCCGTCAGAAGGTCGGCAAGGCTGTGATCACCCAGCCGACCGTTACGGCTGACAATGACCGGCAAACCCGCAAGGAACGAGGCATCAAGCGCACCGGCAAAGGCAGTTGCATCATCGACATAGAGGGCCACAGGCTTGATCAGATCGACCGCATAGCCCAGCCGCGACAGGTCTGCGCCCGCCAACCCATATTGCGGCGACACCGGCGCAATCGGCGCGCCAAGGCTCATGGCCGCATAGGAGACCAAGGCCTGATCAATGCTGTTGCGCGCGAGGATCAGGAGCGGCGTGCCACGGGTCAAACCAAGACCGGCCAAACCGCCAGCCAAGGCCTTTACCGCGGCCGCACCCTGCCCATAGGTCCGCTGCGCCCAGCCCTCGCCATCGCGCTCGGCGAGCCATAGGCGGTCGGGATAGGTAGCCGCGCCGTGGTTCAAGACCTCGGTCATGGTCAGGAAGTCTTGCCGAAAAGGAGTCGGGTTGCTCAGCACCATCGACCCATCCGGGCCGCGCTCGACGATTAGCTGACGAGGGGCATATCGCGCGTCGCGGAAGGGTGCCGTTTCGAGATTCACCTGTCCGTCCATCGCTCGCCCGCCCCTTTTATGTCGCCCTATGCTGGGCCCAGTGTCTCGTGGAACCTTACGGGCTTGCCCTGCCCTTCGGCTACCACTTCGTCATCACGCATGACGATCTTGCCACGAATAATGGTGGCCATAGGCCAAGCGGTAGCTTCAAAACCATCAAACGGGGTCCAGCCGGAGCGCGTGGCCATCTGGTCGTGGGTGATGGTTCGGCGTGCTTTCATATCGACAATGGTCAGATCGGCATCAAAGCCTTCTGCAACCCGGCCCTTGTCGGCTAGGCTAAAGACCCGCTGCACACCGTGACTGGTTAGATCGACAAAGCGCTGAAGTGTCAGACGGCCCGCATTGACGTGGGTCAGCATCACCGGAACCAGGGTTTGGACCCCCGGCATGCCCGATGGTGAGGCCGGATAGGGCCGTGCCTTCTCCTCGCGCGTATGGGGCGCGTGGTCAGAGCCCATCACATCGGCAACGCCCATGGCGATGCCGCGCCACAGGCCCGACTGATGGGAGACGTCACGGATCGGTGGGTTCATCTGGGCAAAGCCCTTCAACCGCTCATAGGCCTCTGGCCCGGTGAGGGTCAGGTGCTGCGGGGTCAATTCCACGCTCGCCACATCCTTATGGCGGGCCAGATAATCGATCTCCTGCGCGGTCGTCACATGCAGGACGTGGATACGCTTGCCCAACCGCTTGGCGATGGACACCAGACGCTCCGTCGATTGGATCGCCGACTGGGCATCGCGTACCTCAGGGTGACTGGTCCAGTCCCCAGTCCGGGCCAAACTGCGTCGGTCGGCCAGTCGATATTCATCTTCCGAATGGAAGGCGGCGCGACGCGAGATGTTGCGTAACACCGCCTCAACACCCGCATCGTCGGCCACCAGCAGCGACCCGGTCGACGCGCCCATAAACACCTTGATGCCACAGCAGCCAGGAAGCCGCTCCATCTCGCCCAGATAGGCCGTATTCTCATGGGTCCCGCCGACATAAAAGGCGTGATCACAATGCATCCGCCCCTTGGCCCGGCTGAGCTTGTCCAGCAAAGCGTCAGGGTCGGTTGTGGTCGGCTCGGTATTGGGCATCTCGAAGACGGCCGTGACGCCGCCCAGAACCGCGCCGCGTGAGCCTGTTTCTAGGTCCTCTTTCCATTCCAAACCCGGCTCGCGAAAGTGAACCTGGCTATCAATGACGCCGGGAAGGATGGTGAGGCCGCGCGCATCGAAGATCTCGCCCGCGCTGGCCTGGCCCAGATCACCGACAGCGACAATCTTACCGCCCCTTATGCCAACATCGGCAAGGCCATGTCCCGCATGACTGACCAAGGTGCCGCCACGAACGATCAGGTCGAAGGTCTGGGTCACGGGAGGCTCCGGTTAGGCGGTTTCATCAAAGAGACGGCAGGCGGCCGCTAGGACCTTGGAGACAGGCAGGTCCAGCATATGACAGACCGCTTGATTCAAATGAGGATCAATCTGTTTTAGACCCTCAAAGGTTCGTCCACCGCGAACAATGCGGCAATCTACGCCCCAAGGTCCATAGAGACGCTCATCGGAGGGCCCAAACAGGCCTAAAGTGGGAATGCCTGCGGCAGCCGCAAGATGCATCAGGCCTGAATCATTGCCGATGAACATCCGTGCATGCTTTAGGGCCGCATAGATGGTCAAGAGATCGGCCTTGCCGGTCAGGTCAATCCAACGATCGCGCGGCAAGGTTCGGCGCAAAACCTCAGCAGCCGGCCAGTCATCTGGACCGCCCAAGATCAGCAGACGACCGGTCGGCATAGGGCCATCAGGGCCAAGCAACCTCAGCGCCGTTTGGGCAAAGCGCTCGGTCGGCCACGTCTTACCAATCCAGTTGGCGGCAGCACCCATGGCAAGGATCGGGCCGCCCTGCCCCACCATCCTGGCCGCCAGTGCTTCGGTCTCAGGGCTTGTGAACAGATAGGGCGCGGGCGGCTCGGCCTCCAGTCGCAACAGGCGTGCGGCTTCGATCACCTTGTGCTCGATCAGCGCGCTCTTCTTGTGGACGGTACGCCGCTCGGTCTTGATAAATCGCGAAATGGCAGAACCGCGCCCATCCAGCACCAGTCCCCAGTGCCGATGACGAACCTTTTGCCAGAGCTTAATCCAGTGCCCGCCATTGCGCTGCTTGACGAGCGCTATGATCTCTTTGACCTGAGGCACATCGCGAAACAGGGGCGCAGCCACAGGCCCAACCACGATGGTGAATTCCGCGTTGGGAATTTCATCATAGAGCTTTTTGATCAAACCCGACGACAGGACCGCATCGCCGATGCGCGTCGCCGTAATGATCAGGATCGGAAAGGGCTTTTGAGACATTAGAGCCTCTATAGAGCTTTGCGGCCTTGGGCTCCAGCCCTAGCGCTTGATCGCCGCTTGCGCCAAACTGTTGTCATGACTCAGTCACCCCTCTTTGCCCCGCTCGCCTCGCGCGCCGTGATCGCCATTGAAGGCCCAGATTGGCGTACCTTTCTGCAAGGCCTGCTCACCCAGGATGTGGAAAGCCAAGCTTCTGGCATCCTTCGCTTTGGCGGGCTTTTGACGCCGCAGGGAAGACTGCTCTACGACCTGTTCATTCTGGCCGGAGAAACCGTATGCTGGCTTGACGTCGCCGCTGACCATCGCGACGCCCTCATCCAGCGCCTGACCCTCTATCGTCTGCGCGCCAAGGTTACGATTGGCCCAAGCCCGATGGTCGTCAGTGCCCTTTGGAATACTGACAGCGCGGAAGGATTTCTTACCGATCCGCGCCTCAGCGCCCTTGGGCTTCGCGGATATGACGCGCCGCGGCCACAAACGGCGTTAGAGGTGACTGAGACCGACTATCAGGCGCATCGCCTCGCCCTCGGTGTTCCAGATTCTATCGTCGACGCACCCAGCGACACGACCTATCCCATCGAAGCCAATTTCGACCTACTCAACGGCATCGACTTTAAGAAGGGCTGTTTTGTTGGTCAGGAAACCACCTCGCGCATGAAACGGCGCGGCACGATCAAGACCCGCATGCTGCCCATCCATTTTGACGGCCCTGCGCCCGCCTCCGGTGCTGAAATTCTCAATGGCGAGCTGCGCGCCGGTCAGGTTCTGAGCGGTCAAGACGGGCGAGCCATGGCATCGATGCGGCTTGATCGGCTGGAAGGCGCGCTGAGTGTTGATGGACGCCCCATCCATGTCGACTGGCCAGACTGGATCGAACCTCAGTCTACGAGCGCAACAACGCCATGAGCCCTATCGATTTTTCAAACCGTTGCACTTGGCGCGGCATGAATGGCGATCCGGTCTATGAGGCCTATCACGACCACGAATGGGGTGTGCCGGAATATGACAGCCGCGCCCTTTGGGAAAAGCTGGTGCTAGATGGATTTCAGGCCGGGCTGGCCTGGATCACGATCCTGCGCAAACGCGATAATTTCCGCGCCGCCTTTGCCAATTTCGACCCCGAGATCGTCGCGAGATTTGGTGAAGAGGACCGCGCGCGCCTGATGGCTGATGCAGGCATTATCCGCTCTAACGGCAAGATCGACGCAGCGATCGCTGGGGCCAAGATCTATCTGGACATGCAAGAGCGCGGCGAGGACTTTTCGACCTTTCTTTGGGACTTGGTCGGCGGCACCCCGATCCAGAACAACTTCACGGCAATGTCTGAGGTCCCCGCCCAAACCCCTTTGGCCGCCGAAATGGCAAGGGCCCTCAAGGCCAAGGGCTTCAAATATTGCGGGCCGGTAATCGTCTATGCCTTCATGCAGGCCGTCGGGATGGTCAATGACCATATGGTCCACTGCCCCTGCCATGCCCAAGTGCAGGACCTCGCACGGGATAGGTTCGCACGGTGACCGGACCGGACTGGTCGTTCGAGACGGACTGCCCGTTTCCGGTCTGCGGCATTGATGAGGCCGGGCGTGGACCGTGGGCAGGGCCAGTGACGGCAGCGGCGGTGATCCTTAATATCGACGACCTGCCCATAGGGCTAAACGACTCCAAAAAACTAAGTGAAAAGGCCCGCGAACGCTTGGAGATTGAGATCAAGGCCAAGGCGTTGGCCTGGGGCGTCGGTCACGCCTCACCAGAAGAGATCTGCGACCTCAACATCCTTCAGGCCACAGGATTGGCCATGCGCCGCGCCGTCGAGGGCCTGTCGCTACCGCCCGCCTTTGCACTGGTCGATGGAAACTATAGCTTTGATCTGCCCTGCCCCCTTCGCACGGTGATCAAGGGCGATGGCCGGTCTTTATCCATTGCCGCCGCCTCGATCCTGGCCAAGGTGGAGCGAGACCGGGTGATGGTGGCGCTTAACGCGCAACATCCCGGCTATGGCTTTGCCGCTCACAAGGGCTACGGCGTCCCCGCCCATGCAGCAGCGCTGAGACAGATGGGCCCCTGTTCGGCCCATCGTCTGACCTGGGGCCCGATCGTGGCCTTGAACGGGGGGTAAATCTCCCTGCCCCCTCGGAGCCATAACCCGTTTGTATCTTGGCGCGTCATTGCGAGCGCAGCAAAGCAACCCAGGGGGCTGACACGAACCAGAGCGGATGTTCCCCTGGGTTGCTTCGGCGCGATGCGCCTCGCAATGA
>JBEGNZ010000025.1:0-40855 GCA_041182245.1 Pseudomonadota bacterium | reverse complement strand
GCGCAACAAGGAACGTCAGTTCACCCGTTACCGCATCAATCTTGAACCGCGCCCGATCTGTACCGCCCGATAGGCTCCAAGTCGCCGTCTCGTCGGCCGTCAGTGTTAAAACCGCAGTCTGGTTCTCTTTCACCGTAATGGCCGACACTCCAGCACCAGGACCGCCGCTCGGGCCAGTAATCAAGGGTGCTGCGTCATCGACATCGGCAACCGTCACGCTCACAGCCAACTGACTGACATTGCCTGCAGCATCCTTGGCCTGAACCTGGACCAGATAGATGTTGTTGGCATCCACATCCTTCGGAAGCTCAAAGTCGGGTGCTGGAAGGAAGGTCAGTACCCCTTCAGCACTGATCACGAACTTACCCTGGTCACTTCCGCCAACAAGACTCCAAGTCACAGCCTCATTGGCCGTTAGGGTCGTGACCCCTGTCTGGTTCTCATTGACCGTGATGGCCGAAGATGGGCCAACTGGGTTTCCAGCCACTGAGATCAATGGCGGAATATCGTCGGCATCCGTTTCATTGAGCACCATAACAATCGAGGTTGGATTGGCACCATCGCTTGCCGTCAACGTCAGCGTCTGGCCATTGGCCAACTGTTCAAAGTCATTAGCTACGGAGGCAACACCCTCTGTCGTGAGGCTGACCTCACCCGAACTGTTGATTACAAACCATGGTGTCGAGCCACCCGGATCACCCGCACTGATGCTGTAGGTCAAGCTGTTGCCGTCTGCATCGGTTGCCGCCGCCGTGCCCAAGATCGCGCCAGCCAGTTGGTTTTCTGGATAGTCGATGCTGAAGGCTGGCTTGCCGTCGAAGGTCGTGTTGGTGCCCGTAAATACCGGCGCATTGTCATTGTCAGCGATGGAAGCCGTGCCAAGATCGGTCGTAAGGGTTGTGAACGGTGCAATGTTCACGCCACCAACCGAAGGGTTAGAAATCTGCAGAGAAACCGTTTCATCTGGATCGACGACCGCGTCGTCTGCAGCCATCAGCTCAAAGGTTCCGCTGCTAGATCCGCTGGGAACGACAAGCTGTTGGTTCACGAGCAGGGCTGGATAGTCGGTTCCCCCAGATGCTGTACCGGTTGCCAGATCCTTAATGTCGAAGGTCAAGCCGCTGCCTGTGGCGTTTGTCCGGTTCAAGGCAACGGTATATCGGGCCGGTTGGCCCGCCTCCGTTGCATTTTGCGTCACACTTAGCGCAGCCGTCATCATCGGGTCGAGAGGAATGTGGTTCTTGACTACCCCGTCGGAGGTGGTCGCCATGGTCGCGCCAACCGTGAAGGTGAATTGCGTATAGTAGAGCGTGGACTGGCCTGCGACTGGCGCGGTGGCTTGGGGCTGAACCTCCTGTACACCACCACCGAGGGCCGTGGTCAAGGTGCCGCCAGAGGGAATCAAAATACTAGCCGCATTGGAATAGCCCGAGGGCGCGGTCACGCGCAGTTCATAGGTGCCCGACGATGCCGAACCATTCAGTACGAAACTATAAAATCCCGTGCTATCCGTCGTTTGGTCGTTCAATCCACCAAGCGCTGTATCCAACCAACTGTTGCTGACCTTGTTCCCACCGAAATAAAACGACACTTGGGCACCAGCAACCGGCGTGCGCTGGATGCTGTCATAAATCACGCCAGAAGGGTCAAGGACGATGGCATCGACGTCTTTAATGTCGGTTCCCGACGTGACACTGATGTTGGTCACCGCGTTGCCGTGCGGCGTACCCACATCAGTATGGCTGCGCGAAATACCGCTCGAAGTGTTAAACTGGACGCCATAGTTACCCTCAGGAATATTGCTGAAGGCATAGAACCCGCCACCCTGAGACACCGCTGTGGCAATGACAAGGCCGGTGCCATCGACAAGTTCAACAAGTACACCCGCAATGGGTGGGCCACTTGAGCGGGTGATCCGACCAGAAATCGACGCCGTACCGCCCCCGGCGATCGGTGGGCTGTCCTCTAGGTTACGGATCAAGACCGTGACCGTCGTTGTCGCGACATTGCCCGAACTATCGGTCGCGCGAACCAAAACAATATAGCTATTGTTCACATTGGAATCGGTCGGGGTCTCATAGTCCGGGGCCGATTGGAAGGCCACGACGCCACTGGCATTGATTGCAAAGGAACCTTGGTCAGAGCCCCCGACGATAGACCAACTGACGGCGCGATTGGCCAACAGGGTGGTCACACCGGTTTGGTTCTCATCAACGGTCAGCGTGGTCGCACCCGAAATGATCGGAGCCGTGTCGGAAATGTCCAACACCGTGACCGTCACCGTCTGGGTGCTGATATTGCCCGCCGTGTCAGTCGCACGGACCTGCACCACGTAGGTGTTGTTCGTATCGCTGTCGGTTGGGGTCTCATAGTCCGGGGCCGATTGGAAGGTGATCACACCACCCGCGCTGATCGAGAACTTGGCTTGATCTGTGCCGCCAACAAGGCTCCACGTCACCGTCTCGTTGGCCGTCAGGGTCGTAACCCCGGTCTGGTTCTCATCAACCGTAATGGCAGAGGCCGCAGCACCCGCACCGCCGCTCGGGCCAGTGATGATCGGAGCCACCTCATCCAGATTGGCCACCGTGACCGTCACCGTCTGGGTGCTGATATTGCCCGCCGTGTCAGTCGCACGGACCTGCACCACGTAGGTGTTGTTCGTATCGCTGTCGGTTGGGGTCTCATAGTCCGGGGCCGATTGGAAGGTGATCACACCACCCGCGCTGATCGAGAACTTGGCTTGATCTGTGCCGCCAACAAGGCTCCACGTCACCGTCTCGTTGGCCGTCAGGGTCGTAACCCCGGTCTGGTTCTCATCAACCGTAATGGCAGAGGCCGCAGCACCCGCACCGCCGCTCGGGCCAGTGATGATCGGAGCCGTGACATCGGACGTAGAATTAACGATTGTCGAGGCGCTAGCACAACTAGGCGTGATGCATCCCGAACCGGGGGTCGCCGGAGCGATTCCACCTGTTGGATCTACCGAAGCATAATTCACAATTGTTCCCGCTGACGCCGGCGCCGTGGTGGATAGGGTAAATGCCGCCGTCCCGTTTGGAGCACTCGATGCCAACCCCGCACTAAGTGTAACACTACAACTCAACAGGGCACCCTCAGCGGAAGGTAGCGAGCCACAGTTTACCCCGCTCACACCGGTTCCCGCCGTGACAGCCGTCGCTACAACGCCTGCCGGTAAATCTTCGGAAATCCGCGCTGAGGTTCCTGAAAGGTTCGCACCCGAATTACCCAGTCCGAAGCTATAGGTTAGATTCTGGTTTATCTGGACGGATGCTGGTGCCGATTTCGAGAGGGTAAAATTTGACGTCGTGGTTGGATTGCTCGAAACCGTTCCGTAGGCAGCATCCAGAGCCGCCCCTGGGCCGGTAAGGTTTAGGGTAGCAGAGTCGGCACCTTTAACAAAGTACTGAACATTTCCAGCCGACGAGGTGTTTGAACTCAGAGTTATGTAATAACTGCCTGGGGTAAGCGTTAACGGTGTTGGAAAAATGAAACTGATAGGATTGAAAGTGCCAGAAACTGTGTTTTTAGAAACAACAACTTCACCTATGAGCGTCCCACTTGTGTCGTTTCCATTATAGATTTTTAGTCGAATGTCATCTGTTGGGGTAGAGCTACCTCTCTTGAGTTCAAAAACTCCGCCGCCAAAATCGTAGTTTTGCAGAACCGATAAGCGCCAACTCGTTATGTGTGGCGTATCGTCGATAGTAGTGTTAGCCCCTGAAATATCGAGATATAAGTAATAAGGGGCCGCCCATACTTTCGATGTTAAAGAAAATATAAAAAAGAACACCATAAAAAAAAGATGTTTGATTCTGGTATTATTCATTTTCGATTTTACCAACAAACACATCGAAATAGAGGGCTGAAACCGAGAAAAACCAATTTTGTTGATCTTCGAGGCCTCTTAATTCGCCACACAGGGAGTCAATTCTAAATAAAGGCGTTGAACAGAGCCACATAATCGGTCGGTGATATGCCCCCAATCCAGACAGTAGCTGTGGATATCAGAATTTTATTAAATGTGAAGTTAATAGTATTTTGCATGAAGCCTGCCAATAGGGGCCCGCAAATCGAGCTCTGATCATTCAGGATGTTTCCCGCTAATCACTCGCTCGTATGGGCTTGACGCAACGCAAAACAGCCCCCGGAGGGACTGTTTCGTCCGGGTCCTTCCTGGCCCCAATTTGCAACAGTGACCCGCACGCCGCGTCCGCAATTGAACCTACATCGCCCGCAACCGCGCCTCAACCTCATCCAAAGACTTGCGGATGATCGCGACCATCTCGTCAATCTCGGCATGGCTGATGATCAGCGGGGGGCAAAAGACGATGCTGTCGCGGATGCCGCGAACCATCAGCCCATTGGCGATACAGGCGTCACGAACAATCGGACCTGCAGTGCCTTCGGCCCCGCCAAAGCGCTGGTTGGTGCCCTTCTTAGCGACGATCTCGATCGCACCGATGAGACCTAGGGTGCGAACCTCGCCGACCACGGGATGGTCGTTCAAGGTGGCCATAGCCTTGGCGATGTAGGGACCCGTATCGACACGCGTCCGTTCGATCAGGTTCTCTCGTTCCATGATCTCGATATTCTTCAGCGCAACAGCGCAGGCCGTTGGATGGCCGGAATAGGTAAAGCCATGCACGAAATCGCCGTCATGGGCCTTAAGCTCATCGACGATGAAATCTGCCACGCCAACCGCTGAGATCGGCAGGTAACCGCTGGATAGGCCCTTGGCCATGGCGATGATGTCGGGCTTGATGCCGTAATGCTGGTGACCGAACCAATGGCCCAGCCGGCCAAAGCCGCAGATAACCTCATCGCAGACCAGCAAGATGCCATATTTGCGACAGAGGGCCTCGACCTTAGGCCAGTAGCTTTCTGGCGGAATGATTACCCCGCCCGCACCTTGGACAGGCTCGCCAATGAAGGCGGCGACATTTTCAGGGCCAACCGCCAAGATCCGGTCCTCGATGGCCTGGACCGCCCGGTCGGCAAAGGCGTCGGGATCCTCCCCAAAACCGTCATTAAAACTATAGGGCTGCATCACATGCTCAACGCCCGGGACAGGCAAATTGCCCTGAACATGCATGTAGGTCATGCCGCCCAGGCTGGCCCCGGCCACGGTTGAGCCATGATAGGCGTTCCATCGGCTAATAAAGACCTGACGCTGGGGCTGGCCCTTGAGCGTCCAATAGTGCCGCACGAGACGAAAGACCGTGTCATTGGCTTCGGAGCCGGACGAGTTGAAAAAGACGTGGCTAAGATGGCCGCCCATCTTCTCGGCGATCTTGGCAGCCAGCATGACGGGCGGCGGCGTCGCGGTCTTAAAGAAGGTATTGTAATAGGGCAGTTCGAGCATCTGCTCATAGGCGGCATCGGCCAGTTCCTTGCGGCCATAGCCGACATTGACGCACCAGAGCCCAGCCATCCCATCGAGGATTTTGGTATTATCGCCATCAAAGATATAGCAGCCGTCGGCACGCGTGATGATACGGCTACCGCCCAAGGCCTCCTGCAAGCGATAGTCGCTCTGCGCTGGAAGGTGGTGGGCCAGATCTAGGCGACGAAGCTCGGCAACATCGTGGTTGCGGATCGGAACGGTCATAGGGCTACTCCAGACATAGGGGGCGATTGGCGACTTGGTTCGCCGCGCAAGGCCTCACCAAATAGGGCGAAAAAGGCTTGGGATTGGGGATGATCAGCAGTGCGCCATTCAGGGTGCCACTGAACCGCTAAAAGTTGGGCACCATTGACGTTGGCCGAGACGGCCTCGATCAGACCGTCAGGCGCAAACGCTTCAATGTCGAGGCCCGCACCCAACCGATCTACCCCTTGGAAATGGACGGAATTGACGACCAGTTGATCTTGACCATAACGCCGCGCCAGAACCCCGCCGGGGGTGAGGGACACAGGGTGGACATGGTCAAACATGGCCTCAAAGCTCACATCATCATCGGCATGATGCGCTAGGGGGGCGTTTGCAGCGCTGACATCACGGCGAAGGCTACCGCCGAACGCGACATTGATCTCTTGAAAGCCCCGGCAAATCCCAAAGACGGGGCGGCCTAGATCGAGCATGACGGCGATCAGATCCTGGGTCATGGCATCGCGCGGCGCATCAAAGGGCCCGGGCGCATCATCAACCGTCTCGCCATGGCGATGGGGCTCAAGGTTCGAAGGGCTTCCCGTAAGCATCAGCCCGTCGAGGCGCGCGGCGATCTCTGTGGCCTTCATTTGGCCTGGCGCAGAAGGCACGAGCAATGCGGCGACATCAGCATGGGTCATTGTGGCTAAGACATAGCGGTTCATCACCGCCTGTGCCGTCTCCACCCCCACCGTGCGGTTGCAACAGATTATCCCAGCGACGGGTCTAGAGGCGCTCATGACTTTGCTTTCAAGACAGAAGCACGGCGGCGGAACAGGCATGCCAAGACAGCCAAACTGGCTCATCCCACGTAAAGTCCTCTTGATCCCAGCGGGTAAGGTTCGACCTCACCACCTTGACCAAGCGACCATTGCCTAAGGTCACATCGAACACGGTTTCAGAGCCAAGATAGGACAGATGAGTGATAGTCCCAGCCACCACATTGTGACCCTCTGGCGCATCCTCCATCTTAACGGCCGCCACACCGTCCACGCGCTTATGGATCTCGATCTTTTCAGGCCGAATGGCCGCCCAAAGGGTGGTGTTGGCGGCACCCGTGACCCCGTGGTCCAGATAGATCGGAACACCCACCTCATTGGAACTGATCACCGCATGGTCAGGCTCATCGATCGTCAGTTGGCCCTCAAAAAGGTTCACCTGGCCGATAAAGTCGGCGACAAACCGTGAGTTGGGGAACTCATAAAGATCGCTGGGCGTTGCCACCTGTTGCAACAGGCCACGGTTCATCACCGCGCACCGGGTGGCCATCGCCAAGGCCTCGTCCTGATCGTGGGTGACCATAATGAAGGTAATGCCGACCTTTTCTTGTAGTTGGGTCAGTTCCGAGCGCATCTGATCGCGCAGCTTGGCATCGAGCGCCGACAGGGGCTCATCGAGCAACAATACCCGTGGCCGCTTGACCAATGCCCTAGCCAAAGCCACACGCTGACGCTGCCCGCCGGACAGTTGATCGGGCTTTCGTGCGCCATAGCCCTCAAGCTTGACCAGAGCCAGAGCCTCTTCGACCCGACGATCGCGCTCGGTCGCAGGCACGCCGTCGACCTTGAGGCCATAGGCAACATTGTCCGCGACGCTCATATGGGGAAACACAGCATAGGACTGGAACACCATATTGACCGGCCGTCTGTTCGGCGGGGTCTGGCTGACATCTTGGCCATCAATCAGGATGCGCCCCTCAGTCGGCACTTCGAAACCGGCCAACATGCGCAGCAAGGTCGTCTTGCCACAGCCCGATGGACCCAAGAGCGAAAAGAACTCGCCCTCCTCAATGGTCAGGCTGACATTATCGACGGCGACCACCTTGCCATAGCGCTTGGTGATGTTCTCAAAACTGATGATGGGCTTGCGGGGCGCGGGATTAGCGAAAGATGCGGTCATGGCTGGGCGGCTCGCTTAGACGAAGCGTCAGGCGCATGGCCACCGGCGACGGCTGAAGCCCCCTGCAGGCGAATGGCCAGCGCCGTCAACAGGACGGTAAAGACGATCAAGATGGTCGAGGCGGCATTGACCTCCGGCGTGACCGAGAACCGAACCATCGAATAGACCTTCACCGGGAAGGTCACTGTGTCAGGCCCCGACGTAAAGAAGGTAATGACAAAATCATCAAGGCTAAGGGTAAAGGCCAGTAGTGCGCCTGCGATCAATGCGGGCTGAATGTGGGGGATTAAGACATCGCGGATCGTCATAAACTCCCCTGCACCCAGATCCTTCGCCGCCTCCTCCAGTTCCCGATTGAACGAAGCAAGACGCGCACGGACCACCACGGCGACAAAGGGGAAGCAGAAGGACACATGGGCGATAATGATTGCCCCCAGATTAAGCGGCCATGGCAGGCCGCCGGGCCAGGGCATGACCTTGGCAAAGAATACCAACATCGCCACACCCATACAGATTTCGGGCACAACGATCGGCAGGGCCATGGCCCCATCGAGCACCGTCTTACCCTTGAACTTAAACCGCCAGAGCACGAGCGCGGCCATTGCCCCTAAGATCACGCTGATAAGGGTCGAGATGGCTGCGATGGTCAGAGAATTGCCAAAGGCTGTGATCAGGCTGTCGTTCTGGAGGACCTTTTCATAATATTTGAGCGTGAATCCCTTCCAGACGATGTTGCGTTTGGAATCGTTGAAACTGAAGACCATCAGGGTCAGCAAGGGGACGTAAAGAAATAGGCCAACCATCACCAGCCAGGCCTGAAGCGGCCAGCGGCGCAGATAATCCAACGGTCCAGAGGCTGACCTTAGAGATCTGATTCTCACGACCCAGCCTCCGTCTTGCGCTTGGCCAACATGGCCTGAAGGGCAATAGCGATGAAGGTCATATACATGAGCAGGAACGATAGGGCCGCACCAAAGGGCCAGTCATTCGCGCGTTTAAACTGACGCTCAATGATGTTGGCGATCATCTGACTGTCGGGTCCGCCCAAGAGGTCTGGTGTCAGATAGGCCCCGAGGGCGGGTATGAAGGTGATCAAAATGCCCGAGGCAATGCCGGGCAAGGCCAACGGCACGACCACCATCATCATTGTGCGGAAATGACCCGCTCCGAGATCAAGGCTTGCCTCAAGCAAGGAACGGTCCAACCGGTCCAAGGCCGAATAGAGCGGCAGGACCATAAAGGGCAAATGGACATAGACCAGCCCGAACACGACGGCGAAATTATTGTAGAGCAACTCTAGCGGCTGGAAACTGGAGAGCGGACTGAGGCCGACCATGGTCATCAAACCGCTCGCATGGGCCCACAACCACCCAAGGCTCAAATTCACATAGCCCTCGGTCCGCAAGACCGCGATCAAGGCATAGGTCCGGATCAAGAGGTTCGTCCAGAACGGCAACATGACCAAGAGGATCAGCCAAGCCTTTAGCCTGTCGGGCGCAAAGGTGATGGCCAGAGCGACTGGAAATCCAATAATCAAGCAAAGCAGGGTTGTGAGGCCGGCGACCCCGACAGACTTTAGGAAAATGCCGACATAGAGCGGCTCAATGGCTCGAGCATAGTTGGAGAAGGTGCCCGTAAAGGCAATCTCTGTCAGGCCGACATTGGTGCCAAAACTATAGACCCAGACGATGGTCAGCGGGATCAAAAAGAACAGCAGGAGCCACGCCAAGGGCGGCCCAAGAATGACAGCAAAGATCGTCTTTGCGCGCTTCCAGCTCTGTTCCATCCCCCTCCCTTCCCTTACAGTTCTAAGATCAAAAAAATTTAGGCGGCTCGGATACGGGTCATGGCCTCTTCGAACAGCCTTGCTTTTTCAGGGCCCTCAAACAGGCTAAATTCGCACTTGGCCATAATATCTTGGCTTGGAAAGATCACAGGGTTGGATCGGTAGCTTTCAGGCATTAGGGCCTTCGCCGCCGCATTGGGGGTCGGGTAAAGGATCTGCTTTGTGATATCGGCACCGACCTGTGCATCTAACAGATAGTTGATGAAGGCGTGGGCATTGTTGGGATGGGCCGCACCCGCGGGAATACAGAGCGTATCTGAATTGGCCAGACTGCCCTCCTTGGGTACGACAAAATCGATGTCGGGATCCTCGGACATAATCTGGGCAATATCGCCATTATATTCGAGCACCAGATCGACATCCTTGGCCAGTAGCAGGTCCTGACCATTGTCATCGTGAAAGGCTTTGATGAAGGGCTTTTGCTTGATCAGCATGGCCTCGAGCGCAGGGATCATCTCAACCGGGATATTGTTGACCGAATGTCCCCGATATTTCGCGGCCAAACGCATCAGGTCCCCCGACTCTGAAAGTACCGCAATCCGCCCCTTATAGTCGTCGGACTCAAAAAGGTACCTCCAACTGTCTGGCACCGTCCTGACCTTGGACTTGCGATAGCCAATGCCCAACACCGACCAAGTGTAGGGCATGGAAAATTTGCGGCCCGGGTCGAACTCTGGGTTCAGGAAAGAGGGGTCGATATTTTTGATATTGGGAATCTTGGCGTGGTCCAACGCCATCAACATTCCTGCTTGCCCCATCCGGGTAACAAACTCATTAGGCGGGACAATGAGATCAAAACCCGGATTTCCCGCCTTAAACTTAGCGAACATCTCATCGGCCGTGGCAAAGAGGTTGATGGTCACCTCAATACCAGCATCTTTTTTGAAATTCGCCAGTGTGTTGGAGCCGATATAGGTGTCCCAATTGTAAAAGTTCAGTTGGTTTCCTTCACCACCCGTGGCGTCCGTTGGGGTAGGTTTTGGACTGCATCCGGCAAGACCGCCAGCAAAGCTTAGGCCGATAGCTGCCGCGCCCGATGCACCCAAGGCGGCCATCAAGGAGCGTTTGGAACGATCGATCTGGCGCGTCATAATGGTCCCCCTCCGCTCAAACCTACCCGGCAGGATTTCGGCTAAACTAGGCCGCGCGAACGCGCGTTATGGCGTCTTCGAATAGCTTGGATTTTTCCGCGCCCTCGAAAGCCCCATATTCACACTTGGCCATAATATCTGCGGAGGGAAAGATCACTGGGTTGCTGCGATAGCTGTCAGGCATCAGGGCCTTAGCGGCAGCATTGGGGGTCGGATAGAGAATTTCCTTTGTGATCTCAGATCCAGCCTTCGCATCCAACAGATAGTTGATAAAGGCGTGGGCATTGTTGGGACGCGGGGCACCGACCGGAATGCAAAGCGTGTCGGAATTGATCAGGCTACCCTCCTTAGGCACGACAAAACCAATATCCTCGTCTTCCTTCATGATCTGAGCAATATCGCCATTATATTCGAGCACCAAGTCAACATCCCCGGCGAGCAACATGTCTTGGCCATTGTCGTCGTGGAAGGTCTTGATGAAGGGCTTTTGCTTGATCAGCATGGCCTCGAGTTGAGCAATCATTTCAGGCGGGACATTGTTCACCGAATGGCCCTTATATTTCGCTGCCAATCGCATCAGATCCGCAGATTCTGACAGGAGCGCGATGCGGCCCTTATATTCGTCAGAATCGAACAGATATTTCCAGCTGTTCGGCACAGCCTTCACCTTGGATTTGCGGTAGCCGATGCCGAGGACCAGCCAAGTATAGGGCATGGAAAACTTACGACCCGGGTCGAACTCTGGGTTCAGAAAGGTCGGATCAATATTTTTAATGTTGGGGATCTTGGCGTGGTCCAAAGGCATCAACATGCCCGATTGGCTCATCCGCGTGACAAACTCATTCGACGGGACGATGACGTCAAAGCCCGGATTTCCCGCCTTTAATTTTGCGAACAGTTCATCATTGGTCGCAAACAGGCTCATACTGACATCGACGCCGCTGGCCTTTTTATAGTCTGCCAAGGTCGAGGGGCCGATATAGGTGTCCCAATTATAGAAATTGAGCTTGGGCTCTTCGTTGCCAGATGCACTCTTGGTCGACTCTTTGGGGCTACAGCCCACTAAGCCCCCCGCAAAGCTAAGGCCGACTGCGGCTGCGCCCGACGCCCCAAGGGCCGTCAGAAGAGAACGCCTTGAAGCACTGGTCTTGTCACTCATGATCTGATCCTCTCGTCACACAGTTTGGCAAAAGCTCTCAATCTAACAGGTTGGTGCCAAATGCTGTCACCAAGCAAGCGTCAATTGATCTCATATGGACCCACAGTTTCACGCGTTGCGCAAATACCAATCAAAATCCAACGCCGTGACCACTTCGTTGAACCGCGCCTGCTCAGTACGCTTTACCGAGACAAACATGTCTACAAATCGGTCACCCAGATAGTCGCGCAGGACGCTCGACTGATCAAAAAGATCGACAGCCGCGAACCAGTTCGATGGCAGGCGCACATTGGCGTCCTTTGCCGCCGCATAGCCATCACCGACTACGGCGGGACCTGGATCGATCCCATGGGTAATGCCATGGTGAGCGCAGGCCAAGATCACCGCCAAAACCAAATAGGGATTCGCATCTGCGCCCGCGACCCGATGCTCGACATGGCGTGTATGGGGCAGGCCCGCGGGCACGCGCAAGGACACGGTACGATTATTGACGCCCCAGGTCGGGGCCACGGGCGCATAGGAATTGGCCTTAAACCGGCGATAGGAATTGGCATTGGGGGCTAGGATGGCCATACAGTCGCCGAGCAACTGTTTCATTCCGCCGATGGCGTGCTTGAGCAGCGGCGAGCCCTGTAGATCATCACTGGCGCAAAGATTTTCACCGGCGGCGTTGTTAAAACTCACATGCATATGAAAACCGCTTCCAGCCCGATCTGACCAAGGCTTGGCCATAAAGGTCGCCTCACAGCCGTGACGCAGGGCAATGCCCTTGGCGGCACGCTTATAGATCAAGGCATCATCAGCGGCGCGCAAGGCGTCCGGCTTATGCTTGAGAGTCAGTTCAACCTGACTTGGCGCAAACTCGGAAATGGCACCTTCAAGCGGGACGCCCAACACATCGCAAGTCGTCCAAAGTTCGCGCAGGAACGGTGAAATGGCTTCCAGTTCCGGCAACCCATAGACCTGAATGCCGGTGGGCCGATGGCCGGTCAGAACCGATTTCGGTGGCTGTAAATCGCCATCCGCCGTCCGCTCCAAATCAACCAAATAATATTCCAACTCGCAGGCCGTGACCGGGGTCAAACCATCCGCAACAAACCGTTCGATGACACGCTGCAAGACGTGGCGCGGGTCCAAATCATTTGGCGTTCCATCCAGTTCGTAGAGGGATAGCATCACCTGCCCAACATCCGGGCCGAGCCACGGGGCGGGCGTTAATGTGCCAGGAACAGGACGGGCAAGGCGGTCTGCGTCGCCATCTTCCCAGACGAGACCCGTCTCTTCGCAATCCGCGCCGTTGGTATCGACCACCAGCACTGAGCCGGGCAAGAAACGTCCATACTCATAGATCGGCATCAACTCATGACGACGCAGGCGCTTGCCACGGGGCACACCGGTCATGCTGGTGAAGAAAATGTCGAAATATTGGGTCTCAGGATGGGCGTCGAGAAACTGACGGCACTCTTCGGGAAGCGCAACACCCAGATGGGGCTTGGAAACGGCAGAGGTCATAGGTCAGAACTTTCCAGAGCAGCGGCAAAGTCATCAACGGCTGCAACAAGCCGATCAATGGCCGCATCTTCAGTATAGGGAGACACCAACATCATGTTGTGAAACGGCGCAATAAGCACGCCGCGATTGATCAAAAATAAATGCAACGCTTCAAGAAGGCCATGATCAAGCGCCAAGCGCATCTGTCTGGCATTCCGAGGCGGCGGATTGGCAAAGACCAGCTCAACCCGCGCGCCCACCTGGACCGCACTCCAAGCCAATCCGCGCGCGCCAATCACGCGCCTTAGGCCCGCGACCAGTCGCTTTGCACCGGCCAGCATAAGCCCATAGGCCCTTGGCGTCATGACCTCTGTCAACATTACCTTCATGGCCGCAAGGGACAGGGCATTTCCCGACAGGGTCGTCCCAATTCCAGAATAGCCCGGCTCTATGAATTGAGCCGCCTTGGCCATAAGTTCAGCGAGTTCGGACGTTACCCCCCAGACCGCCGCCGGAACCCCGCCTGCTATGGCCTTTCCGAGTGTGAAAATATCGGGCTCCAGTCCATAGGCGACGGTCGCGCCGCCCGGACCCGTCGATATCGTATGGGTCTCATCAATCAAAAGCAGCGTACCATATTGGCGTGTCAGGGCCCGCAAGCCCGCCAGATAACCCTCATCCGGGACAATCATGCCGCAGTTGGTCATAACCGGCTCGGCCAGCACGCAGGCCACATCACCGGGCGCTAACGCCATCTCCAGCGCCGCCAAATTATTAAAGTCGATGACCTTGGTAAAGGCGGCCACATCATGGACCTGACCGACAAGTCCCACCTTTAATGCCGCCTTGCCGCTGGCTAGACTTACGAAGGTGTCATCCACCGCGCCATGATAGCAGCCATCAAAGACCAAGATCTGTGACCGGCCTGTGACCGCCCTCGCCCATCGGATCGCCGCGCGATTGGCGTCGGTGGCGGTATTGGCTGTCTGCCAATAGGGCAGCCCAAAACGTGCGCTGAGCAGTTGGCCGACCTCTGCGGCATCTTCTGTGGGCAACATAAAGCCCGTACCCTTGGCGGCCTGATCCGCGAGGGCCTTAGCCACGACCTCTAGCCCATGGCCAAACATCGAGGGCGTGTCGGCCAGGCAAAAATCGTCATAGACGAGGCCATCGACATCAGTCAGGCGCGCGCCCTGCCCCGCCTTTGCAAAGATCGAAAAGGGCGTGGCCCAGTCGCCCATCCAGTGCATGGGCACACCGCCCAGCCAATGGTCCCTCGTCTTTTGGGCCAATGCTGCGCTCGCTGGATGGCTGACCGAAAACCGCGCCCGTTCCTGATCCAAAATCCGCTCGAGGGCTGGCCTATTCATTGCACCCCACCAAAACATAGATATTTGGTTTCGAGATATTCGCTTAGACCCTCTGAGGCACCCTCTCGGCCCAATCCACTTTCCTTCCACCCCCCGAAGGGGGCGACTTCGGTTGAAAACAGACCCTCATTGATACCGACCATGCCAAATTCGAGCGCCTCGCCCACCCGCCAACAGCGGTTGACGTCTTGACTGTAGAAATAGGAGGCCAGCCCGTAGGGCGTGCCATTGGCCAATGTGATAGCTTCTGCTTCGGTTTCAAACCGAAAGAGCGGCGCTACTGGGCCAAAGATCTCTTGGCTGAAGATCTCCATCTGCGACGTCACATCGATCAGGACCGTAGGGGTAAAGAACTGCGCCCCTGCATCGTGACGTCCACCGCCGGTCAGGGCCTTTGCCCCCATCGCCAAGGCTTCATTGACGAGCCCCTCGACCTTATTGACGGCCTCGTCATTGATCAGCGGCCCAATCACCGTATCGGGGTCCGAACCTGACCCAACGGCAAAGGCACCAACCTCTTGGGCCAACCGCTCGGCAAAGGCCTCATAGATGCCGGACTGAACCAGCATCCTGTTGGCGCAAACACAGGTCTGGCCCGCATTGCGATATTTCGACGCCAAGGCCCCCGCCACCGCAGCATCCAGGTCTGCGTCATCAAAGACAATGAATGGCGCATTGCCGCCCAGCTCTAGCGACAGCTTTTTGACCGTTCCGGCACATTGGCGATAGAGGATCTTTCCAACCTCGGTCGAGCCTGTGAACGAGAGCTTACGCACGCGCGGATCGTCACAAAGTACCTGGCCAATGGCCGCTGCATCCGTGCCTGTAACCACGTTCAAAACGCCCGCAGGAACCCCGGCAATCTCAGCCAGTCTGGCGAGCGCCAGAGCACAAAGTGGTGTTTCTTCAGAAGGCTTGACCACAACCGTACAGCCCGCCGCCAAGGCCGGACCCACCTTGCGGGTAATCATGGCGATAGGAAAATTCCACGGCGTGATGGCGGCGCATATACCCACGGGCTGTTTGATCGACATCATCCGCTTGGACGAGGCCGTTGTCGGGATCGTGTGGCCATAGGCCCGCTTGCCCTCCTCGGCGAACCATTCGATGAAGGCTGCCCCATAGGCTACCTCGCCGCGCGCCTCATGTAAGGGCTTGCCCTGTTCGGCGGTCATCAGTTCAGCCAAGGCTTCGGTATTGTCGAGGATCAAAGCGTTCCAGCGCATCAAGATGGCGGATCTTGCTTTCGCCGTTAAGGCCGACCAAGCAGGCAAGGCTTTTTCGGCCGCATTGATCGCAGCTAAGGTCTCGGTGGGACCAAGATTGGCGACCTCAGCGATGACGGCCCCATTGACGGGGTTGGTCACAGCAAAGCGCGAGGGCCCAGCGACCCAATGACCGCCAATCAAAGCCTCCGTAACTGGATCAAACATCATCTATCCCTTTGATTCTATCCGATAGGCTGGGCTTTACAGCGCTGGCTTGCACTGTCCCATTCAATCCGTGACATCGAAAGAGCAGATATTCTCTCCTATCGGCATTGACGATAAGGGATCAGCAGATGAGCCGCGCCGGTTAAATGCGGACCGAGCGGACCTCGTCAGCCTTGATTAAAGATTCAGCGCCATGGCTACGGCCTGATTGGTGATCCGACCAGCCCGCACATTCAGTCCTGAGGCTAGCCCCAGATCGTCGGCCATTGCACGGTCCAAGCCTTTGGAGGCAAGGGCGCGAATATAGGGAGCGGTGGCCGCCGTAAGGGCGGCGGTCGAGGTCAAGGGCGCGGCACCGGGCATGTTCGCCACGCAATAGTGAACAATTCCATCAACGACAAAGGTGGGCTGTGTGTGGGTAGTCGGGTGACTGGTCTCAAAACAGCCGCCCTGATCAATGGCAACATCAACAAGGACCGCTCCGGGCTTCATCCTTGCTAAATCAGCGCGCTTGACCAGCTTTGGTGCCGCGGCACCGGGCAAGAGCACGCATCCAATAACGAGATCAGCGTCTGCGACGGCGGCTGCAATGGACGCCGGTTCCGAATAGAGCGTTTTGATACGCCCCCCAAACTGGGCGTCTATCTGAGCGAGGCGTTCGAGGGAAATATCAAAGAGTGTCACGTCGGCATGATGACCGAGCGCCATCTGAGCCGCATTAATCCCAGAAACACCGCCGCCCAAGATGACAACCTTGGCCGGGGCAACGCCCGGGACGCCGCCTAGCAGAAGGCCACGGCCACCATTGTGGCGCAGAAGGGCATTGGCCCCGACATCTACCGCCATTCGACCTGCCACTTGGCTCATGGGCGCAAGCAGCGGCAAACGCCCGTTCCCGTCGGTAACCGTCTCATAGGCAATGGCGGCGCAGCCCGATTGCATCAGACCCTCAGCCTGCGCCCGGTCCGCGGCCAGATGAAGATAGGTAAAGAGCAGATGGTTTGGCGTGAGCCGCGCAATCTCGATGGGCTGCGGCTCCTTGACCTTGACGATCATTTCCGCCGAGGCGAAGACCGCGTCTGCATCGGGTAAGATCACGGCCCCGGCAGCCTGATAATCGGCATCCGAAAAGCCTAACTGCGAACCGGCTTGGGTTTCGACAACAACCATTGCACCCTCTTGGGACAGAAGGCTGACAATGCCTGGCGTCATACCGACGCGATATTCTTGATCCTTAATTTCTTTCGGAACACCAATGCGCATGATCGCCTCCTGAGGAACGTCAGATGCCACAGGATAGACGAGATCAAATTGCGTTTTCCGTCTATTTAGGTGGTCTAATCACCATTATTCCGCATAATCTGCTTCTAATTGTTCTATTTTCGCAGGAATCGTGACCAACATGGCCCAAGTCGATCTCGATCCGACAGATCTAGCCCTGCTGACAGCACTACAAAGGGATGGTCGAAGCACAAATTCCGACCTCGCCCGCCAAGCCAACCTGTCTGAAAGCGCCTGTCTTCGCCGCGTAAAGCTTTTGGAACAACGCGGCGTGATCGAGCGTTACGGCGCGGTGATCAATCCCCGAGCCGTCGGCCTGCCCTTAACGGTATTTGTTACGATTGGATTGACGGAACAGTCTGAGGCCGCCTTAGCTGCCTTTGAGCGAGACATTGCGACCGTTCCCGAGGTTATGGAATGTTATCTAATGACCGGTTCGTCGGATTTTCTGGTGCGCGTCGTGGCCACAGATGTTGATGATCTTGCGCGCATCCATTCCACCCGCCTGACGCGCCTGACCGGCGTTTCGCACGTCAATTCCAGCCTCGTCCTTCAGACCATCATCAAACGACCGGGCCTACCGCTTGCGCGGGGCCGGCGCAGCACCTCCCCTATTGAGCGTTAGACCCTATTGGGCATTGGGCCCTATTGAGCGTTGGGTAAGAGGTCAATTTCCTCTCGCGCCAAGGGCGCAACAAGCGTGGGCGGGATGGTAGGCTTGTCAGATGCCATAAAGGCGGCCAGCGGCAACACCTTAAGCGCGCTCGGTGAACCGCCGCGCACTGCGACCGTACGGATAACCACTTGGCTGGGCTTGCCAGCCGCGTCCGAGATGATCCGCTCGACCGTGCCAAGCTGGCGACCTTCTGGATCCACGACCTTTTGACCCGCCGCAATCATGGGGGCTGCGGTTTGGGCTAAGGCCACGGGCACCGTCACAGTGGCAGCGACAAGACTGGCGGCCAGCAATAGGCCTGTAATTTTGAATGGGTTTGTCATGAGGTCTTTATATCGTGTCTTGATGAACGGCACATGATCATTCAGAGCTTGGGCGTCAATCCTCCGAAAGTTTTGTCCATGCACCCCGCTGCAGCCTTTATGGAAACCGATGAAGATCGCCTGAGAAATCTGATTGCGGAACGCGGTTTTGGCCTGATCATTGCCCAAGGCCCCAATGGACCGGTCTGTGCCCACGCGCCGGTCCTGCTGAAACAGTCAATCTTAAGGTTTCACCTTTCCAGCGCCAATGGACTGAACGCAGCCCTTGCTCTTGATCCACGCGCCCTGTGCGTGGTCACAGGACCAGACGCCTATATCAGTCCAGACTGGTACGGAATTCCCGATCAGGTCCCGACTTGGAACTATGTCTCAGCAGAAATATCCGGCAGCGTTCGCGTGATATCGTCAGAACAGGCCGCCCTACTGCTGGATGATCTGTCCGCCACATTCGAAGAACGGCTTGCGCCCAAACCGGTCTGGACCCGTGCAAAGATGGAGCCCGCTCGGTTTGACATCATGGTGCGCCAAGGGATCATCGCCTATGAGATGGATGTCTCGCACCTAACCGGGGTGCGTAAACTGTCGCAAAACAAGCCCCCTGAAGCCATTGAGGGCGTGCGGGTGGCCCTATCCCAATCCGATGACGCTCAGGCTAGGGCCTTAGGCTTGATGATGGTTCAGGACCCTAAGCCACAATCCTAAGGGCCGATTCGCGTCGGTAGATGTCCGATGATCCCCAAACGGGGGCAAGGCCAACAGCCTGATCCAAAACCGCCTCATCACGCCCGACAATCAGATATCCATTATCGTTCAAGGCTCCAGCTAACTGCGACAGAACCTGCTTGCGCATCAGATCATCAAGGCCGCCCAAGACGTATCGGCAGAAAATCACATCAAACTGGCCCACAGTGCTGATCTCGGAAATCAGGTTGACCCGGCTCCACTGGACCTTCTGTCGAATAGAGGCTGAAAGATGCCAAGCCTCATCTTGGCGTTCAAAATGACGAACCAGATAGCGGATCGGTAGGCCCTTCTGTACCTCCATCTGGCTATAGATACCGGACGCAGCCCGCTCCAGACAGCGTTCGGAAAGGTCTGAACCCACAATCTCAACCGCGCGGCCCACACGGCCAACCCCTGCTTCATCAAGGGTCAAGGCCAGAGAATAGGCCTCTTCGCCCGTTCCGCAGCCCGCGCTCCAAATGCGAAGGGGCGACGTGCCCAGTCGCTGATCCAAGTCAGGCAGGATCACATCTCGAAAATGGGTAAAGGGCGTGCGGTCACGGAAAAAGGCCGTGTCCTTTGGAAGCATGGCATCAGCCAGCGCCCAGACTAGGCGTTCTTCGCGCTTGGTTTTGATGGCGGACACCAGATCCGAAAGGCTGTTGAAGCCCTCACGCCGCACCAATGGGCCCAAGCGATTTTCGATCATCGGGGCCTTGGCCTGATCGACCACATATCCGGCTCTGGCCCGAACGATCCGGCAAATGAGGGACAGATCATCGGGCGTCATAGCAAACCCACCTCGGCAAACTTGGCGCAGATCACATCCCCGTCAAAGGGCTTCATGATATATTCGTTGGCCCCGGCTTTGAGCGCCTCATTAATGTGGGATAGGTCATTTTCAACGGTGCAGAACAAAACCTTTGGGCCTTCACCCAGAGGCTCGGCACGAAGCTGACGTAAAAAATCTATGCCTGACATCAGCGGCATGTTCCAGTCCAGCAAGATGGCGTCAGGCATTAAAGCCCGACACCAAGCGATCGCCTCCTGTCCGTCACAGGCCTCTGCGACATGAAAGCCCAGATTTTCCAAGATCATGCGGGCCACCTTGCGAATGGCTACACTGTCATCAACCACAAGACAGGTCTTCATAGCCCACCTCCGGCGGGTGCGATGATCCTTACCGATCCAAGACGCGGTAGGTTTAAAACCTTACCCATCGGCTTAACCCTTAGGCTCCGACACGCGCGCGAACCACGACCCGATCCTCACCAACCGTCACTTCCAAGGCTCCGCCAGCTTCGCTCAAGAGACTATGAAGATAGTAGGCTTGGATCCAGTGACCGCCGACGCCTTCGCCTTTAGGCTCCCCATCGAGACCCGCCTTGACCTCAGGCCGCAGCCGAGCCCTTGGGCCCACAGCCTCCACGGCCATCAAAACGTCGCCCGACACGACTTCTGCGGTCAAACGCGCAACGCCGCCTGTCGGCAAGGCGCCTGCCCCGATCAAGGCAAGGTTCAGGATGGTACGTGCCGCGGGTTTGTTCAATTGGGCGGGCGTCACCGCCCAGTCCAATTGTGGGCGAACATGGCTGAAAATGCCGTTGGTCAAGCTTTGTAGACTGCGACTGTCGAACATTTCAGCCGTAGCCGAAGCCCCAAAGGCTACGCGAGTAAAGGCCAAAAGTTCGACCAGCTTTTTTGCGCTCGCGGCAATCAGGTTCATGGCGTCATCGCGCATATCCTGCGCGGTCGGATCTTCGAGTAGATCAAGCCCAGAGACGATGGCACTGGCGGGACTAATAAAGTCATGACACATGCGCGCAGCCAGATGGGCTGCAAGTTCGGCTGCACCAATCACGGGAGCCGAATTGAGCGGACGGTCGAGCGATCGAAAGGCGCTAACCGTTTGAGAGTCGGACGAAACACCGGGGTCAATCATGAGGCCGTAGCCATCCTTCACGCGCTTGAAGGCTTATGATTGACCTGATTTGCGACTTTGGGAAACCATCACAGCAAAAGTGATGGCCTCCCCATTTCGCGCCCTCAGATGATCGCTGTGACCCTATCCTCGAAAGGCCTGTGGTGTCGGCGTTGGTAGGGCTGCATTGGAGACGAGATCAGCAAGGCTCAGAGCCGTCTCATCGTCCCAAGCCAAGGCTTGGATTGATAGGGGAAGGCCCGCCTTGGTTACCCCGATGGGCGCTGCACAGGACGGCATGCCCAGAAAGTCGCCCAAGGCTGTAAAATCTGCCACATGCGCAACGCCGCCAGCATCGAAGCTGAAAGCTGGTCCCGGCGTTGTTGGCAAAAGGAGCGCCGCATAGGGCGTCAAAAGATCTTTAAGCAGATCCACCGCGACACCAACAGCACGGTAGGCCCTAGCCAGATTGGCGGCAGGTTGCGCCGCACCCCAGCCAAAGGTCTGACGACCCACAGCACTGAAGCCTTCAGGCCCAGAGGCCAGATCGTCCTCTAAGGACACGGCCCCTTCGGCGGTCATGATGAGATAACCATTTTGCATCATGGCGTTGAAATCATAGCCCTCAAGGCTGATGGTTTCGATGTCCAAACCCAAGGCGCGCGCTGCGGCGATGGCCGCATCGTAAGCCTTGACCAGTTCTGGATCGATGATGTCACCGAAGGGTACAAGATCAAGCGCCGCGAACGGGGCGGGCCGAAGGGCATCGAGATCGGCAATTTGCGAGAAGGACTCAGCCAGATCACCATCGACCGCAGCCGCGTGGGCCAGCAGATAGGCGCAGTCCTGTGCCGAACGTGCCAAAACACCCACATGGTCAAGCGTCCAAGACAGGGCCACAACCCCGTCCATTGAGATCAGACCTTGGGTCGGCTTATGCCCAACCACACCGCAGAAGCTGGCGGGAATACGCACGCTGCCAAGGGTATCGGTGCCGAGCGCACCGGCGCAGAGACCCGCGGCGACAGCGGATCCCGAACCGCCCGACGAGCCGCCCGCCGTGAGACCGTGAGCGTAGGGATTGTGGGCCTTACCGAAGGCTTCATTGTCCGTGGTCGCGCCAACGGCACCTTCGTGCATGTTCAGTATGCCCAAAATGACCGCGCCCGCTTCACGCAAAGCGGCGATGCAGGCGGCATCATCTGTAGCGATACGGTCACGATGGGTGCCGATACCCGCATGAAGGGGCATACCCTTGACGGCAATATTGCCCTTGATCGCAATGGGCACGCCGTCAATGCCCGATAGGGGCTCACCTGCCGCCCATCGTTCGGCGCTGGCCCGAGCAGCGCTGAGTGCGCCGTCCTCGTCAACCGACGTAAAGGCGTTTAGTGGCCCGCCAAGGCGTTCGATCCGCGCCAAATAGGCTTGGGTTGCTTCAACAGGGGTCACGGCCCGTTGATCATAAAGGGCGATAAGGCCAGCAATGCCAGCTTCGATGATGGGATTTGTAAAGGTCATAAGGGGCACCATAAACGTCGAATGCGCCTCAGGAAGCCCCCAAATTCAGCCAAAGGGCGACAAAGCGCCACGGACGTCGATCTGCGTTGGCTTGGCGCTTGACGTTCATCCGGCTATGAACAGGTCCGAACAAACGGTTTGAGCCAAGGCAACAGACCCTAAGCCGAGCCCTTAATCCACGGGAGACGCCATGATCCGCCTCGATGCCGACCAGGCCATTGCCCTGCTTGCAGAGCGCCTTTCGGGGTCAAGCGGGCGGGTATTTGTCGCCACCGCAGGGGCGGAGCCGCTTATTTTTGCGCAGGCCTATGGCCGTAATCCCGACGCCGCTAAAGATCTGACCTTTGTCAGCGCCGCGATTCCGGGTGTCAATCAAACCGACTGGTCCAACCTCCATGCGACCAGTCGAGGTGAAGGTATTTTTGTTAGCCCAGATTGGCGGGGCAGTTTTGATGAGGGCCGGTTTTGTCTTGTCCCCCAAGCCTATAGCGAAGCTTGGCGCTGGCTATGCCGTACGCCTCTGGACGCCGCCTTGGTTCAGGTCAGTGCGCCCAACGCCGATGGGATGTGCAGCTTCGGCACCTCCTGTGACTTCCAGCCCGCCGTCCTTGGGCGCGATGTCTTTAAGATTGCCCATATCAATCCCGACATGCCCATCCCTGTTCGCGCGCCCAAAGTGGCTTTGGCGAGCTTTGACGTGGTGGTCGAGGCCAGCGTGCCGATGATGACCTATGATCCGGGCACGCTAGACCCCACCTTTGCGACGATCGCCGGGAATGTGGCTGATTATATTGTCGATGGTGCCGCCATTCAGGTCGGCCTTGGCAAGATGGGCTTTGCCGTCATGAACGCGATCAAGGATCGCAAACGACTGAGCGTCAAGTCCGGCATGGTGATTGATCCCCTTTTGGACCTGATGGACTGCGGGGCCATAGCCGATGACCCAGACGCCATCGTCACCGGAGCCGCCCTTGGCAGCCACGCGCTGATGGCTCGCCTGGCCCAAGATCCGCGAGTACGCTTTACCCCAGTCATCGAGACCCACAGTAGCGACGTCCTGTCGGCGATACCCCGGTTTACCGCGATCAATTCTGCGCTCGAAATCGACCTGATGGGTCAAGCCAATGCTGAATTTCTCGGGGGGCACCAGGTCTCTGGCATTGGCGGCCTCAACGACTTTTTACGAGCGGCCGCGCGCTCCGAAGGGGGTAAACCCATCATCGCTCTCAATGCGACGGCCAAGGGTGGAGCCCTATCGCGCATAGTGCCAAAGCTCACCGGCGGCGCGGTCAGTGTCGGGCGCGGTGATGTGGCCATTGTCGTGACCGAGTTCGGATCGGCGGATCTTCGCGGTCTAAGCCTAGATGATCGTGCCAAAGCGCTGATCACCCTCGCCGCCCCGGGCCACCGCGAAGGTCTCGAACGGGACTGGCGCGAAATGCGCGCTCGTCTATAGAAAGAGCGTCTGCAACCTATGTCTGGCTCATGACCCTTCCACGTTATCGACAGCTTGCCGCGGCCCTGCGCGCGGACATTACCGAAGGCCGGTACGGCGTGGGCGACCACCTGCCGCCCGAAATGGAGCTATGTCAGATCTATGCGGCCTCGCGCCATACGGTCAGAGATGCGCTGCGATTGCTGCGTGAAGCCGGTCTGGTCGAGCGCAGGCGAGGGGCTGGAACGACAGTCATTGCCGCCAATGCGACGCCAACCTTCGTGCAGGCCCTTGGCGGCGCTGAGTCCCTGACCCAATATGCCCGAGAAGCCAAGCTTCATGTCCGCTCGGCCAATCCACGAGCCCTGACGCTCGCCGAGGCTGAGCGTCTCAAGGCTCAGCCGGGTGAAAAATGGTTGGTTATTGAGGGACTTCGCCTTGCCAGTGCGGGTTCAGGTGCGGAGCCTGTGGCGGTTTCGACCCTCTTTGTACCTTTGGAATTTGCCGGGGTGGTTGGCGCGCTCGACGGCTGGGACGGCGCGATCCACCAGTTGATCGCACGAGACTTTGGCATTCAAACGCGACGTATTGAGCAAGAAATCGCCGCCGAGACTATGGACGCCGCAACCGCGAAGACCTTGCGGACCGAAAAGGGTTCGGCGGGCCTTCGTACCCTAAGGCGATATTTCGATGAGCGTGATCAGTTGGTTCTGGCCACCGACAGCACCCATCCGGGTGGTCGCTTTGTCTATGCCATGACCTACCGGCTGGACGGCTAGCGGCCGTCCACCACTTTTCATTAAAATCTCGCCAATGTTATAGCTTGGGCGATTAAAATCAGGGGGAACTGTCCATGAGTGATGCCGCCACACAAGAGGCCAGCCAGCCAGAGGTTGAAGCTCCCACCCCCATGCGAACGGTTGTGGCGGCATCTTCCGCTGGAACGACCTTTGAATGGTATGATTTTTTTATCTTCGGTACCCTGACCCAAGTCCTGTCCAAGGTCTTCTTCGCCGGGGTCAATGACACCTTAGCCTTTATCTTCGCTCTGGCAATTTTCGGCGCTGGCTTTGCCGTTCGGCCACTTGGCGCTCTGTTCTTCGGTCGTATTGGCGACCGGGTTGGGCGCAAAGGAGCGTTCCTAACCACCATCGTGCTGATGGGCGGTGCCACCTTCGCGGTAGGGTTCTTGCCGACCTATGAACAGGCGGGAATTATTTCTCCGATCCTCCTGATCATTGCCCGCTGCATTCAAGGCTTTGCCCTAGGCGGTGAATATGGCGGAGCGGCAATCTATGTTGCCGAACATTCTGACTCCAACCAACGGGGTAGTATGACCGGATGGATACAGGCATCGGCGGCCTTTGGTCTATTGGGTGCCTTAGGCGTGATCCTGATCACCCGCACAATCCTTGGCGAGGACGCCTTCATGGCTTGGGGCTGGCGGATACCGTTTATGTTTTCGGCGGTGCTGGTTGGCATCTCCATTTGGATGCGTCTTAAGCTTTCGGAGAGCCCAACCTTTAAGAAAATGCATGAAGAGGGCACGCTGTCTAAATCGCCCTATAAGGAATCCTTCGGCCAATGGCCCAACCTCAAGATCGTTCTGATCGCCCTCTTCGCCATGATGAGCGCTCAAGGGGCGGTCTGGTATACCAGCTTCTTCTATAGTCAAATCTTCCTCGAAAAGTTTCTCAAGGTTGAACCGGCGACCGTCAATATGCTGATGATTGCCGCCACTGTGGCCAGCGCACCGCTCTACATCATCTTTGGCTGGCTCTCCGACAAGGTCGGCCGCAAGCCCGTGATGCTGGCGGGCATGAGCCTTGCCCTCATCGCCTTCTTCCCCGGCTTTCACATGCTGACGGAGGCGGCCAATCCAGACCTAGCGCGGGCCAGTCGTAACACGCCAGTTGTGGTAGTCGCCGATCCGGCAACCTGCAGTCTACAATTTGATCCGGTCGGCAAGGCCGTCTTTGCCACGCCTTGCGACATCGCCAAGAGTGTTCTGGCCAATGCCGGGGTGTCATACGATACTGAGGCCGCCCCAGCCGGGACCCTCGCCCACGTCAAGGTTGGCCAAACCATCATCAATTCGGCCGATGGTCAGGGCCTAGATAAGAACGCGCTCAAGGCCGTAAAGTCAGATGTTGAGGGCCGTATCCAAGAGGCCCTAACTGCGGCAGGCTATCCCGCCAAGGCTGATCCAGCCAAGGTTGACATACCCAAGGTGTTCGCGATCTTGCTTGTCTTTGTTGTCGCGGCAACGGCGCTCTTTGGCCCCATCGCAGCCTGCTTGGTCGAGCTGTTCCCAACCCGTATTCGCTATACGGCCATGTCTCTCCCCTACCATATTGGCACGGGTTGGATCGGAGGCTTCTTGCCCTTCACCGCCTTCGCCATCGTGGCCTCGACCGGCAATATCTATTCTGGACTTTGGTATCCCGTTGTCTTTACCGCCATCAGCGTAATCACAGCGGTGCTGTTCCTGCCCGAAACCAAGGGCCGGTCCCTAGACCTTTAGAGCAGGGCGGCGGGCAAGGTCTCTATGTCGAGACCTTGCGCCCGCCCCATCGCCTCTTTACCGATCAAAACTACCTGAAGGCCTTGGGCAAGCAGGCCAATCAGAGCGTCTGTGTCCACCTCAGCAGCCATTAACCGTTGGCTATCGCGTCTGGCCAAGATCGCAACGGCCGGATCAGCATCATCGCCCTCAATCAAAACATCTGCCTCGGACAGCACCCGGGCCGCCCGAAGGCTTAAAAGATCAGCGGGCCCTTCACTCACAATAGTAAATAGCTTTCCCGATAGCGCCCCGCCTCGGGCTAGCTCCGCTCGAAGGGCCATCTCAGCGCGCGCATCGTCTCCTGCCATAGCCAAGTCAGCGACCGGCCCGTTCACGACCCGACGCATAAAGGCCCGGCGCTTGACTAGGTCCGGTAAGGCTGCACGGATCTCGCCCTGCATCTGGCGAAGCAGTCCAGCCACATGCCCAACCCCGGGCGGAATTCGCGCCTCGATATCCGAGCGAAGAAGACTGGCCAGTAAGGGCGCCGAGCCGCCTGTGCCAATGGCCGCGACCACCTCTCCGCGATCAATCAAGGCGGGCGTGGTGAAGTCACATTGGGTGGGACGGTCGACCACGTTGACCGGAACGCCAGCCTTCCGCGCAGCCGCCGCAGCGGCCAAGCAAAAGGCCTCATCGGGATGGGCCACAAAGACAAGCACAGCGTGTTGATAGCTATCGGGGTCGTAAGCCTCGGGTCCGGCGACGATCTGCACAGTCGCGGGCGAATTTTCAAACAGCCTAGCCTTAGCAAGGGCCCCTTCGCCCTCTCCTGCAATGATCACCATCTTGCCCTTCAAGGGGAAAAAGGCGGGAAAGGCATCCATATTTATATTTCCGATTATATTTTCGGTCGCAGAACAACCTAAGCAGTGTTAAGATTATGAGTTGAGAAGTGCCTATATTGGCCTTTCATATCATTAAGGAGACGAACGCGCATGTCTATCGCGCTCGAAATTAACGGCAAGACCCTTCAGGTCGAGGCCGAGGCCGACACTCCGCTACTTTGGGTCCTTCGCGACGAACTGAAGATGACCGGTTCCAAGTTTGGATGCGGCATCGCCCAGTGCGGGGCCTGCACGGTCCATGCCGATGGCCAGCCGATTCGCTCCTGCTCAACCCCCATCGAAGCCCTCGCAGGCGTCAAGATCACCACCATTGAAGGCCTAGGCGGCGAGCACGCCTTGCAGGCGGCTTGGGTCAAGCATGACGTGCCGCAGTGCGGCTATTGTCAGTCAGGTCAAATCATGGCCGCCGCGGCCCTATTGGCCAAGACGCCCAATCCGACCGATGCCGACATCGACGCCGCCATGACCGGCAATGTTTGTCGCTGTGGTGCCTATCAACGTATTCGCGCGGCGATCAAAGACGCCGCCGCGACCCTGTCGGCATAAGGCAGAGACCCATGAACATTCAAACCAAACTTTCCGGCGACCGCGCCGGTCTCGCCCCTACCCGCCGCGACCTCGTGGTCGGTGCCGTTGTCACTGGCAGCGCCCTTCTGGTCGGCTGTTCCCCCATGGACCTCTTGAGTCTTGGGGCCAAAAAGCTTGATTTTGGGGCCTTTGGTCCCTTCATCAAGATCGGTGCCGATGGTGCCGTAACCGTCATTTCCAAACATATTGAGTTTGGCCAAGGCACCCATGCGGGTCTTGCCGCGATCGTGGCCGAAGAGCTCGATGCCGACTGGAGCACCGTCAAGATCGAGCAGTCTGCAGCCAACGTAAAGGTCTATGGCAACCTGCTGATGGGGGCGCAAGGCACCGGTGGCTCGACCGCCATTGCCAATAGCTGGATGCAGCTTCGTAAGGCAGGCGCAGGCGCACGCGCCATGTTCGTCAATGCCGCGGCTGCCAAGTGGGCGGTTCCCGCCACTGAAATCAGCGTCCAGAGCGGGGTTGTGTCTCACCCATCCGGCAAAAGCGCGACCTTTGCCGACCTACTCGCCGATGCGAGCAAAATAACCCCACCCACTGAGCCCGTTTTGAAGGATCCAAAGAGCTTCACCCTGATCGGCACCCAAGCGGTTCGCCGCAAGGACAGCAAGGTCAAGAGCGACGGCACGGCGGTCTATACGCAAGACATCCAGATGCCTGATATGCTGACGGCAATGGTCGCCCATGCGCCCCTCTTCGGGGCCAAGGTAAAGAGTTTTGACGATACCGAAGCCCTTAAGATCAAGGGCGTGGTCAAGGTTTTTACGATCCGTTCAGGCGTCGCCGTGGTCGCCGAAAACACTTGGGCCGCCAAGAAGGGCCGCGACGCCCTAAAAGTGACCTGGGACGATGCGAAGGCGGAAAAGCGCAGCACGGCTGAGATTGTCGAGGAATATAAGAAAATCTCAGCAGCACGCGAAGGCTCCAAACCCTTTGATGTGCATGGTGATGTCGCCGCAGGCTTTGACGGCGAGTTACTAAATTTTGGTTTTGACTTCCCCTATCTGTCTCACGCGACGATGGAGCCAATGAACTGTGTCGCGCAGGTCGATGGTCAAAAGGTCAAGCTGACCTATGGCTGCCAAGGCCCGACCATGGACCAAACTGCCGTCGCCATGGCGCTCGGCGTTCTGCCCGGTGCCGTAGAGATCGAAACCCTGTTCGCCGGCGGATCCTTTGGTCGGCGGGCAAGCCCCTCGGCTGAGTATGTCGTCGAGTGCGCCCTGATCGCCAAGAAAATTGGCGGTTTCCGCCCCGTAAAACTGGTTTGGGACCGCGAGGATGACATGACTGGCGGGCGTTACCGTCCGATGGTTCGCCACGACCTTGCCATTAAGGTCGGCGCGGATGGCTATCCTGCCGCTTGGCGCCATACAGTCGTCACCCAATCGGTGATGAAGGGCGTGCCGATGCCGCAAGGCAAGTTCGATGCCTCGGCCGTCGAAGGTGCGCTTGGGTCTCCCTACCTCAAGGCCACGCCGGTCGTTGATGGCCATGTGGCGCTCGCCGATTCTCCGGTGCCCGTCCTTTGGTGGCGGTCGGTGGGCGCGACACACACCGCCTTTGTCATGGAGCATGTCATCGACCAGTTGGCGGCTAAGGCCAAGATTGATCCGGTCGACTATCGCCGCGCCCTCTACAAAAAGGCTGGTGCGGACCGTCACTTGGCGGTGTTGGAACTGGCCGTGGCAAAGTCGGGCTGGGGCTCTGCCCTTCCCGCCGGTACCGCCCGCGGGATCGCTGTCCATGAAAGCTTTGGCTCGGTCGTGGCGGAGGTCGCAGAAGTGACAATGAAAGACGGCGAGCCTCGCGTTGGCCGTGTCGTCTGTGCTGTCGATTGCGGCATTGCGATCTCACCCAATCAGATCGCTGCGCAGATGGAAGGCGGTATCGTCTATGGCCTGTCCGCTGCCCTCTATGAGGCAATCACCTTTAAGGATGGTACGGTCGAACAACGAAACCTCGATGGCTACCGCGTGCTTCGCCACAATGAAGCGCCGACGGTTGAGACCCATATCGTGCCATCGGGAGCCAATCCGTCAGGGGTGGGCGAGCCAGGAACACCGGCTATTGCGCCAGCCGTGGCCAATGCTCTTCTCGTCCTAATCGGCAAGCCGACGACCAGCCTGCCCTTCGTTAAGGCCTAATTAGCGAGGCGTCCAAATCGTCCGGGCGATCGATGTCGAACAGACATCCATCGTCCGGCGCTGGCACCAAGATCAAACCCTCACCAAGGTCTTTGAGCACGGCACCGGCCCCTTGGTCGCCGTTGAGCGTCAAGAGTTTGGGAAAGAGGGCGACCGACAAAAGGACCGGATGACCCCGCTTCTTGTCAAATTGTGGGGCGATGGCCTGAACTGGACCGGCGAGAGTCTGAGCCATGGTCTGCATCAACATGATCGGCACGCGGGGCATGTCGCCCAGAAAGATATAGGCCCCGGCGCTGTTGGGGTCGATGGCCCCTAGCCCTGCCGCCAGCGACACCCCCATGCCCTGCAGGTGATCTTCGCAATGCACCGTCTTTAGCCGTGGATCGGGCGGCAATAGGGGCAAGATCAGAGGATCGCCGCCCCAAACCAAAATCACCTCGGTCACGGGCGCGGCCAGAGCGGCCTCTAGGGCCCAAAGGATCAAAGGCCTTCCGTTCCAAAGGGTCCGCAACTTGCCGCCGCCGAACCTGCGCGATTGGCCCGCCGCAAGAATAAGGGCGCTCAAGGGTTTAGCGGCACTCACGTGATAGATCCTCAATATCAAAACTGGCCCAATTCTTCGCTTGAGACAGCGTAAGACTTGGGACAAGAGCAAAGACAGCCTATGTTGAGCCTATCATGACCCCCTTTGATGTCGCGCACCACTCCAAGCCCGCCGCAATCGGCCCGACCCTGATCGACGGGTTTGGCCGGACGGTGCGCTATTTGCGCGTGTCCGTTACCGATCGCTGTGATCTTCGCTGTGTCTATTGCATGGCCGAGCATATGGTTTTCTTGCCGAAAGCCGCGGTTCTGACCCTTGAGGAACTGGATCAGATTGCGTCGACCTTCGTTAAACTTGGGGTCAAAAAGCTTCGACTGACGGGTGGCGAGCCCCTCGTCCGCAAGGGCTTTATGGGTCTGGTGGAGAACCTCTCTCGGCATCTCAAAAGCGGCGCTCTAGAAGAGTTGACCCTCACCACCAACGGCACGCGTCTAGCTCAGTTTGCTAAAGATCTGGTCCGGTTTGGTGTGAAGCGGATCAATGTTTCCTTAGACACCCTCGACCCAGCCCTCTTTAAGAGTCTGACGCGGGGCGGGGATCTGGCTCAGGTCATGGCCGGCCTTGACGCGGCCGATGACGCAGGCCTAGCCGTTAAGATCAATGTTGTGGCCCTAAAGGACACCAACGAAGACGAGATTCCCGAGATGATCTCATGGGCCCATGGCCGGGGCTATGACCTGACCCTTATCGAGACCATGCCGCTGGGCGATACGGGTGAGGACCGGACCTCGCAGTTCCTGTCGCTGGCCACTGTTCGTGAAACCCTGTCCTCCTTTTGGACCCTGACCGATATTCCGCTGCAGACCGGTGGACCGGCGCGCTATGTTCGGGTCGAAGAGACTGGTGGCCGACTGGGCCTTATCACCCCCATGACCCATACCTTTTGCGAAGCCTGTAACCGCGTTCGGCTGACCTGCACGGGAGTTCTGCACACCTGTCTTGGCCATGAGGATGAAATGGACCTTCGCGCGGTGCTGCGCGGCCCGAAAGGTCTTTCCGGCTTAGAACAGGCCATAAGGCTGGCCATCGCGGGCAAACCAGAGGGCCATGATTTCCAAATTAGCGAGGGCTCTGCCCCCACCTTGGCGCGCCACATGTCTCGGACCGGGGGCTAGGCGATGGCCCGGGTCCTTCTATTTGGTGCGCTGAGAGATCTCGCCGGATGGCGAGAGCAGATTTTTGAAGGCGTTAGTGACCTAACCGGCCTTCGCTCTGACATCGCCCGCCTCTATCCCGATCTCGCTGAAGCCATCAGCGGTCCTGGCGTTCAGTTTGCCGTCGATAAGGCTCTGGTTCGTGGCAATGTCAGCCTATCGGCCCAAACCGAGGTCGCGTTCCTGCCCCCGATGAGCGGCGGATAATGTCGGTCACGGTCCAGACTGAAGTCTTTGACGCGGGGGCGGCGTTAAGCACCTTTACGCAAACCCTGCCCGATGCGGGCGGCGTGGTGAGCTTCACCGGTATTGCACGAATGGATAACGGCAAGACCCAGATGCTCGAGCTCGAAGCCTATCTCGGCTTTACCGAGCCTTGGATTGAGGCCCTCGTCGAAGAGGCCCGGGCCCGCTTCAGCCTCAGCGGTGTCAGGGTCATTCACCGCGTCGGTTCGATCCTGCCCGGTGAGGCTATCGTCTTTGTTGCGACCGCCGCTGCCCATCGTCGTCAAGCCTTCGAAGGCGCTGATTTTTTGATGGACCATTTGAAAAGCCGCGCGCCCTTTTGGAAAAAAGAGCACGGGCCGGACGGCGCACGCTGGATCGAGCCGCGCCAAGCCGATTATCAAGACCTAACGCGTTGGACCCGTGACCAAACACCTAAGTAAGGATGTTACAGCTATGACCACCCTCCCCGCTGGCTTTGGTGGCCGCATTGATGAAACCTTGGCCAAGGTTCCCGTGCGCGTGGCCGTGCTCACCGTCTCTGATACCCGCGACGAGGAAAGCGATAGCTCGGGCGATCTGTTGGCGAGCCGCGTGACGGATGCGGGTCACGTGCTGGCGGGCCGCGCCCTGGTGCCTGATGATCGAAGCGCCATCCGCGCCAAGGTTTTGGCTTGGGTCGCCTCTGGCGAGGTCGATGCGATTGTCTCGACCGGCGGCACCGGCCTGACAGGCCGCGACGTGACGCCTGAAGCGATTGAGCCGCTGTTTGACAAGCGGATCGAAGGGTTTTCGGTCGTTTTTCACATGGTCAGCACCCAGACCGTTGGCCTCTCGACCTTGCAAAGTCGGGCCTTGGCGGGGATCGTGGGAGGCGTCTTTGTCTTTTGCCTTCCGGGCTCCAATGGCGCGGTCAAGGATGGATGGGACAAGGTTATCGCCGCTCAACTCGATAGCCGTCACAAGCCCTGCAATTTGGTTGAATTGATGCCGCGATTGAATGAGCGCTAATCCGATGGCTGACACGCCCGCCCAATCCCTCACCCACATAGATGCCAATGGCCGCGCGCGGATGGTTGATGTCTCGCAAAAGGCCCAGACCCTGCGCGAGGCTGTGGCTGAGGGGCGCATTCGCATGGCCCCTCAAACCTTGGCACTGGCCTTAGCTGGCGGAGGCCCCAAGGGCGAAGTGATGGCGACCGCAGAGCTGGCGGGCGTAATGGCGGCAAAGCGAACCGCCGATCTGATCCCCCTCTGTCACCCCTTGGCCCTATCAAAGGTCATCGTTGAGGTGAGCGAGATTCCCGGCATTGGATTGGGGGTTGTGGCCCGTGTGCGGACTACGGGGCCAACGGGGGTGGAGATGGAGGCGCTTACTGCCGTTTCAGTCTCCTGTCTGACGCTCTATGATATGCTGAAGGCCGCCGATAAGGCCATGACCATCGAAGATGTTCGGTTGATCAGCAAGTCCGGCGGTGCCTCTGGAGATTTCCAGCGGGCACCAGGCGAGGCTTCTTGATGAAAAACCTTACGGCTCAAGAGGCGCGCCAACGGATATTGGCCAAGGCCAGCATCATGGTTCCGGAAACGGTGAGTCCGGATCAGGCCTATGGCCGCGTTTTGGCAGAGCCGGTTGTGGCGCAGCGTGATCAACCGCCTTTTCGCGCTTCGGCCATGGACGGCTATGCGCTTCGGGCCGCTGACGCCCTTGAACACCCGGCCAAGCTTCAAGTCATTGGGGAGAGCGCCGCGGGGATGGCCTTTACGGGCGCGGTCTTGCCCGGTGAGACCGTGCGCATCTTTACCGGGGCGCCGGTTCCAAGCCATTGCGACCATGTGGTTATACAAGAAAATGTGCAGCGCGACGGGGATCTAGCGCTCCTTGGGCCGCTGATTGGACAGGGTGCAAACATCCGTCCGCAAGGCGGCGACTTTAAAGCGGGCACTCTCCTTCTGGAGGCAGGCGCCAGGCTTGATGCATGGCGGCTATCTTTGGCTGCATCGGCAGGCGCTTCATCTTTGCGGGTTATTCAAAGGCCCCGCGTGGCGGTTTTATCCACCGGCGACGAGTTGGTCGAGCCGGGTCAGAACCCCAGCCTAGACCAGATATATAATTCAGGTAGCCCGGCGGTCTGCGCCCTCTTGGATAGTTGGGGCGCGAAAGCCATTCGCCTCCATTCCGCCGCCGATGATGCTGAAGCGATCGCAGCGTCGGTTCGTGATCTTGATGTCGATCTGATCGTCACCCTAGGCGGCGCTTCGGTGGGTGATCATGATCTGGTCAAGCCCGCTATGGCAAAGCTTGGATTGGAACTTTCGGTCGAGACCATAGCCCTGCGCCCGGGAAAGCCGACCTGGTTTGGAACTCTAGGGGACGGCCGGCTTGTTTTAGGTCTTCCGGGCAATCCTGCTTCTGCCCTAGTGTGCGCCGAGCTTTTCCTAAGACCCTTGGTCAATGCCATGCTGGGGCTGGAGCCGGGGCCAGCCATGGAGCAGGCTCAGCTTGCAACCCCCCTGCCCTCAAATGGTCCACGTGAGCATTGGATGAGAGCCAAACTCCAAAATCGACTTGGGATGACGGTCGCCACCCCCTTCCGTGATCAGGATTCGTCACTGATCAGTGTCTTTGCACAGGCCGATGCCTTGATTTGCCAACCGGCGCAATGCGGCGGGCTCGAGACCGGATCACGGGTACAGATCTTACGGTTAAACCGGCTTTGAAGTCTTTGGCATCCGGCGCGTCTGGATCAGTTCGCCGAGCACACTGATCGCCACCTCCCAAGGTGCCTTGCCCCCAAGGTCCATGCCAATCGGGGCATGAAGCCGCGCAATCGCGTCGTCTGAAACCCCAGCGGCCTTAAGGGCCGACAGACGTTCTGGTAATCTGCGCCGCGCGCCCAACAGACCAACATAGGCAGCCGATGACATCAGGGCCGTAACGACGGCCGGATGGTCAGTGTCTGCGTCGTGACTGGCTATTGCGACATAGGTCCAAGGGTCCAATCCAACTTGGTTTAACGCACTCTGGGGGTCTTGGCGCAAATAGCCCAAACAAGGGACCGGCGGCGCAGAAACTGGCCCTTTTGGACGGTTCAACCAGGTCTGAAACCCGGCCGTTACGCCAAGGCTAGCAATGGCCATGGCCGTAGGGTCAGAGCCGACCACGATCAATCTTGGAGTGGGGTCAAAGGATCGGGCCAACGAAAAAGGTTCCGACGTCCAGTGGCACTCGCGCTGTGTTTGTTCGAGATCAAAGCGGCGAGTTATCCCATCGCTTACCCAAACGCCACACTCACGGCGGTCATAGGCTTGTTTCAGACCACGAGCAGCTTCATCACCGGGCGCAATCCGTTCCAGAAGAATTTCAATTTCGGCACCGCAAAGCAGCCGAATATCGGGCCAAGGGCTAGACGGTCCATAGACCAGCCTCATCGGCGCACCTGAGTCCATGACGGCCATGGCGTGACGCGCGACATCAGCCTCGACACAGCCGCCCGACATGAAGCCGTGAACCTCTAATGGACCATTGGACGGCAAGGTGAAGAGCATTTGGGTGCCTTCAGGGCGTGGACCGCCCCCTTCAACGCGAAAAAGCGTTGCGAGCACAACGACCTGCCCTTTATCCAAGGCCGCAAACAGCGGCCCACGCATATCCTCTATCAGGCCATAGTCAGGCCATTCAGGGAGTTGAGGATTGGGCTGCGGACCGGATATTTGGGTCATGACAAACGCACTTTCGACGATAGGACTTGGGTTGTCCCAAACAACTGCACCACGATACAGCTTCATTAAGCAATCTGGGACTGGATATTGCGCAAATTCGTTCCAACCGCAGAGGGCGGCCAGAGTGCGCGTGTGGACGATCCTTGCGCGGTAGGCGCAGGGGCACCAATCGTACTTGCTTCCAGGTGTAGAGGTGCGGCCTCCTGAACTTTGTCCCATCAGCGCCATGCCATACGAGACTCGCAAACCGACTCAGGATCCAATAGGGGTATTGCAGACGCTATCGTCGCCGATTCGCGAAAGGATGCCCGTGAAGGGTCAGGTTGACTTCTTCCTTGATGCTCTAGTGGACGCTCCGATCAAGGAAGATCGAGCGCTGCTTGAGTTTCCGTTTTTTTCGCTGGCCAAACGGCCACGGATGGAACCGATCGTCTATAGCGATAGCCGTGTCAGCATAGAAGTCGCGCCGAGCCATAAGGGCGTTGCCACCGTCTGGGATCGGGATGTCCTGATCTATCTCACCTCCCTGATTAATGAGCGGATGGAACGCGGAGAACCGGTAAGTCGAACGGTCCGCTTTCCAGCCCATGACTTTTTAATCGTTACGCGGCGGGCAAAGCCTGGTCAGGTGGGGGCTAAGGCCTATGACGCCTTTCTCGATGCCCTTGAGCGGCTTCGCGGCACGACGGTTAAAACCTCCATTTCAGCCGCTGAGGTCCGCGAACGGCGCGGTTTTGGTTGGATAGATAATTTTCGGGTTGTTGAGGTCGAGAAGCCTGGTGGTAAACGCCGCATGAAGGCGGTCGAAGTCACTCTTAACGACTGGACGTTCCGCGCAATCACGAAGGAACGGCGTGTTCTCACCGTCAACCGTGACTATTTTCAGCTTACCGGTGGCATCGAGCGACGTCTCTATGAATTGGCCCGTAAGCATTGCGGTGATCAGGCCAGTTGGTCGATCAGTCTTCCGCGTTTGGCCGAGAAGGTCGGGGTGTCGGGCGAATTGCGCAAGTTCAAGGCGGAACTGAAGGACATCATCGCGCGAGACAATCTGCCGGACTATCGCTACGGCCTCGCACGTGATCCATCGGGAGAGATGGAGAAGGGCATGAAGGCCGAGGGCTATACCCTCAAGGGTCTTCGCAATGACCGTGTACTGGCGATTGTTACCCCGAAGTTCAAGGTGAAGCCGGGCGTCGGCGGTGCCGAACCTGAAGGATCTTTTTCTTTCGCCCTCTTTGATGACGATGACGACCTCATTGAGGGTTAGATTTCGATTAGCTCCTGATTAGGGGTATTGAAGACGGCGCTTTAGGGGTATTGGCGACACGCAATTAGGGGTTTCGAGGACGCCCCTATTAGGGGGATCGCCGACACCAGTTTAGGGGTAATGGCGACGGGCGCTTAGGGGTTTCGGGAACGGTGTCGGGTTGATTCGCGAATCACGAGAAATTTCATGCGGATCGCTCCTTGGGTCTGTCTCGCAGACCCCGGTCAGAATCATTATGGAGCCTGCCTTAGACGCTGTAGTGCCCTGCCCTTTGAGACTTTGGAGATTAAGGGGTGGCCGTTATTCGGGGTATCACCGACGGCTATAAGGGGGATTGCCGACGCTGAGAGCGGGGTATCACCGACGCAGACACGGGGTATCACCGACGAAAAGTAGGCCTTACCTTTTGTTTTAATAGACCTTTTCGTCCTGTTAACGTTTTAACAGATTCAAATAACCAGTTTAACGCCCTCCCCCTCCGTCCGGGCGCGCCATAAAAGCGCGCGCCCAATCGGCGGAGTGCAGGTATCAAGGACGCTCACGCAACCGTTTGGCCTTGCCCTCCGGCGTTGCTTTCAAGAGCTCTAGGGCACGTTCGATGACTTCAGCCACAATCCATCCGCGTGTGTCGGCAAGGTCATAGACATATTCGATCGTCTCGCGGGTCAGTTTAACGTTCAACTGGTGAACACGTCCCGTCTTGGGCCTTATCCGGCGACGTAGAACCGGTTCAACCGGTGTCGGTTTCGTCTTTACGAGCTTGGGACGCGCTGGTTCCTTGACTGGGGCCTCAGGCCGGGCGTGGAACCCTTGGCGCTCTGAGGCCTGTCTGAGAGCGTCTGAGGGCGTGGGCGCTTGGGGCGCTGTGGCTGGACGCGGGGCAAATCCGCTGAGATCGATGTCTAGATCGCTATCATCATTGAGATCCAGCGCGACACGGGTTTTTACGGGGGCAGGGGTCTGCTCAGCCATGGTTTATGCCTTCTGGGCTGTTGCGATGGTCGGACGTAGACGGTTTGTGACGGCCCTAGCGAAATCACTGACATTGGCTAAGGCGGCCGGTAAGTTGGACGCTTGTGCCGATGTCAATCCACCGACCGTGCCGCCAAATGAGAATATGGCCCGGAAGGCTTCACGTTCTTGGAGGGTGCAGGCCAAGACGGGAAGGCCGGCGGCTTCAAACTCATCTCGGATATGGCGGAAGGTTCTCGGCTGAATGGCCGTACTGACCCGGTTGAAGAACAGGGCGAAGGGCACGCTACGGCCGATCGCCTTTTCTGTTGATCTCACGAGCTTGACCGCGCGCGCTGCCTGAGCGGCGTCTAGATGAGATCCCTGAAGTGGGATCAACACCAAATCAGAGCGTGACACCGCATAGGAAACAGTTAGCGAGGCCGTGCCCTCAAGGTCGCAAATGACAAAGGTCGAGCGTTGGGCTTCTTCTTCTATAACATCAATGACCGTGTCTTGCGTCACGTCCCTGATGACCCGCAGGTTTTCGGGTCGCCCCGGGAGCTTAGCCCAAGATGAGACGGGCTGGTTGGGGTCCGCGTCGATCATGGTTACAGGCGCGCCCATGTCCGCCAGTACGCCGCCAAGCAGAACCGCGGACGTTGTCTTACCCACCCCGCCCTTGGGACTAACAAATGAGATTACCGGCATTGTGTCTGGCCCTTGCCCCGTCGGTCTAGATTGCCGCTATCTTAAGATATCCTAGAGATATCATTCGATACCTATTGGATTGCTAGCGCTATTTCATAATTATCTATTAATTATCTCGAGGAAGCAAGGGTATATCGTAAGATATCTTTGCCTATCATCGGATATTGGTAAGATTGCGATTTGGTAGCGCCCGATATCCCATAGATATCCATAAAGCTAATAACGCGATTCTCTGAGGCCCACAGACCAATGGGCCCAAATCCTTCTGAACCTTAAGCTCGAGTCCATTGGGGGCCGTCCGGGGCGAAACTGGGCCGATTGGAGGGGGCTCAGTGCGCGAGGCCTAGAACGAGTCGGATTTGATGGCAAATATGGCCTAAAATAAATGCTCAACGGTCCCTTTAGTGAGGATACCCCGCCAAAGGCACACCGAAAGCACAATCAAAACCCTCAAACTGGTCGCTGTTCAGGCGCGGCCGACCATAAGCTTATAATCATCAAGGCATCGGACTGTGGCACCTAAATCTGTAATCAAGCCGTTCTTGAGCGAGTATACCCATCCGTGAACCGCAATCTTCTGGTCACGAAGCCACGCGTCCTGCACAAAGACGTCGGAAGCCACGTTGCGCACCTGTCGCATGACGTTCAACTCGCATAGACGGTCCATCCGTGGCGCGCCATCCTCTAGGCCCTCCAACTCTCGACGGTTCTCGTCGAAAACTTCGCGGATGGGATGGAGCCAATGATCGATCAACCCGTGGCGTTGCCCGTCAACCGCAGCTTGAACACCGCCGCAGCCATAGTGACCGACCACCATGATATGCTTAACCTTTAGAACCTCAACGGCGTACTGGAGCACGGAAAGGTAGTTGGCATCCTGAGGCGGAGCCAAGTTAGCAACATTTCGGTGGACAAAAAGTTCACCCGGGTCGAGCCCAACGATCTCATTGGCGGGGACCCGACTGTCAGAGCATCCGATCCATAGAAACTCAGGGGACTGCTGAGCCGCAAGCCGTTTAAAAAAGTTCGGATCGACCTCCGTCTTAGCCAAGGACCATGCGCGATTCTTTTCGATAAGGTCCTTAACCATGGCTTTTGATCCTAGGATGATGGGTCCAACAGACATTGAACCGACAATGGGGCGGAAGGTGTGGTCCTAATACAAGATTTTGTCTGGAATATAAGCCATAGCTCACACCACATCCTATCGGGTCAGATGCAGATTGCGTGCAACCAGGTTGTTGAACACATCACTTAGGCCCCCGCTGCTTGTCGAAATAGCATGGTCTGGTTCTGGAGCACAGGCGCTCGCCAAACTCATGGCTGCGGGATCTGACACATCGACCAGAATAAAATAGAGATCTATGCCGTATGCCTCGCGCAGGACCTTGCAAGCGGACAGGGTCATATTATCGGCAGCGATATTATTCAGAATCCCGAGGTTCGGTGATCGCCAACAGTTTCCGGCAGCAGACCGTCCCGAGTTGGTGCATCCATAATATCCTTCATACTGCGTCGGCGCTTCATTTTTCCCGTCGGTCAAGATGATGGCGATCTTGTGGGCTTGGCTCGACCTAAACGGAGCCGGAGCCTGTTGGTCGGTCACACCCCAGAACCGCTTCCAATAGGAGCTCGGAGAGAGGATTCTCAATCCCCAAAGCAATCCGACATCGGCTTGAGTACCGCCGGGTACCGGATACATCTCGTCCAGCTTGTCCAGTACCTGTTTGCGGTTACCTGAAAGGGGTAGGATCGAGACGGGGCAGTTGAGGTTCGGACCAGATATGGGCACAGCCCGCGTCCATGCGGGAGTTGTTTGCCCGGTGTTCAGATAGTTGGGAAAGGCATCACTCTGCCAACTACAGACTGACCCCCCCGCGTTGAGATAGTCATATTCATTTGGATCGGACAGACAAGCGGGCAGGGTCGAGGTACGAATGGGACGGTTGCTCGCGTCCCGTGTTGATGAACAGTCGCGAGGGCGGTTGAAGTAGGCGTTAAGCGTCCCGTTAGCGTGAAGTGCAGGGCTTTGGGTGCACGAAACAAGTCCGGAATAGACGGAATTTACGCACTGTAAGGCCGCTTGACGGTAGCGCGCTGAGAACGGAGCACGCCCGGAACCAGCGTTAGAGCCCTGCTCTGATGGCGAGTTTGCTGCAAAGACCGGCCTAAACCGCTCTAGAGATCCTAAGGGAACTGGCGGAGGGGGAGGCGGGGGACTTGGCGGC
>JBEGNZ010000024.1:0-43516 GCA_041182245.1 Pseudomonadota bacterium | reverse complement strand
GTGAGAGCAGCGACGGCAGCGCCGGCGACGAGCAGTTTGCGAAGAACTTCGGAGGTCATATGCCTGGTCCCCTTAGGAGGTTGTAGCGCGACAGTTGCAATCGCGCCTTAGGCCCCAATAACCCGAGATTGGATCATTAGGCAAGGATTCGATTGGTCCGCCACCCATGAATATGCCGTCATATGCAAAACACGCAAGCGTGATCTGCTCCAAAAACCAACTTACGATGCTAAAAAGCCACCATATCCCGGAAAATCACACATTTGGAATGGCACCGAGGGCCTCTTCCATCTCCAAAAAGCTCGGCTGATGATCGCTGGGGACGTTTCCGCGACCAATTTCGACCGAGATTTGTGCCGCATTGCCGTGCAGATGAGCGACGAGGACGGCTTGGATGATCTTATAAAAGGCACCCTCCTCGTCGATCACCGCTTTGAGTCGCGATGCGAAAGGTCCGACAAGCCCATAGGCAAGGAACACCCCAAGGAAGGTTCCGACCAGAGCACTACCAATCATAGCGCCGAGTACAGCAGGCGGCTCTGTGATCGAGCCCATGGTCTTGATAACGCCGAGCACAGCCGCGACGATCCCTAGCGCCGGAAGGGCATCAGCGAGACTTTGTAGAGCATGTGACGGCTCGAGCGCCTCGTGATGGTGCTTTTCCAGCTGTTTTTCCATCGCATCTTCGACCTGATGGGGGTCTTCAAGGTTCATCGTCATCATACGCAGTGTGTCGCAGATGAAATCCACGGCGAAATGATCTTTGACGATCTTTGGAAACCGGGAAAAGATCGTGCTGTCATCCGGCTTTTCGATATGGCTTTCCAAAGCAATCACGCCCTTGGACTTCATGGTCTTGGTCAGCAAAAACAGCAGGGACAATAGATCCGTATAGTCGCTAGCCTTCCATTTCGGGCCGGACACGGCCTTGGCTAAGCCACTGCCGGTCGCTTTGATGGTCGAAAGGCTGTTGCTGATCAGAAAGGCCGCAATGCCCGCACCGCCAATGGTGGCCATCTCGTGGGGCGTGGCCTCAATGATCACAGCCATGTTCCCACCCGTGACGATGTAGGTGCCAAACACCGCAGCAAATAGAACGACGATGCCGATGATCTGAAACATGGTCTGATAATCCCAACGTTGATCCGATCTTATGGGCTTGAAATGCTTAATTTGGCGTTTGCGCAAATGACGGAATGCTCAGCTGAGGTGGTGCTGCGTCACCAGGTCCAACTTTAATTGATCCAAGACCGTTTGCGGGGGGGCATCCCACGTCTATGGTACGGCACATGAGCCGTCTCCTTGATCCTCTACGCCGTTTTGCTGGTCGCTTGCCCTCTACGCCTGAGCAGACCCGCCGCCGATCCTTCACCATCCTGTTTTGCGTCTTGATGAGCGTCGCTGCGGGCAACACCTCGATGCAGTCGGTCCTGCCCGCCATCGGCAGAGAAATCGGCATTCGCGATACGCTCATTGCGGCCATCTTCACGATGTCGGCTCTGTTCTGGACCCTGACCGCACCCTTTTGGGCGAAAAGGTCCGATAGGGTGGGCCGCAAGAAGATGGTGGTTACCGGACTCGCGGGATTCGGGGTTTCTATGCTCGGCTTTGCCCTTGTCGTACTGGCAGGCCTGAATAGGCTGGCCTTACCAATGGTGATCTTTGCGGGGGCCGCCATGACCCGGGCGATTTTCGGTCTGATCGGTTCCGCGTCCAACCCTGCCGCCCAAGCCTATGTCGCTGACCGTTCGGAAAGGTTCGAGCGGACGGGGGCCTTGGCCACCCTGGCCTCGGCGTTTGGGCTGGGCACCATCTTAGGTCCTGCCGTTGCGCCCCTGTTCGTCCTGCCCATCGTTGGCCTATCGGGTCCTATGTTTGCCTTTGCGACGGTGGCCTTTGTTATGATGGTTGTTGTGCAGATCGGCCTGCCCGATGACGGTCCAGAATCTCGGTTAGCATGGGCTGAAAAGGTGAAGGCTCAGGCCCTAGAGCCAAAGCTCAAGCGCAAGACGGGCCTTTGGCGCGATCCGCGCATGATGCCGTTCATTATCTATGGATTTTTGGTCGGTTCGGCTCAGGCCATTAATGGCCAAACCCTTGGCTTCTTGATCATTGATAAGATGGGTGTGTCTCCGGCTCAGGCCTCTGGCTATACGGGCGTGGCCATGATGGCCGGTGCTGTTGCAGGTCTTTTGGCGCAGTGGGGCCTGATCCGCATGCTGCGAATTGGTCCCAGACAACTGATGCGTTGGGGGGCAGGCTTAGCGGCCCTTGGCAATGTGATGATGGCCTTCGCCCCCAACTATGCCACCGTGGTCACGGCCTTTGCCTTGACCAGCCTCGGCTATGGCTTTGGTCGTCCGGGCTTTACCGCTGGATCTTCATTGGCTGTTGATCAGACCGAGCAGGGCGAGGTGGCGGGGGCCATCACCGCAGTCAACGGGGCCTGCTACATTATCGCGCCGGTATTTGGTGTCATGCTGTACGAACTCGGAGGGCCGCTGCCCTACGGGTTTAATGTGGTGGTCCTGATTGCGCTCTTGGGCTTCGCCTTCCGCAACCCGACCCTTAAGGCGGTTGGCGAGGATTTGGCCGAGCCTGACCCCACCATCACCGACGGCTAGGACGGCAACATCAGGGCTGAGGCCACAAGCGCCTGCACGCCCTCAAGGGTGAGATAGCCATCGGCCGGAACGCCCACGGAACGTTGCCAAGACCGCAAGGCCTTGCGGGTACGAAGGCCAATCACCCCATCGGCCTCGCCGACATCATAGCCGAGCTGTGCCAGCGCGATCTGCGCGCCAAAGCGATCCGCACTGCTGAGCGGCACCTCGACCGGCCAAGGCGTGACCAGCGGTGCTGCCCCTGCGATCCGATCCGCCAGCAGGCCCACAGACAGGGCGTAGGCCATGGCATTGTTGTAGCTGCGAATGGCCATGTGATTGGCAAAGATTAAGAAGGCGGGTCCCTTGGCCCCAGCCGGCAAGATCAGGCTCGCGGCCAAGCCTTGGTCGGCCAAGGCCCATCCCCAACCATCGGCTGGCCGCACGCCAAGGCCTGCCCAAACATTGGGGGACTGGTTTGGGCCTTCCGAAAGCCCAAAATCGAACCCCGGTGGCAAGAGCACTTCACGCGCCCAAGGCTGGCCCGGTTTCCATCCGCCCTTGACCAGAAGGTTGGCCGCAGAGGCCAGCGCATCGGCCGTTGAGCCCCAGATGTCACTCCGCCCATCGCCATCAAAATCTAAGGCTGTGCTGACATAGGTCTCCGGCAGAAACTGGGTCTGGCCCAAGGCCCCGGCCCAAGACCCCTTCAACTGCTCGCGCGTTGCCTCCCCGGTCGAGATCATCCTGAGTGCAGCAAAGAGCTGGGCTTCAGCCCAAGCCCGCCTGCGACCTTGCGCGGCCAAGGTGGCCATGGACCGAATGACATCATACTGACCCATCACCGCGCCAAATCCGGTCTCCACACCCCAGATGGCAATCAGGACCTGACTGGGCACGCCGAAGCGCTCTTCCATCGCGGGCAAAAAGGACAGGCTGGAGCGCCGAGACTGACCCATGGCGATGCGATCATCTGCCACCACGCCTCGGATATAGTCCCCAATGGGCTTGGACAGTTCTGGCTGACGCCGATCAAGGCCCAAGACCCGTGGGTCGGGCGTCAACCCGGCCATTTCCCGTGTCAGCAAGTCTGACGACCAACCGCCCGCGACCGCGCGGTTTTTGAAATCGGTAGACCAAGCGTCGAAGATCGGATCGCCTGAGGTCACGGGCAAGGCGGGACGAGCGGGAACCGGCACGCCATCGGGACCAACAGACGGTACCTGCGCGCGCGCCGTCTGAGGCAGGCCCACAGCCATCGAGGCCCCTGAGAGGCGGATGAAAAGACGCCGATCCATAGGCCCCTGTCTAAAGCGGCGCGCTAGGGTCTGGCAATGACAAGCCTGCGCGGTCGAAATTCATACATCTTGGAGGTACCGAACCGCTCCTGATGATTGACTCAGGGCTAAGCCGAACCTATAGACCTCGCTCCTTATCCACCGGACAGGGCCCGCCATACTTGTGCAGGGACCGTTCGAGAGCCAAACGAGAAGACGTTATGAAGGTCAGAAGCTCGCTCAAGTCGTTGAAGACGCGTCACCGCGACTGCAAGCTCGTGCGCCGCAAGGGCCGGGTCTATGTGATCAACAAGACCGATCCTCGCTTCAAAGCCAAGCAGGGCTAAGACGTCTATGTCGTTGGTCGGCGTCCTCTTTGACGTCGGCAACGTCATTGTGCGCTGGGACCCAGCGCGCCTTTACCAAAAGATTTTTGCCGACCCGGTGGAGCGCGAGCGTTTCTTGACCGAGGTCTGTACTATGGGCTGGCACGTTCAGCATGACCTCGGCATGTCTATGGCCGAAAATGCTCTGCCCCTCATTTCCCAATATCCCCAGTACAAGGATGCGATCCTCGCCTGGTCATTGCGCTGGGACGAGATGTTTGACGGCTGTATCCCAGAATCGGTCGCGGCCATCGAGGCTCTCAATGATCGGGGCGTGCCCCTGTTTGCCCTGACCAACATGCCCTCTGAAAAGGCCGCGGGCGTCTTTGCCATGGACCCCGCCTTTCGGCACTTTCGCGACATCATCATTTCGGGCGATGAGGGCATGGTGAAGCCCCATGCCGATATCTACCACCTGACCTGTCGCCGCTGCGGTCTTGCGCCAGAGCAACTGCTCTTCATTGACGACAGCGGCGCCAATATCGAGGCCGCTAGGGCGCTGGGATTTTCCACCCACCATTTCCAAGACCCAAAGGCCCTGATGCCGCATCTGGCCGATCTGGGATTGGTCTAGCGCTGAGTCCTTCGCAGAATGTGAACCAAAGGGAGGAGATCAGCGTAAAGTCATCAAAGCCCTCTTGGAGCCAAGTCGATGCGCAAACTGATGCCAAAATTCGCGGCCGTCTCTCTCGCGGGCCTTGCCGCTGCCCTTGCCTTGACCGGCTGCTCGACTCTAGACGTTGAGACCAATAGCCAGCCGACGCCGAAATTTGTCTTGGAAGACTATTTCCAAGGCCGCACCTATGCCTATGGCCTGTTCGAAGGGCCGGACACCAAGCTGCAGCGGGCCTTTACCGTGGTGGCCGACGGCGTCCAGTCGGGTGACACCTTGACCCTCAACGAGACCTTCCTGTGGAGCGACGGCGAACGCCAGACCCGCGTCTGGACCTTCAAGAAGATCGGCGAGGGCCGCTATGAGGGCCGGGCCGGGGACGTTGACGGCGTCGCCCGCGTCACCACCCAAGGCAATGCGCTGCGCATTCAGTACAAGCTGATCTTGCCCATCGGTAAGACCAAGATCGCTGTCGATGTCGACGATTGGAGCCACCAGTTCGCAGACGGTGCCGTCATCAACCGCGCCGACATGAGCAAGTTCGGCCTCCACCTCGGCCGCATCACCCTGACCTTTATCAAGCCCGGACAGGCGCGTCCGGTGGCGGAGGGGTTGGTGAAGTAGGGACACCTACCCGACCCTTCCTTGACCCAGCCATCCCCTTGGCGTAAGGACTGCCCCTTCTCGGTGTCATCCCTGATGCGCCCTCCACCGCCACGACCCCTTAGGACCTAAGGACGAGGGCGGCGAGACCCCTCCGTCGGCGTGATCGCTCGCGGGGGCGATCTTCGTTTGGAGTGTGGGTCTGGGTTTGCCGGTCAATGCGGTAGGACCATGTTCGACGGACTAACAGATCGGCTTTCAGGGGTATTTGACCGGCTTTCGGGCCGGGGCGTGCTGTCTGAAAAGGATGTCGAGGAGGCGCTGCGCGAGGTTCGCGTCGCCCTGCTCGAGGCCGATGTTGCCTTGCCTGTGGTCAAGGACTTTATCGCTAAGGCTAAGGTTCGCGCCACCGGCGAAGATGTCATCCGCTCGGTCCGTCCCGCCGATCAGGTCGTCAAGATCGTCTATGATGGTCTGGTCGAGACCCTTGGCGGCGAAGAGCCGACACCGCTAGATCTGGCGGCCAATCCCCCGGCTGTGATCCTGATGGCCGGTCTTCAGGGGTCGGGTAAGACCACCACCTCGGCCAAGCTGGCCCTGCGCATTCTCAAGACCGAGCGCAAGAAGGTCATGATGGCCTCGCTCGATACGCGCCGTCCGGCGGCGATGGAGCAGCTGGCTCTCTTGGGTCAGCAGGCCGGCGTCGACACCTTGCCCATCATGGCCGGGCAAAGCGCACCGGATATTGCCCGGCGCGCGCTCAGCGCCGCCAAGCTGGGCGGCTATGATGTTCTGATCCTCGATACGGCGGGCCGTACGACCTTGGACGAGGCCATGATGGCCGAAGCCTCTGAGATCGCGCGCATTGCCAATCCGGTCGAGACCCTGTTGGTCGCCGACAGCCTGACTGGCCAGGACGCGGTGCGCACCGCCAAGGCCTTCCACGAGCGTCTGCCCCTGACGGGCCTAATCCTGACCCGCGCCGATGGCGATGGGCGCGGTGGTGCGGCCCTGTCGATGCGGGCAGTCACGGGCCTGCCGATCAAGTTTATGGGCGCGGGCGAAAAGATTGAAGCCCTCGATGTCTTTGATGCGCGCCGTGTTGCGGGTCGGATTCTGGGCCAAGGCGATATTGTCGCTTTGGTCGAGCGGGCTGCGGCTGATCTGGATCAGGCCAAGGCCGAAAAGATGGCTCGCCGTCTGGCCAAGGGTCAGTTCGATCTCGAAGATCTCGCCGATCAACTGCGCCAAATGCAGCGTATGGGCGGAATGCAGGGCATTATGGGCATGCTTCCGGGCGTCCAGAAGGCCAAGCAACAGATCGCCGAAGCCAATATGAACGACAAATCGATCGCCCGTCAGTTGGCGATCATCTCGTCCATGACCCCGCTGGAACGCAAGAAACCTGACATTCTGGCCGCCTCGCGCAAACGCCGTATCGCCGCCGGTTCGGGCGTTGACGTGGCCGAGATCAACCGCCTGCTCAAACAACATCGTCAGATGGCTGATGCCTTCAAGATGATGAGCCGTGACGGCGGCAAGGGCATGGCCCGCATGGCCCAGATGATGGGGGCCAAGATCCCCGGCCTGCCCGGTGGCGGTGGCGGTGCGGATCTGGACCGTATGAAATCTATGGGCGGTGGCAAGATGGCCGCGTCCGATCCCTCTTCTCCGTCCTTGCCCGGTCTTTCCGGGTCTCCCCTCGCGGGGCTGGGCGGCGCTGCGAAACCTCCGGCAGGCCTTCCTGGCTTAGGCGGTCTGTTCAAACCTAAATCCTGATCAAATAACGATCTTCGAAAGGACTAACCCATGCTGCGTATCCGTTTGACCCGTGGGGGCACCAAGAAGCGCCCTTACTATTCCATCATCATCGCCGACAGCCACGCCCCGCGTGATGGCCGCTTCATCGAGAAGGTGGGCACCTACAACCCGCTGCTCAAGAAGGACGATCCTTCGCGCGTGACCTTGAAGCTGGAAAGCATCACCGCTTGGCTCGCCAAGGGCGCTCAGCCTTCTGATCGCGTTGCGCGCTTCCTGGCCGCTGAAGGTCTGGTCAAGTGGGAACATGGCAACAATCCAAACAAGGCCAAGCCCGGCAAGAAGGCGCAAGAGCGCGTCGCCGAGCGCGCCCAACGTGACGCCGATCGCGCTGCAGCTGAAGAGGCCGCCAAGGCGGATGCCGCTGCCGCTGCCGTTGCCGCCGCTGAAGCCGCTGCTGCGGCCGCCGCGGCCCCTGCCGTAGAAGAGGCTCCTGCTGAAGAAGCCGCTGCGGAAGAGACCCCCGCCGAAGAGGCATAGGTCGAAGGCTAATCGCCTACTTGACGTCGTCAGGCGCGGTCTAGGAAGATCGCGCCTGATGTTTTTCTATTCCCAAGGATTTTCATGACGCAAGACAACCGCCTCGTCCTGGTCGGCCGGGTCGCTGGAGCCTTTGGCGTGCGCGGCGAAATCCGATTGACCACCTTTACCGAAGCGCCCCTGTCCGTGGTCAATTACCGTGACCTGCGCCGTAAGGATGGCTCTCCGGGCCTGACCATGATCTCGGGTCGTTCGACCAAGGGCGGCCTCATTGGCCGCGCCAAGGAGGTGGAGACCAAAGAACAGGCCGACCGCCTGCGCGGCACCGAGCTTTACGTCCCGCGCGAACTTTTGCCTCCTACCGATGAGGACGAGTTCTATCTGGCTGATCTAATCGGCTTGAGGGTGGATTCGCCTGAAGGTTTAGTGCTCGGCAAGGTCAAGGCCGTCCAGAACTTCGGGGCCGGCGACCTGATCGAGGTCCAGCCCGCCCGCGGCAATAGCTGGTACCTGCCCTTCACCCGCGAACTGGTCCCCGAGATCGACATTGCGGGCGGCCGGATTGTGGGCGTGCCGGTGGTGGTTGTGGAGGAATAGGGGCAGTTGGGCGGTGACCGACCGCCCGGCTCTTTTCGTCTCCCTCACACCCTAACCCCCGTCTCCCCCGCGAAGGCGGGGGTCCAGACCTGTGGAACTCTGGCAGACGGTTGGCCCTTGTCTGGGTCCCCGCCTGCGCGGGGAAGGTGGAAGAGGAGGAACGGGGCGCTAGGCCTCAAGCCTCAAAGCCAGATCATCCCAATCGGGATTATCCATCTCAATCAGGGCCAATTTCCAATCTCGGTTCCATCTCTTCATACGACGTTCGGTGGTGAGCGCGGATTCGCGGCTATCATGGGCCTCGAACCAGACAAGGGTCTTGGTTTTGTATTTCGCTGTGAACCCCGGGACCGCCCCGCTCTGATGCTCAAAGACCCGACGATTAAGATTGTCCGTCTGGCCGATATAGAGGGTGCCATTACGTCCTGACGCCATGATGTAGACGTAGAACATTTTCCCCTCCCGTCCTGCAAAGGCACCAGTGTGGGGTTGACTATCTAGGGTGTCAAAAAATTTCGAGATGAACCTCCGGGCCCTCACCCCCAACCCCCGTCTCCCCCGCGAAGGCGGGGGTCCAGAACCGTCTCGAACGGACCGTTGGTTGGCCCATGTCTGGGTCCCCGCCTGCTCAGGGAAGGTGGGAGAGGGGGTTCACATCTCCGGTGCGCGATAGCGGATCAGGCCCTCTTGGGCGACGGAGGCGACGAGGGTGCCGTCTTCGGTATAGATCTCCCCTCGGATGAATCCGCGCGCGCCGTGGGCATTGGGGCTGTCCTGATCATAGAGGTGCCAGCCGTCAAAGCGGCTGTGGCGATGGAACCAGATGGCGTGGTCGAGGCTGGCGCTCTGGAAGCCCGGCGTTGTCCAGACAATGCCGTGCGGGCGCATCGAGGTGCCCAGAAGGCTCATATCTGAGGCATAGGCCAAGACCGCCTGATTGAAGGCCACATCATCATCGACCGGATCTGTGGACTTCATCCAGACCTGTTGGCGACCGGGCAAGATCTTGGGGTGGCTGAGGGACTGGGGATCGACCGAGCGCATCTGAATGGCCATGGGACGCAGGAAACCGGCGGCGGCGCGCGGAGGCAGGTTGGCGGCGAGCCGCTTGCGCTCCTCATAGTCGTCGGTAACCGTCAGGGGGGCGGGGGCCTCAGGCATGGTCAGTTGGTGCTCGAAACCATCTTCCGGCGTCTGGAACGAGGCGGCCAGATTAAAGATCTGCTCGCCATGCTGGATGGCGGCGACCCGGCGCGTGGCAAAGCTCTTGCCGTCACGGGCCCGCTCGACCTGAAACAGGATCGGCACATTGGGATCGCCGGGCCGGATGAAATAGCAATGGAGCGAATGGCAGATACGGTCCTCGACCGTGCGATAGGCCGCCATCAGGGCCTGCGCGATCACCTGACCACCGAAAATCCGCTTTTGCCGCTGATCGTGGGTAAAGCCTCGGAAAAGATTTACCTCAATGGCTTCGAGATTAAGCAGTTCTTTGAGATTTTCGTGCGTGCTCATTGGAAGGGGTCCTGAGGTCAGCGGCCAGAGGTTTGGCTCATCTGATTATGGCCGGGCAATAGCGGCCCGTCGAGGACATCGCAAGGCACTGATCGTCTCAGCTGTCGAAGCGGGTTAACGAATTGGGGCTATCGCCCTTTGGGAATGTTATGCGTCTGTCGAATGTCATTAGGATCATGGGTACGGGCATGGTGGTCTTGGCCATCAGTGGCTGTGGGGTCGCGCGCAATGTCGCCCGGCAGTCTGATCGTATCGGCGCAGCACCGGCAGCTGGCCTAGCCTATGGTTTGGCCAAGTCGCAACTGAGTGGTGAGGAGAAATATGTCCTCGCTGCTGGGGCGCTGGCCTATGGGCTGGTTGAAAGCCGCGCCAATGGGCCGGAATGTGACATCATCGCGGCAACCCTCTCCCATAAGCCTTTGGGACTGTCGCTCCGACGCCTGCGCACCGACGTGAAAAAGCGTGGCGGGCCCCTGATGAGCCTCAAATTTCCGAGCCTAACCGACGAGGAACAGAACGATCTGGATGATGCCAACCTGCGCAAACAGTCCAACAGTTTCTCCATCAAGTGTAATTGGAAAAGGCTTGGATTTAAGGAGGTACCGGCCATGACCTATGGGTCGTCCTACAGCTTCATTGGTCGGCCGGTCATTTCCGCAAAAGGCGATTTGGCGGTGGTTGGGGTCGGTAAGGTGGGGCTAGAACGGCCTAGAGCCCTCACGCTCGATCCCACCTTCAACCCCACGGTCGGAGAGGGTCAGTTCTGTCTCTTGCGCCGGTCGGCCAAGGGTTGGGCGGTCGAGACCTGTCGTACGACTTGGGCATTGTAGCGCGGGGCTCTATAAGGCGCATGTCTTTGCCTTTGGATCGCCTGTGCCCATGACCTTCGCTGTTTCTGTTCTGACCATGTTTCCAGAGGCCTTTCCGGGGCCTCTTGGGGTGTCGCTTATCGGCACCGCTTGGCGCGAACAGAACCTCTGGTCCTTGGAAACAGTGGACATTCGGCAATTTTCAGCAGATAAGCGCGGCTTCTTGGACGATACCCCTGCGGGTGGCGGCCCGGGACAGGTCATGAAGGCGGACGTCATCGCTGCTGCGCTCGATAATCTTGAGCTGGCAGGACGGCCGCTTTTGTACATGAGCGCACGAGGTCGGCCCCTGACCCAGGCGCGTGTGAAACAATGGGCGACGGCTCCAGGCATTATTGTCCTGTGCGGTCGGTTCGAGGGGGTGGACCAGCGGGTGCTTGATGCCCGAGGGTTCGAAGAGGTCGCCGTCGGTGACGCGGTCCTTGCCGGTGGTGAGGCTGCAGCCATGGTCGCGATTGAGGCCTGCGTCAGGCTGGTTCCAGGGGTTCTGGGTCAGGCTGCATCGCTGGAGGAAGAAAGCTTCGAGGACGGGCTCCTTGAACATCCGCACTATACGAGACCGCGGAGGTTCGAAGGGTTGGACATCCCCGAGGTGCTGTTATCGGGCAACCACGCGGCGGTCCGACAATGGCGCCAAAAGCTGAGAGAAGACACGACCCGCGAGCGTCGGCCCGACCTATGGGCTGCCCGTCTCGCCAAACAACAGGCAAAGGGCGATTAAGCCCAGGAGATAGACCGATGAACATGATCCAAACGCTGGAGCACGAAGAAGCTCAGCGCCTACTCGCCCTTCGTGGCGTCCCCCACTTCCAGCCCGGCGATACGCTGCGCGTCAATGTCCGCATTAAGGAAGGCGAGCGCGAGCGCGTCCAAGCCTATGAGGGCGTCTGCATCGCCCGCTCCGGCGGCGGCATCCAAGAGAACTTCACAGTTCGCAAGATTTCCTTCGGTGAAGGCGTGGAACGGGTGTTCCCCCTGCTATCGCCGATGATTGAATCCATCGAAGTTAAGCGTCGCGGCGTTGTCCGGCGCGCCAAGCTCTATTACCTGCGCGATCGTCGCGGCAAGAGCGCCCGCATCGCCGAACGTCAAACCGTTCGCGCGCCAAAGACAGCCACCACCGAAGACTAAGATCTTCGACGGCAACGACCTTCAAAGGCTCCGGCGGCAACGCTGGGGCCTTTTTCTTTGTGGGTAGGTTGGAATTTGAAAGATTGTCTATAGCCTTAAATCGCTTATATATTTTCTAAACCCTAAATAGATCAAGGTGGCTGGAAAATGAGTTTAGCGGATCTCGACCAAACAATTGTTAAATTTATCAATAAGTGTGCCGAGGAGTTAGAGGAGGCATTAGGGAGCGACCTCATTTTTTATCATGGGCCAATACACCCGGGTCTTTTCCGTGAATTCCGAAATTTTGTTGAAGAAGTTTCAGAATGTTCTGAAAGAAATGATAGATCAGTATCTATTGTTTTGAGAACAACGGGCGGGTCTGCTGAAACTGTTGAGAGAATGGTTGATGTATTAAGAAATCATTATGATGTAATTAATTTTATAGTTCCTGACATGGCGATGTCAGCGGGGACAATATTTTGTATGGCAGGCGATAAAATTTATATGGATTATTCTTCTGCACTTGGACCAATAGACCCTCAAGTCGTTACATCAGATGGGACGGCTTATCTTCCAGCGCTTGGCTACCTCGATAAAGTGCAAGAGCTAACATTAAAAGGGACGCTGTCTCCTGCAGAGGCCATACTGCTTAAAGGTATTGATCTGGGTAAGCTTGCACTGTTTGAGCAAGCAAAAAATCTATCTATCGATTTATTAAAAAATTGGCTCGTTGAATACAAATTCAAAAATTGGGTAACCCATCGAACACACGATGTCGGAACTATTGTGACTCCTGAACAAAAAGAGATAAGGGCTACGGAAATTGCTAGAGATCTAACCGACCACAAACGATGGCGGTCTCATGGGCGCGCACTAAACATATCAAGATTAAAGCAGATTGGACTTGATATTGATGATTACTCTAATAACAAGGATTTGCGGGAGAAAGTGAGATTATATAACGATTTGTTAACATCTCACATTGATCGTCTTAACATGACGTACTATTTTCATAGTCATCTGAGGGATACGCTATGACCCAACACCAAGGTGCCTTAACGCAACGCGTCATTGAAATGCTTGACGAGGATTTGAGCCTATCGAAAGATATTATTGATGCCCTTCGGTTGGCTGAAATTTATGCAGACTTTCATCCGGAAGAGTTTTCAAGGCCAATTACCGATAATTTTCAAGTATTTAAGCCATTTGAATTGGCAGGTGTGTTTTCTCCTAACCGCTACGGTTAGAGGACGATAATGCTAATTGTGTTACTTAAGGCCTTATCAGGTGGCGATAAACGCTATCTGATAACCGCCCCCAAACCCCTCGTGGCTCTGGCAATAACAACAGAAATCCCCTAAATCGCGGGGATGACCGGCAAAACCCTCTATGACAAGATCTGGGATGCGCACCGGGTGGCGGAAGACGCCAACGGCGAGACCATCCTCTATATTGACCTGCACCTGATCCACGAGGTGACCACGCCCCAGGCCTTTGCAGGCCTTCGTGCGGCGGGGCGTCCTGTGCGTCGGCCAGACCGGACCCTCGCGGTCGCGGACCATAATGTGCCGACCATCAATCAGGCGGCGGGCACGGGGGCTGTGGCTGACGAAGAGGCGCGTCTGCAACTGCAGACCTTGGAGCGCAATGTCGCCGAGGCGGGGATCCAGTTCTTCCCCATGGGCGATGTGCGCAACGGCATTGTCCATGTGGTCGGTCCCGAGCAGGGCCGCAGCCAGCCGGGCATGACCATTGTCTGCGGCGATAGCCACACCTCCACTCATGGTGCCTTCGGGGCCTTGGCCCATGGTATTGGCACCTCCGAGGTCGAGCATGTCCTCGCCACCCAGACCCTGCGTCAGCGCAAGGCCAAGAATATGCGCGTCTGGTTTGACGGCGAACCTGCGCCCGGCGTTGGGGCCAAGGACTTTGCCCTCGCCCTGATCGGTATGATCGGCACCGGCGGCGGTACCGGCTCGGTGATCGAATATGCTGGCCCAGCCATCGAGGCCCTGTCGATGGAGGGCCGGATGACCCTTTGCAACATGACCATCGAGGCCGGGGCCAAGGCGGGTCTGATCGCCCCGGACGCCAAGGCCTTTGACTATATGCGCGGGCGCCCCGCCGCCCCCAAGGGCGCGGCGTGGGAAGCAGCCATGACCTACTGGTCGAGCCTCTATAGCGATCCTGACGCGGTGTTTGACCGTGAGGTCCGGATTGATACGGCGGCCCTCAGCCCGCTTGTCACCTGGGGCACCAGTCCTGAAGATGTTGTGCCGGTGTCGGGCCATGTGCCTGACCCTGCCGATGCGCCCAATGCGGCCCGCGCCGCTCAGATTCAGCGGGCGCTGGACTATATGGGCCTAACCGGTGGCCAGCCGATCAGCGAGGCCCGCATCGACCGGGTCTTTATCGGCTCCTGCACCAATAGCCGCATCGAAGATCTGCGCGCCGCTGCCGATGTGGCGCGGGGCCGCAAGGTGGCCGCTCACGTCAGTGCTATGGTCGTTCCGGGCTCGGGCCTTGTGCGCGATCAGGCCGAGGCCGAGGGGCTGGACCAGATCCTCATCGCCGCTGGATTTGATTGGCGCGAGCCGGGCTGTTCCATGTGCCTGGGCATGAACCCCGACAAGCTAGTGCCGGGTGAACGCTGCGCCTCGACCTCCAACCGCAATTTCGAGGGCCGCCAAGGCCCCGGTGGCCGCACCCATCTGATGAGCCCGGCCATGGCCGCTGCCGCCGCTATTGCCGGCCGGATGGTGGATGTGCGCGACCTTCCCCCTGTTGATGGAGTGGCCTAAGCCATGAAGCCCTTCACACGCCTTGATGCCCGCGCTGCGCCGCTGGACATTGCCAATATCGATACCGACCAGATCATCCCGGCCCGCTATCTAAAGACGGTCGAGCGGACGGGGCTGGGCAAGGGCCTGTTCGCGGCCATGCGCTATGAGGCCGATGGTTCGCCCAAGCCTGATTTTGTGCTCAATCAGCCGGACTATGCCTCCGCAGGCGTGCTGATTGCGGGCGACAATTTCGGCTGCGGATCAAGCCGCGAACATGCGCCTTGGGCCCTTTTAGATTTCGGCATCCGCTGCGTGATCTCCACCAGCTTCGCCGACATCTTCTATAATAACTGCTTCAACAATGGCCTCTTGCCCATCGTCCTGCCCGAGGACGAGGTCCGCAGCCTGATGGACGAGGCCCGCGGTGGTAATCACCTCTTCAGCATCGATCTGGAAGCCAAGACCGTGACCTTGCCGTCAGGCCGGGTGGTTAGCTTCAATCTCGACGCAGGCCGTCAGGAAAAGCTGGTCAAGGGGCTGGATGCCATTGGCGAGACCCTGCAGCATGTCACCAGCATTGATGATTTCGAAGCCCAGCGCCGCCTGACCCAGCCTTGGGTCGCGGCCTAATTCCTCAATCTGGTCTAAAGACCGCTGTCTATCCTGATGAAAGCCGTCCCATGAAAACCCTGTTGCTTTTGCCCGGAGACGGGATTGGTCCTGAAGTTATTGCCGAGGTGCGCAAGGTCGTTGCTGCGCTAATGGCCAAGGGTGGCTTGGAACTGAGCCTCGTCGAGCGCCCGTTCGGGGGAGCCAGCTATGACTTACACGGCACGCCGCTGACGGCCGAAGCGGAAGCCGTGGCCTTGGCGTCTGATGCTGTGCTGATGGGCGCGGTCGGGGGTCCCAACTGGGCGGGCGTTGGGCGCGATGTGCGGCCTGAGGCGGGCCTCCTGCGCCTTCGCAAATCCATGGACGTGTTTGCCAACCTGCGCCCGGCCATCTGTTTCGATGCCTTGGCCGACGCCTCGACCTTGAAGCACGAAGTGGTCGCTGGGCTGGACATCATGATTGTTCGCGAACTGTGCGGCGGCGTCTATTTTGGTCAACCGCGCGGGATCGAGACCCTGCCCGATGGCCAGCGCCGGGGTTTTGACACCCAAGTCTATACGACCAGCGAGATTGAGCGCATCGCCCGCGTGGCCTTTGAGCTGGCCCGCAGCCGTGACAACCGCGTCACCAGCGCCGAAAAGTCCAATGTCATGGAAAGCGGCCTGTTCTGGCGCGAGGTCGTGACCGAGATCCATGCCCGAGAGTACTCGGATGTGAAACTCAACCACATGCTGGCCGATAACTGTTCCATGCAGTTGGTGCGCAATCCCAAACAGTTTGACGTGATCTTGACCGACAATCTGTTCGGCGACCTCCTGTCCGATCAGGCGTCGATGGCGACCGGCTCGATTGGGCTCTTGCCCTCAGCGGCCTTGGGCGTGGCGGGTAAGCCCGGTCTCTATGAGCCGATCCATGGGTCTGCCCCGGACATTGCCGGACAGGGTGTGGCCAATCCCGTGGCCGCGATCCTGTCCTTCGAGATGGCCCTGCGCTGGTCGCTGGAGCGGCCCGATCTGGCTGACCGGCTCTATGGTGCGGTCAAGGCCGCGCTGGATAAGGGCGCGCGGACGCGGGATCTTGGCGGCACGCTCAGCACCGAAGAGATGGGCGCAGCCATCCTCGCCCAGCTCTAATCGGCTTCGATTCGTTCTCGTGGCCAGCGCGCCGACACGGTCGCGCCGCCTTGGCGGGCATTGCCAAAGGAAACCTTAGCGCCTGTTCGCTCGAGTAGGGTCTTGGCGATGAAAAAGCCAAGGCCCATGCCCAGATGGCCGGTGCGAGACCCTTCGCCGCTCGGCCGACTGGTGACATAGGGCTCGCCCAGTTTAAGCAGCACATCTGCGGCAAAGCCCAGGCCATCGTCGATGACCTCGACGGTCAAGGTGCGGGCATCATAGCGGGCGATGACCTGAACCTCTGAGCGGGCGAAGTCGACGGCATTTTCGACCAGAGAGGTCAGGGCGTGCAGGACCTCTGGCAGGCGTTGAATTTCGGGCGCTTCGCTGCCCTCCGCACCGCTAATGACGGCGATCACGTGAACCGTGTCGTGTAGATAGGGCTCAATCACCTCATCGAGAAACTGTTGCAGCGCCATGCGGCCGTGCACCATATCGTCCGTCTCAGGCTCTTGGGTCAGGCGCAGAAGAATGTCGCGGCATCGGGCAGCCTGAGAGACCAGCAGTTCGGCATCTTCGCGCAGGTGACCCTCTGGGGCCTCGCGGGCCATCTCCTTGGCTACAACCGATATAGTCGCCAAAGGTGTGCCCAGTTCATGAGCCGCAGCCGCTGCCAGTCCACCGAGGGCCGCGAGCCGCTGTTCGCGGGCCAGAACGGTCTGGGTGATGCTCAAGGCCAGCTCCATTCGCGTTGCTTCGGCGGAGGCCTGCCAGGCATATCCGGCGGTAAAGGCAATGCCGGTCAGGGTGGCGATGGCCATCCCGATGCGATAGAGCAGGGGCAGTTGAACCGCTTCTCCGGCGATCCACGGCAGAGGAAGAGACCAGAGGCTGAGAATGACAGCCGCCGTGACCGCGAGCATGCCGAGCCCAACGGCAAATCGTCCGGGCAAGGTCGCAGCGGCGAGGGTGACGGGGGCGATCAGCAGCAGCGAGAAGGGATTGGTTATGCCGCCGGTCAGATAGAGCAGTGCGGCCAGCTGCAGAATATCAAAGCCCAACTGAGCCGCCGCTTCCCAGCCTCGCGCGAACTTCTGACCCGGTCGACCCAAGGACAGCACGACATTGAGCCAAGCGCTCGCCGCGATCAGGCTCAGGCACCACAAAAAGGGCAGGGAAAAGCCAAATCCCAAGGCGATGGTCAGGACCGCAACCGTTTGGCCAACAATACCCATCCAGCGCAGAACCAGAAGGGTTCGTAGCCGCAAGCGCCCCCTCGCTAAGGGGCCCTGCCAAAGGCCGTCGTTTGTCTCACCACCAAGAAGGGTTCCGGTGGCGGCCGTGTCCATATCCATCGGGTGTGGCGGTTTGGTCTTGGGCATGCGCCTTGATAACCTATATTGGCAAGGAAATCAGGTCTTGGACGCCCAAGGCCCATGCGAATAATGGCCGCGCCGCTCCGCGCGAAGGACAAGACGATGAAGCAATTTCGGTTGGCCGTGATCCTATGCTGTATCGCAGGGGCGATTGGGCTGGGCGTTCTTGTCTATCTTAAGGGCCCTGCGCCCAAGGCACAGGCCCCGGCTGCTGAGGGGGCCTTGCAGATCGGCGGCGACTTTAAGCTGGTGGATCAGGACTCACAGCCGGTCGACCAACGGATTTTGAAGGGCAAGTGGAGCGCGGTCTTCTTTGGCTTCACCTATTGTCCAGATATCTGTCCGACCACCCTTCAGACCCTCGGTGCGGCGGTCGATCAGTTGGGTCCAAAGGCCAAGGACCTGCAGATTATCTTGATCAGCGTCGATCCAGAGCGCGACACGCCACCCAAATTAAAAGCCTATCTCGCCAGTCCCGGTTTTCCCAAGGGCATTATCGGTCTGACCGGCACGCCTGATAAGGTCAAGGATGCCGCTAAGGCCTACCGCGCCTATTTTGAGAAGGACGGCACGGGTGATGCCTATCTGGTTAATCATACCTCCATGGTTTATTTAATGAATCCGGACGGACAGTTCAGCCGCGTCCTTGCCTATGGTTTGAGCCCCGATGAGAATGCCCGCCAGATTTTGGACGCGATGAAGACTGGATCCTAGGCCCCATTCCGATAGGGCGACGGAAAATTAGCGTAAAAGTCCATATAGACTCCGCTTACCCATTGCGTGTTATGCTGCGCCGCACAATATTTGTTGCGTTGATTTATGGGGGGCGTTTCCATGCTCTATTCGGTTCACGAAGCAGCCTATTACGCGACAGGCCCCATGCGGGCTGCAGCGCGGGTGACACGAGATTTTTGGAGCTCAGCCCTCAATCCGGCGTCGGAGTCTCGGCTTGGCCGGACGATGTTCGCGGCGGCGGACCTTTTTTCCAATGTGACCCGGCGCTATGGCAAGCCAGAGTGGGGCATAGATAAGGTTCAGATCAACGGTACGGCCGTACGCGTTCGGATCGCCACGGTATGGTCTTCGCCTTGGTGCAAGATGCTGCATTTTACCAGGGACGGGTCAGATATGCGCAAGGCGGGTCGCAAGACGATTGAGCCGCCGGTCCTGATCGTTGCGCCCCTGTCGGGCCACTATGCCACCCTGTTGCGTGGCACGGTCGAAACCTTCCTGCAAGATCACGAGGTCTATATCACCGACTGGGTCAATGCGCGCGAAGTGCCCATGCAGGAAGGTCGTTTTGATTTTGACGACTATATCGACCACATCCAGACCATGTTGCGCACCTTGGGGCCCCGGCCTCATGTCGTCGCGGTCTGTCAGCCAGGCCCCCCGGTCTTGGCGGCAGCGGCTCTGATGGCAGAAGATGGCGATCCCTCCCGTCCCGCCAGCATGACCTTTATGGGCTCGCCCATCGACGCGCGCCTCTCGCCAACCGTGACCAACAGATTGGCCGAGGATCGTCCCTTTGCCTGGTTCAAGTCCAACATGATCTATACCGTGCCTCTGCCCTATGCAGGGGCTATGCGCCGGGTCTATCCGGGCTTTGTTCAGCTGTTCAGCTTCATGTCGATGAATAAGGAACGCCACCAAGAGGCCCATCAGAACTATTTCAACCACCTGGTTGCGGGCGACGGTGACAGCGCCGAAAAGCATCTTGAATTCTATAATGAATATCTGTCGGTGCTTGACCTGTCCGAAGAGTTCTATCTGCAGACCATCGAGCATGTGTTTCAGAAATATTCTCTGCCCAAGGGAGAGCTGACCCATCGGGGGCGGTTGGTGAAGCCTCAAACCATCAGCGATATTGGCCTGATGACGGTAGAAGGTGCCAAGGACGATATTTCAGGTGTGGGTCAGACCCAAGCGGCCCATGACCTATGTCCAGCCATCCCTGACGATATGCGTTCGCTCTATGTCCATCCGGACGTCGGGCATTATGGCGTGTTCAATGGTCGCCGGTTCCAAGAGGATATCTATCCTGAGGTCCGGGCCTTTATTCTCAAGGTCGAGGCTGGGACGATTGCGGCTGAGGCTCTGCTCGCGGCGGGTTAGGGCTCAAAGGCTCAAGGGGTGATTGCGGCGAGGTCGTCTTTGGCCTCGCTCAATCGCTGATTCCTCGGCTAAACTAACGCCTATGGCTCTGTTTCGTTCGAAATCACCGGCCCTAGCCGATGGTGACCGCATTGAGGTTGCGGGCGCGACAGTGCTGCTGCGTGTCAGCAGCCGGTCCCAGCGGATCAGTCTGAGGTTGGACGCGGCCAATCGCCAGATCGTCGCCATTGCGCCCAGTCTCAAACATCTTCCCGGTGCGGTAGCCTTTGCCCAGCAGCGGGCTGAATGGATCAGTCAGCAGCTTCAGGCCCTGCCGTCTGCCCTGCCGCTCGCGCCGGGCTATAGGATCACCATCTTGGGCCAAGCCTGCCGTCTTGAAGCGGCTGGAACCCCGCGTGCCCGTGCCCATTGGCATGAGGAGGGTCAAGAATTGGTCCTGACCTGCGGCGGTGAAGATGATGAGAGTTTTGCCCGTGCGGTGGTGCGGGCCCTGCGGGCGAGAGCGCTTGAGGTTCTGTCCGAGCGCACAGCCTATCATGCCACCGCCCTTGGGGCTCCCATGCCGTCCGTGACCATCATGGATGCCCGAGGGCGCTGGGGTTCTTGTAAGCCTGCGCGGCGCTTCGGCTTTGGCGCGGCGGCCTCCGTGGGCCAGATCCGCTATAGCTGGCGCCTGATCATGGCCCCCTATGAGGTCATGGACTATGTCGCCGCCCATGAATGCGCCCACCTGCTCGAAGCCAATCACGGTCCAAGGTTCTGGGCTTGGGTCCAGACCCTGGTTGGCGATCCGCGTCAGAGCCGCGCTTGGCTCAGGCGCTATGGCGCCGAGCTTCACGCTGTAGGCTAGGGCGTGACCTAGTGCGCAGTGTCATAGCGCGCAGTGCCCTACCGCACAGGTGCAGGCGCAGCCTTGCTGACATCTGGCACGACCGGTTTGGCAGCGGCAGCTGGCGGGGATGAGGATGCCGGAGCAGCAACCGGTGCTGTGGCCGCATCCGGTGCCCCTTCTTCGGGCACGACGGCCTGCGGGATGGTGCTATCGAGCAGGTCACCGATGGGGTCCTCTGTCACCTGAGCATCACCTGGAATGGGTTTGACGTTCAAACGCGGCAGGGCTGCGGTCATGAAATCGCGCCAGATTTCCGCCGGGGCGGCACCGCCTGTGACCTTTTTCATCGGGCTATTGTCATCGCGGCCAACCCAAACGGCCGTCGTAAAGCCGCCCGTATAGCCAACGAACCAAGCATCACGATAGTCGCTGGTTGTGCCGGTCTTGCCCGCCAGATCATAGCCACCAATCCTGGCTCTGGTTCCGGTTCCAGAGACCAGAACCTCGCGCATCATGGTGTTCATTGCAGGCAGGGCGGGACCGCCAATCACCTGAACCCGTTTCGGCCGCGCGACATTGTGGTCATAGAGGATCTTACCTGCCGCGGTTCGGATCCGTTCGATCCCGTAGCCCTTTACCGAGTATCCGCCATTGGCAAAGGGAGAATAGGCCTGGGCCATTTCCAGCGGGCTGACCTCTACGGCACCCAAGGCGATGGACGGGCCGGTTTGGATGCGAGAGCCTATGCCAAGGCGCTTGGCCGTGGCGGCGACATTGTTGGTGCCAACCTCATTGGCGAGTCGTGCGGCGACCGTATTGACCGACTGGGCCAGCGCTGTTTTCAGGGTGATTTCGCCGAGATATTTGCCGGTATAGTTGCGCGGAACCCAATCACCGATGGTCACCGGTTCATCGACCATCTTGTCTTCAGGGGTGCGGCCAACCTCCATCGCGGTCAGATAGACGAAGGGTTTAAAGGCCGAGCCCGCCTGACGGCGCGAATCTGAAGCGCGATTATATTGGCTCTCAGTATAGTCTGCCCCGCCGACAAAGGCGCGGATACGGCCTTCGCCATCCATGGCCACCAAGGCGGCCTGTTGAACGCCGCGCGCAGTGATGTCGCGGGTCACGATCTGACGGATGGCGCGCTCTGCGCTGGCCTGAACGGGCAGATCAATTGTGGTTTCGACCACCAGATCCTCGGTCGGTTGCCCAACCAAGGAGCGGACCTCCGCATCGATCCAATCGACAAAATATTGCGCTCGTTGGCTGGCAAGGGTCGGGGACACTCTAACGGGCGTCGAAAAAGCCAGATCCCGTTGTTCAGGCGTGATGGCGTGAGTCTCAACCATCTCGTCCAGTACGATCGTGGCGCGGCGTTCCGCTCGAGCCTTGTCCGAGAGCGGGCTGTAGCGTGATGGCCCCTTCATCAGTCCGGCCAAGAGGGCGGCTTCACCGACCGAAAGCTTGGTCGCGGGTTTGTTGAAATAGCGCTGAGAGGCGGCCTCAATGCCATAGGCCCCGGCCCCGAAATAGACCCGGTTCAGATAGAGCGAGAGGATCTCTTTCTTGCTGAACTTCATTTCGAGCCAAACTGCGAGGATCAGCTCTTGCACCTTGCGCCGAATGGTCTGGTCAGGGGTCAAGAACAGGTTGCGCGCCAGCTGCTGGGTAATGGTCGAGGCTCCGCCAACAATCCGCCCAGCGCGGGCATTGTTGATGGCGGTGCGAACAATGCCGATCGGGTCAAAACCGGGGTGGAAATAGAAGCGGCGGTCTTCGATGGCGATGAAGGCCTCAGGCACATAGGCCGGAAGCTCGTTCAAATTGATCGGGGGGGCATATTGCGTGCCGCGCACCGCCACCAATCCACCCGAATGGTCGAGATAGGAGATCGAAGGCTGACGCTTAACCTCAAAGATCTTGGAGGTGTCCGGCAGGTCCGTGGCGAACATGGCGAAGAAGGCGGTGAGGAAGATCAGTCCCCAGACACCAAGGACGGCCCCCCAATAGACCAGAGCCTGCAGTGGCGAGCGCCGAGCCTTCGGTCCGCCGCCACCGGCCGGTTGGGTCCGACGGGATTGCCCATTTGCCATGTCGCACTCGACTCCTCGTGCCCCTGTGAGAGAGGGCGTTTTTCCTTGCCGGAGATGACGCTAAATAGGATTGATGAAAGGTGAACAAAAGGGGCCATATGGCCTTGCCGATGGGACATCATGGGGCCTAGGCGCGTCAAGCTTTGAGGTTGTGACTAAAATGCGTGTTGAAACTATGGTTTATCGCGTGTCTCAACGCCATCGCGCCCGTTCCCATGGCCGCCAGATCCTACGAGGGTTGGGGCTCTTTGGCCTGTTGATCCTAGTGGCCTGTAGCGCCGATCCGCAGTTGAGTTTGGCCAAGGCAGACTGGGTCGCCAGCCCTGTGACGGCCCAGAATGATCCGCGAAAACTAGAGGTCGATTTGCGCACCTGTCAGGTGACGGCCAAATCCTCTCAGGGAACCCAGGCGGACTCCTTTTCGGATCCTCGTTACGGGGCGGTCAATGCCATGGCCGACGCTTTAGGCCGCGATTCTATCAATGAAACCTCGGTTAAGTTACGCCAATCTGCGCGCTTCGAACTGTGCATGCGATCACTCGGCTGGAAGCGCTAAGGGGGAGCAGTCATGACCGAATCGGAGATGCGATTCGTGGCCAATTCGGTTCGTACTCACCGTGACTCTAATGACGATAATTTTAACTATATTTGTTGAGTTCGAGCCTCTCCGCTATTGACAGGCAGGCTTGAGTCAGAGCCTCACCCGGCCGGGTCTTAATAGGGTCTTAACAACGGGCCTTACTGTCCCCGGTCATCAACAGTTTCTTAACGAAAAACTCGCCCGAGACCCCATTCGGACGATTGACGGTTGGGCAGCCCTATGGCCCCATATATACGGGCTACTGGGCTGCGGCCCACTAGATGTAGGGGCTTCACGGGGCGGCGAACCTTTTCGTCCCGGTCGCTTTTGGGGATATGGGCAAGAACATGACTGCAAACGAAGCTGTAAAGCCGCAAGTGCGCCAACGGGAAACGCGTTTTGATTCGACGCGGCCAGGTGAGCGCGCGCAGCTTCAATTGGTGCGTAAGGTCGAGGTCGATCGGTCTCGTGATGCCCTACTGACTGATTTCGGCAAGACAACGTTGGAAGACCGCTATCTGCTCCCCGGCGAGTCCTATCAGGACATGTTCGCTCGCGTGGCCACGGCCTATGCTGATGATGCCGACCATGCCCAACGCATCTATGATTATATTTCCAAGCTTTGGTTCATGCCCGCAACGCCGGTCCTATCCAATGGCGGTGCCGACCGTGGCCTGCCGATCAGCTGTTTCCTCAATTCGGTGTCTGACAGCCTCGAAGGCATTGTCGGCACCTGGAACGAGAATGTCTGGCTGGCGGCCAATGGCGGCGGCATCGGCACCTATTGGGGTAGCGTTCGCTCCATCGGCGAGCGGGTCAAGGGCCAGGGCCAGACCTCCGGCATCATCCCTTTCATCCGCGTGATGGACAGCCTGACCTTGGCCATCAGCCAAGGCTCCCTGCGCCGTGGCTCGGCGGCGGTCTATCTTGATGTTCATCACCCCGAGATCGAAGAGTTCCTCGAGATCCGCAAGCCTTCCGGGGACTTCAACCGCAAGTCCTTGAACCTGCACCACGGCATATCGCTCAGCGACGAGTTCATGGAATCGGTGCGCGACGGCACGCCCTTTGGCCTGCGCTCGCCCAAGACCGGCGAAGTGGTCAAGCATGTGGATGGCCGCAGCCTGTGGCAGAAGATCCTTGAGATCCGCCTCCAGACGGGCGAGCCCTATCTGATCTTCTCCGACACGGTAAACCGCGCCATGCCGCAGCATCAGCGCGATCTGGGCCTTAAGGTGCGTCAGTCGAACCTCTGTTCGGAAATTATGCTCCATACCGGCCCGGACCATCGGGGCCAGGAGCGCACTGCCGTTTGCTGTCTGTCGTCGGTCAATGCCGAGTCGTTCATGGAATGGCGCGATCACCCGACCTTCATCGAGGATGTCTACCGCTTCCTCGACAATGTGCTGCAAGACTTTATCGACCGGGCACCGCCCGCCATGGAACCGGCCCGCTATGCCGCCCAGTGCGAGCGTTCGGTGGGTCTGGGCCTGATGGGCTTCCACTCGTTCCTCCAGGCTCAGAACGTGCCGTTCGAAAGCGCGCTGGCCAAGTCGTGGAACATGCGGCTGTTCAAGCATTTGCGCCGCGAATCGGACAAGGCCTCGCGGGTCCTGGCCGAAGAGCGCGGTGCCTGTCCTGACGCTGCTGAAAAGGGCGTCATGGAGCGGTTCTCGCACAAGATCGCCATTGCCCCGACCGCGTCGATCTCGATCATCTGCGGTGGTACCTCAGCAGGCATCGAGCCGATCCCGGCCAATATCTATACCCACAAGACCCTGTCCGGTTCGTTCGCGGTCAAGAACCCCTATCTGGAGCAGGTTCTGGCGGCCAAGGATCGCAATACCGAAGAGGTCTGGAGCTCGATCCTCGAGAATGAAGGCTCCGTCCAGCATCTCGATTGGCTGACCCAAGACGAGAAGGACATCTTCAAGACCGCGTTCGAGTTGGATCAGCGCTGGATCATCGAGCTAGCGGCGGACCGCACACCTGAGATCTGCCAGTCACAGTCTCTGAACGTCTTCATCCCAGGTGATGTCGACAAGTGGGACCTCCACATGCTGCACTATTCGGCGTGGGAGCGCGGCGTGAAGTCGCTCTATTACCTGCGCTCAAAGTCGGTACAGCGCGCGGCCTTTGCTGGTGGTGAGACCCATGTCGCGGTCGAAGCTATGGAAACGCCCAAGACCGACTATGAGGAATGCCTCGCCTGCCAATAGGTCGAATGGGCTAACCCAGAGCCAACGGCTGTAATTCAAACGCCACCCTTTCGAAAGATCGGGTGGCGTTTTGACGTTGATCAGACATTGTTTAGGAAAATCAAATAGAGTGCGATGATAGGTGGTGGTCATGTCGGTTTCGGGCTTGTCATGAACCTGAGTCCTATGATTGGTTTCTAAGGCCCTATTTTGGGTTTTCAGGTTGGCGAGGACGGTCCATGCGGCCCTTGGTCTGGGTGATAGCAGGAATGGGGTGCGCGCTCGCCGCTGCGCCCCTTGCCGCGTCCGCTCAGCCTCAGCTCGCTAAGGCCAAGGCTCCTGCGTCGCACAGCGTCTTGGAGCGGTCCTTCCTGATGATGGACATGGCACGGCCAACCTTCACGGTGCCGGTTCCGGGCTTCCAACGCGCAACCCTCGATGATTTCTCGGCCAGCCCTCATTTCAGAGCGGATGATCACCCTGTTCGCGCGATGGGCGGGGTGTTCGAAATGCCCGCCTATCGGGGTACACCGCTAGACCCGGTTCGCCTCGTGCCCAACACCGAGGTGAGCGCCGAAGGCCCAATGGTTTGGCGCACCGGAGAGGTGCTGCTCGACCCGCCCAATGGGCGCACTAAGGGCACAATTGATAGTCTGCGCATGACCATCGGGGCTGTGGCGCGTTTGCCAGCTGGTCTGGCGATGGGCCGCGACCTTGAGGGGGCACAGCTTGATCCCAAGACCTTTGATCTGTCCTATACGCGCGGTTGGCCGTCGGCCCTGACCCTTAAGGCGGGGGCCTATGATCTGGATGTGTCGCCCCATGCCGGTCTGGGCATGTCCAACGCCGGGGGGTCTGCCGAGGCCGGAGCTATGGTCCGGTTCGGCTCCAATCTTGAAACTGAATTTGTCCAGCGGTTTGCGTCTGGCCTTGGCATCCATGCTGTGGATGGCGCGCGCTATGGTGATCAAGGGCGCTGGTATCTCTTTGCCGCCGCCAGCGGCCGGGCTGTGGGCCTGAACATGACCCGCGACAGCCAGACCGGTGATCTGCGGCGCAGCGGCTGGTCCGTTGATCCTTCAGCGGCCATCATTGGCGATACTCAGGCTGGGTTTGGTTGGCGCAAGGGTTCCATGCAGGCTTCGCTGGGCTATCTCCACCGCGAGGTAAAGAATGAGTTTGGTGTGCGCGGGGCTGGCATGGGTGGGGATTCCATGGTCGCCTTCTCAATGTCGATCCATCCGCGCCCCTAGATCTGCGATCACGAGGCGGTGAAGGCCTGATTTTCTGGTCGCTTCACCGAGGCTGTTAAGGTTCTGTTATCCACAGCGCCTCCAACATCTTGTGGGCGGATCGCGATCATGCCCTAGATAGAGCGTGTAGCTCTGCTAACGTCACCTTCGACTTGGCTCTGCTATCGATTCGTTGATTTGCTTTTGGGACTGACCTGATGACCGTTCAATCTTCGCTTATCCGTCCTGGGCTGATCACGCGTCCGGGTCTCTTGACCCCCTCAGCGGCCTATAAGCCGTTCCGCTATCCCTGGGCCTATGATTTCTGGAAGCGCCAGCAGCAGGTCCATTGGATGCCTGAAGAGGTGCCCTTGGGCGAGGACTGCAAAGATTGGGCGACCAAGCTCAATGACGGCGAGCGCAATCTGCTGACCCAGATCTTCCGGTTCTTTACCCAGTCCGATATCGAAGTCGCTGACAACTATATGGAACGCTACAGCACGGTGTTTAAACCCACCGAAGTGAAGATGATGCTGTCGTCCTTCGCCAATATGGAAACCATCCATATTGCCGCCTATGCGCTGCTCCTCGAAACCATCGGCATGCCCGAGAGCGAGTTCGGGGCCTTCCTTGAATATGAGGCCATGAAGGCCAAGCACGACTATATGGGCCAGTTCGGCGTCGGCACGGATGCCGATATTGCCCGGACCTTGGCCATGTTCGGCGGCTTTACCGAGGGGCTCCAGCTCTTTGCCTCCTTTGCCATGCTGATGAACTTCCCGCGCTTCAACAAGATGAAGGGGATGGGCCAGATCGTGTCCTGGTCCGTGCGCGACGAGAGCCTGCACTGCGAAGGCATTGTTCAGCTCTATCACGCCTTCAATGCCGAGACCGGCGTGGTGACCAAGGCGGTTGCTGACGATATTATCGATTGCTGCAAGCACGTGGTGAGCTTGGAAGATAAGTTCATTGATCTGGCCTTTGAGGCCGGTGACGTCGAAGGCATGACACCCAAGGATATCAAGACCTATATCCGCTACATTGCCGACTGGCGCCTGCGCCAACTGGACCTGCCAACAGTCTATGGCGTGACGGAAAATCCGCTGCCTTGGCTGCAGGTCCTGCTGTCCGGCGTCGAACATGCCAACTTCTTTGAGGCCCGCTCGACCGAATATTCCAAGGCCGCGACAAAGGGCCAATGGCACGGGGCCGAAGGCGTCTGGGGTGAGTTTGACAGGCTCATGTCCAAGCGCTCCGAAAACGTGCTTCCGGCGGAGTAGGGGGATACATCCACCCCCACTTCCCAATCATGGCCATTTCAGGTAGGAATGGCCATGACAGACACGCAAAATCCGCTGGCGATCGTAGACCAGCTGCAAGATCTTTATGAGAGATCGGTGCGCGCCCTGCGCACATCCCTTGGCGACTATTTGACAACAGGCCAGAGGCCGGACCCGGCCTTGCGGGCTTCGGGAGCCTTTACCTATCCCGAACTTCGCCTGATCCATGGCGGCGAGGTGCAGCCGCGACTGCACCGGGCCTTTGCCCGACTCTCAGCGCCCGGGGTCTATGCGGCGACCATCACCAAGCCCGCCCTATTTCGCGACTATCTGGTTGAGCAACTGACCCTGCTCAAGCAGGATTTTGACGTCACCCTCGAGGTTGGCCTGTCGCAGCAAGAGATCCCCTATCCCTATGTCTTGGACGGGGCGGAGGGGCTGTCGCTCGATGGCGCGGTCTCGGCCGATCTTGGCCGTTGGTTCCCGACCACGGACCTGTCCCATATTGGCGATGAATTGATCGATGGTCTGTGGGTCATGGACCCTGAAGAGGATCGGCCCCTGGCCCTGTTTGACGGCCTGCGGGTTGATTTCTCCTTGGCCCGGCTCAAGCACTATACCGGCACCCCCGCCGAGCATGTTCAGCAGTTCATCCTGTTCACCAACTATAACCGCTATGTCGACGAGTTTGTGCGCTGGGGCTGCGAGCAGTTAGCGGCGGGTGGACCCTATACGGCCCTGTCCTGCGCGGGCGGGGTTCTGGTGACGGCCGATACGCCTGACCCTGAAGCGGAGGTGGCCAATGGGTCATGGCGCAAGCATCAGATGCCGGCTTACCACCTGATGGCCCCCGGCGGCCGGGGGATCACTCTGGTCAATATTGGGGTCGGTCCCTCCAACGCCAAGACCATCACCGACCATCTGGCCGTGCTGCGGCCTCAGGCCTGGTTGATGATCGGCCATTGCGGCGGCCTGCGCTCTAGCCAGACCATCGGCGACTATGTGCTGGCCCACGCCTATCTGCGTGACGATCACGTTCTGGACGATGTCCTCGGCCCTGAAATCCCCATCCCGCCCATCGCGGAGGTGCAGATGGCCCTGCACCGCGCCGCCGAGATCGTTACGGGTGAGACTGGAGACACGCTCAAGAAGCGGCTGCGGACGGGCACGGTGGTGACCACGGACGACCGCAATTGGGAACTGCGCTATTCGCAGTCTGCCTACCGCTTCAACCAGTCGCGGGCGGTGGCCATCGATATGGAGAGTGCGACCATCGCCGCGCAGGGCTATCGGTTCCGCGTGCCCTATGGCACTCTACTGTGCGTCTCGGACAAGCCCCTGCATGGTGAGCTTAAGCTGCCTGGACAGGCCAACCTCTTCTACGATCAGGCCATCAACCAGCATCTGAAGATCGGCATCACCGCCGTTGACCTGATGAGACGCGAAGGGCCGCACCTGCACTCGCGCAAACTGCGCGCCTTTGACGAACCGCCGTTCCGATAGGGTCGGGCCAGTAAGGGCAGGCGCTAGGCCCTAACCGGCTCCCAAAAAATCACAGGTCAGGTCGCCGAGGGCGGGGTCGCCGATGGCGGTCAGATGTTCGCCTTGGACGCGCTTGGCCTCAGCCTGTGGGAACAGCTTGGCCAGTGCCTCTGGCGAGCCATTATCCTCGTCCTGCGCCCCGTTGATGATCAGGATCGGCGTTGGGATGGTGCCGAGAGCTGCAGGATCGACCGGCAGTTGGGACTTTAGGACCTTGAGCATCGACAGGGGCGATAGGCCCTGAGCGGCCAGCATCGCTGCCATCCGCTTTCCTGCGGCGGGGTTTGCTGATTGCTCGCCATTGATCAGGCTGTCTTCAAAAAAGGCCATGCGATTGCCGATGGTGGTCGCGCCTGTATCGCCCATGCCGCCCATCACCAGCTTGCCAGGCCGAAAGCCTCGGATCAGCAGGCGCACGGCCGTGCGCGCGCCCATTGAATAGCCGACCAGATCCACATCGCTCAGGCCCAGATGGTCAAGCAGGGCCTCGACATCCATCGACAGCACGTCTGGCGGAAAATCAGCCTCGGCATTGAAGGGCGCGCTCGCTCCGTGGCCGCGAAAATCCAGCGCAATGACCTTGCGGCCCATGGCGGCGATCTTGGCGGTAATGCCCGGTCCAATCCAATTGAGCTGCGTACTGGCCATGAAACCGTGCAGCAGCAGGGTTGGTCGCCCTTCGCCGAGGGTGTGATAGGCGATGGTCTGGCCATCAAAGCTGGTGAAGCTGTGTTGCTGGGTCATGGGTCACTATGGTCGTTGTGTGAATTCTTTGTCAAAGGCTCGCCATCACCGATTTGGGGCGCTAAGACTTGGTCCCATGAGCAAGCGCATTCACGCCTTTGATGGCATCAACAACTTCCGTGACTATGGCAACTACGTCACTGCGGCAGGCCGTAAGGTCAAATCGGGCCAACTGTTTCGGTCCGCCAACCTCAGTCAGGCGACGGATGCTGACCTAGAGGCCTTTTCCGGACTGGGCATTGCCTATGTGGTTGATTTGCGTCGTCCCGGAGAGCGCCTTCGCGAGCCCTCGCGCTTTCCAACCGGCTTTACGGGTCAGGTCATTGAAAATGACACGGGCGATCAGGTCGAGGCCCCGCATATGGAGGTGCTCCGCGCCTCGGGCCTCAATGAGGAGGCCGTGCGGACCTATATGCTCAACTACTATACTCACGCCCCCTTTGAAGATCGCCACATCGACCTGTTCTCGCGCTATTTCCAAGCCGTGGCCTCGGGCAAGGGCGCGGTTCTGATCCACTGCGCGGCCGGCAAGGATCGCACGGGCATGTTGGCGGCTCTGACCCACCATGTGCTCGGTGTTCACCGTGACGATGTGATGGAAGATTATCTGCTGACCAATGTCGCGGCCCGGATCGAAGAGCGGGTCCCCACGGCCACCGAAATGGTCAAGGGCTATTTCGGTGGTGAGCCGACACCTGAAGCCGTCAAGGCCTTCCTAGGCGTTGAGGCCGCCTATCTTGAGCGCGCCTTTGAGATGATCGAAGATCGCTATTCCAGCCTTGATGACTATCTGGTCAAGGCGCTGGGGGTCGATGACGCGATGCGAGACAAGGTGGCCCACCAGCTTCTCGCCTAAAGCAACACGCCCGCCGCCGGACCTTCCGATCTGGCGACGGGCGCAACTGGTACCGTGGACCTCCATCCAGGGACCTTCCTTATGGGTCATATGCGCCGACGACGCCAATCACCAAGGCGTGAGAATGGATAACGATGCATAGTTTTTTTCCGCCCCAGCGTATCCTGATGGGTCCGGGTCCGTCGGAGGTCTCTCAGCGTGTGCTGCAGGCTCAGGCCCGCGCCACCATTGGGCATCTTGATCCGGCTTTTCAGACCCTTATGGAAGAGACCAAGGCCGGATTACAGGCCCTGTTCAAGGCCCCTGATCATGTCTGCCTGCCCCTACCCGCGCCCGGAACCGGGGCGATGGAGGCGGCGATCATGAATCTACTCGAGCCGGGCGAGGTGGCCGTGATCGCGATCAATGGCCAATTTGGCGAACGGATGGCCGATATGGCCGAACGGGCCGGAGCCGAAGTGATTCGGGTCGAGCAAGGTTGGGGCGAGCCCATCGACCCTCGCAAGGTTGAGGCAGCGCTTTGGGCGCGCGGGGCTAAGGTGCTGGCCTTTGTTCAGGCGGAGACCTCGACCGGTGTCCACTCTGATCCCGGTCCCCTCTGTGCCCTCGCACGGGAACATGGTGCCTTAACTGTTGTCGATGCGGTCACAGCCCTTGGCGGGGTTGAGGTTGATGTTGCGGGTTGGAGCGCTGATGTCGTCTATTCCGCGACCCAAAAGTGCCTCGGCGCGCCTCCCGGGCTGGCCCCCATTGCCTTTGGCCCGCGCGCCCTTGAGGCCATTGCTGCGCGCCAGACCAAGGCCCGTACCTGGCTGTTCGATGTCAGTCTGCTGATGGGCTATTGGAGCGGCGTGGGCGGGCGGACCTATCATCACACCGCCCCGATCAATGCCATCTATGGCCTGCATGAGGCCCTGACGGTGCTGTTCGAAGAGGGTATTGACGCCTCGATCCGCCGTCACCGGCGCTGTCACGAGGCCTTCGCAGCCGGGATCACGGCGGCGGGCCTTGAATTCCTGACTGCCAAGGCCGACCGCCTGCCGCAACTCAATCCGATCAAGGTGCCTGAAGCCATCGATGAGGCTGCGGTGCGCGCGCGGATGTTGGCCACCCACGGCGTCGAGATTGGCGCAGGCCTTGGCCCCTTAAAGGGCAAGATCTGGCGTATTGGACTGATGGGGACCAGTGCCACGCCGCTGAACGTTCGGCTTTGCCTGACCGCCCTGACCCAAGCCTTGCTGGCGGAAGGGTTTGAGCTGTCCCTCAAGGATGTGTTGTCGGCCGTAGAGGCGCGTCTCGCAGATTAGATTTATGCGGATCGGCCCAAGGAAAAGGCGATTAGGGGGCTGACAAACCGTCATGGGCGGTCCACCGTTGCGCTTGGCGAGACCACACAAAAGAGGGTCCGTTCGGAGGATAGATGACGGATCAGGCGATCGGGACTGTGTCAGCAGCCGAAAAACCGCGCGGCCTTTCTTTAGGGGCTATTTCTTGGGCTTTGCATCAGGGCGCGCGAGATCCCTATGTCATCCTGATCACCATCTATGTCTTCATGCCCTATTTCTCGACCGTCGTGGTCGGAGACCCGGTGCGCGGGCAGGCGATGGTCGCGGCCTATGGCATGTGGTCGGGTCTGATTGTGGCCTTCACCTCGCCCCTGCTCGGCGCATCCATTGACCGGCTTGGGCCGCGCAAACCGGGTATCCTCTTGGGTGTGGCCCTGATGGTGCCGATGATCTTTTCGCTCTGGTGGACCAAGCCCGATGGCTCGGGTCTTAGCGTCGCGGCCGTGGTGGTTTTGGCGACTGTCATCGCAGTTTTGTTCAACTATATCGAGATGTTGCACAATGCCCTTCTGATCCGTGCCGCGGGCATGGACAAGGCCCATACGGCCTCTGGCCTTGGGCTGATGTGTGGCAATGGCCTGTCGGTTCTGGCTCTGATCTTCGTGCTGTGGGCCTTTGCCCTGCCGGGCAAGGTTGATTGGCCCTTCATTCCCGCCCATCCCCTCTTTGGCCTCGACCCGTTGAAACATGAGACCGACCGGATCGTTGCCCCCATCGCAGCGGTGCTCTTTACGATCTGGACCATCCCGCTGTTCCTGTTCACCCCCGATGAGCCCAAGACCGGGGCTACGGTCATGCAGGCCCTGAAGGGCGGCGTGGAAACCCTTCGCGGGATGCTGGGCCTGCTGAAGGGTCACAGGGATGCTGCGATCTTCTTGGGCGCACGGATGATCTATGTCGACGCCATGACCGCTCTTTTGCTGTTCGGCGGCGTCTATGCGGCGGGTGTGATGAATTGGGGCGTGCTGGAGATGCTGATCTATGGCGTGGCCCTCAGCATCTTTGCCGTCTTTGGCGGCTATTTTGGCGGCTATCTCGACGGTCGGTTTGGCCCCAAGCGGGGTGTTCAGATTGCCATCTTGGGCACCATCGTGTGCCTAGTGTCGCAGTTGGGTATGCGGCCGGACCGGATCCTCTATTTCTGGGCCTATGACGTCTCAGCCCATCCCAAGGTCTGGAACGGACCCTTCTTCACCACCTTGCCAGAGCTGCTCTATCTGGTGATCGGCTTTGGCGTGGCGATCTTTGTCACCGGTTCCTATGCCTCGAGCCGCACCCTCTTGACCCGTCTGATCCCGTCCAACCAGACGGGGGCCTTCTTTGGCCTCTATGCCCTGTCCGGCACTGCGACGGTGTGGATTGGGTCAATGTTGGTCCAGCTCTTCACCAGCCTGTTCAAGACCCAGCAGGCGGGCTTCATTCCCATCGCCGCCATGATGGTGATCGGCTTTGTGATCTTGCTGTTTGTTAAGGGTGGGCAAAGGGACACGACCCTCTAAATCAGAGAGGTAACTGGTGTGAACAGGCGCACCAGTCTAGAGCGTTCCTATGCATGCACCGGTCATTCTTCAATCCGAATGGCGAGAGCCGGCGTCAATCTTGGCAGGCCTCGCTCATGAGGACTATTGCGTAGGGTTGATCTCGGACGGTTCGGTCGAACGCGGTCGCTGGTCCTATGTGGCCGCGCGACCCGATGAAATCTTGAGCGTCGATGCTGATGGGGGCCTAGACCCATTTTCGGCGCTCTCAACCTTGATCGGGTCGAGCCTTGGCATGGACCCAGCGATCGATCCTGACCTTCCGCCCTTTCAAGGCGGCGTGATCGGTCTTGCCAGCTATGAGTTGGGCGCGAGGTCTGAGCCAGTCAGTTTGGCCAGATCGCAAGGTTGGCCGGATCTGGTCTGCGCGCGCTATTCTAGTTTGCTCGCCTTTGACCACCATAATCAAAGGCTGTTTGTGGTGGGTTGCGGACCTAAGGCTCTTGAAGCGGCGAACATAGCCGCAAGTTGGTTAGCCTTGCCAAGGCCGACCGCCTTTGAGGGCCGGTTGGCGCAGGGTTTTGAACCGGCAGCGACAAATTCAGACTACGAAGCCAATGTCGCCAAGGTCGTTGAGAAGATTGAGGCCGGCGAGATTTTCCAGGCCAATATCGCGCAGGCTTGGCAGGGGCGGCTGCGTTCCGGTGCGACCCCGGCAGACCTGATCGAGCGGCTGATTGCTGCCAGTCCCGCACCCTTTGCCGGTTATGTGAAATTGCCCGGCCGGGCGGTGGTGTCCAATTCTCCGGAGCGGTTCATCCGCATTCAGGCGGGCACACCGCGGTTGGCACAGACCCGGCCGATCAAGGGAACGCGTCCAAGGTGTGTCGATGCCCCCAGCGACCAAGCCATGGCCGAGACCTTGCGGGCCAGCATCAAGGATCGCGCCGAAAATCTGATGATTGTCGATTTGATGCGGAATGATCTGGCGCGGGTCTGTGTGCCCGGGACGGTTCGTACACCCGAACTGTTTGAGGTCGAGACCTTTACCAATGTCCATCACCTCGTCTCGACGGTGGTGGGTGAGCTTATCCCTGGCATTGATGCGGCTGAGGTTCTACGCGCCACCTACCCGCCGGGCTCCATTTCGGGCGCGCCGAAGGTTCAGGCCATGAGGGTCATTTCTCAGCTGGAGCCACCGCGCGGTCCCTATTGCGGGGTACTGTTCTGGGCTGGGTTTGATGGCGGCTTTGACTCCAGTGTTTTGATCCGAACCGTGGCCTTGGTTCAGGATGCTGAGGGTTGGTCTTTCGAAGTGCGGGCGGGGGCAGGGATTGTCGCCGACAGTGACCCCGCTTCTGAGCGTCTGGAGACCGAAGATAAGATCTCTGCCATTCGTGCGGCCCTGTCTGGTGGTCAACCATGATTGCAATTGACCCCACCGATCGCGGGCTCCTTCTGGGCGATGGTCTGTTCGAGACGCTTCTGGCCTTGGACGGCAAGGTCCAGAGGCCCTTGGTCCATCTCGCGCGCATGACACGTGGTTGTGCGGCCTTGGGACTGCCCGCGCTTGATCAGGATGAGGCCATGACGGTCATGGCCGATGCGCTTGCCACGTCAGGTTTGACCCATGGGCGAGCAGCGGTGCGGCTCAACTGGACAGCAGGCAGCGGTGGTCGTGGTTTGAACCGGCCGCCCACCCTTGAGCCTCGCCTGTGGGCAACCGCGGCGGCCAGCCTTAAGCCAGAGCGTCCTGCACGGCTCATGCTTGCCAGCGTGCGCCGCAACGCCACCTCGGTCACGGCTCATCATAAGACCCTCGCCTATTTGGATAATGTCATGGCGCGGCGAGAGGCCCTCGCGATCGGCACCGATGAGGCCGTCATGCTCAATCAAGATGGCGATCTAGCCTGCGCCGCCGCCTCCAACCTGTTCTGGATAGAGGGCAAGCAGCTCTATACCCCCGACCTCTCCTGCGGTGTCTTGGCAGGAACAGAGCGGGCGCGGGTCCTTGCGGCGGCGGTTGAGGCGGGGATTGAGGCGCGCCTCGTCCACGCCTCTGCGGATATTCTTCAGAGGGCCGACGGCATCTTCCTGACCAACAGTTTGAATGGGCTATGGCCGGTGAGCCATTGGCAGGGCGCTGCTGTGAAGACGAGCCCGGATGCCCATGAGATCATGACGGTCTTGGGCGGTCCTTAAGGGCTGACCCGAACCGGCACCTCAATATCGCAGACCGAAAAGTCAGCGCCCTTGGCCAAGCGGGCCTTGCTGATCAGTCTTGCCCAGATCGGGCTATCGGGTGTCGGCAAGCTAATGCGGCGTTGCTGGCCCTTGGGCAGGTCGGCCATCAGGCGAACCGTCGTCATTCGGTCAGGGTCCTGAACCGGTTCACCGGTCTTGAGCGCCCGCACCACCGATAGGCCCACAACCACCCGGCCCCAGACCGTGTAGCGTTTGTCCAAGGCCGGATAGGCTTGGCGCATCAAGAAAAATTCGCTGTTGGCGCTGTTTTCCTTATCATTGCGTCCGGCCCCGACCACGCCCGGGCAATAGAGACCCCAGGCCGAGGCCTTGTGATCACCGGTCCATCCCATCACCCGGTCCGGCTGGGTCTGGACGGGAACAGAGCCCATAAAGCCCAACACCGCGCCAGTTGGCTGGGCCGCAACCACGAGCGGCTGATCGGCGCTGCGGCGAAAGGTGAACTCAGCCTTGAGGTCGGGATAGGCTGATCGGCCATCGTCCTGATTGGTCGGATCACCGGTCTGGGCCATGAAGCCGTCGATGACCCTGTGGAAGTGCAGCCCGTCATAGAAGCCTTCACGGGTCAGCCTCTGCACCCGCGCGACATGGGCTGGAGCCATATCAGGACGTAGTTCGACAATGATCCGGCCCTTGGTGCTGTCGATCACCAAGAGGTTTTCCGCCGAGATGGGCTGCCAAGCGGGGGCGGCCTGAGCGCCGCTGAGGCCGAGAATGGAGATACCGACGGCCAGACCCAACCTCGCACGCACCATCAGCTTGCCCCCCGTCACCTTGTGCTAGCGGCCGGTAAAGACCGGTTTGCGCTTTTCGACAAAGGCCGCCATGCCCTCTTTTTGGTCGTCAAAGGCAAAGAGCGAGTGGAACAGCCGCCGCTCCAGCATGACGCCTTGAGACAGGGGCGTCTCATAGGCGGCATTGACCATCTCCTTGGTCAGCTTGACCGCATTGGGCGACAGGCTCGCGATCTTCTTGGCGGCGGTCATGGCGGTGTCGATCAACTCGGCCAGCGGAACGACCCGGCTGACCAGAGCGCAGCGTTCGGCCTCGGTCGCATCCATCATCCGTCCGGTCAAGATCATATCCATGGCCTTGGCCTTGCCGATGAAGCGGGTCAGGCGCTGGGTGCCCCCGGCCCCGGGCGAGACGCCCAGATTGATCTCGGGCTGGCCGAACTTGGCATTGTCGGCGGCGATGATGAAGTCGCACATCATGGCCAGCTCGCAGCCACCGCCGAGGGCAAAGCCAGCGACCGCCGCAATGACGGGCTTGCGGCAGCGGGTCACGGCTTCCCAATTGCGGGTGATGAAGTCTTCGCCATAGACCTCGGCATAGGACTTGGAGGCCATTTCCTTAATATCGGCCCCGGCGGCGAAGGCCTTGTCCGAGCCGGTAATGACGATGCAGCCGACGGCGGCGTCCGCCTCGGCCACAGCCAAGGCCGCTGTCAGGTCGTCCATCAGCTGATTGTTGAAGGCGTTCAGGGCCTCCGGACGGTTGAGGCGGATCAGGGTCACGCCTTCGGTGGTTTCAACCAATAGGGTCTGGTAGGTCGTCATGGTCAAGGGTCCTATGCCAGTTCATTGAGTTGGCCGCGCATCAGATGCAACACAGCCGAAAAATCCTTGGTGCCATAGCCCAGCCCGCTGAACAGGGCGTACATGGCCTCGGCCTGCGCACCCATGGGGGTCGTGGCCCCGGACTTAGCCGCAGCCTCCTGCGCCAACTTCAGGTCCTTCAGCATCATGCCCGTAGCAAAGCCGCCCTCATAGCCGCGATTGGAAGGGGCGGTCGGGACCTGTCCGGGAATGGGGCTATAGCTGGTCAGGCTCCAGCACTGGCCGGAGGATTTGGAGGCGATCTCAAAGAATCGGTCGGCTTCTAGCCCGAGCTTTTCCGCAAGGGCAAAGGCTTCGCATACGCCCAGCATCGAGATGCCCAGCACCATATTGTTGCAGATCTTGGCCGCCTGGCCTGATCCAGCCTTACCGGCATGGATGACGACGCGGGCCATGGGGGCGAGGGCGGCCTCGACGGCGGCAAAATCCGCCTCTTCGCAGCCCGCCATGAAGGCGAGGGTTCCGGCATCGGCAGCGGCGGTTCCGCCCGAGACCGGTGCATCGGCGGCGCGAAGGCCAGCCGCCACAGCCATGGCCGCGACCGCGCGGGCGCTGTCGACGTCGATGGTCGAGCAATCGATCAGCAGGGCACCCTTGGCGACATGGGGCAGGATGTCGGTCTCATAGACGCTGCGCACATGCTGGCCCGCAGGCAGCATGGTCAGCACCACCTCGGCATCCATCACCGCGTCGCGAACCTTGGCCGCTGCGATGCAGCCCGCGCTGACGGCCCGCTGGATCGCGTCAGGGCTAAGGTCGAAGGCGCGGACCTGATGGCCTGCCTTGGCCTGATTGGCGGCCATGCCGGCGCCCATGTTGCCCAGTCCGATGAATGCGATGCGGGTCATGCCCGGTTCCTTATGGTTAGGGGTGTCCATTCCTGATCGGCAGGCAGCGGTGCGAAGATGGCGTCGAGCAGGGCCTCATCGACCGCCTCGAGTGTCGCGGGTGACCATTTCGGGTCATTGTCCTTGTCGATGATCACGGCGCGGACCCCTTCAAGGAAATCATGCCGCTGCACGACGCGCGCGCCAATGCGATATTCCATGACCATATTGCTGGCGAAATCGGTCAGGGCCGCGCCGGTCTGGAGTTGGCGTAGGGCCACCTTCAGGGTCTGGGGCGATTTGGTCTGCAAAGCCGTGTGTTGCGCCTTGGCCCAGTCGCTGCCGTCACGCTCCAACAGGTCCATCACTGCCTCGACCGTCGGGGCGCTGAAGCAGGCGTCGAGGATGGCGCGGTGCGGATCCAGCGGCGAGGGGCCGGGGTCGCTGGCATGGGCGGCTAGGCTTTGGCCAATTCGGTCCGAACCACGAGCGGCCAGCAGGTCCGCTTTCAGGGCCTCAAGCTTGGCGCTCTCGACATAATGGGTGGCAAGGCCCAGAGCGAGACAGTCGGCGGCCTTGATCCTTGCCCCGGTCAGGGCCAGCCAATAGCCGGTCTGTCCAGCGAGGCGCGGCAGGTGCCAGCCGCCGCCGACATCGGGAAAGAGGCCAATGCCGGTCTCAGGCATGGCAAAGGTCGTGCGCTCTGTGGCCACGCGATAGCGGGCGGGAAGGGCAATGCCGACGCCGCCGCCCATTACCACCCCGTTCATCAGGGCCACTACCGGCTTGGGATAGTCCATCAAAAGATGGTTGAGGCGATATTCCAGATGGAAAAAGGCCCGTGCCTCGGCTCCATCGCCCGCCCCGCTCTCGGCCAGCATGCGAATGTCGCCGCCCGCACAAAAGCCGCGCGGGCCGGTATGGTCCAGCAGCACCAACTCCACTGCCGCATCATCGCGCCAGCCCAGCAGGGCGTCGGTCATGATCTGGCACATGTCCAGGGTCAGGGCGTGCAGCGCCTCGGGGCGGTTCAGGGTCAGGTGCCCGACGCCATTTTCGACGCGGACGAGGACAGCTTGCGTCATTGGCGAAACAGCTCCCTCGAGATGATCACGCGCATGACCTCGTTGGTGCCCTCGAGGATCTGGTGGACCCGCAGGTCGCGCACGATCCGCTCCAATGGATAGTCGCGCAGATAGCCATAGCCGCCATGCAGCTGCAGGGCCTGATTGGCCACATCAAAGCCCACATCGGTGCCATAGCGCTTGGCCATGGCGCAATATTGGGTGGCACGAGGATCGCCCTGATCCATGGCATTGGCCCCGCGATAGACCATCAGCCTTGCCGCCTCCAGATCGGTGGCCATGTCGGCCAGCTTGAACTGTAGGGCTTGGAAGTCTTTGAGCGGGTGCCCGAACTGATTGCGGGTCTCCAGATGGGCCTTGGCGGTTTCCAGTGCCAGCGCCGCGCCGCCCAACGAGCAGGCAGCGATGTTTAGCCGCCCGCCATCGAGCCCCATCATGGCAAAGCGAAAGCCCTCGCCCTCATTGCCGATACGGTTTTCGATCGGCACGCGGACATTATCGAAATTGACCATGGCGGTGGGCTGGCTCTTCCAACCCATCTTGCGCTCATTGGCCCCAAAGGACAGGCCCGGCGTGTCCCGCTCGACCACGAAGGTTGAGATACCCTTGGGTCCGGCTGCGCCCGTGCGGGCCATGACGACATAGAGGTCTGAGACTCCGGCCCCAGAAATAAAGGCCTTTGTCCCGTTCAGCACATAATGGTCGCCGTCCAGCACCGCGCGGGTTGCAAGGCTGGCTGCATCCGACCCTGCCCCCGGCTCGGTCAGGCAGTAGCTGGCAATCAGGTCCATGCTGGTTAGGCGCAGCAGATATTTCTGGCGCAGGACGTCAGAGCCGAACCGATCGATCATCCACGAGGCCATATTGTGGATCGACATGAAGGCTGCGGTCGAGACATCCCCCTTGGACAGGGCCTCGAAGATCAGGGCCGCATCCAATCGTCCCAGCCCCGTGCCGCCGACATCCTCACGAACATAGATGCCCGCAAAGCCGAGGGTCGCAGCCTTGCGCATGACATCGACCGGGAAGTGGCTGTCCTCGTCCCACTGGGCCGAGAAGGGGGCCAGTTCCCTTGCCGCAAAGTCGGCGGCAAGGTCTTGGATGGCGCGTTGATCTTCGCTGAGAGCAAAGTCCATGCCGGTCTCACTTCATGGTTGGAATGACAAAGGCCGAATCTTCGACAGCCCCTTCGGGCCAGCGCGCTGTGATGGTCTTGATCTTGGTATAGAACTTCACGCCCTCAATGCCATGCTGATTGGTGTCACCAAAGGCGCTGCGCTTCCAGCCGCCAAAGGTGTGATAGGCGACGGGCACGGGGATGGGCACATTGATGCCGACCATGCCGACGTCTACGCGGGCGGCAAACTCACGCGCAGCGCGGCCATTGCGGGTAAAGATCGCCACGCCATTGCCGTACTGATGCTCTGACGGATAGGTCAGGGCCTCTTCGAAGGTCTCGGCGCGCAGGATCTGCAGCACGGGGCCGAAGATCTCTTCGCGATAGGACTGCATGGTCGGCTTGACCTGATCGAACAGGCTAGGGCCAATGAAGAAGCCCTTTTCGAAGCCCTGAAGGCTAAAGTCGCGGCCATCGACGACCAGTTCCGCGCCCTCATCGACCCCCATCTGAATATAGGAGGCGATCTTGTCGCGGTGGGCGGACGATACGACTGGACCATAGTGGGCGGCAGGGTCGTTGGAGACACCGACCTGAAGGGACTGGATCTCGCTGACCATCCGCTCGCGCAGCTCATCGGCGGTCTTCTTGCCGACGGGAACGACGACGGGCAGGGCCATGCAGCGCTCACCGGCTGAGCCGAAGGCCGCGCCGGACAGGTCCTTGACCACCTGATCCAGATCCGCGTCGGGCAGGATGATGCCGTGGTTCTTGGCTCCGCCCATGGCTTGGACCCGCTTACCGTTGGCCGCGCCGGTGGAATAGACATATTGGGCAATGTCGGACGAGCCGACAAAGCTAACAGCCTTAATCAGGGGATGGTGCAGGATCGCATCCACTGCGCTCTTATCGCCATGGACGACGTTTAAGACGCCAGCCGGAGCCCCCGCCTCCATGAACAGCTGCGCCAAACGTACGGGCACAGAAGGATCGCGCTCTGACGGCTTGAGGATGAAGCTGTTGCCGGTGGCGACCGCAATGCCAAACATCCACATGGGGATCATGGCGGGGAAGTTGAACGGGGTAATGCCCGCTACCACGCCCAAGGGCTGGCGCATGGAATAGACGTCAATGCCCGGGCCTGCCCCTTCGGTATATTCACCCTTCAAGAGGTGAGGGATGCCGCAGGCAAATTCGATCACTTCTAAGCCGCGCTGAATATCGCCCTTGGAGTCGGCAATGACCTTGCCATGCTCGGAGGACAGAAGCTCTGCCAACTCGGTCATATTGTCTTCGAGCAGACGCTTGAAGTCGAACATGATGCGGGCGCGGCGCTGGGGATTGGTGCTGGCCCAGCCAATCTGTGCCTTGGCGGCGACCCGAACGGCCTGATCCATTTCCGCATCGGTGGCGAACTGGACCCGCGCCTGAATCTCGCCAGTGCTGGGATTAAAGACGTCGCCAAAGCGGCCAGAGGTGCCGATCAGGCTCTGGCCGTTCACGAAATGGTGGATGTCGCGCATGGGGCGTCTCCTGATGAGGTCTGGTGTTGAAGGTCTTGCGCCACTGGCTAGCATTTTGCCCGGCTGACGTATGCTGCAAATATTCCGTGCTAAGACTGCAATTTTGCAGTTAGGCTTGTTCCATGAAGGATTGGGACGACCTTCGAGTCTTTATGGCCGCCGCCCGCAGTGGCTCGCTGGCAGGCGCGGCCTTGCGTCTGCATATGGACCCAACCACAGTGGGGCGGCGGATACAGCGGCTGGAGGCCAGCCTAAAGTCCACCCTTTTGGTGCGCTCGCCCAAGGGGCTGCAGCTGACGGCAGCGGGCGCGCGCCTACGTGAAGCGGGCCTGTCGGTTGAGACTGCCATTGATACGGCCAGCGAGGCCGATGGATCTGGCGGGGTGACCGGAACGGTGCGGATCAGCGTGTCGGAAGGCTTTGGCGGCCAGATCTTGGCACCGGCCCTTCCAGCCTTCATTCGCACCCAGCCGGGCCTGGTCATCGAGTTGGTCTCCAATTCCGGCTCCCTGTCTCCCTCCATGCGCGAGGTTGATATGTCAGTGACCCTGAGCCCGCCCAGATCGGCACGGCTGATGGTTGAGAAACTAACTGACTATGAGCTGGGTCTCTATGCTTCCAGTGCCCATCTGGCCGAATGGGGACTGCCCGCCAGCCTCGAGGCGCTGCGCGATCATCAGCTGGTCGGCTATGTTGATGACCTGATCTATGCGCCAGAGCTGCGCTATCTGGATGAGGTCCTGCCCGATCTGAGACCGCGCCTGATGAGCTCGTCGATCCGCGCCCAGATGGAGTTGGTGCTGGCGGGGGCGGGGCTGGGGGTTTTGCCCCACTTCATGGCCGCCCATATCCCGAGCCTTGTGCGCGTCTTGCCTAGCCAAGTCCGTATAGAGCGATCGTTCTGGATGTCGGTTCACCAGGACCTTAAGACCACGGCGCGGCTAAGGGCGGTGCGCCGCTGGATGGTGTCCTTGGTTCAGGAACAACAGGACCTGCTCTTGCCCCAGTCCACCCCCAAGTC
>JBEGNZ010000023.1:0-47074 GCA_041182245.1 Pseudomonadota bacterium | reverse complement strand
CACCCAACCCTCTCCCCCAAGGGGGCGAGGGCTTTGCTCCTGTTAACCCTCTCCCTGTGGGAGAGGGCTGGGTGAGGGCCTTGTCCCCCCCCCTCTTCAAACTGTCACATAATTCCATTATCTCAGAACTATGGAATCAAAATTAGCCACCCTCAGTCTCTCTGCCCTTGGCCATGAAGGCCGCCTCTCGATCTTTAGGCTTCTCGTCTCCGCTGGGCCGGAGGGTCTCGCCGCAGGTGAGATCGCGCGGCGATTGGGTATGGTGCCCAACAGTCTGTCGGCCAATCTCAACATCTTGAGCCGGGCCAACCTAACAAGATCACGGCGAGCGGGTCGGTCGATCATCTATCAGGCGGATTTTTCGACCATGTCGGCGCTGGTTGGGTTTCTGGTCGGCGACTGCTGCGGCGGTGCGCCAGAGATCTGCTCGCCGCTAAACCAATGGCTATCTCAAGCCCAACAGTGCGCCCCAACCCCATCGCGCCAGAAGGAACTTTGTTAAATGTCCCTGTTCGAGCGTTACTTGACCGTCTGGGTTGGCCTTTGCATCGTGGTTGGCATCGCCCTAGGCCACTTTTTTGGACCCGCCTTTCAGATGATCGCCAGTCTTGAGGTCGCGAAGGTCAATCTGCCGATGGCCGGTCTGATCTGGCTGATGATCATCCCGATGTTGGTCAAGGTCGATTTCGCGGCCCTTGGCGAGGTGCGCACCCATTGGCGCGGCATTGGCGTGACCCTGTTTATCAACTGGGTGGTCAAGCCGTTCGGCATGGCCCTCTTGGCCTGGATCTTTATCGGCGGGCTCTTTCGCCCCTATTTGCCCGCCGACCAGATTGATAGCTACATTGCAGGCCTCATCCTGCTGGCCGCCGCTCCCTGCACGGCCATGGTCTTTGTTTGGAGTAATCTGACCCAGGGCGAGCCGAATTTTACGCTCAGCCAAGTGGCCCTAAATGACACGATCATGGTGGTGGCCTTCGCCCCCATAGTCGGCCTGCTCTTGGGCCTGTCTTCGATCACAATCCCTTGGCAGACCCTCGTCCTGTCAGTCGGGCTCTATATTGTCGTGCCCGTCATAGCCGCCCAGATGATCCGCGCGGCCCTTCTGCGGTCAGGCGGATCCGAGGCTCTGAACCGGCTTTTGGCCACCTTGCAACCCTTGTCCATCGCAGCCCTGCTCGCCACCCTCGTTCTCCTGTTTGGCTTTCAGGGCGAGCAGATCTTGCAACAGCCCCTGATCATCGCACTCTTGGCCGTGCCGATCCTGATCCAGGTCTATCTCAATTCGGGCCTAGCCTATCTGCTCAACCGCCTGACCGGAGAGGCCCATTGCGTCGCCGGACCATCGGCCTTGATCGGGGCCAGCAACTTCTTCGAACTGGCCGTTGCCGCCGCTATCAGCATCTTTGGTTTCCAGTCAGGTGCCGCCTTGGCCACGGTCGTCGGCGTGCTGATTGAGGTGCCGGTCATGTTGTCCATCGTGGCCATCGTCAATGCCAGCAAGGGCTGGTACGACCGCGGCCCTGCGGTTCAGCGCCTCGCCGCGCGCCAATCCACCACTCAATCCAAGGACTGAGCCATGAGCGCCTCTGATTTCCCCATCACCATCTTCCACAACCCGGCCTGCGGCACCTCGCGCAATGTCGTGGCGATGGCCAAGGCGGCGGGTTACGAGCCGCAAGTCGTGGAATATCTCAAGGCCGGATGGACCAAAGATCAGCTTAAGCAGCTGGCCACCGCCGCCGGGGTGCCCTTGCGCGAGTTTCTGCGCGATCGCGGCACGCCTGCCGCTGAGCTTGGCCTGCTGGAGCCGACAGCGACCGATGACGGGATCCTCGAGGCGATGATCGCCCACCCGATCCTCGTCAACCGCCCGATCATGGTCACACCCAAGGGCACGGCCCTGTGCCGCCCCTCAGAAAAGGCGCTAGACCTGCTCGACCAACGACCGGAAGGCTTTACCAAGGAGGACGGCCAGAAGGTTTAACCCTTAGCGAGCAAAGATCAGGGTCGGTTCGCCCTTGAAGGTCCCACGCTGACGCAGGCGATAGCCGCAGCGTTCGGCCAGACGGATCGACGGCCGGTTGGCAGGGTCGATGAGACAGACGCTGGCCTTAGACGGAAAGTGCTCATCGCCCCAAGAAAGCAGGGCTTGGACGGCCTCAAGCCCATAGCCCTGGCCTTGCGCCTGGGGATGAAAGGCCCAGCCGGACTCTGGAACCTGATCAAGACGAGGTTCCATGTCGCGGTTGTTATAGTGATAGCCGACCTCGCCGAGACATTGCCCGGTGGCGCGATGCTCAACCCGCCAATAGCCAAAGCCCATCAAGGCCCAGTGCCCGGCATAGCGCAGGATGCGGGCCCAAACCTCGTCGGCGGTAAAGGGGCGACCTCCGATGAAGCGCGTCACCTCTGGATGGGACCAAAGGGACAGGCAGTCAGCAAAATCATCGACCGTGTGCCCACGCAAGATCAGTCGATCGGTCGTGAGGACCGGTGCCGCATTATGTGCCAGCCGAAAGCCCATCACCCCCATGAAAGATCCCTCCACTCACCACCTAAGAGAGTTTACGACAAAGCCGCAGTCAGGCTAGAGCCGAAAGGTTGCGAACCATCATCCTCCATCGCGCGCACGCGTCGGACATCGTAAGGTGAGATCAACTGACCTGCCCCCGACCGCGAGGCCCTAACGTGACCGATAATCTCTATAGCCTGTTTCAAGATCGCTTTTTGGCGGCGAGCTCTAAACCCAGCCTTATCGATGCAGACGGCCACGGCCCGACCTATGGCCAGCTTGATGATCTTTCTGCCCGGTTCGCGTCAGTGCTGCGGTCCTATGGCGTCGAGGCTGGAGATCGGATTGTCGTTCAGGTCGATAAGTCGGTCGGGGCTATGGCGCTCTATCTGGGCTGTCTGCGTATCGGAGCGATCTTTGTGCCGCTCAATACCGCCTATACCGCCGCCGAGGTCGACTATTTTCTCGGCGATAGCGAACCGCGCCTATTCGTGACCCGAAGCTTTCGGGACGCCGCCGCTGATCATGTGGTGGTCCTAGGCACCACGCCCGATAGCCCTCTCTGGGCCGAGGCGCTCGCGGCCGAGCCCGATCCAGCCATAGCGCCACGCACCGCCAGCGATATTGCGGCGATCCTCTATACGTCGGGCACCACCGGACGGTCCAAGGGGGCGATGCTCAGCCACGGCAACCTGACCTCCAATGCCCAAGAGCTGAACCGGCTCTGGGGCTTTACGCCCGATGATGTGCTGCTCCATGCCTTGCCGGTCTTCCACGTCCACGGCCTGTTCATCGCCCTACACACAGCCTTTTTGAGCGCCGCGACCACGATCTTTGTTCCCAGCTTTGATGCGGCGCAGATCAAGGCCCTGCTGCCCAAGGCCACGGTGCTGATGGGGGTGCCGACCTTCTATACCCGCCTTCTGGCCCTGCAGGAGTTTGGCGCAGCAGACTGTCAGTCGGTCAGGCTGTTCATCTCAGGCTCAGCCCCGATGTTGGCCGAAACCCATCGCCAGTTCGAGGCCCGCACCGGCCAGATCGTGCTGGAGCGCTATGGCATGACCGAGGCGGGGATCATCACCTCTAATCCCTTGGATGGGGAGCGGGTCGCAGGCACGGTCGGCTATCCCCTCCCCGGCGTCGAGCTTCGCATCGCTGACGAGCAGGGCACGCCCCTCGCCCACGACACCCCCGGCGTTATCGAGATCAAGGGCCCCAATGTCTTTGGCGGCTATTGGCGCATGCCCGAAAAGACCGCGCAGGAATTTCGTGATGGCGGCTGGTTCATTACCGGCGATGTCGCGGTCCAGAGCCCTGATGGCCGCGTGACCATCGTTGGCCGCGCCAAGGACCTGATCATTTCCGGCGGCTACAACATCTATCCTAAGGAAATTGAGAGCGTGCTCGACGCGGTGGCCGGTGTCGCCGAGACTGCCGTCATTGGCGTTCCTGACCCTGACTTTGGCGAGTCTGTCGTAGCTCTGGTGGTGGCGGAAAAGACCCTCACGCCTTCTATGGCTGATCTTGAAGCCTGTGTACGAGAGCAACTGGCCCGCTTCAAACATCCTCGCAAGATCATCTTGGTCGAGGACCTGCCCCGTAATGCGATGGGTAAGGTTCAGAAAAATGTGCTGCGCGATCTCTATCGCGACTGTTTGAAGGGCTAGGGCCTAAGGGGGCGGATCGCTTGGACCCGCCCCAATCGGTTAGATCAACCGGCCAACAGGGTCCAGAAGATCATCAAGAGACCGGCCGTGCTGGCGAGCCAAACCAACGAACGCACCTGACGCACGCCAAAGGCATAGAGCGGCAGATAGGCCACGCGGCCCCAGAAATAGATCTGTGCGCCCAAGGCGGTCGTGCTCGATTCCTTACCGGCCACATGGGCAATCAACACGGCGGCGATAAACAGGGGCAGGGTTTCAAATAGGTTGTTCTGCGCCCGGCGCAGGCGCTCGGCCACAGCGCTCAGAGGCGGCATCTCTTCGTCACGCGGACCGGTATTCCACTTTAAACCATATTGGCCCGTACGTGCGATATCGAAGGCAAGAATTTGAACAAAGGCCAGGACGAGGGTCCAGGTCAGCATGGTCAGTTCAGTGTTCATGGCGGTTCCCCCTTTACCGTGCTTTAACGACGGTGAACGTGCGGATATGACGACCCAAAGGGTTAATGGTTTCCTATCGATCCCCTATTACCCGAGGAGCACTCCAATGACCTTAAAGCCGCTGATCGCTGCGCTTTGCCTCTGGTCCCTGAGCTATGGCGTCACTGATGCCGCCACGATCAGGACCGGCGATAGGATCGATGGCGTGCCGGTGATCGAGCAGTTGGATGTCGCTGACCTGCCGAGCGGCAGCCTGTCACACTTCTTTTTTCGCGTGACCGATCAGGCCACAGGGCAAGGCTGGTATGTTCCGGTTCTGGTGGCCAAGGGCGCGGCACCGGGCAAACGCCTGTTGCTCACCGCCGCCGTCCATGGCGATGAGCTGACCGGCATCGCGGTGATCCAAGACCTCTTCAAGGACCTCGATCCCAAAGGCCTTAAGGGTGTGGTGATTGGCGTTCCCGGCCTCAATCAACCGGGCCTTTTGCAGGCAGCGCGGGAGTTCAAGCCCAGTCACGGGGCAACGGGGGCCAATCTGAACCGCAAGATGCCGGGCGATGTGAGCTCGGATGAGATCATCAATGTCTATGCCGGTCGGCTCTGGACCAAGCTGTTCATGGGCAATGCCGACATGGCCGTCGATCTCCACACCCAATCGCGCGGTACGCTCTATCCGTTCTATGTCTTTGCCGAGACTCCTGAGGCCAAGCATATGGCCGACCTGTTGCGTCCTGATGTCATTGCCCTCGATCCAGGTGTGCAGGGCACGATTGAAAATGAGCTCAATCCCGTCGGCATCCACGCCGTCACCGCAGAGCTTGGGGCACCGGAGGTGTTTGACCCGGCCATGACCCGGCGCGCCCTCACCGGCATTCGCAACCTGATGATCGATAGCGGCATGATCAGCGGTACGGTCAGCCTGACCGGCCCAGAGCCCTATGTTGGCAATGACACCACCGACATCACTGCCCAGCGCGGCGGCTATGTGCGGGTCAAGGTGACCATCGGCCAGAAGGTCAAGACGGGCGATCTGCTGGCCACAGTCTCCGACCCCTTTGGCAAGGTCATAGCCACGGCCGTTGCACCACATGACGGACAGGTCCTGTCGGTCGCCACCTCCCCGATCCACGAGATCGGCGAGATGATGGTTCGGCTTATCTATTGGAAGACGGCCAACCCCTAACGCCGAAGCGTCAGCCCGACCCGGATCTGACGCGGCGCGCCATAGCTGTCGACCCCATCGGCGGTCTGACCGATGGAAATCTTGGCGTCGGTGATGTTGTCTGCTGCGATATAGAGATCGGTGCCCTTGACCAGCTGCCATCGCACGCGCAGGTCCGCCGAGGTGGCGGGCCCCAGCTTGCGCACATTGAGGTCATCTTCGAAGCGCGCGCCTTCGAGCCGCACATCGCCATTGACGGTGAGGCGCGGCAAAGGTGTCCAGGTCAGCGAGGCCACGGTGGTCACTTCAGGCGTTTGGGCCGGGCGTTTGCCATTGAGTTGCGACGCGGTGGTGCCGCCATCAACCCGGGCATGGGTTGCCGATATGGCTGCGCGAAGCTGGAGCGTCTGGGTCAAATCGGTCGAGGCTTCGGCCTCCAAGCCGTAGGCGTCAATCTGTCCGGCATTTTGACGTTGGCGCAAGACGCCGCCAGCCGGAATGAACCCGGCGGTTGGAAAGGTCTTTGGCCCCACGCCGACCGTGACATTGGTGATCGGGTCACTGATCCGGTTGACGAAGCCGCCAAGGCTCCAGGTCCAAGCCTGATCGCCGCCGATGGCCAGATCCAGCCCGCCCAACCGCTCGGGCTTGAGACCGGGATTGGCCTCCGTCACATCATTGCCAACGCGGAAGGGCCGGTGCAGTTCATTCAAGGTCGGCGTGCGGAAACCCGAATAGACCGCGCTTCTGATCCATTGGTTCTCCCCCAGACTGCGGCGAAGACCGAGGCGGGCGGTCGGCTGAAGGCCGTCCCTATTGGCCGATCTCTGATCCAAGGTGACCGCGCCGGTCTGAATATCGCGCTCGCGGCGGAAACCATCTTGCGAGGACCACCGGTCCACCCGCGCGCCACCGGCCAGCAACCAAGGTCCCATCTGGCGCGAGGCTTCAGCATAGGTACCCATCACCTGGGTCTGACCACCGGCGCGCCGGTCGCGAGTAAAGACGCCGTTCAGATACCGGAACCTTTCGTGGACCTCGCCGTCGGTCAGCCGGGCGTCGGCTCCGACCTCAGCGCTCCAACCGGGTTGAACCCACCGCCACGCGGCGTTGGCGCCATAGCCCGTCGAGGGGGTCTCATATTGTTCATTGGCTGGGGTGGTGGTGGCCCGCCCTGCCGCCACGGCTGCGGAACTGTTGGCCAGATCAGACTGGCGCACCCAGGCCTGTAGCCGCCACCCGGCAGCCTTTGGCATCGCATCGCGCACCAGCGTCAGGCTGGCTTGCTGGCCCTCAACCCGGCTATTGGCCCCGCGAAGGCCCGCGCCTCGCTCTTCTTCATAGGCCCCTATCCGAAGAGCCCCTACGGCATTGCCGACCTCGCCCTGCAAGCGGGCCGACACGGTCCATGTGTCCAGACCCGTCCGGGTATCCGCCGCACCCGCCTTGGCACCGCGCACCGGTACATAGCCGTCAGACTGTTCCTTGTTGCCCACGATCAAGAGCGGACCCGTGGCCGCAGACAGGGCCAGCCTTTGGGCCCCCAATTCACCCGCCGAAAGGTCTAGGACATAACCACTATCGGGTCCGGCCTCATCAAGGCTGACCACCCCGGTCAAGGCCCCTGCACCATAGGCTCCCGCTCCGGCACCGCGCACGACCGAAGCGCCTGACAAACCTTCGGGCGGTAGCGCGGTCCAGATCACCCAACCGCCGAAGGGATCATTTTGCGGTACCCCATCAAGGGTCACGAGGGCGCGGCCAGCGCCAGACGGGGCTATGGCCCGCAGAGATACCCCTTGCGAGGTGGGATTGGCCGAAAGGCTGGAGGTGCGGCGAAACAAAGAAGCCCCCGGAACCGTTTTTAAGGCTTCATCCAAACGTGGCGAGGCCTGCAGGTCCTGCGCCTTCAATCGAACGATGGAAAAGACCGGATCAGTGGGGGATGGGGACAGGCGCGCCGCCCGAACGACGATGGTTTCAACCGGCGCAATATCGACCTGCGCGGGCGGTTGGGCGTTGGGCATGTCCATAATCATTCGAGACGTCGTCCTATTTAAAGATCAAACCCGACCGAAGGCGCTTAATGGGCGCGAAGCAACCCTTTATTGGGGCTTGAACCGTTGCCATCGGCGCGCCGATGCAACATGATCGGTGTCAACCTAGATACTAATCAATCGTCTCACGACAAGTGGGTCGAAATCAGGGTGGGAACAGATGGGAAAATTTACAATCATCGGGGCGCTAACCGCATCCCTGCTCTTAGCAGCCTGTCAGCCCGGCCCCAAGGCGGGCAAGGTGGATGCTGTTCGCCTGACCGCGGCGGATGCCGATAGCAGCAACTGGATGTCCTATGGACGGACCTATTCGGAACAGCGTTTCAGTCCCCTGACTCAGGTCAATACCGACACGGTTGCGAAGCTGGGCGTGGCCTGGTCGCATGAATTTGACACCGACCGCGGTCAAGAGGCCACACCTCTGATCGTTGATGGCACCCTCTACACCACCACCAACTGGTCTAAGGTCTATGCATTCGACGCGAAGACCGGCGCACCCAAATGGTCCTATGACCCCAAGGTCGATGGCAAGCGCGGCTTCAGCGCCTGCTGTGACACAGTCAATCGCGGCGTCGCGGTGTGGAACGGCATGGTCTATGTCGGAGCCCTCGATGGCCGCCTGATCGCGTTGGATGCGGAGACCGGCAAGGTCAAATGGTCTGTCGTGACCGTCGATCAATCCAAGCCCTATACCATCACCGGTGCCCCACGGGTCATCAAGGGTAAGGTTATGATTGGCAATGGCGGCGCGGAATATGGCGTGCGCGGCTATCTGTCAGCCTATGATGCGGCGACCGGCAAGATGGCGTGGCGTTTTTACACGACCCCCAATCCAGAGGGTAAGCCAGACGGCGCGGCCTCGGACAAGGTTCTGGCTGAAAAGGCGAAAGGCACTTGGTTCGGCGAAGGGTGGAAGAAGACCGGCGGCGGCGGCACCGTTTGGGACGCCATGGCCTATGATCCCGACCTCGATATTCTCTATATCGGCACCGGCAATGGCTCACCTTGGAACCACATGAAGCGTTCAGATGGCAAGGGCGACAACCTGTTCCTGTCCTCGATCGTTGCGCTCAAGCCTGACACGGGCGACTATGTCTGGCACTATCAGACGACGCCGGGCGAAAGCTGGGACTATACGGCGGTTCAGCACATCATGTTGGCTGACATGGACATTGGCGGTAAGACCCGCAAGGTCGTGATGCAGGCTCCGAAGAACGGTTTCTTCTATGTGCTAGACCGGGCAACCGGCGAACTGATCTCGGCCAAGAACTATATCCCCATTACCTGGGCGACCGGCGTCGACATGAAGACCGGTCGTCCAATCGAAACCCCCGGCGCACGGTACGAAAAGAATCCGGCGCTCGCCATGCCCGCCCCCTATGGCGGTCACAACTGGCATCCTATGGCCTACAGCCCCAAGGAAAACCTGGTCTATATCCCGGCCATGTCCGTACCCTTCGGCTATAAGAACGAAGAGGCCTACACCCATCATCAGGGCAAGTGGAACGTCGGTATTGATACCCTTGCCACCGCCCTTCCAGACGGTGACGCCGCGCGCAAGGCTGTGAAGGCCATGATGAAGGGACATCTGATCGCTTGGGATCCTGTCGCGCAAAAGCCACGCTGGACCGTTGAACATCCCTATTTCTGGAACGCTGGCGTTCTGGCAACAGCGGGTGATCTGGTGTTCCAAGGCACAGCGGAAGGCGTTTTCGCAGCCTATAATGCAAAGAATGGTACCAAGGTTTGGAGCTACAAGACCCATAACGGCATCATTGCAGCCCCTTCGACCTATTCGATCGATGGTGAGCAATATATCGCCCTGATGGTTGGCTATGGCGGCGCGGCACCTCTCGCGGCGAACTTCGCCCTGCCCGATCGTCCGCGCCTTCCCGGTCGTCTGATTGTCTTCAAGCTGGGCGGCACCGCCAAGGTTCCAGAACAGCCCCTGCCCGAGAAGATGCAGATCGACCTGAGGGGCGTGACCTCTAAGGGCTCCGTCACAGAAGGCTTCGCGCTCTATCACGCCAACTGTGCCGTCTGCCATGGCGCGAGCGTTTCAGGTACCTATCTGCCAGACCTGAAGACCTCGCCCATGTTGCTGTCTGCCGAAAACTGGAAGTCTGTTATTATCGACGGCGCTCGCCAGCCGATGGGTATGATCAGCTTCAAGGAATATCTGACCAACGACCAATCTGAATCGATCCGGGCCTATGTCCTGAGCGAGTCTGCCAAGGCCAAGGCTGAAATGGCCAAAGCCAAATAGGTCGATCTGGTCCCTCAGGAGCCGTCGAAAGACGGGTCTTTATAGTTCTAAAGACGAGCCCTCTCCCTGACACCCGGGGGGAGGGTTTTTCTATGGGTCGCTAACCTCTAAGCGCACCGATGACCTGTTCGATCCCGAGTTGACCCGAAGAAATTATCATCGCTATTTGTGAATTTAATATTTAAATCACATCTATAGACTGTAAATTGTAATTGATTCTGATAGCTGACAATATGTGGATCCCCAAGACGATGAAAACGATAGCTTTCATTTCTAATAAAGGCGGAACCGGCAAGACCACCCTATCGGTGAACATGGCCGCTACAGCTCATAACCTTGACTATAGGGTTATGATTGGTGATTTGGACCCACAAAGATCATCTGTCGACTGGGCCAAAGGGCGCAAGGCCGCCGGCCCAGCGGTCAGTCTATTCAAGCGTGGCTCACTCTTCCCCTCGCAATTTGCGGCGGACAGGGCCGGCCTCGACCTTCTGATCCTCGACACACCCTCGGCATCACCGGAAATTTCACTCCAAGCAGCAAAGGCGGCCGACCTGTCGGTGCTGGTTTCTCGCCCGACAGTGATGGATTTGCGAACCATGACCGACATGGTCACGACCCTGAAGTCGCTTAGACTGAAAAGCGTGATCCTGCTCAATCAGGCCCCGTCACAACGTAATGGTCGGGAGCCCACACTGGTCAAGGAGGCGATCGACATCCTCGTCGGCTTTGGTCTGCCGGTCGCGCCCTGCTGTTTTCGATCTCGGATGGCTTTTCAGGCTTCTATCTCGTGCGGACTGTCCGCCGCTGAACAGTTTCCAGACAGCGCGGCTGCAAGGGAGATCGAGGCGGTTTGGGCCTATCTTGCTGAACAGCTTGCTCTCGAAAGCAAACTGAAAACCCCTAGCCCAAAGATTGAAACGCCAGAGCGCCTTCAATCGATTTGGTACAGGCCGCGCATGCAGGTCGATCCTCAAGCCCTTGCAGGCTAGCTATTAGCCTGAAAGGCAAGCGGGTCTGTGTCCGAGTGGTCATCCATGCCTTCGGCTAACCTTGCGGCCTGAACCCCGGCCACCGTAAGACGACAGACGAGCCAATCCGGCGCGAGGGGATTGGCAAACCAAGGCTCAGCCCATCCGCAGTCGACGCAGGACTGAATGATCGCGGCATGGATCCTCTGACCATTGTCATCGAACAGGGGCAGCTTATAGCCGGGCTGGTTAAGACCCATCGACAGATAGAGCATTTCACCCCTGCGGGGCCGCCTACCATTCTGTGGGTCAAACCTGCTCATTGCGCCTGAAATTCCAACCCTTGAGACATCATTTCCGGGAACAAAACCCTATAACGGCTCCATCTGGTCCTTGTCCCCAACAATAGGCATGGCCTTTCCGAAGAAAAGCGTAAAAGCATCTTTGCGGACGCTCTGTAACTCGATAGTTTTCCACGAGCGGATGATCCCTCCGGCACCCATATTCCGGTGTGCATGCCGCAGACAAGGTCGGCAATGAAGGTCAAAAAGACATCAGGCTCTGGTATCGGTACGTCCAACGGCGACGCCACACCGATCCAAGCGCCGTTTGACGCCCCCGCAGATGGGCAGCCATCGTCAAGTCCTGTCTATGACTATAGTCCAACAACCGCTGAGCCTGATGCTGAGCCTCCTCACAGTGCCCGCAATCCGCTAGAGAAGGCCTCGGCCGCCACGGCCCAGCGCGATGATGAACGCCGCGAGACCGAAAGCACCAACGCGCCAAACGATTTCGAGATGTCCACTCAGATGCGCTCAGATCAGTCGCTTGGTGCCCTCGCCACAACCGATAAGGCCATCGAGATCGAGACCGGCCAAGAAACCCCCACGACACGACAGGACGATGCGCCCCTCTTTGCGCCGCGCGCTGTTGCCGGTCCGGCTAGGCCGAAAACCAGCGGCAAGCCAACCCTGCCCTCGTTGGAAGTCTATCTGTTCGCACTCCTCGCCTCGGCCTTGTGGATTGGTGGATTGCTGGCCTTTGCCGTCGGCTTTCAAAGCCGCTTAGGGGCCTTTGCGTTCGAGCCCTTCACCACGGCAGTCTTCGGCTTCTTGGCCTTAGCGCCTGTTGGTTTTATCGGCTTTTCCGCCTTTGCCTTTAATCAGGGTGCACGGTTCGCGCGCGAGGCCGAACGGGCCAAAGGTTTGGCCGATGATCTGGCCGCTCCGGTCACCAACGCTGCGGTCGCGGCAGGGTCAGCTGTCGCCACCATCCGATCTGAAATTAACGGCGCGACAGATGCTGCCACCCGGGCACGGATCGAACTGACCGCCCTGCGCGAGGGTCTGGCAGAAGAGACACGCCGCCTCCTAGACGCGGCCAATGAGTCCATTCGCACGACCCAGCACCTGGCCCAAGTGATGGGTGAGGAGCGTGAAGCGCTCGGCCGGGTCACCTCGGCGCTCGATCATCAGGCTGACCGCGTGGTCAGCAGTGTTGAGCGTCAAGCCCGGATGGTTGCAGAAGCCTCCGATCTGGCTGAGACCCAATTGCGCGAAGCCGAAGCCTCGCTGACCGCACGGGCCGCCGATCTCACCGCCGCCGCCGAAGATGCCAATCGCGGCACCCAAGCCGCCAGTCAAGGTCTAGAGGTCCAGATCGACCGCCTTGAAACGGCCAGCCGCACGGTTCACGACCGCATGAGTGACGCTGACGCGGGAATGGATCGGCAACGGGTCATGTTGTCCGCGACCATCGACAGTCTCAAGGCCGAGCAGGAACAGTTCGAGCAGACCTTCGCGGAGCGCCACGACCAGCTTGCAAATCTGGTCGGCCAATCGATTGAAGCTGCAAACGCGGTGACCCAATCGGTCGCTGAAGCCAATCAGCAGTTCGATGATCTGGTCGGCTCCAGCATCGACCGCGCCGAAGCCATGAGTGATGCGGCGCGCCAGCACAGGGCGGCCATTGCCAGCGCCGCCGTCGACTCGCTTAGCGCCCTGACGGACGCCTCACTGCGCCATCGCGACGTGCTTCTGGCGGAAACCCAGTACATGATCGACACCATGGTGCAGGCCGCCGAGGAGGCCCGTTTGGCCGCCGAGGAACAGATGGCCCATGTCAAGGGACAGATCGATCAGTTGGGCGAAGCCTCCTTCACCGCCGGTCAACAGGCCGAAGCCATGTTCGAGGCGCGCCTCAGCGAAGCCAGAACCTTGATCGAACAGTCTGCGCGGCTGGCCGAAGAGGCGAGTGCACGCTCATCTGAACAACTAACCGAAGGCTTGGTCTCGACCCGCGCTGTGGTCTCGGAATTTGCCGAACTGTTGGCGCGCCTTGAAGACCGTATGGCGAACCTTCCAAAAGAGGCGGCGCGGCAAGCCGAAATGGTCACTTCAGGACTGGCTCAAGGATTGATCCAAGGCATTGAGGACCTAACCCTTGCGGCGCGGCGGGCCGCTGAGGACAGTCAGACCTTTGACGTCGAGTTCAAAGACCGTGTCCGGCGCAACTATGAGGCCCTCGGCCTCGCGGTCATGCAGTTGGAAGCCATGGGCAAGAGAACGCCGTCGGCCGTCTCTACACCAACGGCCGAAAGGCCACCCTTGGCGGCCAGTTCAACCTTACGCCAGCCGGTCGCGGGTCGGCCTGTCTTGCGCACGCCACCGGCCTCTCCGACACGGCCAGATACGACCAATCGGCCCTTGGTCCGTCCCGACGACAGTCAGCCGCGTCCGCGCCTGAAATTGACCCCAGCCGTTGAGACGCCGCCTGCTCCAACCCCAGCACCGACAGCCGCACCGCCGCCACCAGTCGCGGCGGCGAACCTTGGCAGCGGCGCGGAAAAGTCTGATCAATGGACGTGGAAAGACCTTTTGACCTCCTTGGAGGAAGACTTTGTCGAGGATGAACAACTTGGGCCAATCTTGGCGCAGGAAATCCACGACATGAAGATCGACACCCAGTCGCTTCTGCCGCGGGCGAGCGTGGAAGAGATCGCGACATCGATCAATGCTGGCGACTATGATGCGGCCTTGGAAAAGGTCACCGCCCTGGCCCAGAACTCGATCCGCCGCCTCGCCAAACGCCTGCAGTCTGACCGGAGCCTGATGGCCAAGGCTGAGCGGTTTGTCGAGATTCAATCCAATATCATCGTCGATGCCGCCGCCCGCGACCGCGAGGGCTTCTTGATGCCGACCCTATTGTCCAATGAGCAGGGCCGCGCCTATCTGCTCTATGCCGCCGCCCTCGCCGATACGGAATAGACGTCATCGCCGTGCGCCAACTGACCTTTAGCGACGAGCGCTGGCCCATTGCGGGCGGTTTTGTCATCGCGCGCGGGGCCAAGACCGAGGCCCATGTGGCACTGGTCACGATCACGCAAGATGGCATGACAGGCCGCGGTGAAGCCGTCCCCTATGGCCGCTATGGTGAGACCATGGCCGGGGTGCAGGATCAGATTGAGCAGGTTCGGGCCGCCATTGAGGCCGGCACTGACCTCGCCGCCCTGCAGACCCTCCTGCCCGCTGGCGCGGCCCGTAATGGGCTGGACTGCGCCCTCTGGGACCTTCAGGCCAAGCAAACGGGCATCCCCGCCGCCGTACGGGCGGGCTATGCACGTCTAGACCCGGTCAAGACCGCCTATACGATCAGCCTTGGCACGCCCGAAGCCATGGGTGAGGCCGCTGCAAGGTCCGCGAAACGTCCCATGCTCAAGCTGAAGATCGGCGGGCCTAATGATCTGGATCGGGTCGAGGCCGTCCGGGTCGCCGCTCCGCTCACCCGGCTGGTCGTTGATGCGAATGAGGCCCTCAGCTTTGATGATCTGGTGCGTCTGGCCCCGGAATTCGCCAAGCTTGACGTCAAGCTGATCGAACAGCCTCTCAAGGCGGGAGAAGACGAGGCGCTGGAAGGCTTTCAGAGCCCGGTCCTGCTCTGCGCCGATGAGAGCCTGCACACACGCCAGGACCTCGCCCTCTGCGCCCGCCGCTATGGGGCGGTCAATATCAAGCTCGACAAGACCGGCGGCTTGACCGAAGCCCTCCTCCTGAAGGCAGAGGCACAGGCCTTGGGCCTAGAAATCATGGCCGGCTGTATGGTGGCCACGTCCCTCTCCATGGCCCCCGCCATGATCATTGCCCAAGGGGTCGGGTTCGTAGACCTTGACGGGCCCCTACTTTTGGCCAAGGACCGCGAGCCGGGATTAGAATTTGTCGGCTCTGTGATCATGCCGCCAAGCCGAGACCTTTGGGGCTGAGCCTATAGTTCGACGGGCCGTAGATGCCCCCCTCACCGAACCCTCTCCCCCAAGGGGGCGAGGGCGAAGACCGAAAAAGCCCGCTCCCTGTGGGAGAGGGTTGGGTGAGGGCCTTGTTTTCTCATAGAAGACCCCCCTACCCCGGCTTCGCCGGTACTTCCCCCAGAGGGAGAAGAATTAATATTCCAAGATCTTCTCCCTTTGGGGGAAGTGGCGCGAAGCGACGAAGGGGGCCTTGTTTCCTTGTTTCCTTACGTCTTCAAACTCGCCGTCAAACTGCGAAGCTTCACGGCCACCAGCAGTCCGGTCAGGGCCATAAGCGCCATCGCCCAGTAGCCCTTGGCACCCACATGATCGAACAGGGGGCCGGAAACACTGGTGGCCAGTCCGATCAGTAGACCGCTCGACAGGGCCGAATTGACCACTTGAGCAACCGAGGCGCTTTCGGGCGGGCTATGGCGTTCGATCAGGGGCAAGGAGGCCATGAACACCGCCGCGAAGGTCAAGGCATGAAGGGCTTGCAAGGCAAAGAGCATCGGCACCGGCGGTGAAAAGCCCATGGCGATCCAGCGCAGGACCGCGCAGACACCGCCGATGATCAGCATGGTCTCAGGGCCAAGACGCCGACGCACCCCATCGAGAAACCACATGAAGCCAACCTCAGCGACCACACCCCAGCCCCAGAGGGCTCCGATGGTGCTGGCCGGGATGCCTTGGGCCTGCCAGATCAGGGTGGAAAAGGCATAATAGAAGGCGTGGGCGGCTTGGATCAGGCCGCTGGAAAAGATCGCCCACAGAAACATTGGGCTCTGGAACAGATTGCCGAGGCCCTTCAGACGATCGCGACTGTTCAGTTGCGCGCCCTCTTGCACCGGCTCAGGCGGCAGTAGCACCCAAGCCCCCAGAGCGCACAGGGCGGAAAAGCCTATGGTCGTGTAGAGGATCGCTTGGTGGGAAAAGAGGGTCAGTACCCACCCCATCCCGATATTGGCCAGCACAAAAGCCACCGACCCGACCCCGCGCGGCCAACCATAGGCAAAGCCCTCTCGCCGCGCCATTCTCAGGCCAAGGACGTCGGTGAGGGGTGGAAGGGTGGCAACCAAAGACGAGGCCACAAACCAGGCCGCAAACCAGAACCAAAAGCCCTCTAACAGCGAAATGGCCCCATAGGCGATGGCCGAGCCTGCTGCCAACAGCATGACCGGTGTGCGCCGCAGTTTGAAACCATCCGCCCAAAGCGCAATCAGTGGGCCCGTGACGGTGCGTGCAATCATGGGCGCAGACAGGATCAGGCCGATCTGCGCGCCGCTCAGACCCTCAGCCCGAAACCAGGCCGGCATGAAGGGTGTGCTGATCCCCATCACCGTAAAGATGGTGGCGTAGAACAGACCAAGGGGCATCCACTGTTTCATGGACGAGCCCTAGCAGAGTCGGTCCATAAGGTCGCTCAGCTTCCCGGCATCACGGGCAAGACCAGCATTCGCCTGTCGGCCATCGCCTGATAGAGGGTCAAGATCTCGCGATCTAGCGCCACGTCGCCCTTGGCCTCCACCGCCTCATGGACGGCGATCAGGGCAAGACGAAGCTTGGCGTTCAGAGCGTCCAAGGCCGTGATCGAGAGATCTTCGGTCGAGGCCGCTAACGGGGCACCGGCCTTGGATAGAACGGCCGAGATAGCCTCGTTTTCCCAAACCCGAACAGCCGCCCCCATTTCAGTTTCTTGGCTGGCCAGCAGGGAATTCATGCCAATGACCGAAATGCGGCTGGCCATATAGTCACCCACCGATTCCTGCGGCGGCGGCTCGATCAGAGCCATGAAATTGCCCATCAGAACTTCTGCGGCGGTGGGGGTCATGCCCAGCCCTCCAAGCTTGCGAGACGATCAGCAATGATCTTGTCGTGACGACGGGCCGTGTACCATCCCGAGAGGGCCAGAACCGGGTCCTTGCCGCCGCTGTCGCGATATTCACGGGCCGATGAGGTCCAAATGGCTTGGCCCTTGACCGCATTGAACAGCGACCACCAGTCCAGCGCCTGTTCATCAACCTTGAGACCGCTGACCTGTTCCCAGAGCTTCAAGGCCTCGGCGCGCGGCATCATGCCCCCAACCTTGTCGGGATCAAAATGGCCCCAGAGCGGATCAATCGCCCAGCCCAGATCTTCCATCGGATCGCCCAGATGGGCCATCTCCCAATCGAGGATCGCAATGATCTTGCCCTCCCCGTCATGCAGGAAGTTGCCGGTACGATAGTCGCCGTGGACAACGCTGATCTTCTGAGCGGGCGGCGGCGGATTGCGCCCAAGCTTGCGGATCGCGGCCCAAACGATGGGTTGCGGATGGAGTTGGTCGGTCTCGATGACCTTGGCCCAATAGTCCAGTTCCTTGGACCAGCAGGCGGCAGGTTCCGGCATTTCGGCCACTTCGCTGATCGGCAGGCCAACCGGATCGGCCTTGGCGATGGTGCCCAGAATCGAGAAGAACTGCTCGCCAATGGTCGCGGCATGGGCAGCATAGGGATCCACCGTGAAGGGACTGGCAGCCTTGCCCCCATCAATGCGACCCATGATGAAGAAGGGGCGCTCTAACTCCGTCTCCGCCATTTCCAGGGCCACCGGCTCAGGCGCAGGAACCCCGCGACCAAAGAAGGACTGATAGGCCAAGAATTCCAAGCGCCTGTCCGTGTCGATCAGGCTACCGACCGGGTCCCGGCGCAGGATCAGGCCCTTGCGCTCGCCATCGACGTCAACATCGAACCGGTAGGTTTCGCGGCTGGCACCGCCGGGAATCCGGGTCAGGTCGAGCACCTGCACCGGACGACCCCAGAGACGGCCCAGATAGCTCGAGAGCTGGTCGGCCAAACTCATTTTGCGAAGTCCGTCACGCCGGTGAAGCCTGCGGGCTCATAGGCCCCCATCACCAGTTGCTCCAGCACGCCCCGGCCAACCCGCGTGCGACCGTGGGCATCGACATAGGTGACCTTCGAGATGGCTTGGATATGCAGATTATGCATCTGCTGAACATCGACATCCTTGAGGATGATGTCCTCACGCTCGACCTCGAGCATGCCGTGCGAAATGCCGTGACCCCAGGTCGGATGGGTATAGCCAATGCCGCGCATAAAGAACTGATGTTCAGGTTCAAAGGTCACCGACCCCTTGCCACCCTCTTCGTCCACCAGCTCAATAACTGCGCGGGTCGCGTGACGGGTGCCGGACTTCCACTCGACCTTGGCCTTGGCGGCCTCAAAGTGAGCATGTTCTTCCGCATTGGACTGATCCGCAGCCCAGACCGCACGCGTGTTCCAAGGCCGTCCATGGGCGTCATCATTGGTGTGGAAGAAGAAGCTGCCATCTTCAAAGCTAGTCGGGGACCAGAGCCAGTAGAACTGCATCGGCGCGGGCGGCATCATCTCTTGTGGATCGCGTGAGCCGACGGGACGCACGCCCCATGACCGGTCGCGGGTGCCGGAAAAGCCATCGACGCTCTCGCGCTTGCCGTCGACTTCGATCCAACCCGTATAGTGGCCGTTCTGGGTCAGGCGGGTATAGTCCATGAAGGACCGAGGACCGATACGGCGCATGAAGCGCGGCTCTTCAATCGGGAAGGACCGGCCGACAAATTCGATATCGGCCTTAATGCCGTTCTTAGCGTCATCGACAATGACCCGCAGCTTTTGCAGAGGCTCTTGGATCTCGATGCTGATTGGGCCAGCGGCAATGTTCATCCGCTCCATATTCAGGCAGGCGCTGGCATGCAGACAGATCTGCACCCCGTCACGGATGACGCTGAAATGGGCGTCGATAACATTCAGGTGCGGATAGACGCCGAGGGCCACGGCGAACATCCGATCACCCTCAGCGGCATAGCCATTGAAGAAATAACGATCATAGAAATTCCGGTCGGTGCCGGAATAGGCGATGGGTTCAGGGGTCTGGTGAAGGGGATAGTCGTCCCCACGGGTCAAGGTCATGATTAGCGTCCTTCGCTCTGTCGTTTCCACACCGGCTCAAACCGTCTGTCGCGGCCATATCGCTTTGTTCGGGGTCACGTTAAGGTCCTGTGCAGGCTTTGCAACGGTGACGAAGGGTCAAGCAATGACGTCGCGACAAAATAACCTGATGGCACTGGCCGCCCTGAGCGGATTGATCGCGGTTGCCGCCGGGGCCTTTGGCGCTCATGCGATTACCGATCCCAAGGCCCAGGACTGGCTCAAGACCGGCGCGCACTATCAGTTGGTCCACGCGGTCGCCGCGTTAGTGGCCTTGAGCCTTACCCGAGCAGGGCTGGAACGGGTGCAGACCGTGGCGAGCCTATTCCTCGGCGGCGGCCTGATCTTTGCCGGAACGCTCTATGCTATGGCACTTGGGGCCCCTCGAATCTTGGGGGCCGTGACGCCGCTGGGTGGTCTTGGCCTGATGGCGGGTTGGAGCCTCTTGGCTTGGCAGGCCTACCGCGCGGGTTTGGGCAAGGCCAAACCATAGAGGGCCAATGCACTGCCAAACACACTGACCAGGATGATCAGGGCCATGGGCTTGGCGCTTCCATCATGCATCATCCCCGCCAGAGCAGACGACACGGCTCCGACGCCAAAGGCTGATCCGCCCAGCATGGCCGCGACCGATCCGGCGCGTAGGGGATCGATGCTCAAGGCCCCGGCCGCCGTATTGGACTGCATGAAGCCAAAGGTGCTCATCAGCGCAAAGATCGGCAAAAACACGCCCCAAAAGCCGCCAAAGCCGGTTGAGGTCGTGACCATCATCAGTACCCCGATAACAAGGGTCACGAGGCTGGCGACACTCAAGATGCGATCTAAGCTATGGCGACGCAGCAGGTGACGGTTCACCTGACCTGCGCCAATCAATCCGACCGCATTGACCCCGAAATAGAGCCCAAACTGCCCCGGAGAAATGCCGTAGGTGGTGATGAACAGGTCTGCTGACGACGAGACATAGGCAAAGAGACAGGCGCTATTGAGCGCTCCAGCCAACAGATAGCCCATCAGACGGGGATTTTTCAGCAAGATGCCATAGGCCTGAAATGGGTTCTCCGCCCGCGCTTGCGCCGCCGTCTCCGGCGAGCGGGTTTCCTTGAGCAGGAAGATCACGGCCAGACCCACTACGGCTCCAAAAAGGGCCAAACACCAAAAGATCGCCCGCCAACCTGCGAGGCTGAGGACCAGCCCTCCAAGCATCGGGGCCAAGATCGGGGCCATGCCCATGACAAGGGTCATCAGGGAAAAGATCCGTGCCATCTCCTGATTGCTGAACAGGTCGCGCACCACGGCGCGGGACACCACCGCCCCAGCGCACCCGCCGAGCGCCTGCGCCACCCGTGCTGCCCACAGGACCTCAATGGTCGGGGCTAGGGCACAGGCGATGGATGAGACGACATAGAGGCTGATCCCAATCAAGACCGGCCACCGCCGTCCAAACCGATCCGAGGCCGGACCGACAAAGAACTGACCAAAAGCCAGACCGGCAAAAAATATCGCCAAACTGGTCTGCACCGCTTGCGGCGTCGTGTTCAAATCACGGCCAATGGCGGGAAAGCTTGGCAAATACATGTCGATGGACATGGGCGCGAAGGCGGTCATGGTGCCTAACAGCATGACAATGCCAAAGGTTGACGATCGGGTTTGGGTCTCGGTCATGGGATGGTCATGAACCACCGAGAAAGGCGGAGCAAGCCAAAGGTGGCAAAAGGGCTTGGCACACAGCCCCTCTGCCCCCTATCCATACAGACAAGACAAAGATGGACCGCAAAGGTCTGGGGATGGGGTAAAGACATGACCGCACTGCAACGGCTGATGCCGCCGGTCCAATATGCCGAACTCAACGGTATTCGAATGGCCTTCTATGAGGCCGGTCCGCGCGGCGGCATTCCAGTGATCTTCTGTCATGGCTGGCCTGAGCTGGCCTTTTCTTGGCGCCATCAACTCAAGGGGATGGGTGATGCAGGGCGCTGGGTGATCGCCCCCGATCAGCGCGGCTATGGCCTGACTTCATCGCCGGACGCCGTCACGGACTTCGACATGCAGCACCTCACCGATGACCTGATTGGGCTCTTGGATCATCTGGGTATCGAGAAGGCCATCTGGTGCGGGCACGATTGGGGCGGGCTGATCGCTTGGCAGATGCCCCTTCGCCATCCAGATCGCACCGCCGGGGTCATAGGCCTGAACACCCCCTTCATTCCGCGCCTGTCCCGCGACCCCATCGCGCTCTATCGGGATAATTTGGGCGAGGACATGTACATCGTCTATTTCCAAAAGCCGGGTGAGGCCGAGGCCATCTTTGAGGCCGATCTGGAAAGGACCTTCCGCTTTAATCTGCGCCGTCCTAATGCAGCCATGGCCAAAGAGGCCCGCGAGCCGATCTACAAGGCCATCCCCAACTTTGTGCCCAGCGAGGCTGACAGCCCGATCCTGACGGATGAGGAACTGGGGGTCTATGTCGAGATGTACCGCCATTCTGGCTTTCGCGGCGGCATCAACTGGTATCGAAACTTCACCCGCAACTGGGAGAACTCTGCCCATCTGGTGGACCGAGTCGATGTGCCCTCGCTGATGGTCATGGCCGAAAAGGACGCCGTCCTGCCGCCCTCCATGGCCGACAAGATGGGCAAATATTGTTCGGATTTGGAAAAGGCGCTGGTCCTCGATTCCGGTCACTGGACACAGCAGGAAAAGCCCGAAGAAGTGAATGCGATCTTTTTAGACTGGCTCAATCGCCGGTTTCCGCGCTAGGGCGAGACCATGGACCCGACAACTGCCTCGACTCTCGCCAGCCCCGCCATGCGCCGGGGCCTCTATATTGAGAACCAGCCCTTCAATAGCGGCTTTCTGCCCGAGCAAGACGGACACTCGGTGTTCTTCGAACAGTGCGGGCGGCCCAATGGCAAGCCCTGCCTGATCCTGCATGGTGGACCCGGCGGCGCGATCAACCCGACCATGAGGCGCTATTTCGATCCCTCGCGCTGGCACATGGTCCTGTTCGATCAGCGCGGATGCGGACGCTCGACCCCCAATGCCTCGCTGGACCACAATACGACCTGGACCCTGATCGAGGATATTGAGCGACTGCGCGTCCAGTTAGGGCTCGAAAAATGGACCGTCTTTGGCGGCTCTTGGGGCTCAACACTCGCCCTCGCCTACGCGATCACCCATCCCGAACGGGTCGAGGCTCTGGTCCTACGCGGCATCTTTATGGGCTCGCAGCGAGAGTTGCACTGGTTCTATCAGAACGGGGCCTCAATGCTGTTTCCGGATGTCTGGGAGCGCTATGTCGCCCCGATCCCGATGGCGGAGCGCGGCAATCTGATGGCGGCTTTTCACAAGCGCCTTACAGGTTCCGACCCCATCGCCCAAGCCGAGGCGGCGGCGGCGTGGAGCCAATGGGAGGGCGACACCATCTCCATCCGTGGCCCTGCGGATCGCCCTGACAAGTTCAATGAGACCGCCTTCGCCGTCGCCTTTGCGCGGATCGAGTGCCATTATTTTATGAATGGCTGTTTCTTCGAGGAAGACGACTGGATCGTCAAAAACCTTGACCGCATCCGTCATATTCCCGGCTGGATCGTGCAGGGGCGCTATGATGTGGTAACCCCGATGGACGCGGCTTGGCGGGTCAAGACCGGCTGGCCGGAAGTAAACTTCAACCTGATCTGGGATGCGGGTCACGCTTCGACTGAACCGGGCGTCATCGACGGACTGGTCCGGGCCACAGACGCGGCCTTCAGCCTCTAGAGCAAGGTGCCGCGACCGCTGGTGATTTCGGAATAGCGGTGAACCCGAACCGACTGGACCAGTCCAAAACCGACCATGACGGTCAGCATAACTGTGCCGCCGTAGGACAGCAGCGGCATGGGCACACCCACAACCGGGGCAAGGCCCATGACCATCGCCCCATTGATCATCACATAGAGCGCAAAGGTCGCGGTCACGCCCGCTGCCCCCAAGCGGCCAAAATGGCTGTGGGAAACGCTAGCAATACGCAGGGCGATGGTGATAGCAGCGGCAAACAGCAGCAGTACAGAAACACAACCGATAAAGCCGAACTCTTCAGCCAAGGTGGCAAAAATGAAATCGGTGTGTTTTTCCGGCAGGAAGTTCAGCTGGCTTTGCGAGCCTAGGCCATAGCCCTTGCCAAGCAGACCGCCAGAGCCCAGCGCGATCTTGGACTGCAGGATGTGATAGCCCGAACCAGAGGGATCAGCCTCCGGATTTAGGAAGGTCAAGATTCGACTGCGCTGATAGTCATGCAGCACGAACATGACAAAGGGTGGAATTGAGGCAGCAAGTGTGACGGCCAAGGCTGCTACGACCCTGAGGCTCAGACCGGCCAAAACCATAACCGCGCCGCCACTGGCCGCTAATAGAACCGCCGTGCCCAGATCGGGCTGATGGGCCACCAACAGGGTGGGCATGGCGATCAAGACAACCGGAACCACCAGACGCCACGACAGTTTGGCCGCCTCCGCCGACAGCCCGTGATAGAATCGAGCCAGCGCCAAAACCAATCCGATCTTCATGATTTCAGAGGGTTGCAGGCGTACAAAGCCGAGGTCTAGCCAACGTTGGGCTCCGAGCGATATGTCCCCCACAATTTCAACGGCGATGAGCAAGATCAGCCCAAGCCCATAGACCGGATAGGCCGACATAAACCATAAACGCACATCGACCGTCGCGAGGACGATCATCATACCAATGCAGAGGCTAAACCGAACCAGGTGCTTGGCCGCCCAGGGCTCCCATGACAGGCCCGAAATTGAATAGAGCATGGCCGCGCCCGTCGCCGCGATCAGGCACAGGACGAGCATCAAGGTCCAGTCAATCTGCGCCAACTTGACGATCAAGCGGTCCCGCTCACCCGGACGGGTTATGGCGCTCGCAGTCATGGGGTCGGACCTCCCGAAACGATAGTGACTGGGGCAGGCAAGATCGTGTCGCTGGGCGGCGGCGGTGCCTCACCCTCGACCTCGCCGGTTGCAGACACGGGAGCTTCAGGCATGGGCAGGGGCGATTCAATGCGCGCGCGAATGGCGGCATCTTTCAGCAAGACCACGCGCATAATTTCCCGCGCCATTGGGGCAGCAACAGCCGCTCCACCACCGCCGTGCTGGACAATGATCGAAAGGGCATAGCGCGGCGCATCATAGGGCGCGAAGGCGACAAACAGCGCATGGTCACGCAGCCGCCAAGGCAAGGACTCGTTGCTACGCACACCACTGGCCCGCTCGGCGCGGCTAATGACGCGAACCTGCGCGGTACCGGTCTTTCCGGCCATCAGGACCGGGCCAAGACCCAGCTGACTGGCACGATAAGCTGTTCCGGTCGTGTCGTTAGCGACCGCCGCCATAGCCGATCGGACCATCTCCATATGCTCAGTCCGAAAGGGCAGGTCGGCAGCTGCCGCACCGCTGGGGGTCTCAACGCCACCGATGGACTTGATCAGGCGAGGATTGAGCGCCTTGCGCCCATTGGCCAAACGCGCGGTCATGACCGCGAGCTGAAGGGCATTGGCCGACAGGGCCCCCTGCCCGATCCCGAAGCTGAGGGACTCCCCCGGATACCAAGGCTGCTTATATCGCGTTCGTTTCCAAGCGGTAGATGGGACCAGCCCCGCCTTTTGGCCTGAAATGCCGATATCGAAGGTTTGCCCCATACCAAAGGCCTCAGCGACCCGCGCGATCCGGTCTGGACCGATCTTCAAGGCCGTCTGGTAGAAGTAGATGTCGCAGGAGTTCTTGATCGCCTCATGCATATTTTGCGGACCATGCCCACCACGCTTCCAGCAGTGGAAGAAGCGATTTCCGAACCACATCTGGCCAGAACAGACAATGGTCTCATCAGGATCGACCATGCCAGAATCCAAAACCGCCAAGGCCGTCATCGGCTTGAAGGTCGAGCCCGGCGGATAGGTCCCCGACAAGGCCTTATCGAGCAAGGGACGACGCTCATAGTCGGACAGGGCCCGATAGTCTGCTGTGGACAGGCCCTTGACGAACTGGTTGGCATCAAAGCTGGGGGCAGAGGCCATGCAGATCAGGTCGCCGGACTGCACGTCCATGACTACGCAGGCCCCGCTTTCCTCACCCAAGACTTCCAGCGCCCGGCTCTGAACATCGGCGTCGAGCGACAGAACGACCGTCTTTCCCGCGACGGGATTAATATCGCCCTCAGGGTCCTTACGAACCTCACGGCCTAGGGCATCGACCTCGGTCTTAACGGCACCCGACTTGCCGCGCAGGACGGTGTCGAGTGCCTTTTCCACACCCTGCTTGCCGATGCGAAAGCCAGGATGGTGCAGGAGGGGATCAGGATTGAGGCCCGCCGCTGCAACATCGCGGTCCGAAACCTTGGCCACATAGCCGACCACATGGGCAAAGGCTCCGCCATGGGGATAGACCCTCGCCTCGCCCATATCAGCCGTGACGCCCGGAAGCTCGGGTGTCCGAACATTGACCCGCGAGAACTCCTCCCAAGTCAGGTCTTCGGCAACAGCGACGGGAACCAACTTGGGACTGCGTGAAATTTCGCGCAGCAGCTGGCGACGTCGCTCCGGCGTGATCGGGATCAGTTGCGTTAGGGCATCGAGCGTGGCGTCAATATCATTGATCTCGTCGCGGACCACCAGAACGCGGAAATTGGGCCGGTTGGAGGCTAGCTCGACTCCGAACCGATCTAAAATCCGGCCACGGGGCGGTGGGATCAGACGAAAATTGAACTGGTTTTCCGTCGACATCAGGCGATAGCGGTCAAACTCTAGGAGCTGGAGCTGGGCCAATCGCCCGCCAAGCGCCAAGATGGTGCCGCCCGCCAAACCACCCATCAGAAAGGCGCGCCGGTTAAATACGCCCTGGCGCTCATTGACCTCAGAAAAGAAGATCGACGGTTCACTCATTTGAAGCGGACGTCCGCATCCTCGAAACGCTCAATCAGTTGGTGGGCGAAGGGATAGAGCGCCGCGGTCACGGCCCACTGCCAAAAGGCCCCGACCATACTGGGCGCGGCTTGGACATCGATGAGGGTCACAAGATAGGCCGTCAGTTCAACGATCAGGCAGGTGATGGCATACCAGACCCAGTTCATCGACTGGCCCTGCCCGCTGGCAAAACTGCGCGAGGCCAGAACACCGGCATAGCCAAATAGCAATGAGAAGCCCCATAGACCTAGCGGCGCGCCCCACAGCATGTCCAACAGCAAGCCAGAAACCATCAGGATGATTGGCGGAAGGATGGACGGACGAATCACCGCCCAGACAAAGGCCGGAACCATCAAAAATATCGGCTCTGGTGGCGCGAGCCCAAACACCCTGATCGGCAAGGCAAGTAACAGGGTCAACATCAGGCAGGTCAGGGTCGGTACGGCCAACCAGTTCCAAGCATCCATCGAACGGGCCGCAGTCTGGCGCGAGGTCTGAAAGGTCATCTGACCGGCTCCGCCGCGGCGGCGCTAGGCTTGGCAACCGGCTTTGTCGGCGCGGGTGTTGGGGCGATGGGTTTGGAAGGGGCGGGCTTGGCCACCACAGGCTTACTAATGACAGGCTTTGGCGCGACCGGAGCAACAACCGGCGCAGCGGCAGGCTTTGATGTGAGTGTGGGTGGCAGGATGGACGACGAGGCCACCGGCGGTGGGACATCGGTCAAGGGCGGCATCTTCGAGGCCTGCAACGCCTTTTGCGCCGCAAGATCGGTAAAGTCCTTGAACAGAAGAATACGGACAAGATCGATTGGCACGGAATCCGAACTCAAACGCACCCGCCAATGGCCGTCCAAGCCCTTGACTGCGGTTCCAACGGGTAGACCTCGCGGTAAGACACCACCATCGCCAGAGCTCAAGATCCGGTCACCATTGCGAACAGGGTCAATCCCCCGCAGATAGTCCAGCGTCGGATTGGGACCGCCGTCTCCCGACAGAATCGCACGGGCATTGGTGCGGTCTACGAGCACTGGCATGTGACTTGCCACATCAGTCAGCAGCAGAATGCGACTAATGCCTTGCCCCGTCCCAACAACGCGGCCGACCAAACCGGCGTCACTCATTACCGGCTGACCAACCCTGACCCCCTTCTCCTCACCGGCATTGGCTAGGCGGGTATTGGCAAAGGGGCCTCGTGCATCGAGCACGACCCGCGCCGTGACCATGGGAATTGGGGGATCGATCTTGACACCAAGCAAGGCGCGGTAACGCGAATTAATATCTTCGAGCGCGATGGCGGCGTCTCGCCACTGTCGAAGGCGCGCATTTTCGAGCTTCAAGCGGCGATTTTCACTGACGGCGAAGAAATAGTCACCAATGCCGTTACCGAGGCTACGCGCCCAATCGGCAGGCGTTGACAGGACATCCGCGGCAGGCGCCACGACTCGGTCAACTACCACACGCCCGGCCCCATAGGCCTCATCCTTGTAGGTTTCGCGTCGGTCACTGAGTAAAAGGCCGAGAGCCGCCACGCCCGCGACAATCACCGCCATGGCTGCGGCCCAGGTTAGCGGGACCTTGAGGTCTTGAAATGGCCCGTCCCTTAAGGACAACGCTGGTCTCCACGGCAGATCCGGACAGAGCCAAGATCATAAAAATTCGTCAGGACACGATAGATGCCGCCATGAGGCGGTTAGGACATGGACGATTCCAAAATGCCCTTCATCCAACGCGGATGCTCAAGCACCTTGCCACAGCCTAGGGCCACGCAGGACAACGGGTCATCGGCGACCGTGACGGGAAGGCCAGTATGGTCACGAATTTCCAGATCCAGACCGCGCAGCAAAGCGCCGCCGCCCGTCAGCATGATGCCCTTATCGGCAATGTCCGACGCCAGTTCAGGCGGCGTGGCCTCGAGCGCGACCTTGACCGCCTCAACGATCTGGCTGACCGGTTCGGCCAATGCGTCAGAGGCCTGCTTTTCGCTGATCCGAACCTCGCGAGGAACGCCCTGCATCAGGTCGCGGCCCTTGACCTCGATGGCGAGGCCTTCGCCGTCGGCCGGGGACCGGGCTGTGCCAATTTCCTTCTTGATCCGCTCAGCGGTAGTTTCACCGATCAGCAGATTATGGTGACGGCGCATATAGGAGATGATCGCCTCGTCCATCTTGTCGCCGCCAACGCGAACTGAGCGCGAATAGACGATTCCGGACAGTGACAGAACCGCGACCTCAGTCGTACCACCACCGATGTCGACAACCATCGAGCCAGTAGGCTCATGGATCGGCAGGCCAGCGCCAATAGCGGCGGCCATGGGCTCGTCAATCAGGCCCACGCGGCGGGCCGAGGCGTTCAGGCAGCTATCATTGATCGCGCGGCGCTCAACGGCCGTGGCACCTGACGGTACGCACACAATGACCTTGGGGTTCACGAAGCTCTTGCGGTTATGAACCTTGCGGATGAAGTGCTTGATCATCTCTTCGGCCACTTCGAAGTCCGCGATCACGCCGTCACGCATGGGGCGGATGGCCTCCATGTGACCGGGGGTGCGGCCCAGCATCTGCTTGGCTTCGATACCCACAGCGTGAACGACCTTACGTCCACCGACCGTGCGCAGCGCCACCACAGAAGGCTCGTTCAGAACGATGCCCTTACCCTTCATATAGATCAGGGTGTTGGCAGTGCCGAGGTCAATGGCGATGTCGTTGGAGACCATGCCGAAGAGGGACGAGAACATGATGTGCCTTGGGACTCAGGGATTGAAGGGCGTCTTACCTAAGGTAGCAAATAGATGGTCTTGTGGCTGCAGCCCTTGACGGTTCGTCCACACGAATTGCGTTCCGGAAAAACAATCGACAGACAATTAGAACTCATACTCGGTTTCAAGCCCTGCAGACAGGTCGGTTTGCCCTGTGAGCGTGTTGAATTCAAGGCATTTTGTGATTCGGCTTGACGCGCGCCGATAGGCAGACTGCGCAAAACGGGAAGCCAACAATCTATCCGATCGCGGCCAAAACAACGCCTAGTGCGGTGATCGTGCCCGCAACGATCTGGGCGAGGCTCAAACGCTCCGCAAATAGCCTGCGCCCCATCAGGGCCGCGACCGGCATCTCGACGACACCGACGGCGCGAACCGGTCCCGCCGGGCTCATGGTCAAGGCGATAAACCAAAGGGCTGAAGCCCCTGCCCCGAAGAACCCCGCCCCCATGGATGCCTTCCACGCGCCGATCGCGCCCCTCAACGCCTTGGGGTCAAGGATCAAGAGGCCGATGATCAAAACAAGGGTCTGGATCATTTGCACCACCGCCACGGTCACGAGCGCTGAAAAGACGAGGTGATGCGGATCAAAGGCTAGGCCCCCTTGGCGAAAGGCATTGGCGCTTAGGGCGAAACAGGCCCCTGACGTCAGGCCGAGCAGGGCTGGGCTCCAGTCGCGAACCCCCTCCATCCGACGCGGCCAAGACAGATAGACGAGGCCCGCCGTTGCGATAAACAGCCCGGCCCAAGCGACCGGGCTAATCGGATCGTGGAACAGGAAGAACCCGACCAGCGCCGTAAAGGGCAGCGAGCTTTGCTGAAAGGCCGTGCCAATGGCAAAGCTGGACCGCTGCATGGAAACCAAAAGCGCCGCCGTCGCCCCAACCTGCGCCACAGCTCCGATGCTGCAGGCCATAAAGAAATAGGCGCTGAAATGACCTTGCGCCTCAGGTGTCATCAGCTTGGCCACAGCAATGAAGGCCAGCGTAAAGGGCAGTCCAAACAGAAACCGCACCAAGGTCGCGCCCCACGGGCCTGCCACGGGCAGGAGACCGCGCTGCAAGGCATTGCGCGACACCTGCAGAACCGTCGCCGCTAGGGTGAGGGGGATCCAGATCACCATGAAACTATGGCCTCATCTCGCGCCCGGCCAAACCCAGCGCGAGATTGAGGATTAGGCACCGGTCTCTAGAACTGGCCAGCGACGAGGGGTTCAGGTGCTGACTTTTGCTTGCGCGCCATCAGGTTGTTCAGAGCGTTGACATAGGCCTTGGCCGAGGCGGTCATGGTGTCAGTGTCAGCAGCCTGACCCGTCGCGATCCGACCATCCTCTTCCAGACGCACCGAGACCTGAGCCTGAGCATCGGTCCCTTCGGTCACGGCATGAACTTGGAACAGACGAAGTGCCGCCTCGTGAGGCACGATTTCGCGAATGGCGTTGAACACCGCGTCGACAGGACCGTCACCGGTTGAGGTCGCCTTCTTTTCGACGCCGTCAATTTCTAAGGTTAGGTCAGCGGATTGACCTTCGGTGCCCGCAATCACGCGCAGATGAGTCACGCGGATACGCTCCCCTCCCCGCGCCAAGGCATCATCGACCAGCGCAATAATATCGTCGTCATAGACGTGCTTCTTACGGTCGGCCAAGTCCTTGAAGCGGACAAAGGCCTCCTTCAGGGCGTTCTGACCCAACTCATAGCCAAGATCCTTCAGCTTGGCGCGGAAGGCGTGACTGCCGGAATGTTTGCCCATGACCAGGGTCGAGGGGGCCTGACCGACCGATTCCGGGGTCATGATCTCGTAGGTCTCGCGGTTCTTCAGCATGCCATCCTGATGGATGCCACTTTCGTGGGCGAAGGCGTTCTTACCGACAATGGCCTTATTGTACTGGACCGCAAAGCCGGTGATGGCCGAGACATAGCGGCTAGCGCGGGTGATGTGGGTGCTGTCGATACGGGTCTGGAAGGGCAAACGGTCGGCCCGAACCTTCAAGGCCATGACGATCTCTTCCAGCGCCGCATTACCGGCCCGCTCGCCAAGGCCATTGATGGCACATTCCACCTGACGCGCCCCGCCCTGAACCCCGGCCAGACTGTTAGCCACGGCCAGACCTAGGTCGTTATGACAGTGGGTCGAGAAGATCACCCGGTCCGCCCCCTCGACATTCTGGGTCATCCAGCTGAACAGATCGGCATATTCCGAAGGGTAGGTATAGCCGACCGTGTCCGGCAGATTGATCGTGGTGGCACCGGCCCGGATGGCGGCCTCGACGGCGCGGCGCAGGAACTGGCGGTCGCTGCGGGTCGCGTCTTCGGCGGACCATTCGACATCGTCGCGCAGATTGCGGGCATGAGTAACCGAGCGGGTGATGGTTTCCAGAACCTGTTCGGGTTCCATCTGCAGCTTGTGCTTCATATGCAGGTCGCTGGTGGCGATCACCACGTGGATGCGGCCACGGGCGGCAGGCTTCAAGGCCTCGGCGCAGCGGTCAATATCGACCTGATGGGCGCGGCACAGGCCCGCAATGGTGCTGGTCTTGACGATCTTGGCGATCTCGCGAACCGCTTCGAAGTCGCCGTTGGAGGCGATGGGAAAACCGGCCTCGATGACGTCGACCCCCATCTCTTCCAAGATCTTGGCCAGTTCGAGCTTTTCATCCAAGCTCATGGAGGCACCGGGCGATTGCTCGCCGTCGCGCATGGTGGTGTCAAAGATGATGACATTTTCGCGCGCCTTAGCAGCAGCTGCGGCGGTCGTATCGATGGAAGCGGTCATGTGAAAATGCTCTTGGCGTTGGTCATGGACGGTTTAGGGTTTTGTCTTTCACCCCCTGCACGTCCGGCCGCGATTGATACGCGCCTCAGAACGCCCAGGGGCAGCTAAGCCCTAGGACCCCACCCAAGAGGGGATACAGCACTGCCGAAGCCGCCTGTCCAGTCATGTGAAGACGCATATTCATGCCACGCTTCTAACGAATCTTCGAGATTTGAGCAAGCCTCTTGCGCCGAAGGGGTGCATTTTACGGCTCACGGCAACAAATTTTCACTTTGTCCGGTCATTTGGTGAAATTTCATTCCCGTCGCGCTTCATCCAGCGCCGCGCGACAAATCCGGCTCCGAGCCAAACCACCGCCGCCAAAACCAGAAGAATGATTGGCTGATAACCCCCGCCCTTCATGGCTTGGACAATGGAATTGCCGGCAAAGGCGGTCAGCGCGATCTTGGGGATGATGCCAAGGGCCGTGCCTGCAAGAAAGTGACTAAAGCGCATGGGGGTCACGCCTGCGGCCATATTGACGACGATGAAGGGTGCAGAGGGCACAAGACGCACGATCAGGCTGGCCATAAAGCCATTGCGGCCGATCAAGGCCATGAAGCGCGTTACCCCTTCACCGCCGCCGACACTACCGAGGGCCGAAAGGGCCCCGCCGCCGATCTTACGGCCTAGCCCAAACCCAACCACCGCCGAAACCAGGGTGCCGATCCAGCTATAGGTCAGCCCCACCCAAGGCCCAAAGGCGAGGACCGTCGCGGCGATCAGGACGAATTGCGGCACACCCAAAAAGGCCATCAGCGCAAAGACTGCGACCGCGACCGGTAAGGCAAAGGGGCCGTGAGGCGCGCTGTCCAGCCAATGCTCGACCGTCGTTTCGCCGTTGAAGCCCAAAAGCTGGGCACCAAACACAAAGACAATCCCCACGCCGCCAAAGAGCACGAATGACACACCGACGCTGCGCCAAGCGCGGGCGTCCATATTCATCAGGAATCGGATCAGAGCGGTCATGAACCTCTTATAGAGCGGAGTGACGGGTAAGACACCTGCCGCCGTGCCCCCTACCCCGGCTGCGCCGAAGGGGGCCTTGTTTCCTGACCTCCGCCTTCCCCGCGAAGGCGGGGACCCAGACCCATTCACTCAGACGGAAAACGGCCCACTGGCTCCCTGCCTTCGTGGGCGCGCTGGAGAAAGCGGGGGAGGACCCCCTCACCCAACCCTCTCCCCCTGAAGGGGGCGAGGGCTTATTGGTTCTTTCTTAGCCCTCTCCCTGTGGGAGAGGGTTGGGTGAGGGCCTTCCTTGTTTCACTCTCCCGCGTTGCCCGCGAAGGCGGGGCCCCAGACCCTTTCATTCAGACGGAAAACAGCCCGCTGGCTCCCTGCCTCCACCGCGTCATTGCGAGCGAAGCGAAGCAACCCAGTGGACGGACACGAACCTCAGCAGATGTTCCCCTGGGTCGCGTCGGCGCGATGCGCCTCGCAATGAAGCGGGAGGGGGCGAGGGCCTTTTTCACTCAACCAAGCCCCAACCCTTTGCCAACCGAACCACATGGGGCTAAACCAACCCGTCTTTTGAAATCGGAGTTGATCATGTCCCTGGAGTCGCAGGCCCTGCGCCGCGTGAAGCCGTCCGCCACCATCGCTGTGTCTGCCAAGGCGCGTGAATTGATCCGTCAGGGTCGGGATGTCATTTCCCTCGGCGCAGGCGAACCGGACTTCGATACGCCGGACACCATCAAGGCCGCTGCGATCAAGGCCATTCAAGACGGCAAGACCAAATATACCGATGTTGACGGCATCCCCGAACTGAAGGCCGCCATCTGCGCTAAGTTCGAGCGTGAAAATGGCCTCAGCTACAAGCCCTCTCAGGTCAATGTGTCGCCCGGCGGCAAGCCTGTGATCTATAATGCCCTGGTCGCCACCCTGTCGCCCGGCGACGAGGTGATCGTGCCTGCGCCCTACTGGGTGTCCTATCCCGACATGGTGCTGCTGGCCGGCGGTGAACCCGTCTTCGTCGCCACCACAGCCCAGAACAATTTCAAACTTCAGCCCGCCGACCTCGAAGCCGCCATCACGCCGCGCACCAAGTGGCTCTTGCTTAACTCACCGTCGAACCCCTCCGGCGCGGCCTATACCCGCGAAGAGCTGCAGGCCGTGGCCGACGTGCTGCTGCGCCATCCGCAAGTCTGGATCCTGACCGACGATATGTACGAGCACCTGATCTATGACGGGTTCGAGTTCACGACCATCGCACAGGTCGAGCCCAAGCTCTATGACCGCACCTTGACCATGAACGGCGTGTCCAAGGCCTATTCCATGACCGGATGGCGCATCGGCTATGCGGCGGGTCCGGAGCCCCTGATCAAGGCCATGGCCAAGGTCATGAGCCAGTCCACATCCAACCCCTGCTCCATTGCCCAGTGGGCCGCCGTAGAGGCTCTGAACGGGCCGCAGGACTTCATCCCAGAGCGCGCGGCCATCTTCCAGACGCGCCGCGATCTGGTCGTGTCGATGCTCAATCAGGCCAACGGCCTGTTCTGCCCCACGCCAGAAGGGGCCTTCTATGTCTATCCGTCCTGCGAAGGTCTGATCGGCAAGACGGCACCGTCGGGTCGGGTCATCAAGAACGATGAGGACTTCGCCGCTGAGCTCTTGGAATCCGAGGGCGTGGCCGTGGTCCATGGCGAGGCCTTTGGTCTGTCGCCCTTCTTCCGCATCTCCTACGCTACCTCGACCGAGATCCTCGAAGACGCCTGCAGCCGCATCCAGCGGTTCTGCGCCGCTGTTCGCTAAGGATCTCACCCCGTGATCGACCAACTGGCCTTAGCGGCAGCGTTGGCTTGGGCAACGGGGACCGTGGTCACAGGACTGGTGTCCCGTTGGGGACCGGTTGATCCGCCAAGGGATCGGGGCGCTCACAAGGCCCCGACACCCACCAGCGGCGGCCTTGGGATCATGGCCGGCACCTGCGTCGGTCTCGTTCTGTTGGCCAGCCAATTGCCCAAAGACCATCTGGTACCGCTCGTGGCCCTGTTGGGCATGGCGCTTGCCATGGGTGTGTTAGGCCTGATCGACGACATTTTTGATCTGAATGCCCGGCTTAAGCTTGGCATCCACGTCGCGCTGGCCATCGCCTTTGCCGCAGCCGTGGGCAAGATCGGGGTTCTGCCGTTGGCGGCGGGGCTCGAGCTGCCCTTGCCACCGATCTTCAGCATCCTCGGCACAGCGCTGTGGATCGTGGTTCTGGTCAATGGCTTGAATTTCATCGACGGAGCCAATGGGCTTGCACCCGGTGCGGCCATCATCATTCTGGCGACCATTGGCCTATTGGCCGGGTATCAGGGGCAGACTGGGCTTGCCGCCGTCGCCATCATCGCGGCAACCGCCTCGCTGGGATTCTTGCCATGGAACCTGCCGGGCGGGCGGGTGTTTCAAGGCGATGCTGGGGCCCTGTTCAGTGGCTTTCTGATCGCGGGCCTTGCGGTTCTGATGGCGGACCCGAAGGCAGGAGGTCGTCTATCCCCCTATCCCGTGGTCTTTGCCAGCCTACCCTTGCTCACCGACATATTCTTGACCCTGTTGTCGCGCGCGCGCCGAAAACAGGGTCTCTTGATCGCCCACCGAGACCATCTGTTCCAGCGCTGGCTGCTCGCTGACCCAAGGCGCACCCACGCCGACCTATCCATAAGGTTCTGGCTCTTAACGGCCGCGTTCGCCGGGCTTGGTGTCATAGCCGAGACCACGCAGCCTGGCTCTCAGGCAGGCCTCTTGGCCCTCAGCACCCTGATCTGCATCTTGCTCTGGCGGCGCTGGGATCGGTCGCTTCAGGCCTAGGCAGCGCGGCTGACCGAGAAGTCGGCCAGAGCCTCGAGAGCCTGGCGCCAATCATTGTTCGGGAAAACCGACAGGGCGGCCTTGGCCCTTTCGGCATAGTCCACCGCCAGATCAAGACTGGCATCGAGGGCACCCGTGCTCAAGATCAGATCACGCGCGCGCAGGAAGTCTGCATCCGTCTGATCGAGCCGCCCGACCGTCCGCTCCCAGAAGGCCGTCTCAGCAGCACCGGTGCGGGCCATGGCCAGAAGTAAGGGCAAGGTTGCCTTACCCTCTCTGAAATCGTCACCGGCGTTCTTGCCCAGCGTCTCGGTCTTGCCACCATAGTCCAGCGCATCATCCGTCAACTGGAAGGCCAGTCCCAGATTGAGGCCATAGGCGCGCAGGGCTTGAATATCGATCTCCGACGCGCCACTGACCACCGCGCCCGCTTCGGCGGCGGCGGCGAACAGTTCGGCGGTCTTGGCCTTGATGATCTCCAGATAGGTGTCCTGATCCAGCGCCAGATCATGGGCGCGGGTCAGTTGCAAAACCTCGCCCTCGGCAATGACGCTGGAGGCATGGGCGAGAATGTTCAGCGCTCGCAAGGACCCCGTCTCGACCATCAGCTCGAACGAGCGCGCGAACAGGAAGTCTCCGACCAGCACACTAGAGGCCCCGCCCCAGATCAGGTGCGCGGCGACCTTACCCCGGCGCAGCGTGCTGCCATCGACCACGTCATCATGCAGTAGGGTCGCGGTGTGGATGAACTCGACCGCTGCCGCCAGCTTCAAGAAGCCATCTTCGGGCAATCCATTGGCGACCGTAGAGGCCTGCCCCCGCGCCAGCCGCGCCGCAGCGACGGTCAGGAGCGGCCTTAACCGCTTGCCGCCCGCCACGATCAGATGTTCGGCCAAGGCAGGGATCACCGGCACGGGGCTATCCATGCGCCCCATGATCAGGCTGTCGACGCCCGCCATATCCGACGCCGCCAAACGCACGAGGCGCTCGACAGAACCGATTGGCCGGGTGATGACCTCCGTGGCGTCCAAAATCTGGCTCCTTGCTGATGCCGCTTGCAGACTGAACCCCTGCCCATCGCCTTCACATCGAATATGCGCTGACGGTTGCAGGAGACAAGGATTGCGGGATAGGTCAGGGGAGAGGCGAGCACAAGTCTTGAAGCGGTCAAACCATGACGGAATCTGAATCAGACAGCGGCAGGGTGACCAATTTGGCTCAATCTTGGTCGCAAGACACCGTCATGAACGGCAAGGTCGTCCTGCGCCAGCCGATCAAGGGCTACCGGGCAGGACTGGATGCGGCCCTGCTGGCAGCCTCCTGCGACCCTATGTCCGGGCAAAGGATGGTAGAAGCTGGCTGCGGCGTCGGTGGAGCCTTGCTGGCGGCGGCGACGCGCTGTCCGGGGGCCTCATTCGTCGGGATCGAGCGCGACCCTCAGGCGGCGGCGCTGGCCCGCGACAATGTCGCGCTCAATGGCCTGCAGGATCGGGTTCAAATCGTGGAGGCCGCCCTGCCCGCCTCCGTCGCCAAGCTGGGACTAGAGCCCTTCGATGCGGCCATCAGCAATCCGCCCTTCTTTGATGATCCGGCCAGCCTGCGTGCGCCAGACCCCAGTCGCTTGGGGGCCTATATGGCCGAAGAGGGCTTGGCCGCTTGGATTGGCTTTTTGCTGAAATCGGTGCGCGAGGGCGGCAGCCTCACCCTCATCCACCGCGCCGACCGTCTGGGCAATATTCTCGGCCTTCTTGCCCCCAAGGCCGGGTCGGTCAGGATCAGACCCATCGCCCCCTTCGCCGACGCCCCCGCCAAGCGGGTTCTGGTCCGCGCCATCAAGACCGGCAAGGCCCCGATGGCGCTGCTCGCTCCCCTGATTTTGCATGAACGCGGGGGGGGGCATACGGCAGAGACCGAGGCGATCTTGCGCGGTGAAGCGGCACTGGGCTGGGACTGATCCTGCCCCCAAAGAAAAACCACCCAGAGCGTCAACCGGGCGATCCGGTCGGGCTCTGGGTGGCTGTCGTCTCGTAACGCCCGAAGGCGGTTTGGATTAGTTCTTGGCCTTATCGACCAGCTTGTTCTTGCCGATCCAAGGCATCATGGCGCGAAGGCGGGCACCGACCTCTTCGATCTCATGTTCCGAGGCGCGGCGACGGATGGCCTTGAAGCTGGGCTGACCGGCTTGATTTTCCAGCATGAAGTCGCGCACGAAGCGGCCCTCTTGGATATCGAGCAGAACCCGCTTCATCTCGGCCTTGGTGTCCGAGGTCACGATGCGTGGGCCGGTGACATATTCGCCATATTCGGCAGTGTTGCTGATCGAATAGTTCATGTTGGCGATGCCGCCTTCATAGATCAGATCAACGATCAGCTTCACCTCATGCAGGCACTCGAAATAGGCCATTTCCGGCGCGTAGCCAGCTTCCACCAGGGTTTCGAAGCCAGCGCGGATCAGTTCGACCAGACCGCCGCACAGGACGACCTGCTCGCCGAACAGATCGGTTTCGCATTCTTCACGGAAGTTGGTCTCGATGATGCCCGAACGACCGCCACCGATGGCTGAGGCATAGGCAAGGCCCAGATCCATGGCCTGGCCGGTAGCATTCTGATGCACGGCGATCAGGCAAGGCACGCCGCCGCCCTTGAGATATTCACCGCGAACCGTGTGGCCAGGACCCTTGGGCGCGACCATCAGCACGTCGATGCTGGCCTTGGGCTCGATCAGCTTGAAGTGAACATTCAGGCCGTGGGCGAACAGCAGGGCCGCGCCGTCGCGGATGTGGGGGGCGATCTCGTTCTCATAGATGCCGCGCTGTAGCTCATCGGGTGCCAAGATCATCAGCATGTCGGCCCAGCCAGCGGCTTCGGCGACGGTCATGACCTTCAGGCCTTCAGCTTCAGCCTTCTTAGCAGAGGGAGAGCCTGCGCGCAGCGCAATGGCGACGTTGGTGTGGCCCGAATCCCGTAGGTTCAGGGCGTGGGCGTGACCTTGACTACCATAGCCTACGATCGCGACCTTCTTGTCGAGGACGCGGCCAATATCGGCGTCGCGATCGTAATAAACACGCATGATCAAGTCTCCAGACGGGTCATTCAAGAGCCCCTTCGCGGGACGCTTTTCGGAAAGGCTGCTTTCGAGCGTTTTTTTGCCCTCACGTCAAGGTCTGGGTGCATTGCGCGCAAGCTCTTGCCCTTATATGTGCTGGAATAGTGGATCTGGACCGACCGCCCGAAGGAACAATTGCCCATGTCACGACTAGCGACGCCGCATGACGTAGTGATCTATTGGCAAAATGCGGGTCCCAGCAAATGGTTCGCCAAGAACGACCGGTTTGACGAGGCCCTGAGCCTGCGGTTCGAACCGATGCATATGGCTGCCGCACGCGGAGAGCATGATGATTGGGAGGCTCAGGGCGCGGTTGGAGCCCTCGCGCTCATTCTTCTGTTCGACCAGATCCCGAGAAATATCTATCGAAAGACGGCCCACGCCTTCGCCACCGACGGCCGCGCCCGCTTGGTCGCCCGTAAGGCCGTTGCCAATGGCTATGATCAGGAGATGGAGCCGGCCCTTCGGCCCTTTTTCTATCTGCCCTTTGAACATTCCGAGGACCCCAGCGATCAGGCCTTCAGCGTCGAGCTGTTCAGTGCCCACAGCCTGGCCAGCGGCGATGAGGACAGCTTGAAATGGGCCATCGTCCATAGCCAGATCATCGAACGGTTCGGCCGCTTTCCCCATCGCAACCCAGCCCTTGGTCGGTCAACAACGGTGGAAGAAAAGATGTTCCTCAGCGAAGGCGGGTTCGGCGGCTAACAGAACCGTTGGATTTCTGTCGGTCAGCCCTTTAGCCTGCTCGGAGCCCAAGGGTCAGAATCACATGAACGCACACGCTCCCGCCTCTGCCGCAATGACCGCTGCCCATCCTGAGCAGCAATATCTTGACCTGTTGGCCGATATCCTTGCCAACGGCTCCTATCGGCAGGACCGGACCGGCACGGGCGCAAAAAGCCTGTTTGGGCGGCAGATGCGCTTTGATCTGACCGCTGGCTTTCCGCTCCTGACCACCAAGAAGCTGCATCTGAAGTCGATTATCGTCGAGCTTCTGTGGTTCCTGCGCGGCGACACCAATGTCAAATATCTGCATGATCATGGGGTCAGCATCTGGGACGAATGGGCCGACGCGGCCGGTAATCTTGGTCCGGTCTATGGCAAGCAATGGCGCAGTTGGGCGGCTCCCGACGGGCGCGTGATCGACCAGATGGCGCAGTTGGTCCACAGCCTGAAAACCAATCCCAATAGTCGCCGCCACATTGTCAGCGCTTGGAACCCGTCCGAAGTGGACGACATGGCCCTGCCGCCCTGTCACTGCCTGTTCCAGTTCTTCGTGGCCGAGGGAAAGCTGTCCTGCCAGCTCTATCAACGCTCCGCCGACATGTTCCTTGGCGTGCCTTTCAACATCGCGTCATACGCCCTCCTGACCCTGATGGTGGCGCAGGCGACAGGATTAGAGCCGGGGGAATTTGTCCATACGTTGGGCGACGCTCACATCTATTCCAACCATGTCGAGCAGTGCGAGCTTCAGCTATCGCGTAAACCGCGTCCGTTCCCGACCCTGATCATGGCCCCCAAGACCGACCTGTTCAGCTTTGACTATGCCGACTTCAAACTCGAGGGCTACGACGCCCACCCTGGCATCAAGGCCCCAATCGCGGTTTGAACTGGCGCTTCCCCTCTGGCGCAGAAGCGACTAAATCCTTGTCATGGCTTTGATCCCGATCGCTCTCGTCGTCGCTCGTGCGCGCAACAATGTCATTGGTGCTCAAGGCGGCATTCCTTGGCGGCTGAAGACGGATCTGGTGAACTTCAAGGCGGTGACCCTGTTTAAGCCGGTGATCATGGGCCGCGCGACTTGGGACTCCTTGCCCTTTAAGCCCCTTCCCGGTCGGCTCAATATCGTCCTGTCCCGCGATGGATCGTTCGAGCCCAAGGGTGCCCTGCCCTGCGAGCGGTTGGATGAGGCCCTTGGCATTGCCCGCGAGCAGGCCGAGGAGGATGGGGCCGAAGAGGTCTGCGTCATCGGCGGTGCCCAGATCTATGCGGGCCTTCTGCCCAAGGCCAAGCGCCTCTACATCACCGAGGTCGAGACCGAAGTGGAGGGCGACACCCTGTTCCCTGATTTTGACGAGAGTGAATGGCGCGAGACCAAACGCGAGGCCCATCCAGCGGGACCCGATGACCAGTTCCCCTTCGTCTTTCGGGTTCTTGAGCGACTTTAAACGCCCCTCGCGAAAACGGACCTCTAGCAGGGGATGACGGCGCTCCACATTTCGGTAATCTGCGTCCTGAACGCCGCTCACCTGACGAGGCGGCCGCAAGAGGAAGACGTCTGTGAACATCGAACTGGTCGCCGAGAACCTACAATTTCCTGAAGGCCCTATCGCCATGAACGATGGGTCCGTGATCTTGACCGAGATCAAGCGCGGCACCCTGATCCGCGTCATGCCTGACGGCACAACTACTGTGGTGGCCAATGTCGGCGGCGGGCCGAACGGAGCCGCCATCGGCCCTGACGGCGCGATCTATGTGACCAATAATGGCGGCAGCTTTGAATGGCTCGACGTCAACGGCATGACCATCCCTGGCCCCACCCCGCCTAGCCATACGGGCGGATATATCCAGCGGGTCGATCTTACGACCGGCGAGGTCCGCACGCTCTATAGCGAGTGCGACGGCAAGAAACTGGTCGGGCCGAACGATCTGGTCTTCGATAGGCAAGGAGGGATGTGGTTCACCGATCACGGCTGCTCGACCCCTGAGGGGCGCAAGTTCGGCGCGCTCTACTATGCCCAGCCCGATGGTTCGAGCATTACCCGCATCAAGGACCATTTCGTTTCGCCCAATGGGGTTGGCCTCTCGCCCGATGAGAAGACGGTCTATATGGCCGACACCAATCTGGGCCGCCTGTGGGCCTTCGACCTGACCGCACCCGGCGTGGTGTCAGAGCCGCCGCCGTTCCAGCCGGCTCGGGTCGTGCACAACCTGCCAGGGTACCAACTGCTCGACAGCCTCGCCGTCGAGGCCGGTGGCAAGGTCTGTGTGGCGACGATCATCAATGGCGGGATCACCGCGTTCGACGAAGATGGCACGACCGAGCACTATCCCTTCCCCGACATTCTGGTCACCAACATCTGTTTTGGCGGCGCGGATATGAAGGATGCTTGGATCACGGCGTCAGGCACGGGCAAGCTCTACAAATGCCGCTGGCCTCGCCCCGGCCTGAAGCTGAACTTCAACGCCTAACGGAAAAGGGTGAGGGCTGAAACCGGCCCTCACCCCATCATTCGCTTAAATATTATAGTGACTTAGAACAGGGTTCCAAGCGCGCTGGTATTGTAGTCCAACAGCTCGGCATCGCGGCCATCACGAACCTTTTCCACCCAATAGGGATCAACCAAAAGGGCGCGGCCGACGCCGACCAAATCAAACTCATCATTTTCCAGACGGGTCAACAGGGCGTCCAGCGACGCAGGCTTTGAGCCTTCGCCCGCCATACCGGCCACAAATTCCCCCGTAAGGCCCACCGAGCCGACCGTGATGGTTGGACGACCGATCAGCTTCTTGGCCCAACCGGCAAAGTTCAGGTCCGAGCCTTCAAATTCAGGTTCCCAGAACCGGCGCTGTGAGCAGTGGAAAATGTCGGCCCCAGCATCGGCCATAGGCTGGAGCCAAGCCTCCATTTCCTTGGGCGTGTGAGCCATCTTGACGGTGAAGTCCTGCTGCTTCCACTGCGATAGGCGGATAATGATGGCAAAGTCCTCACCAACGGCGGCGCGGCAGGCCTTGATGATCTCCGCCGCAAAGCGGGCGCGCTCAGCCAGCGCTGTGCCCCCAAAGCTGTCTTCGCGCACATTGGTGCCGTCCCAGAAGAACTGGTCGATCAGATAGCCGTGGGCCCCGTGAAGCTCGATGGATTCAAAGCCCAGACGCTTGGCGTCGGCGGCAGCGCGGGCGAAGGAGGCAATGGCATCAGCCACATCCGCATCACTCATCGCCTCACCAAACTGCTTTCCCGGAGACGAGAGGCCCGACGGGCTGTCGACGGGACCCGGTGCCACCCATTCGGTGCGGCGGTTGCGCACCGCGCCGACGTGCCAGAGCTGAGGGGCCATGGCCCCGCCCTTAGCATGAACCGCGTCAATGACCTTTTGCCAACCGGCAAGGGCCTCATCGCCGCAGAACTTGGGCACATTGGGATCATTGGTCGAGGCCGCGCGGTCAACGCCGGTGCCTTCAGACACGATCAGGCCGACATCGGCAGCGGCGCGCCGCTCATAATAGTCCGCAACCTCTTGGGTCGGGATGCCGTTCGGAGAGAAGGACCGCGTCATGGGGGCCATGACCACGCGGTTGCGCAGGTTCAACGACTTATAGCTAAAGGGACGAAACAGGGCGTCAGCGGCCATGAGGAATCTCGCACATTTGGGAAAATACCAATCCGGGCAGCCCCGATTGAAGGACTGCCCGGCAGGAACGGTTTCGATTAAGGGTCGACCCTGACCTAAAGGCCGAGGATCAGCTTGGCCATAATATTGTGCTGGATCTCGTTGGAACCGGCATAGATCGAGGCCTTGCGATAGTTCAGATAGGTGGGCGCTGCCGGGGCGGCATAGTCTGGACCCGGACGCGGTTCGTTGGTCTCGCCGCGCATCTCAGCCCAGGTGTCAGCGATGAAGGGCGCAGAATAGTTGCCCACCGCCTCCAGTGTCAGTTCGGTGATGGCCTGCTGAGCCTCCGAGCCTTCGAGCTTGAGCATCGACGAGGCTGGACCCACGGGCGTACCCGAAGCCATGGCCGAGAAGATGCGCAGTTCAGTGGCATTCAACGATTCGACCTTGATTTCCAAGCTGGCCAGCTTGCGGCGGAAATCTGGATCTTGGATCAGACTGGTGCCTTGGCCCGACGCCTCGGTCGAGGCAATCTTACGAACCTTATGAAGCATGTTCATTAGGCCGGGCGCATAGGCATTGCCGCGCTCAAATTCGAGCAGATATTTGGCATAGGTCCAGCCCATGCCCTCTTCACCGATCCGGTTGGAAATCGGCACCCTAACATCTTCGAAGAAGACCTGATTGATCTCCTGCTCGCCTTCGACCGGACCATCGAGGGTCGGCAGGGGGCGGATGGTGATACCGGGCGTGTTCATTTCCAGCAGCAGGAACGAGATGCCGTTCTGCGGCTTGGCCTCTTGGCTGGTGCGAACCAGACAGAACATCCAATCGGCCCACTGGGCGTGGGTCGTCCAGATTTTCGAGCCGTTCAGCACATAATGGTCGCCGTCACGCACGGCGCGCATCTGCAAGGAGGCTAAGTCGGAGCCCGAACCCGGCTCCGAATAGCCCTGACACCACCAAACGTCTGAGGTCAGGATCGGCGGCAGATGCTTTTTCTTCTGCTCATCCGAACCAAAGGCCATGATCACAGGTGCGACCATCTTCAGGCCCATGGGCGAAGAGGTCGGAACACCAGCCAGCGACATCTCCATATTGAAGATATAGTGCTGCGACGGCGTCCAGCCGGGACCGCCATATTCGACGGGCCAATTGACCGCAGCCCAGCCCTTTTCGCCGAGCAGTTTTTGCCATTTGACCTGGCCAGCCTTGTCCAGATAGCCGTTCTTGGACTGAGCCATCTGGCGGCGCAGGTCTGGGTCATAGGCCTGTTCAATCCAGGCCCGGACCTCGTCGCGGAACTTCAAATCTTCGGGGGCAAAGGCCAGATCCATAGGGGCCTACTCCACCGCGTCGAGATATTCGACCGATGGCGCACCGGCCATGGTCGGGCCCATCTTGGCACCGGCGGCTTTGAAATAGTCGGTCTTGCCGTGGGCCTTCAGGCTGTCTTCGTCGGCATAGAGTTCCAGGACCTTGTAGACGCCGGGCTCAGTGCGGCTCTTGGTCAGTTGATAGGTCAGGCAGCCAGGCTCATTGGCCTTAACCGTAGCAGCGAGGTCTAGGAACACCGCTTCAAACTCAGCGGCCTTTTCAACTTGGACCTTCAAGGTTGCGACAACGCCAATCATGTTCGTTTCTCCGGTTTTTGGTTATGAGTTTCTAATTTCAAATAGATGTTAGACCGATAGGCCAACAGGGCAACCATGACCTGAGGGCAGTCTCAGAATTTCTTGATCTAGCGCCCCTTAAAGTCGGCAGGACGCTTTTCAAGAATGGAGTCGACGCCTTCCATATGGTCTTCGGTCAGGTGACTGATGGCTTGAGCCGAAGCGCTCATCTCCATGATCGTGTCATAGGAAGCGGTCTGGCCGTGCTTGAGCAAAGACTTGGCCAAGCGCAGAGCGTGGGGTGGTTGCTGCGCGATCTTTTCCGCCATCTCGAGAGCTGTTGCCATCAGAGCGTCGGCAGCGACAACCTTGCTGACCAGACCCCATTCACAGGCCTGCTGAGCACTAATCACATCTCCGGTGAAAAGCAGCTCGCTCGCGCGGCTCATGCCGATGGTGCGTGGCAAGAGCCAAGCCCCGCCATCACCTGGAATTAGGCCAAGCTTGAGGAAGGTAACGCCGAACTTGGCACCGTCTGCGGCAATACGGATGTCGGTCATGCAGGCGACGTCACAGCCAAGCCCGATGGCCGGACCATTGACCGCCGCGATCGAGGGCACTTCGAGGCCGTAGATCGATTTGACGACGCGGTGGATGTTTTTGCGATAGCCGTCGCGGATTGCCACGCCCGTGCCCGCAAAGGCGCCGGAGCGGGTCTTCATCGCCTTGACGTCGCCGCCTGCCGAGAAGGCACGTCCTGCGCCGGTCAGGATCACACAGCGCACCTCTTGGTCATCATTGACCTGCTCACAGACCCGCTGGACCTCATCACCATCCCCCGGTGCGCCGAGTGCGTTCATCGCATCGGGACGGTTGAGGGTCAGGATCGCGACGTGACCGCGCTTTTCGAAAGTCAGCAGGCTCATGGGAATGTCTCCGTCAATAATCTTAGGCGACAAACGCACGAGCCGCCCCCTCGCCTAGGCCCTCTCCCCCAAGGGGGCGAGGGCTAGATAAGGAAAAGCCCTCTCCCCCTTGGGGGAGAGGGTTGGGTGAGGGCCTTTTTTCTTAAGCCGCCGCGTCGATCGACAGGTGCTCATAGCGGCGCAGGTGATGGTCGACAGAGCCGAACTGGCCTTCGATCATCGTAGCGCGCTTGAAGTAATGGCCCACGGCCAGTTCGTCGGTCATGCCCATACCGCCATGGATCTGGATCGCAGCTTGGCCAACGAACTTGCACGAGCGACCGATCTGGACCTTGGCTGCTGAAACGGCCTTGGCGCGTTCATGAGCGCTTTCGTCCAGCTTCAGGGTCGCCATATAGGTCATGGACAGGGACTGTTCGACATTGATGAACATGTCGACCATGCGGTGCTGCAGGACTTGGAAATTGGCGATGGCCGTACCGAACTGCTTGCGCTGACGGGCATAGTCCAAGGTATTTTCGTGCATCTTACGCATGGCACCGACGCCCTCGGCGCAGATAGCGGCGATGGCTTCGTCGACAACTTTCTCGATCAGCGGCAGACCTGCCCCCTCGACGCCGATCAGAGCATCGGCAGGGATCGACACGTTCTCGAAATAGACTTCCGAGGCGCGCTGGCCGTCAACGGTGGGATAGTCGCGGGTCACGATACCGGCCGAGGCCTTATCGACCAAGAACACCGACACGCCCGAGGCTTCACGCTGGCTGCCGCCGGTGCGGGCGGTCACGACCAGATGAGTGGCCCATGGGGCACCCAGAACAACCGCCTTATGGCCGTTCAGCACATAGCCCGAACCGTCCTTCTTGGCCGTGGTCTTCAGGTCGGCCAGATTGTAGCGGCCCTGAGGCTCAGCATAGGCAAAGGCCGTGATAATGTCGCCGCCAATGATGCCGCCGATCAGGTCGGTGGCGCTGGCATGGCCGGAATATTTCAGGAAGCCGCCGCCGATGACCACAGTGCCCAGATAGGGCTCGATGACCAGAGCCTTGCCGCACTCTTCCATGACGATCATATTTTCAATGGCCGAGCCACCCAGGCCGCCAAGCTCTTCGGAGAAGGGGGCCCCAAGGATGCCCAGCTCTTCGGCAAAGGCCTTCCAATAGTCTGCACGCCAGCCACTGGCCGACTTCACCGAGGCGCGACGGGTGTCAAAGCTGTACTTGTCTTGCAGGAAGCTGGCGAGGGTATCGCGCAGCATTGATTGTTCTTCGGTGAAATTGAAATCCATAGGGACGTCCTCCTTTTTGGCCCCCTCGCGTCATAGGAGGGGTTGGGGATGGGGTGGCAGCAGCGTCAGCCGCTAAAAGAGCATCCCTTCCCCACTGGGGGGAAGGGAAAAAATAGTCTTCAGAGACCCAAAACCATCTTTGCGATGATGTTGCGCTGAATTTCGTTCGAACCGCCATAGATCGA
>JBEGNZ010000022.1:0-49305 GCA_041182245.1 Pseudomonadota bacterium | reverse complement strand
AGCAGCGTCAGCCGCTAAAAGAGCATCCCTTCCCCACTGGGGGGAAGGGAAAAAATAGTCTTCAGAGACCCAAAACCATCTTTGCGATGATGTTGCGCTGAATTTCGTTCGAACCGCCATAGATCGAGGTCTTGCGGACGTTGAAATAGCTGGGGGCCGTGCGGTGAGCATAGTCCGGTCCAATGGGGCGCATATTGTCGCCGTCGGTGGGGAATCCGCGGAAATAGGGCGCGCCATAATGACCTGCCGCTTCCAAAGCCAACTCAGTGACCCGCTGCTGAACTTCGGTACCCTTGATTTTCAGGACCGATGATTCTGGTCCAGGACCCTTGCCCGCGCTTTCAGCGGCTAGGGTGCGCAGTTCGGTATATTCCAGCGCCGTCAGATCAATTTCCAACTCCGCGACCTTACGCTTGAAGGCGGGGTCTTGCAGCAGGGTCTGGCCGTCGTCGCCCAGTTCGGTCGTGGCCATCTGGCGGATACGCTCGATGCCGCGCTTGGAGCGGGCAACGCCCGCAATGCCGGAACGCTCGTGGGCCAGCAAGAACTTGGCGCAGGTCCAGCCCTTGTTCTCGTCATAGATACGGTTCTCAACCGGCACCTTGACGTTCTCGAGCCAAACCTCGTTGACCTCATGCTCGCCGCCCAAGGTTATGATCGGGCGCACGGTGATGCCGGGGGTCTTCATATTGATCAGCAGGAAGGAGATGCCCTCTTGGATCTTGGCGTTCGGATCGGTGCGGACCAGACAGAAGATCCAGTCGGCATATTGCGCCATCGTGGTCCAGGTCTTCTGGCCGTTGACCAGATAGTATTCCTTGCCGTCAGCCGGATCGGTGAAACGCTCAGCCTTGGTCTTCAGTGAGGCCAGGTCCGAACCCGCGCCGGGCTCTGAATAGCCCTGGCACCACCAGATGTCGCCATTCAGCGTATCGGGCAAGAAGCGCTGCTTCTGCTCCGGCGTGCCGAAGGTGTAGATCACCGGGCCAACCATGTTGATACCGAAAGGCATGACGCCAATCGTGTCAGCAGCGGCGCACTCTTCGCCCCAAATATAGCGCTGGGTCGAGGTCCAGCCTGGGCCGCCCTCAGAGGTTGGCCAAGCGGGGTTCACCCAGCCCTTGGCGGCCAAGACGCGGTGCCAAGCAAGGAAATCTTCTTTAGAGAGTTCTTCACCCTCGTCCTGCTTGCCACGAAGGGAGTCAGGATAGTGCTCAGCGATAAAGGCGCGGACCTCATCGCGAAATGCGAGATCTTCCGGCGAAAAGTCGAGGTTCATAACAGGCTCCCAAGCGAAGGCGCCGATTTGGCGCGCAAACTCCACCACAGAATAGGCCGAGGCCGCTCGATTGCAACGGTGACGTTCGCGTCAACGTCAATCAAAATTGCCGCATGTGACTGAGACGGTGCGATACCCCCTATCCGAGGCGCGCCGGTCCTTCGCTCAGAGGGAGAAGTGGCCTGACGGGCCAAAGGGGGCTTAATTCTGCGGACCAATGGTAAGGCCGTGGATGACTACCCCCTCACCCAACCCTCTCCCCCAATGGGGGCGAGGTCTTATCGGCTCTAGCCCTCTCCCTATGGGAGAGGGTTGGGTGAGGGCCTTGTTTCACGCCTCGCAATGACGCGGAAAAGATCGCTCAATCCTCACCCCCCGTGTTCCCCACGAAGGCGGGGACCCCGACCCTTTCACTGAGGAGCGGAGGCACCCCAAACCGCTAAACCGTCTCCGCAACCCGCTTTGCGGCCTTAGCCTTCACCGGGTTGGTAAAGCGCATCACCCCATCATCCAGCGAGCTGAAGCGCAGGTTCATGATGTCGAGGGCGTAGTTCTGATGCAGCTTCCAGGGCGCGCGGTCGCCTTGGCGGGGGAACTTGTCTATCGAGCGGGTGACATAGCCGGACGAGAAGTCCAGCCAAGGCTCGGTGCCAATCGATGGATCGGTCAGGACCGGCGTCGCCTGACGCAGGCCCTTCCTGTCCATATGGTTGATCAGACGGCAGACATATTCGCAGGTCAGATCGCACTTCAGGGTCCACGAGGCGTTGGTATAGCCAAAAGAGGAGGCCAGATTGGGCAGGCCACTATACATCATGCCGCGATAGCTGAGGGTCTTGGAGACATCGGTCGGCACGCCGTCGATGGTGACCTGAAGACCGCCCAGCAGCTCAAGGTTAAGGCCCGTGGCGGTGACGACAATGTCCGCCTCCAAGGTCTCGCCCGATTTCAGGGTCAGGCCGGTCTCGGTGAAGGTCTCGATCTGGTCGGTGACGACGCTGGACCTGCCCTCCTTGATCGATTGGAACAGATCGCCATTGGGCACCAGGCACAGGCGCTGTTCCCACGGGTTATATTTCGGCGTGAAGTGCTTTTTGATGTCGTAATCAGGGCCGAGCGCCGCACGCACGCCGCTGAGCAACAGGGTCTTGACCCGGTCCGGGGCCTTGCGGCACATGCGGAAGAAATACATGCCCAGCAGCACGGTCTTCCAACGGGTCAAGCTATAGGCCAGCTTGGCCGGCAGTCGGGCGCGCAGCCAATCGGCCACCGCGTCATGGTCAGGCCGCGCGACAATGTAGGTTGGCGAGCGTTGCAGCATGGTCACGTGGGCGGCGGTCTTGGCCATTTCTGGAACCAGCGTTACTGCCGTCGCGCCACTGCCGATGATCACGACCTTCTTGCCCGCATAGTCGAGATCTTCCGGCCATTTTTGCGGATGGATGATCTTACCAGCAAAGCGCTCGGTACCAGCAAAGTCGGGCGTATAGCCGCCCGCATAGCTGTAATAGCCGCTGCACATAAAGAGGAAGTTGCAGGTCAGTTGGGTCAGGGTCTTGTCTGGCCCAACCTCGCACTCGACGGTCCAAGCCGCATCGGCGGTGGACCAGCTGGCCCGTTTGACCTGATGGCTGAAACGGATGTGCTTATCGATGGAGGCTTCAGCAGCCGTGTCCTTGACATATTTCAGGATCGACGGGCCGTCGGCGATGGCCTTGGACTCCTTCCAAGGGCGAAAGGAATAGCCGAGCGTGTACATATCGCTGTCCGAGCGGATGCCCGGATAGCGGAACAGGTCCCAAGTCCCGCCCATCGACTCGCGGCCCTCCAGCAGGGCGAACGTCTTGCCCGGACAGTTGATTTGCAGATGACGCGCCGCGCCAACGCCTGACAGACCCGCGCCAACAATGAGCACGTCAAAATGGGTATCACTCATGGCCGGGCCGGTCCTTCACTGAAACGCTCAATAGGTGATCAGCGATCACTCATCCCCTAGGCTAACCTTGGGGAACCAGCCTGTCCAGAGACGCCCTGACCCTTAATGCGGATCAGGCAAAATCGCGTGACAGCTCGGCCCGGGTTGCGGGGCTGAGCACGGCCATGTGGGCGTAGGATTCGTGGTCGCTGCCGATCAGGATCGTGGTCGCGGGATCGCGGAACTGGGCAATCTGTTCGGGCAGCAGGTTGAAGTGCAGGAAGTGAACGGCAGAGGTCTTGCCATCGTCGCGCGTGCGCTCCTCCTCGCCATCGGCGATGCCATAGATCTTGGTGTCTCCGACCTTGAGGTACAGCAAATCCTCGACACCGCCCAAGCGAGCCAAGATCTGGGCGCGGCGAACTGGATCCTCGACCTCGAACATGATGGTGGCGACCAGTTCCTGACCCTGTGGGATCATGGGGTTATAGGCGGCCAGCTCATCCGGAATCTGCGCGGCCCCACCCTTTTCGATCAGGAGCATCTCCTGGATCTGGAACAGCATGGTGTCGAAACACTCAAAATAGAAGGTGCAGTGCGGACCCAGATGGACGCGGCGCAGGCGCTTGATCGGCAATAGCGCGGCGCGGCGCTCCTTGCGGACCTTGGCGAACTCGGCGTCAGACAGAAGGTCAGAAGCGTTGATCTGGCGAAGGGTGGTGGGCATGGTCATTCGCTCTCAAAATACCCCGTAGGCACGGGCAAAGATTTCGATGGGGTGAGACTGGCGCGGCTGGGCCTTATCACCGGTCTCAGCGATCAGGATCTGACCCAGATGCTTGCAGGCCAGAGGACAGTCCGAACAGAGCTCGGCCGTATCCTTTTGCGCCACAGCCTTGGCGGCGGGCTTACCGATCTTGACGGCGAGGGGACGGGTATCCTTCATGACCCCGAAGGTGCCGCCATGGCCCGAACAGCGCTCGACGATCTCGACACGGGTATCAGGGATCAGGCGCAGCAGCTCAGCCGACTTGGCCCCCATATTCTGGGCGCGAGCGTGGCAGGCATGGTGAACCGTGACGCCGCCCTCGACCGAAGTCAGACCCGGCGCGAGTCCTTGGGTCTTAGAAATATCGACGACATATTCGCAAACATCGCGGGTTGCGCGAGCCAAGGCCTGCACCGCTTCGTTTTCGGGCAAGAGCAGCGGCCATTCAAACTTCATCATCAGACCGCAACTGGCGGTCAGGGCCACGACCTCATAGCCCTGTTCGATATAGGGCGCGAAGGCCTTGGCCACCCGCTCGGCCCGGCCCGCCACATCGGCCAGATCACCGGCCTCAAGTTGGGGCATACCACAACATTCCGGATAGACCAGCTTGGCCTCCACCCCTTGCTTGGCCAAGACCTTGGCCGCCGCAACCGCCGTATCGGGGGCATTGTAATCCACAAAACAGGTGGCATAGAGCGCGGCCTTGCGCTGACCAATGGCTGGGCCAGCCGGATCGGGCGCGTAAGGCGTAGCCAACAGGTCTGTGGCGGTCTTGGAATGGAACTGTGGCAGCTCGGCCTCGGCATCGATCTCGGCGATGGCATCGAGCAGCTTGCGCAGGGGCGTGTTCTTGCGCGCCGTCATCCAGTTGGCGATCCCCGCCACCGGCTTGGCCATCTTGCCATTGCGGTCGGTCTTGCCGAGTTGATCACGAACGAAATTCTTCTCGCCCGCTCGGCGCTTGGCGGCGCGGTAACGCAAGATCAGGTGGGGAATATCAATGTCGAACTCGTGCGGCGGCACATAGGGACATTTGGTCAAGAAGCACATGTCACACAGGGTGCAGGCCTCGTCGACCTTGGCATAATCAGCCTTGTCGACACTATCGAGTTCGCCGGTCTTGCTCTCGTCAATGAGGTCGAACAGACGCGGGAAACTGTCACAGAGGTTAAAGCAGCGGCGGCAGGTATGGCAGACGTCGAACTGGCGCTCCATCTCCTTCTCGACGGCTTCAAGATCGTAAAAGGCCTCATCACGCCAAGCGATGGGGTGACGAAAGGGCGCGTCCAAACTGCCTTCACGGGCGGGTTTCACAGGATCAGCCACGGCATGCCTCTTGGATCAATGACGCAAATTGGAAGGGATAGGATATTGGGCGGCGAGACCCTCAAGCCCCGCCGCCCAACTTGCCTTTAGCCTAGGGTGTCGAGGGCGCGCTGGAAACGACCCGCATGGGACTTTTCAGCCTTGGCCAGGGTCTCGAACCAGTCGGCGATCTCGTCAAAACCCTCTTCACGAGCGGTCTTGGCCATGCCGGGATACATGTCGGTATATTCGTGGGTCTCACCGGCAATCGAGGCCTTGAGATTATTCTCGGTGCCACCGATGGGCAGGCCGGTCGCTGGGTCGCCAACGGACTCCATAAATTCCAGGTGGCCATGAGCGTGGCCGGTCTCACCTTCGGCGGTGGAGCGGAACACGGCGGCAACATCATTATAGCCTTCGATGTCGGCCTTTTGCGCGAAATAGAGATAACGACGGTTGGCTTGGCTTTCGCCCGCAAAGGCGTCCTTCAGGTTTTCCAAGGTCTTGCTATTGGCGAGGCTCATCTTCTCTTCCCTTCCCTTGTCGGTGCCGGCTCGGAACGTCCAGCGATCATTGGCGACTTGAACTCTAAATCCGCCAAAAGCAAAGGGCTAATCGATTTAATTTCTTAAACCCATAGGAATTATCAATAGAGAACTTAAGACTATGGAACCGGGCTCAATAGTGCCTCGCCGACAAAATGGCGGCGCAAATTTTCGAAGGTCTGGCTGATCATGGCTGGAATGCCCTCGGTGCTCTGACCGGCGGTGTGGGGCGTCAACAGGGTGTTGGGAACGTCTGCCCAGCGTGCAGCAGGGGTGGGTTCGACCTCGTAGACATCCAAGGCCGCGCGGCCGAGCGCGCCCGATTTTAAGGCTGCAATCAGGGCGGTTTCATCGACCACCGAACCGCGCGCGACATTGACCAATAGGCCCTCTGGCCCAAGGGCCTCAATGACCTCCTGGCTGATCAAGCCGATATTGGACGCATCGGCCCGGCAAGCGACAAACAGAATGTCCGACTGTTTGGCGAGCTCGACCAGATCAGGGACATAGCGCAAAGGCTGATCGGGCTTAGCGCGCGGTCCCCACCAAGCGATCTCAAGTCCGAAGGCCGGCAAACGCTTGGCGATGGCCAGACCAATGGCTCCAAGGCCGACAATTCCCGCCGTCTTACCCCGCAAGGTTGGGCGAAGGGGGCCCCGATAGGACGGTGTCCAGCCCCCGGCACGCACCATCCGGTCGCCTTCAAGGATCAGACGCCAAGAGGCCAAGGCTGAGCCAACGGCCTGATCAGCGACATCATCGGCATTGAGACTGTCCGCATGGGTCAGCTCGACCCCGCGCCCGCGTAGAAAGATCGGGTCATAGGCGTCGTAGCCGACACTGACGCAGGCCACGAGACCAAGGTTCGGCAGATTTTCGTAGAACTCCGGCGCAAAACCATGCTCGCCCGCCCCGATCAGGGCCTGAGCCCTCTGGCCCGGCCCCTTGGCCCAATCGAGCGGATCGGCCATCTCCCAAACCCGCAGCACCTCATAGCTATGAGACAGCGGCCCCTCCAAACTCTTGAGCATCGGATGGGTCAGGGCGACAACGGGTTTGGTCATGGGATCTTTAGCGTCCGAACTTCTGGAACTTGAGGCGCTTGGGAATCAGGCTGTCGGCACCCAGACGGCGCTTCTTATCTTCCTCATAGGCTTCAAAGTTGCCCTCGAACCATTCCACATGGCCGTCGCCTTCGAAGGCAAGGATGTGGGTGGCCAGACGGTCTAGGAACCAGCGGTCGTGGCTGATGACCACAGCGCACCCGGCGAACTCTTCCAACGCCTCTTCGAGGTTCTGCAAGGTTTCGATGTCGAGGTCGTTGGTCGGCTCATCGAGCAGGATGACATTGCCGCCCGTGGTCAAGGTCTTGGCCAGGTGGACGCGGTTGCGCTCACCGCCGGACAGGAGACCGACCTTCTTTTGCTGATCGCCGCCTCGGAAGTTGAACGAGCCAACATAGGAGCGGGTATTGATTTCGCGCGCGCCAACCTTGAGCACGTCTAGGCCCTGAGACACCTCTTGCCAGACGTTCTTGTTGGGATCCAGCGCATCGCGGCTCTGATCGACATAGGCCAGCTTGACGGTCTCGCCCAAACGGACGGTGCCGGTGTCTGGTGTCTCTTGGCCGGTGATCAGCTTGAACAGGGTCGACTTACCCGCGCCGTTGGGGCCGATGACGCCAACAATGCCGTTCGGCGGCAGCTTGAAGGTCAAGCCGTCGAACAGGACCCGGTCGCCGAAGGACTTCTTCAGATCGGTCACCTCGATGACCACATTGCCAAGGCGCGGCCCGGGCGGGATCTGGATGGTGGCGAAGGACTGCTTTTCGCGTTCCTGCTGGTTGACCATCTCCTCATAGGCCGCCAAGCGGGCCTTGGACTTGGATTGGCGAGCCTTAGCCGAAGACCTCACCCATTCCAGTTCGCGGGTCATGGCGCGCTGGCGGGCCTCAGACTCGCTCTGCTCCTGAACGATGCGCTTGGTCTTCTGTTCGAGCCAGCCGGAATAGTTGCCCTCGTAAGGGATGCCCTTGCCGCGATCCAGTTCCAGGGTCCACTTGGTCACCTGATCGAGGAAATAGCGGTCGTGGGTCACGAGGATGACACAGCCGGGGAAGTTTTCGAGGTGATGCTGCAACCAGGCCACGGACTCGGCATCGAGGTGGTTGGTCGGCTCATCGAGCAGCAGCATGTCAGGCTTGGACAGCAGCAGGCGGGCCAAAGCAATCCGGCGGCGCTCACCGCCTGAGAGCTTGTCCACGGGGCTGTCGTCCGGCGGACAGCGCAAGGCCCCCATGGCCATTTCGATCTTGCTGTCGATGTCCCACAGGTCGCCCGCGTCGATTTTCTCTTGGAGGGCGTTCATCTCCTCCATCAACTCGTCGGTATAGTCCTCACCCATCAGGGTCGCGACTTCGTTATAACGGTCGAAAATCTTCTTTTCTTCGCACCAGGCAATAACATTGCCTCGGACGTCGAGGCTCTCATCCAACTGCGGCTCTTGCTCAAGATAACCCATCTTAACGCCTTCGGCCGCCTTGGCCTCGCCGTTAAATTCCTTATCGATGCCGGCCATGATCTTCAGCAGGGTCGATTTACCCGAGCCGTTGACCCCGACCACGCCGATCTTGGCGTCGGAATAGAAGGACAGCCAGATGTTCTCGAACACCTTCTTGCCGCCGGGATAGGCCTTGGTCAGGCCTTGCATCTGGAAAATATATTGCTGTGCCATGGGGCGCGGGCGCTCTTCACGATCGAGGAAATGGGGCTGACAGGGATGTAGCCGCCTATGCGATCAGAGGCAACGGTTAGGCGGGGCTTTCTGAGTCATCCTGATGCGCACGCCCATGCTCGGCGTTACCTTGCCAAGCGCGCCAAAGTCAGACATAAAGATATAAGGATATCTTTATGTGATGGTCGAGATGACATCGGAAGAGGTAATTGAGGCACTGAGAGCGGCGGGTGAGCCAACGCGCCTGCGCATCCTTGCCCTTTTGGCCAATGAAGAGTTGGCCGTCATGGAACTGAGCCAGATATTGGACCAGAGCCAGCCGCGTGTCTCGCGCCATCTCAAACTGCTCAGCGACGCGGGATTAATCGAACGGTTTCCCGATGGGGCTTGGGTCTTCTACCGCGTTGCCGCCGATCCGGCCATGCGCCATTTCGTTGATCAGGTGTTAGACATGATCGTCTCATCGGACATCGGCATGCAGCGAGATGCCGAAAGGCTCGATGCGGTGCGCGGCGAGCGCTCGTCCGACGCCCAATCCTACTTTGAGCGCAACGCCGCACGTTGGGACGAGATCCGGTCGCTCTACGTGTCCGAAGCCAATGTCGAAGCCGCCATTCTCTCTGCCGCTGGGGCTGGCCCGTTTGAACGGATGATTGATCTGGGCACGGGGGCCGGGCGGATGCTGGCCTTGCTCGGACCTCGGTCCAAGGATGCGATCGGCCTCGACCTGTCGCAGCAGATGCTCAACGTCGCGAGGCTGCACGTTAACGAGGCGGGACTTCAGGGCGTTGAGCTGCGGCACGGCGACATCTTCGCCACCCGCCTGCCAGACCGAAGCGCTGATCTGGTCGTCGTCCATCAGGTCCTGCATTACCTTTCGGACCCGGCCTCTGCGGTGATCGAGGCGGCGCGGCTTGTCGCCCCCGGCGGGCGCCTCTTGATCATTGACTTTGCCCCCCACGCGCTGGAGTTCCTGCGCGAGGCACACCAACACCGCCGCCTTGGCTTTTCAGATGATGAGATGGGCCGTTGGATGGCGGAGGCGGGCCTGCTCGCGCCAGACCTGACCACCCTGCCCTCAGCCTCGTCGGAGGGCCTGACCGTAAAGATCTGGGTCGCCAAACGCAGCCCCAATGACAATAAGAGTTCGAAAGTTTCCTAATGTCTATTTCGCCGACCCAAGCCCCCTCTGTTGAGACCGACAGCCTCGGCCCAATCGCCCGCGCCGGTGAGCGCAGCAGCCGCGATGTGCGGGTCAGCTTTGAGTTCTTTCCGCCTAAGACGCCAGAGATGGAAGAGTCCCTCTGGGCCTGCATCGGTCGCTTGGCCCCACTCCAGCCAGAATTTGTCTCGGTGACCTATGGGGCGGGCGGCTCGACCCGCGAGCGGACCCACCGCACGGTTAAGCGTATTCTGGATGAGACCAGCCTTGCCCCCGCCGCGCACCTGACCTGCGTCAATGCTTCACGCGACGAGGTCGATGAGGTGATCCGGCAATATTGGGCCTCTGGCGTCAAACACATCGTGTCCCTGCGCGGCGATCCGCCTGAGGGACTGGGCGGGGCCTATGTGCCGCGCGCCGATGGCTATGCCAATGCGACCGAGCTGTGCACCGCCATCCGTAAGATCGCGCCCTTTGAAATCTCGGTCAGCGTCTATCCGGAAAAACACCCCGAAAGCCCGTCCATCGACCATGATATTGATGTGCTCAAGGCCAAGGTCGATGCCGGGGCCACCCGCGCCATCAGCCAATTCTTCTTCGATATCGACGCCTATAGCCGGTTCATCGATAAGGTCCGTGCCGCGGGCATCACCATCCCGATCCTACCGGGCATCATGCCGGTGACCAATTTCAAAGGCCTCGTCAAGATGGCGGCGGCTTGCCAGACGACCATTCCGGTCTGGTTGGCAAATCTGTTCGACGGTCTAGACAATGACCCCGAAACCCGCCGCCTGCTGGCCGGAGCCATCGCTGCGGAGATGTGTTCAAAGCTGCAAGAGCGTGGGTTCCAAGACTTCCACTTCTACACCCTAAACCGCGCTGATCTGGTCTATGCCATCTGCCGCGTCTTGGGCGTGCGCGAGACCCTCTAAAATCTAAAGTTCCTCATCCTGAGCCTGTCGAAGGATGGTCAACACTAAAGACTCCGGGACCTCGCCAAGGGGACCGTAATATTTTCGAAAGAGAACCGACGATGAGCCGCTCCGATCGTATTGCCGCCCTGAAAGCCGCCGCCGCTGAACGCGTGCTGGTGCTGGACGGGTCATGGGGCGTGATGATCCAGAAATATAAGCTGTCCGAGGAAGACTATCGCGGCAGCCTGTTCGCTGATCATTCCATGCCGCAAAAGGGCAATAATGACCTGCTGATCCTGACCCGTCCGGACATCATCACCGACCTGCATGATGCCTATTACGGGGCAGGCGCAGATATTTCCGAGACCAACACCTTTTCCTCCACCTCCATCGGCATGGCCGACTATGGCATGGAAAGTCAGGTGCGGGCCCTGAACCTTGAAGCTGCGCGTCTGGGGCGCGAAAGCGCCGACCGCTGGACGGCCAAGGAACCGCACAAGCCGCGCTTTCTGGCCGGATCGATTGGCCCCTTGAACCGGACTCTGTCGATCAGCCCCGACGTCAATGACCCCGCCGCCCGGTCCGTGACCTTTGATGAGGTTTACAGCGCCTATCGCGAGCAGGTCTTGGCCTTGCACGAGGGCGGGGTGGACCTGTTCCTAGTCGAGACCATCTTTGACACCCTCAATGCCAAGGCGGCGTTGAAGGCGATCCTGGATCTGGAGGATGAGGGGCTAGAGCCCTTGCCGATCTGGATCTCCGGCACCATCACCGACCGGTCGGGCCGCACCCTGTCGGGCCAGACCGTCGAGGCCTTCTGGAACTCGGTCAAGCATGCCAAGCCCTTTGCTGTTGGCTTTAACTGCGCCCTTGGGGCCGAGCTGATGCGCCCGCATATTGCCGAGATCAGCCGCTTGGCCGACACGCTGGTCGCCGCCTATCCCAATGCGGGCCTGCCCAATGCCTTTGGCGAATATGACGAAGAGCCGCATCAGACCGGTCACATGCTGCACGAGTGGGCCGCAGACGGCATCGTCAATATTCTGGGGGGCTGCTGCGGCACGACGCCCGATCACATCCGCCATGTCGCCGACGCCGTCAGGGGAATGGCCCCTCGTGTGCCTCCGGTTCGGCCCACCGCCATGCGCCTGTCAGGCCTTGAGCCGTTTGAGCTGTCCTGAACCATGACGACCTTCGAAAGTACCTCAGCTATGACCGCCGCGCCTCGTCCGTCCTTCATCAATGTCGGTGAACGCACCAATGTCACCGGCTCGGCCAAGTTCAAGAAACTGATCGTCGAGGGCAATCTAGCCGAGGCCCTGACCGTGGCGCGCCAGCAGATCGAGGCTGGGGCTCAGATCATCGATGTCAATATGGACGAGGGCCTGCTGGACTCCAAGCAGGCCATGATCACCTTCCTGAACCTGATCGCTGGCGAGCCGGACATCGCCAAGGTTCCGATCATGATCGACAGTTCCAAATGGGACGTGATCGAGGCGGGGCTCAAGTGCGTTCAGGGGCGCTCTATCGTCAATTCCATCTCCATGAAGGCCGGTGAAGCCGAATTCATCCATCATGCCAAGATGTGCCTGCGCTATGGTGCGGCCGTGGTGGTCATGGCCTTTGATGAGCAGGGGCAGGCGGACACGGCCGAGCGCAAGATCGAGATCTGCACCCGCGCCTATCGCATCCTTGTCGATCAGGTCGGGTTCCCGCCGGAAGACATCATCTTCGATCCCAACATCTTCGCCGTGGCGACCGGGATCGAGCAGCATGACAACTATGCGGTGGACTTCATCGAGGCCACGCGGGTGATCAAACAGACCCTGCCCCATGCCCGGATCAGCGGCGGCGTCTCGAATGTGTCCTTTAGCTTTCGCGGCAACGAGCCCGTGCGCCGGGCCATCCATTCGGTGTTCCTCTACCATGCCATCGGTGCAGGTATGGATATGGGCATCGTCAATGCCGGGGACCTGCCGGTCTATGAGACCATCGATCCTGAACTGCGCGAAGCGGTCGAGGATGTGATCCTCAACCGGGCGACCAGCCGCAATATCAGCCCCACCGAACATCTGGTCGAGATCGCGCCGCGTTATAAGGGCGATAAGGGCGTGGCCCGCGTGGTGGACCTCAAATGGCGTGACGCGCCGGTGGCCAAGCGGATCGAACATGCTCTGGTCAATGGCGTCACCGAATTTATCGAGGCCGACACCGAAGAGGCCCGCCAAGGCTTTGAGCGCCCCCTTCACGTCATCGAAGGGCCCTTGATGGACGGCATGAATGTGGTCGGCGACCTGTTTGGCGCGGGCAAGATGTTCCTGCCCCAGGTGGTCAAGTCGGCCCGCGTGATGAAGCAGGCCGTGGCCTATCTGGAACCCTTTATGGAGGCTGAAAAGGTCGGCAAGCCGCGCGAAATGGCCGGCAAGATCTTGATGGCCACGGTCAAGGGCGACGTCCACGACATTGGCAAGAACATCGTTGGCGTCGTGCTCCAGTGCAACAATTACGACGTGGTTGATCTGGGGGTCATGGTGCCCGCCGACCGCATTCTCGATGCCGCCATTGAGCACAAGGTCGACATCATTGGCCTGTCGGGCCTGATCACGCCGTCACTCGACGAGATGGTTTTCGTGGCCCAAGAGATGCAGCGCCGAGGCTTTACCATTCCGCTTTTGATCGGCGGGGCGACCACCTCCAAGACCCATACGGCAGTCAAGATCGAGCCGGGCTATAGCGCCGGATCGACGACCTATGTGCTCGATGCCAGCCGCGCGGTCGGGGTCGTGTCGGGCCTCCTGTCCAAGACCGAAAGGGCCCGCCTTCAGGCCGAGACGCGCGAAGACTATCAGCGCATACGCGACCAGTTCGAGCGGGGCCAGCAGGCCAAGGCCCGCACCTCGATCGCCGAGGCCCGCGACCGGGCCTTTGCCATCGATTGGGATCGTTTCGAACCCAAGGTGCCGAGCTTCCTGGGGACCCGTCGCTTCGAGGCCTATGACCTTGCAGACTTGGCCAAACATATTGACTGGACCCCGTTCTTTGCCAGTTGGCAGTTGATCGGCCACTATCCAGCGATCTTGACCGACGAGGTGGTCGGCGAGGCGGCGACCAACCTGTTTGCAGATGCCCAGGCCATGCTCAAACGGATCATTGACGAAAAATGGTTCGAGGCGCGAGGCGTCGTCGGTTTCTGGCCTGCCAATGCTGAGGGCGACGATATTGCCGTCTATGCCGACGAGAGCCGCAGTACAGAGATCGGCCGCTTCCATAGTCTGCGCCAACAGATGGCCAAGTCCGAGGGCCGCGCCAATCTGGCCCTGTCGGACTTCATCGCGCCCAAGGGCACCAAGCCTGACTATATCGGGGCCTTTGCCGTCACCGCCGGTCATGGCGAGCCATTGATTGCCGAAAAATTCAAGGCGGCTGGCGACGACTATAGCGCCATCCTCGCCGCAGCCCTCGCCGACCGTTTGGCCGAAGCCTTTGCCGAGGCCATGCACAAGCGCGTGCGCACCGAGCTTTGGGGCTATGCCGCCGACGAGACCACCACCGTCGAGGACCTGATCGCCGAGAAATATTCCGGCATCCGTCCGGCTCCCGGCTATCCGGCCCAGCCGGATCACACCGAAAAGGCCACCCTCTTCCGCTTGCTGGACGCCGAGAACGCCACCGGCATGGCCCTGACCGAGAGCTTCGCCATGACCCCGGCCTCGTCGGTGTCTGGTCTCTATTTCGCCCACCCCGAGGCCCACTATTTCGGCGTCGGCAAGATCGACCGCGATCAGGTGGAAGACTATGCAGGGCGCAAAGGCTGGGACCTCAACATCGCAGAGCGCTGGCTCTCCCCGATCTTGAACTACACGCCCGGCAAGTCGCGAGAGTAGGGCTTATCGCCCCTAGCCCTCGCCCCCTTGGGGGAGAGGGTTGGGTGAGGGGGTCACCCGCGCCCTCCCCGCCGCGTTCCCCACAACAGCGGGCCTACTTCCCGCCAGAGTATAAGGGTCTGGGTCCCCGCCTTCGCGGGGAACAGGGAAAAAATCTAAAACAAGGCCTCCTTCGGCGTTTCGCGCCACTTCCCCCAGAGAGGGAAGTACCAGCGCAGCCGGAGTAGGGGGAATGCCTAGCCCTCCAAAACCTCAACCCGTCGCAGCAAGGCCTCCATCGATCGGTCGCGCAGGCCATCGGCCTGAAGGTGCCCAACAAGATCCGAGAGATAGTCGATATTGCGGCCAGACAGGCCCTTAGCGCCCGCAATCAGTTGTGCCTGATCCTCAAGGCTGAGATGGCCCGCCCACTGGGCATGTTGGCGGTCGGACAGATAGACCAGCGCAGAGGCCTTGGTACCATCATCGAGCCGCACCTTGGCCCAGGATTCAAAATAGGTCTCGGTCGGCTGTTCGCGTTCTTGCAGATAGGCATAGGTCTCAGCCCAGTCCGCAGCGGCCACCCGAAAGGCCGCCCCCCGCACCGCACCGCCCGGCGCGAGGCCTAAAACCAGACCCGGACGCTCATAGGTGCCGCGGTGGTGAACCGAATAGATGCAAAAGGCGCGACGACGGCCATGGAGAATGGCGGCTCTTCGCTCTACAAAGGCAAAACCCGGGCGCCACATCAATGAGCCATAGCCAAAGACCCAGCGATCGCCCTGATCCTCTAACGCCATCTGTTGACTCACCTTCACCCCACAAGACATTCAGGCTGACCATGCCCGACCAAGACACCCCTCGCAAACCCCCTCGCCGCATTTGGCTGGTGGCCCCTTATATTTTGCTCGGCCTCGCCATCATTGGCTGGAGCGCGGGCTGGATGGTGCTGAAGGGGAAACTGGAACAGCGGATGGACCAGGCCGGCACCGATCTGCGCAAGGCAGGCTTCGAGGTCGCATGGAAAGAGCGCAAGGTCGCGGGCTATCCTTTCCGCTTCTATGTCACCCTGACCGAAGCGCGCCTGCGTGAGCCCTCGGGCTGGGGGCTCGACATGCCTGTCCTCAAGGCCGAGGCCAGCGCCCTTCGATTGAAACACTGGATGATCGTGGCCAGCGACGGTGCCGTCGTCACGCGCCCCGTCTCCGGAGGGCTGCGCGTGAGCGGTAAGGCCTTGCGAGCCAGCTTTGTGGCCACAGACGCGCCCCTGCCCCGGATCGCAGTCGAGGGGGTTCAACTGATCTTCACGCCCGAACCCGGCGCGCGGCCCTTTGCCCTTAGCAAGGCCGAGAAGCTGGAATTCCATCTGGTGCCCGGCGGCAAGGAAGAGGCTGCGCTGCTGTTTCGCATCGACGGCGGCAAGGCGGCGGCGGGCGGTCTGACGGCGCGCCTAGCCGGTGAAAAGCCGGTCTCCGTGCTCTGGGACTCCCTCCTCAGCCAACGCGATGATCTGATCGGTCCAGATTGGCCTCAGGCTGTGCGACACTGGACCGGTGCGGGCGGGACCATGACCCTGCGCAAGGGCGGCCTCACCCTTGGCGATACCAGCCTTGGCATAGGCTCTGGCAGCCTGACGGTCGGGGTCGATGGACGCTTGCGCGGCAGCCTCGATGCCCAACTGACGAGGGGCTCGGGGGCCTTGCTGGCCATAGGCGAGACCGGTCTGATTGAGCCCAATGGCGCTCAGATCGCCGCAGCCGTGGTTCAAGCCCGCGAACTGACCAATGATGGCAAGTCCGCTCAGGCGACCATCAGCTTTGAGGCTGGCCGCACGACTCTTGGTCCCGTCGCCATCGGTCCAGCCCCCAAGGTCTATTGAGATGAGCGACGAACAGGCCAGTGCCCGGGCGCGCATAGACCAGATTGACGAGGCCCTCCTGCGCCTGATCGACGAGCGCGCCGGTCTGGCCATTAGTGCTGGAATGGGTGCTGATCCGGGTCTGGAGGCCCTCGCCCTTCGCCGTCTTCTGGCCCTACCCCGCGCCTCGGTGCATAGGCCCCTGATCGTGCGGGTCTGGCGCGAGCTGATGGCCGATGGGGTCCAGAGGCAGGTCCCGCGTCATCTCAGCGTCTGGGGCGGCAAGGAGCTGCTACGCACCGCCGAACTGGCCCGCCACCGCTTTGGCTCGAGCGTCTCCCTGACCATGACCGCTAGGGCCGAGGATGCGCTGGCCGCAGCCCGGACACCGGGCGGTATCGGCATTCTAGCCCTGTCCGGCGATCATCCCTGGTGGCTGCGTCTTTTGGCAGAACCGACGCTTCAGGTCTTTGCGGCCCTTCCCGACATGGCTGTCCACGGGCCCCTGACCGCACTAGCCGTTGGACAAGTGGCCGTAGAGCCGACCGGCGGTGATGAGACCTATTGGGTCACCGACGCGACGGGCTCCGCCGCAGCCGTTCAGGACGCCTTGGCCAAGGATGGCGTAGCGGCGGAACTGGTCGCGCAGGCGGGCGGGTTCAAACTCTTTGCCCTTGCCGGGTTCTATCAGCGCGACGATAGCCGTCTGGCCAAAGGGCCGGGGCGACTGTTCGGCGTCATCGGCGCTAGCCCCACCGCGCTCGACATGTAAAAAAGCCCTGCCCTTGCCTCCCCCTATGACGAACCAAGGCCCCGCAACCATGACCTCGACCCCTCGCGACCCCTCTCGCCCGTCCCCTAAGGCCGGAATTTTGGATATTACGGCCTACAAGCCCGGCCGTGCCCAGGCCGAGGGCGTCAAGGACCCGGTCAAGCTGTCGGCCAATGAAAATATTCTCGGCAGCAGTCCCAAGGCCCGCGAGGCCTTTGTCCAAGGGGCGATGAAGCTGCATCTCTATCCCGATGGCCGCGCCAATGGTCTGCGCGCCGTCATTGCCGAGCGCTATGATCTGGACCCCGACCGCCTGACCTTTGGCTGTGGCTCGGACGAGATCTTTGCCCTGCTCAATCAGGTCTATCTGGAGCCGGGCGACAATATTGTGCAGGGCGAATATGGCTTTGCCGCCTTTGCCATCGGGGCGCGGGCCTGTCAGGGTGAGGTCCGTTTTGCCAAGGAGCCAGACCTTCGTATCGATGTGGCCGAGGTTCTGGCCTGCATCGATGAGCGCACCCGCCTGGTCTTCATCGCCAACCCGTCCAACCCGACCGGAACCTGGCTAACCGCCGAAGAGATCGCAGCCCTGCATGCGGGTCTGCCCAGCAACGTGCTGCTGGTGCTTGACGGTGCCTATGCCGAATTTGCCACCGATCCGGCCTTCAGCGATGGCCTCGACCTCGCACGCACAGCACCGAATGTCATCGTCACGCGCACCTTTTCCAAGATCCACGGCCTTGGCTCGCTGCGGGTTGGCTGGGCCTATGGGGCCAGCCCGATCATCGAGGCGCTGGAACGTATCCGTCCGCCCTTCAACACCACAATTGCCGGGCAAGAGGCAGCCATCGCAGCCCTGCTCGACGACGACTTCCAAAAGGCCTCAGTGGCCCATATTGAGCAATGGCGGCCTTGGCTGTTTCAGCAGCTCGGCGGGCTGGGTCTAGAGTGCACTCCCTCTGCCACCAACTTCCTGCTGGTCAAGTTTCCACAGACCCCCGGCAAGACCGCCATTGACGCCGAAGCCTTTTTGGCCTCACGCGGGCTTCTCGTTCGCGGCGTGGCAGGCTATGGGCTGCCGCTCTATCTGCGTATAACTATCGGTCTGGAACAGCATAACCGGGCTCTGGTCGAGGCGCTGACCGATTTTATGACCGCCTAAAGGGGTAAGGCCATGGCTAGACCACAATTCGAACGCATCGCTGTCATCGGCTGCGGCCTGATCGGTTCGTCGCTGGTTCGGGCTGTGCGCGCCTATGGCGCGGCGGGGTCTATCTCTGTCTATGACCTCAGCCCCGTCGTGCGCGAGCGGGTGGCGGCCTTAGGCTTGGCCGATCTGGTCACGGATGATATTGCCAAGGCCGTCGAGGGTGCAGATCTGGTGGTCTTTGCCGCCCCACCTATGGCCATTGCTGAGGCCGCCGCGCGGGCTGCGCCGCACTATCGCCCCGGAGCCATCATCTCGGACGTCAGCTCGGTCAAGGGCACGATGGCGGAGGTTCTCGCCGCTGGTGCCCCGGACAATGTCTTTATCATCCCCGGCCACCCCATCGCCGGAACCGAGCAGTCGGGGCCAGATGCGGGCTTTGCAGAGCTGTTTGACGGGCGCTGGGTGATCTTGACCCCGCTCAGCGATCAAAATGAGGCCTATGCCGTGGCCGCGGCCAATCTCTCGGCCTTCTGGCGTGCGCTGGGGGCTCAGGTCGAACTGATGGAGGCTCGCCATCATGATATGGTTCTGGCCGTGACCAGCCACCTGCCCCACCTGATCGCCTATAATATCGTGGGCACCGCGGCGGACCTTGAAGAGGTCACTCAGTCTGAAGTGATGAAGTTCTCTGCCGGTGGCTTTCGCGACTTTACCCGCATCGCCGCCTCGGACCCGGTCATGTGGCGCGATGTTTTCATCCTGAACAAGGATGCGGTCCTAGAGGTTCTGGGCCGGTTCACCGAGGATCTTCAGGCCCTATCGCGCGCCATCCGCTGGGGTGAGGCCGATAAGCTGCAAGAGTTGTTTACCCGCACCCGCGAGATCCGCAGAGGCCTGATCGCTCTGGGCCAAGAGGATCCAACCCCGAACTTTGGCCGCAACAAACCGAAGGTCTGAGGCCTAGGGATAGAGCCTCTGGGTCGTCCAGCCCTGCGCCACCTTGCCGAACACCAGCCGCTCATGCAGGCGGAAGGGTCGGTCGCGCCAAAACTCGATGGACTGGGGCTCTAGCCGAAAGCCAGACCAGTGCGGCGGGCGCGGCACCTTGCCAAGGCCAAAGGCAAGGCCCTGCTCGATCACCTTCTTTTCCAACGCGAAACGATCGGCCAAGGGCTGGGACTGATCCGACGCCCAGGCCCCGATCTGGCTGGCCCGCGCACGGGTGGCGAAATAGGCATCGGCCTCAGCATCCGTCACCGGCGTCACAGGTCCGCGCACCCGCACCTGACGGCGCAGAGACTTCCAGTGGAACAGCAAGGCCGCCTTAGGGTTCGATGCCAGTTCGCGGCCCTTGGCGCTGGTCAGGTTGGTGTAGAAAACAAAGCCGCCCGCATCGACATCCTTCAACAGCACCATGCGCACATCGGGCAGTCCCTCGGGGTCGACCGTCGCTAAGGCCATGGCGTTGGGATCATTGACCTCTGACGCCTTAGCCGCCTCCATCCATTCGCCGAACAGGGCGATGGGATCGGCCTTGTCATCCAAGGGCGGACCCGCCTTTTCGGCGGCGGCTTCATAGTCGGCCTCGGTCGGCGAGGCGGGGATCAGGTCTGACTGGCTCATGCGACGAATATAGGCGGGTTTCGCCTAAGACAAAGCCGCTTAACCGCTCGTTGACCAACTTGTCGCAATGATGGCCCAATGGGGTCTGACAATCAAAGGCTTGAGGCGCAGCGGGCGCTCGCAACACTCGGTCTGGCACCCAGCGCGGGTCTAGAAGAGGTGCGCCGTGCGTTCCGAGGCCGGGTCATGGCTGACCATCCCGACCGCCCCGGCGGCGATGCTCAGCGTTTCAATGAGGCCCTGCAGGCCTACCGGCTCCTGCAGGCGAAGTTCCAAGCTGAGGGCGTGCGCGCTAAGACCCCCGCCCCTACCCCGCCCGTTATCGTCACCATCACGCCGAAAGAGGCCTTCACCGGCGGCGAGCGGCGCCTGCCGTCACAAAGCCAACCCGACCGGGTAGTGACCCTTCCGGCAGGCCTTCGCGATGGCGACCGCCTTCGGGTTGGCGATGATGTCTATGAGGTTCATATCCGTAATCGCAGCGAACTGCGGGCTGAAGGCGATGACCTGCACCTGACCGTCAATGCCCCGTCCGACCTCATGCACAATGGCGGCCGTCTGGCGATCCAGACCCCCGCGGGGCCTAGGCACATCTATGTGGCCCGTCAGTCAGGGCCGGTGATCTGCCTCAACGGTCTAGGGCTGCCCGCCACCCGCAGCCACGCGCGCGGTAGCCTCTATGTCCACCTGTTCGCGAACCGTGATCGTCCAGCAGACCTTGTGGCCTCACCCGACCCCAACACACCCGCCCAAGAAAAACGCCGCCGCTTTACCAAGACTTGGGCGGCCTAAGCTCAAACTCCTGTTTTGGCTTTTTCGTTCCTTCGGTTAGAACCGCACCATCATGTCGCACAACACTTTCGGCCATCTGTTTCGTGTCACCACCTGGGGCGAGAGCCACGGGCCTGCTTTGGGCTGTGTGGTGGATGGATGCCCTCCGGGGCTGAGCCTGACGGCGGAGGACATTCAGGTCTGGCTGGATCGGCGCAAGCCCGGTGGCAGCAAGTTCGTCACCCAGCGCCAAGAGCCGGACGCCGTCCGTATCCTGTCGGGCGTGTTCAGCGATGACCGCACAACGGGCCAAGTGACCACCGGCACGCCCATCTCGCTGATGATCGAAAATATGGATCAGCGGTCCAAGGACTATTCCGAAATCGCGAAAGCCTTTCGCCCCGGCCATGCTGACCATGCCTATTTTGCCAAATATGGTGTGAGAGACTATCGCGGTGGCGGGCGCTCTTCGGCCCGTGAGACTGCAGCCCGCGTTGCTGGCGGTGCCGTGGCGCGCAAGATTCTGGGCGATGGGATTCGCATTCGGGCGGCTCTCGTCCAGATGGGACCTCACGCCATTGACCGGTCCAGCTGGGACTGGGACCAGTGCGAACAAAATCCCTTCTGGTGCCCTGACGCCCAGACCGCCGCCCTGTGGGAAGACTATCTGGACGGCGTGCGCAAGGCGGGGTCCTCCATCGGTGCCGTGGTCGAGGTGGTCGTCGAAGGTGTGCCCGCAGGCTGGGGTGCACCACTCTATGGCAAGCTGGATGCGGAATTGGCCGGTGCCCTGATGTCGATCAATGCCGCCAAGGGGGTTGAGATCGGCGCAGGCTTTGACGCTGCCACCCTGTCCGGCGAAGACAATGCCGACCAGATGCGCATGGGCCCCGACGGCCCGGTCTTTGGCTCGAACCATGCGGGAGGCGTGCTTGGCGGCATCTCGACGGGTCAGTCCGTGGTTGCGCGTGTCGCCTTCAAGCCGACCAGTTCCATCCTGTCCCCGCGTCAGACGGTCAACGAAGACGGCCAAGAGGTCGATCTGCGCACCAAGGGTCGTCACGATCCTTGCGTGGGTATTCGCGCCGTTCCCGTGGTCGAGGCCATGACGGCCTGCGTTCTCGCCGACGCCTTCCTGCGCCATCGCGGCCAGACCGGCGGCGGAGCCTTCGTGCCGGGCGGTCAAGGGCGGGTTTAACCCCCTCAACCAACCCTCACCCCCTCAAGGGGGCGAGGGCTTATCGGTTCTAGCCCTAGCCCTGTGGGAGGGGGTTGGGTGAGGGCCTTGTTTGTTTTAAATGCGTCATTGCGAGCGCAGAGAAGCAACCCAGAGGACTAACCCGGACCTAAGGTGATGTTCCTATAGCTTGCGCAGGCACCATGCGCCTCGCAATGACGAGGGTTTTCCTCATGCTGAACCAGTCGAAGCACGAGGAAGAACCAAACCCGTCTTAAACCGCCATAGACCCATCACGCCGATTGGCCGGGATCGACTCATAGATCGTCGGGCGGGCGATGTTCAGGCGCGCGCGGGCCTGATCGAGGGGCTCGGCGAACAGGCGCTCATAGTCCTGCTCGGCCAGCCATTTGGCCTTAACGCCGTTGCGCCACGCCTGCCAGATCGCTTTGGCATAGGGCAAACGGGACTTACTTTTCGACAGTTGATAGGCCGCACCGAGGGCGATGAAGCCAAAACCGAAGCTCTTGGTCTGGGCATAGGAAAAGGCCACAACGCAGCCCTCGCCTAATGCATCGGTGCCATAGCCGGTCAGGACGTGCCAGATATCGTGTACATCGCGCATACGCCGACCATACCAAGCCACGGGATGGGCAACCTCAATGGAACCGTTGACCTTGCGGCTGTCCTCAGCCAGGCCATAGGCCGTCAAGCCGCGCGGGGCGATGAAGTCGCGATAGGCCGCACCGACCGTTCCAGGCGCAAAGCTTGCCACCCAAGCCTTGTCCATCAGACGATGGGACAGCTCTTCGCGCAGGTAGGCCTGACGTCCACCTTCGGGACTGTCGAGCAACCGCGCATAACCGCGAGGCGTCGAGCGACCCGATAGGGCCTGCATGATCAAGAACACCTGCTCGGTGTCTTCCTTATTGGCGATCAGCTTCCTCAAGGCGCGCAAGGCGGCCAAAGGACGGATGCTATAGTCATAGGGACGGTCAGACACCGATAGCTCGGACCTTGAGTCTATGGCTAGATCGACAGAAGTCATGATATCACCCTTAAGGAATGAAAAAAGATGACGCCCCCGTCATTTTTTGTCAAGGGCCGCAGCGCTTCAGGCCTTATCTAGAAGGGTTTGGAGGCACTTCAATTGAACGGTCTACGGAAACGCTCGATCAACCTCTCCGGCCACGCCACCTCGGTCGCACTGGAGCCCGAGTTCTGGGCGGTTCTCGATGCCATGGCTGCGGGCCGCGGGCTCAGCCTTGCGGGCCTCATTGGCGAGATTGATCAGGCCCGCCAAGGACGCTTGCTCGCCTCTGCCTGCCGTGTCGCCGCGCTGGTCCACAGTGTGAAACAGTAATAATCCCGCACCGCCCTTAAGCCCGGCGCGGTCTGTGCTACATTCGTTCTCATTCCGGATCAGAATCGGGCGGAATTTCGAGACGCTTCAGGACCATCACCTTGACCGACACGCCCTATTCACCGCGTATCAGTGACCTTGCCCGGGTTGATCGTGCCCCTATGACAGGCGGCGGCGACGACTATCTGGCCGGGCTCAATCCTGAACAGCGCCGCGCGGTCGAGGTCACGGATGGGCCGGTTCTGGTGCTGGCGGGCGCGGGCACGGGCAAGACGCGCGTCCTGACCACGCGTCTTGCGCACATTCTCTCAACCCACCGCGCACGTCCTTGGGAGATCTTGGCCGTAACCTTTACCAACAAGGCTGCCCGCGAGATGCGCGAGCGGATCACGCACCTGATTGGTCCGCAGGCTGAAGGCTTACGTTGGCTGGGTACCTTCCATTCGGTGGCGGCCCAAATTCTGCGTAAACATGCCGAGTTGGTCGGGCTGAAGTCCACCTACACCATCATCGACACTGACGATCAGGAACGGCTGATCAAGCAGGTGCTCGAGGCGGAAAATATCGACGCCAAACGCTGGCCCGCCAAGCTGATGAACGGTCTGATCGACCATTGGAAGAACCGGGGCTGGACCCCGGACAAGGTTCCCCCCGGCGAAAGCGCCCAGTTCGGCAATAATCAAGGCCAGCGGGTCTATAGCCTCTATCAGGACCGGCTTCGGGTGCTGAACGCCTGCGACTTCGGAGACCTTTTGCTGCACAACCTGACCCTATTCACCAAACATCCCGATGTGCTGGCCGAATATCACGACCGGTTCCGCTATGTACTGGTCGACGAATATCAGGACACCAATGTCGCCCAGTATCTGTGGCTGCGGCTGCTGGCCCAGGCCCGTCAGAATGTCTGCTGCGTCGGCGATGACGACCAGTCGATCTATGGCTGGCGCGGAGCCGAGGTCGACAATATCCTGCGCTTTGAGCGCGACTTTCCCGGCGCAGCCGTGATCCGGCTGGAGCGCAACTACCGCTCGACCGAGCATATTCTCGCCGCCGCCAGCGGCCTGATCCGCGCCAATAAGGACCGGCTGGGCAAGACCCTGTGGACCGAGGCCATGGGCGGCGAAAAGGTGCGGGTGCGCGGGGTCTGGGACGGAGAGGCCGAAAGCCGTCTTATCGCCGAAGAGATCGAGGCCTGGCGACGCAAGGGCCGCAAGCTCAAAGAATGCGCCATTCTGGTGCGGGCCTCATTCCAGATGCGGGCCTTTGAAGAACGGTTCGTGCTGTTGTCCCTGCCCTATACGGTTGTCGGCGGTCCGCGCTTCTTTGAACGGGCCGAGATCCGCGATGCCCACGCCTATTTGCGGCTGGTCCAGTCACCAGACGATGATCTGGCCTTTGAGCGCATCGTCAATACGCCCAAGCGCGGCATTGGAGACACCTCGGTCTCTAAGCTGCTCCAGATTGCTCGGCTGACCGGCGTCTCGGCCATGACCGCCGCGCGCCAAATCATCGGCACGGACGAGCTGCCCGCCCGCACCCGTACGGCCCTATCGACCTTCATCCGCGACCTCGACCGTTGGCGCGGCGAACAGGCTGTATCGGATCATCAGCGCCTCTTGGAGACCATTCTCGAAGAGAGCGGCTATACGGACATGTTACGCGCCGACAAGGGCCCGCAAAGCCAGACCCGGCTGGAGAACCTAAAGGAGCTCGTCCAGTCGATGAGCGCCTTCGATGATCTTCAGACCTATCTGGAGCATGTTTCGCTGGTCATGGACATCGACCGGGGCGCAGGCGACGACGCCATCCAGATCATGACCCTGCACGGGGCCAAGGGGCTGGAGTTCCCGCTGGTCTTCCTGCCAGGCTGGGAAGAGGGCGTGTTTCCCTCGCAACGTTCTATGGACGATAAGGGCGAGAAGGGCCTCGAAGAGGAGCGTCGCCTCGCCTATGTCGGCATCACTCGCGCCCGCGAGGAGGCCCGCATCTCGTTTGTGGCCAACCGGCAGGTCTATGGCCGCTGGACCTCGCAACTGCCCAGCCGCTTCGTGGACGAACTGCCCCCGGCTAGCGTCGAGGCCTCCAGCGAGACCGGCTATTACGGCGGCGGGCCCGGCATGCAGCAACAAGCCAGCCGCTGGGATGACGCGCCAAGCTTTGGCTCTGGCTACACGTCGCCAGGCTGGAAACGGGCCCAAGAAAATGCCCGCGCCGCCCCCTCGTCCACTCGGGCTCGTAACACGGTCATCGAAGGCGAAGGCCGTCTGGTCGCCGTGTCTGATGGGGCCGCAACCAGCAAATATAACCGCGGCGACCGGGTGTTTCACATCAAGTTCGGCTATGGTCTGGTGCGCGCTGTCGAAGGCAACAAGCTGACCGTGGCCTTCGACAAGGCCGGTGAGAAAAAGGTGATCGACAGTTTTGTTGAGGCCGCATAGATGCCAGCGCAGGGCAGGTAATAGGCGACCTTGTGTTTTTGAGACTTTCCGGCTATCCTTTATCCCCCGAACGATGAGCCCGCGATCGGAACTCCCCTTCCCCTTGGGCGACCTTGAGCAAAAATCCGTTATGGAAAAAGTGCCTATGACCGGCGGGGGCTATCAAGCTCTCGACGTGGAACTGAAGCGTTTGAAGACGCAGGAACGGCCGAGTGTCATCGCTGCGATTTCAGAAGCGCGCAGCCACGGTGATCTGTCGGAAAATGCCGAATACCATGCCGCGAAAGAGCGTCAGGGCTTCATTGAAGGTCGCATCGCGGAGATTGAGGATAAGATCGCCCGGGCTCAGGTGATCGACGTGTCCAAGCTGTCTGGTAACCAGGTTAAGTTCGGCGCGACGGTCAGCCTCGTCGACGAGGACACGGAAGAGGCGACCCGATATCAGATCGTTGGCGAACATGAAGCCGACGTGAAGCAAGGCCGCATCTCCATCACCGCCCCCTTGGCGCGCGGCATGATTGGCAAGGAAGTTGGCGACGTCGTGGAGATCATCTCGCCCGGCGGGGTTAAGTCCTACGAAATCATGAAGGTTGAGTGGATCTAGGGCGGCTTTAAGCCCCCCTTGGTTCGCCCCACGTCTGTGAGCGAAGCCCCCCTGATCATTTGGGCCGTGTCCGACGGACGGGCGGGCATCCAGACCCAATCTGTGGGTTTGGCCGAAGCCTTAGCGCGCCACTATCGCGCCACAGGCCGCACGGTCGAGGTCCAGATCAAGACCGTCGCTTGGAAGGGGATCATCGGTCGGCTTCCCGCCCTAATGAACCTGTTCCCGCGCCGCAGCCTGACGCCCCAATCAGAAATCCAAGCCCCGTGGCCGGACATCTGGATTGCGGCTGGGCGAGCGACCCTTGCTCTATCGATCCGTATGAAGCGTTGGTCGGCGGGCAAGACCTATGTCGTCCAGATCCAAGACCCGCGCCTACCGCACCATCTTTTTGATCTGGTGGTGCCGCCCAAGCATGATCGACTGTCCGGTGACAATGTCCTGTCCATCTGCGGATCACCCCATCGGGTGACACCCGAGCGGCTCGCAAGCGAACGGGTACGCTTCAAGGCTCTCATTGACCCGCTGCCCGGCCCGCGCGTTGCCGTTCTTATTGGCGGCAAGTCTAAGGCCTTTGACCTGTCGCCAGAGCGGGCGGCGGCCCTGGCCCATGACATATTGCAGCCTCTCGAACAGGTCGGCGGAAGCCTGATGATGACCTTCTCGCGCCGGACTCCGGACAAGGCCCGCGCCATCCTTACGGCACGCCTGCGCCACCTTCCCGGCATCATTTGGGATGGCGAGGGCGACAACCCCTATTTCGCATTCTTGGGTGCCGCCGACTTCGTTTTGGTCACGGAAGATTCCACCAATATGGCGACCGAAGCCGCCTCGACCGGAAAGCCGGTTTTCATTCTGAAAATGGATGGTCAGAGCCTTAAGTTCCGCCTGTTTCACGAGGAATTGCGCCAGATTGGCGCGACCCGGCCCTATGAAGGTGTGCTGCAGAGCTTCACCTATGAGCCCTTGCAGGAAACCGAACGGGTGGCGGCTGAGATCATTTCGCGTCGCGAACGGAATTAACCGCTCGCCCCACCGCGCACACAATCGTGATGACTTTGTGAAAAATCCCCTTTTCTCGCCGTCGTCAGCGGCCTATATCGTTTCCACAGGCTTTTGCTCAATTCCAGCAAAAGTCGGGATGGCTGGTCGCAGTTCGCGCCCAGCGCTTTTTAGGCCTCACTAATGCTCATATTGAGCATAAGGATAAGACAATGGCTGACGGATTTGCTGGTTTTGAGTTCACCTCTGAGGTTGAGGCCCAGACCCGCCCGCTATGGGAGAAGGTCAAGAGCCGGGTCACTCCCTTGGAATGGCGTCTGCAGGCCCCTTTGATCGCGGCGATCAATCGGCTCAAAGCCGAGAAGAACGCGGTAATCTTGGCGCACAACTATATGACGCCCGAGATTTTCCACGGGGTTGGTGACTATGTTGGTGACAGCCTTGGTCTGGCCCGTGAAGCCGCCAAATGCGATGCCAAGATTATCGTTCAGGCCGGTGTGCACTTCATGGCCGAGACCTCCAAAATCTTGGCACCCAACAAGACCGTCCTGATCCCTGACCTGTTGGCCGGCTGTTCGCTGGCCTCGTCGATCACGGGAGCCGATGTGCGCCTGATTAAGCAGCGCTATCCGGGCATTCCCGTGGTCACCTATGTCAACACCACCGCCGAGGTGAAGGCCGAGACCGACATCTGCTGTACCTCGGCCAATGCCGTGCAGGTCGTGGAGCATGTGGCGCGCGAATGGGGTGTCGATCGGGTTATCCTGATCCCCGACGAGTTCCTCGCCCGCAATGTTGCCCGCCAGACTGACATCAAGATCATCGCTTGGGCGGGACGCTGCGAGGTCCATGAGCGGTTTACGGCTGCGGACATTCTCGAATTGAAGGCCGCCTATCCGGATGCCCAAATCTTGGCCCATCCGGAATGCCCCGCCGAGGTTCTCGAGGTCTCGGATTTTGCTGGATCGACGGCGGCCATGTCGGACTTTGTCATGAGCCGCAAGCCCAAGCAGGTGGTCCTGATTACCGAATGCTCGATGGCCGACAATGTCGCCTGTGACGCGCCCGATACCGAATTTGTGCGGCCGTGCAACCTGTGCCCGCACATGAAACGGATCAGCCTTGAGAATATCTATGAGGCCCTGCTGAATGACCGTTATGAGGTCACAGTGGACACAGATATGGCCGATAGAGCCCGACTGGCGGTCCAACGGATGATCGATATGCCGCCGCTGGCTATTCCGGCGCGTTATGATCTGGTCAAGGCGCGCCATCATGTCGATGTTGAACTGATCTGACGCCGCCATGACCGCGCCCTCCTCTTCCCCTCTGTTGGTGATCGGCGCAGGCCTTGCGGGGCTGACAGCGGCCTTGGCTGCGGCTCCGCGCCGGGTGGTGGTCCTGTCGACAGGGCCGCTGGGTCAGGACTGTTCATCGGCCTGGGCCCAGGGCGGCATTGCTGCGGCCTTGTCGCAAGGCGATGAGCCCGCCTTTCATGCCGCCGATACGGTTGCGGCAGGGGCAGGGCTGGTCGATCCTGCAATGGCCGATATTCTCACGAGCGAGGGGCCAGACGCGGTCCGAACGCTGGCCAGCCTTGGTGTGCCCTTTGATCGGGATCGAGACCATGGCTTTGCCCAAAGCCTAGAGGCTGCCCACTCCCGCCCCCGCGTTGCGCGGGTCAAGGGCGATCAGGCGGGACAGGAAATATTACGCAGCGTTATCGCAGCTGTTCGCGCCTGCCCCTCCATTGAGGTTCTGGAGCGGGCCGCCGTTCGGGCTCTGGTCCAAGATGTCAGCGGCCGGGTTCGCGGGGCCTTGGTTGAGCAAAATGGCCAGATCCAGACGATCCTTGCCGATGCCGTGATCTTGGCGGCGGGGGGTCTTGGCGGGCTCTATGATGTCACAACCAATCCCCACAGCCTTCGCGGCGAAGCCATGGCGCTGGCAGCCCTAGCCGGCGCGGTGATCGCCGATCCAGAGTTTGTCCAGTTCCACCCAACCGCCATCGACATCGGCCTTGATCCAGCGCCTCTGGCGACCGAGGCCCTGCGCGGTGACGGTGCTCGCTTGATTGACGCCGAGGGCCAACCCTTCATGGCCCGTCATCACCCCTTAGGGGATCTTGCGCCACGCGATGTGGTGGCGCGTGCGATCCACGAACAGCGTCTAGAGGGCCAAGGGGCCTTCCTTGATGCGCGTGAGGCCATTGGCGATCATTTCCCGGACCTGTTCCCGACCGTCTTCGCCGCCTGCCAGAGCGCGGGGATCGACCCCCGACAAGAACCCATCCCCGTCGCGACCGCCGCTCACTATCATATGGGCGGGGTCTGGACCGACGCCGATGGCCGCACCAGCCTTCCGGGCCTGTTCGCCGCTGGGGAATGTGCGAGCACAGGCGTTCACGGTGCCAACCGCCTTGCCTCAAACTCCCTGCTTGAGGCCGCCGTCTTCGGAGCCCGCGCTGGGCGTGCTGCCGCACAGGAGGTCCCGGCGGACCGAACCTGCGCGATTCTTACAACCCGTGCCGCTCCGGCCTTGCCCGAAAGCGCCCTGAAGGACCTTCGCCGCGCCATGGGCTGCTTTGCCGGGGTCGTGCGCGATCGGCAGGGTCTGACGCAGCTTTTAGGTCTGATTGATAGGATGGAGGGCCAATACGGACTGGCCTTGCCGCTAATCGCTGCTCGCTTGGTGGCGACCTGCGCCCTTATGCGCACCGAGAGCCGCGGCAGTCACAGCCGCTCTGACTATCCAGTCACGGATCCAAAAGCCAAGCGCACCCTCACCACCCTGAGCCAACTCTTGGCCAACGTTCCGATAAAGGCTGCCGCTGAATGAGCATCACCGCCCTGCCGGATCTGATCATTGATCCCATCGTACGCGCCGCTTTGGCCGAAGATCTGGGCCGGGCCGGAGATGTCACGGCGGCGGCCTGTATTCCCGCCGATGCCCGCCTGTCGGTCGTCTTTCGTCCACGTAGCGCTGGCCGGATTGCGGGATTGGACTGTGCGCGCCTTGCCTTCGCAGCCCTCGATCCCGCCTTGAGTTTTACCGTCGAGATTGGGGATGGTCAGGATGCCGACGCCGGTCAGATCATCGCCAGAGCCAGCGGCGGTGCACGTCAAATCCTTTCGGCGGAACGGGTTGCCCTCAACCTTCTCGGCCGCCTAAGCGGGGTGGCGAGCCTCACCGCTCGCTATGTCAAAGAGGTCGAGGGCACCGGCGCGCGGATCACCTGCACGCGCAAGACAACGCCGGGCCTAAGGGCGCTGGAAAAGTACGCCGTGCGATGCGGCGGTGCCATCAACCATCGCTTTGGTCTGGATGATGCCATCCTGATCAAGGACAATCACGTCGCGGCCTGCGGCGGCGTCGGCAAGGCGCTAGAGCGGGCACGCGCCCATGCCGGGCACCTGATGAAGATCGAGGTCGAGGTGGACGGTCTGGACCAGTTGGACGAGGCCCTCGCCTACGCCCCCGATGTGATCATGCTCGATAATTTCAGTTTGGCCGATCTGGCCACTGCCGTCACCCGCGCCAAGGGCAAGGTAGTGCTTGAGGCCTCAGGCGGGGTAACTCTCACTACCGTCCGCGCCATCGCTGAGACCGGCGTAGATGTGATTTCCGTTGGGGCCCTGACCCATTCGGCACCGGTTCTGGATATCGGCCTCGACGCGGAATGAGGCGAGGCTAGCCTCGCCCTCGATAGGACGCAACGCCTGGATCGGGCACCCATAGGCCCTCTGGGGCTGCGCCGGTCTGGTAGAACACGTCAATGGGGATGCCGCCACGCGGATACCAATAGCCGCCGATCCTAAGCCAGCGCGGCGCAGCGATTTCGACGATCTTCTTGGCAATGCCAACCGTGCAGTCCTCATGAAAGGCACCGTGGTTGCGAAAGCTGCCCAGATAGAGTTTCAAGCTCTTGGACTCGATCAGCCACTGATCGGGCGCATAATCGATCACCAGATGGGCAAAGTCCGGCTGGCCCGTCACCGGACACAGGGACGTAAATTCAGGCACGGCGAAGCGGGCGAGATAGAGCATGTCCGGATGCGGATTGGGCACGCGCTCGAGGATCGCAGTTTCCGGGCTGTCGAAGCCGCGGATCTCGCGGCCAAGCTGGGTCAGGTCGATGTCGGTCATGGGCAAGGGTTAGCGCCCTGACAGCCAATCTGCAACAGTCTGAAGCTCTCGTTGCACAAGACAAGGCGACAACGGCTCGCTATCAATAGCGAAATCAACAGAACCATGGGGACAGAGCGATGTCAGGACGGGATTTTGCAGGATCAGTGATCGTTGTTACAGGAGCCTCGACCGGCCTTGGACGCGCCATCGCCGTTGAGACCGCTGGGCGCGGCGCTCAGGCCGTGATCATCAACTATGCCAACAGCGCTGCTGAAGCCGACGAAACTGCCCGGATGGTTATTGAGGCGGGCGCTGAGGCCGTTCTCGTCAAGGCCGATGTCGGACAGGATGAGGGCTGCAAGACCATCGTCGAGGCCGCCGCCCGCTTTGGCAAGATTGACGCCCTGTTTAACAATGCCGGGATCACCAAGTTCGCACCCGACCATAGCGATCTGGATGCCGTATCAAGTGACGACTTCCTGCGCCTCTATCAAGTCAATGTGGTCGGGGCCTTTATGATGATCCGGGCCGCGCGGTCATTGCTGGAAGCTGGACCGCGTGCCGGGTCGGTGGTCAACACCTCGTCCATCGCCGCTGTCACCGGCATCGGCTCGTCCGTTCCCTATGCCGCCTCCAAGGGGGCCTTGACGACCATGACCCTGTCGCTTGCCCGGGCCTTGGCACCGAAGATCCGTGTTAACGCTGTTTGCCCGGGCTTTATTGACACACCTTGGTTCGAAAAGGGCATTCCAGCCCAAACGGTCGAACGGATGCGTCAAGGCGTCGCCGCCTCCACCCCCCTGAAAGCGGCGTCTACGGCCGAGGATATTGCCGGAGCCGCCGTGTTTTTTGCCTCACCGGCCGCCCGACACGTGACCGGCGAGACCCTACTGGTCGATGCTGGAACCCACCTTGGAATGGCCAGCCTGAGCATGCGCTGAGCTTTTTTCGCTTAACATTTGAGCAATGGGCCCATAATCGGCTCGGAAATTAGACAAGTCACGACTGCCTCGGCCTCGGGGCAGAGATGACATTGAAGTCTGCCCCAACGCGTCAGACTGTTGTTTCGCGGTGCAGCGAGCATCATGCGCAGTATCGATCACATAGCCTGACAAATATGCAACAGTCGACCCGTTAGGACGCATCTCATGAGGTTGAATTAGGACCACCTTAACCTTACATCTCGTCCTTATAGGGCCTGATAAGGCACAAGGCCTCGATCAGGCCATCCGCTTTTAATTTCTGGGGAAAACCAATGAAGATTCTGAAAACCGCCCTTCTCGCCGCCACCGCCGCCTTGGCCGTGACCAGCGTCGCCCAAGCCGCTGACGGCCCATCCTTGTCGGCCAATGTCGGCGTCGCTTCTGACTATGTGTTCCGCGGCGTATCGCAGACCAATGGCGACCCCGAACTGTTCGGCGGTTTGGACCTCACTGCTGGCCAGGCCTATGCTGGCGTTTGGCTGTCCAACGTTGACTTCGGCGATGGCACCCGCATCGAATATGACACCTATGCCGGTATCAAGCCCGAAGTGGCCGGTTTTAATCTGGACCTCGGCGTCATCTATTATAGCTATCTGGAATCCCCAAAGGACGCCAAGTACGGCTACGGAGAAGTTAAGGCTGCTGCTAGCCGCGCGATCGGCAAGGCCACCGTGGGCGCAGCCTACTACTATTCGCCAGACTTCTTCGGTGCGGATGAGAAGGCGACCTATGTCGAGCTGAACGGGGCCTACGCCATCAACGACACGGTTTCCGTGACCGGTGCCTATGGCCACCAGGCCCTGGACGTGAGCAAAGATTACAACACCTGGAACATCGGCGCTTCGATTGCGGTGATGCCAAAGCTCAGCCTCGACGTCCGCTACTGGGATACTAGCGAGCACGATATCGGCAGCATTTATGACAGCCGCTTCGCTGCAACCTTGAAGGCCTCGTTCTAAACCAAGCTTCAGCGTCTGAATAATGGGCCGTCGCTCCTCTCCGGGCGACGGCCTTTTTTCATGTTCCGCATTCGGCGGCCGAACATCCTGAGAAACCCAAAACCTAATGGCCTGTTGATTTATAATAATCTTAAGTATTGTAATATGTTCTGCCGAGCAGCCAGTCGAGACCTGTGTCCCACAGTCTGCGCCGAGCGAGGGGATCATGACGAGCACTCAAATTCGAAGCTTAGCTTCGCTCGATAACGTCATCTCGTCATCGCGCGTCCTCAATCTCAATAAGATCTATAAGATGCACCGTATGAGTGCGGATCACAGCAACCGGCCGCTCTTTTCAAACGTCCAACTCAATCGCACCATTATCCTCAAACATAGACTTCGCCTCAGCGAGCGGGCCGAATTTACCGATGGGCGCAGCGTTGCGACGAAAATTCTGTTTCCCCTAGACACGATGGAAATCAAGCTTGGGGCCCAATATCTCTTCGTCGGACAAAAGGACTTCGAGGATCGCCTATGCGAGATCCTACGGGACAAGGTCGTCAATCTCGGCGGTGATATCGTCATTCTGAATTTGCTCGACAGTATACCGAGCCTAGACTCCTATCTTTTGCGCGAATTTTTAGAACGAGGAGGCATAAGGCCGGCTGATTGCTATTTGGAAAACGGCGTCGGCGACCGCAAACATGTTCAACAGTTCGTGCTCAACGAAATATCCACCCTCGCAAAGATGAGCTTTGGACCAGACGATAATGGAGAAAAGGCGCGCGCCCTGATCGACAAGTTACTGTCACCCGAAGCGGCAGAGGTGACTGACGAACTGAGAGAGACGTTGCAGATGGACAAGGCGGATTACCGCCAAGGCCTCTTCTATTGGAAGGCCATCCTGTTCTACAAATGGCAAATCAAGAAAATCATACCCGTTTCGGGTAAGGTCTTCCGGGAAATGAGAAGAATCCATCCTGTAGAATTCACAAAAAAAGTCGATCGTATAAAAATTGAAGCTATGAGAAATACAATTGCTTATAAATTTTCTTTGGTCTGTGCAGAGGTTGACGATGTACTGGCCATTTACGACAATGCCTATAATGACTTTATTTATAATGGAAACCCGGCTGGGTTTAGGAAATTTCTAATTTCTTCGCCTTTGCTTTTCAGGAAACTCGGCGAAAGTTTCAACGATGTCGCCCATATCGTGAATTTCTGGAAATTTAGGCCCAAAAAGGGGCACAGCGTTGCCGTAACCCTCTCGCAACTCTCGGCGACGCTCTTGGAATTTGAGAGCATGTCGACGATTAAGCTCCCTGAAGCCGCGCGGGCCTAGGCCTATGGTGGGGACGCCGGGAATCGAACCCGGACGACCGAAGTCAACGGATTTTAAGTCCGCTGCGTCTACCAATTCCGCCACGTCCCCACAGAACACCGGCACACCTATGGCTTTAGCAGATGACCGGCCTTGGGCAAATCGAACCCGCACCATAGGGCCTAATTCCCAAAGAATCTGAACAAGCCACCGCCTCGCCCTAGCCTTTTTGCGCCGGCAAGCCATAAAGAAGCGGTCCCATCGAGGGGACGAATCGATAGTGACGGACGCACGACGCGAATGACTGTTTTGCAGAGCCAGATGACGAAGATGCTCAGCGCGGCATTCGGCACGGTCCTGCTGTTCGCCGGGTCGACGGCGATAGCAGCAACTCAGCCCTCAAGTGCTGATCGCTCAGCCTTGGGCAAGGAGACCGAAACCGTTGGGTACCCTACCGCTCGCACGCTCGAAGCCATTCGCACATGGCTGAAACGGTCGACCTCCCTCGCCCCGTCTCAGGTCATCTCCATCGGCGCAGACATGGTCGTCGGATTTGCCCAGACCGGCAGCCTCGACCCTGTCACCGGCTATATCAAGGGTGCGGAACTGCGTGGCGAGGCGCTGACCCCTCAATTTACCAAGGTGATACAGGGCCGATCGAGCCTCGCGACCCTTGACGTCAATTGCACAACCTCATCGGCGCTGATCCATCAAACCAAGATCTATTCTAAAGCAAACCTCACCGGCGAGGTCATGACCCTCGCGGGCAGCGGCACTTGGATCACACCGCCCAAAACCGCGTACCTGTCCGAAGCCATTGACGCCATTTGCCGCGCAGACTTCAAACGCCCCTTGCGAGATGTGCCAGCGCCGGTCGTGGAAGCCGCAAGCCCGGTGAAGGCGCCTGTTGCTGTCGCCAAGCCCGCGCCTTCGGTCACCATTGCCAAACCCGTCACGTCGGCACCGCCTCTCGCTACGCCCGCCAAGGTGAGTGGAGCCGAGGTCCAGATCGTTGCCGCAGCATCCGCCGAGGGCGCTGAGACGAGTCGTCAACAGGTCGCTCAGCGACTGCCGCAAATCGCAGCCGATCGACCTTTCCGAATCGAAAAAGCGGTCGTGGGTGGTCGGACCTACTATCGAGGCCTATTTGGGGGCTTTTCCGATCGCGCGTCGGCCACGGCCTTTTGTCGAACCCTATCGGCCTCAAAAATCAGCTGCTTGGTCAAATAGGGCGGTCTAGACCGCGACGGCGAAGGCACCCTTGACGCCCACTTCCTCAAGTGCCGCAATCAGCTCGTCCACCACGTTATCGACTTCAGCCGAGTCCCGCCCGCGAATGACCAGGTTGGAGCCATAGGCATCGTTGGAGAAGAACGGATAGGACCCCAGTGATAGGGATGGATGGGCCTTAGCCACGGCCTCAAGGGGAGCCGCTAGCGTGCCCTCGCCCGTGCCCTCGACCCGAACGGTGCGCGAGACCACTACCGCCCCACCCTTCAGTCGCCAGCCAATATCTTCGAGCATGCCGCGCATGATCTGGGGCACACCCGCCATGACAAAGACATTGCCGATCTGGAAACCGGGCGGGCCATTGACGGGGTTCTTGATCAGGGTCCCGCCCTCTGGAACCCGCGCCATCCGCCTGCGCGCCGCATTGAGCTGATCGCCAAACCGTCCAGTCAAAAGGGCCATGATTTCGGGATGCTCATAGAGTGGCACACCAAAGGCGTCGGCCACACAGTCGGCGGTAATGTCATCATGGGTCGGGCCGATCCCACCGGTCGTGAAGACGTAGTCATAGCGCCCACGCAGATGGTTCAGGGCGGTGATGATCTCTTCGGGAATGTCTCCCACCACCCGCGCCTCTGCCAGATCAACGCCATAGGTGCCGATATAGCGAGCAATGGCGGCCAGGTTAGTATCCTGAGTTCGGCCTGAGAGGATCTCGTCGCCGATAATCAGAACCGCCGCCGTCACTCGATCGCCGCTCGCCAACATGACTGTCTGTTCCCAAATCTGGATGTTGACTGATGACTAGGCGTCGAGCGCGGCTCAGGCAAGCGGTGTGTTGATCGAGGCGCAGATACTGCCCCCGCCTCCAAGGCTTAAGCCGATAGGGTCCCCTAAAGGCTCAAGCCGCCATCGGCGACGAGGGTCTGGCCATTGACATAGGAAGCCAAGGGCGAGGCGAGAAAGAGGGCCACACCGGCCATATCGGCGGGGGTCCCCATTCGGCCAGCCGGAATGGAGCGAAGGGCTCCGGCCAGACGCTTGGGGTTTTCCGTGGTCACCTTGGTCAGCTTAGTATCGACTAGACCGGGGGCCAGACCATTCACTCGAATACCATCGGGGGCCCAGGCCTGACCGAGCGTGCGGGTCAGGCTGATCGCCCCAGCCTTAGAGGCGGCATAGGCCGGATTGCCACGGTTAGCCCCAAGACCCGAGATCGAACTGACAATGGTGATAGAGCCCTGGCTGAGCAGCAGTTGCGGCCGAAATTTGCGACAGCAGTGCATCAGACTATCCAGATTGACCGCCACGACCTTGTCCCAGCCCTCACGTTCAAACTCGCCGCGCCCATAGACCACCGTTCCCTGAGACAGGACCAGAACGTCGAGGGTGTCGAAGGGGAGTGGAGCGGCCTCAATCGCGTCCGGATCGCCAACATCGACGCAATCATAGCCGAGCCCGGTCAGGTCAGACCCGTCCGCCGGATCATAGTCGCTGGCCTTGGCCCGCGTGCCCCAAACATGAACGCGCGCGCCGCGCTCACGAAAGCCATGGGCGATGCCGTTGCCAATGCCGCTAGAGCCGCCGACGACGAGGACGGTCTTGCCGGTAAAATCTGTATCATTCATCTGATTGATCCTAGTTGAGGCCTAGCCGATCCAGCGCAGGCCGCGCTCGAACAGCGAAATAGTGTGGGCATGAAGGCGATCGCCCATCTCCTTGGTCGCCTTTCCGGCGCAGGCCCGTGCGTGGGTGCCTTCAAGGATGATGCCCATCTTGTAGCAGGCCAAAACGCCGTACCACTCGATATAGGACATGTCGCGATGGGTGCGGGGCCGGTAGTGATCGACCAGTTCGCTCGCGCTGGGGAACCCCTTCCAAGGCTGGACCGTGATGCCCGCATCATCGGGCCGATCCTCCAGAGGCCAGGTGGCCAGAAGCCAACCCAGATCGAGTAGAGGATCGCCGATGGTCGTCAGTTCCCAGTCCACCACCGCTGCGAGGTCGCCGCTATCAAAACGGAACATGACATTGGACAGGTGATAGTCGCCATGGATGATCCCCGGCTCAAAGGTTGAGGGCCGGTTGGCCTCAAGCCAGCGACCGATGCGGCCGACATCGGGCAGGGCCTGAATGCCAGTCCATCCGGCATGTTCTTCGTAGGAGGAAAGCTGGCTCTGCCAGCGTTGAACTTGACGCTCCAGATAGTTGTCCGGACGGCCCAACCCCTCAAGGCCAAGGGCGCGATAGTCGAGGGCACCGAGCGAGGCGATGGCCTCAACCATGCTGAGCCCCATGCGGTGACGAATGGCCTCAGACCCCGCATGAAGCGCGGGCAGACCTTGCGACGGGTTAAAGCCGTTGATCGGTTCCATCAGATAGAACGACGCACCCAGCACCGTCTCATCGGGACAGGCGGCAATCAGACCGGGATGAGGCACGTCCGACCCCGCCAGCGCCGCCAGTACCCTCGCCTCACGGCGCATGGTCTCGTTGGAATTGTCCCGCAGGTGGGGCGGGGGACGGCGCAGGACATAGTCGCGGCCGCTGCGGGTAAATTTCAGGAGGATGTTTTGCGTGCCGCCGGTCAGCAGGCTGGCATTTTCAAGCGGGCCTGTTCCCAGACCTTGCGCGTCCATCCAAGCGGACAGAATCGCCATATCCACTACATTTTCCACGACCGACCTCCTCCATAACCCGGGCACGCCCTCTGACGGAGCGTTACAGGCCTTCATTAGAAGGCCTTACCCAACGTTATGGGAAGAAAAAATAGCGCAGAGACGAAACTCGCCTCGAGCGTCCTACTTCGCGGTCACGCGCCAGATGACATTGCCAACATCATCTGCGACGAGAACCCCGCCAGCCTTGTCGACAGCAACGCCTGCGGGACGGCCGCGGGCCTGGCCCTTGTCATTCAAGAACCCGGTCAGGACGTCCTGCTGCACACCATTAGGCTTACCGTCCTTAAAGGGCACAAACAGCACCTTATAACCATTGACCGGCTTGCGGTTCCACGATCCGTGCTGACCGATAAAGGCACCGTTCACGTAGGAGGCCGGAAGGGCCGTGCCCTGATAGAAAGCGAGGCCCAGAGAGGCCGTATGGGCTCCCAGCGCAAAGTCAGGTTTGATCGCCTTAGCCACCAGATCGGGCCGCTGCGGGCTGACGCGGTTGTCGACGATCTGACCGTAATAGCTATAGGGCCAGCCATAGAAGCCACCCTCCTTCACTGAGGTCATATAGTCGGGCACCAGATCATTGCCGATCTCGTCGCGCTCATTGACGGTCGTCCATAGGGCTCCCGATTGAGGGTTCCAAGCCAAGCCGTTGGGATTGCGGAGGCCCGAGGCAAAGACACGGGTCGCGCCGGTCTTGACGTCGATGGCGAGGATCGCGGCCCGATTGACCTCAGCATCCATGCCATTTTCACCAACATTGCTGTTGGAGCCGGAGGTGGCATAGAGGGTGGTGCCATCGGGGCTGGCGAGGATGTTCTTGGTCCAGTGATGGTTGATCGGACCGCCTGGCAAGTCGGCGATCTTGCGTCCCTTGGCCGTTATGCTGGTCTCGCCCGCCCCATAGGGAAAGGCCATGACAGCATCTGTATTAGCCACATAGAGGGTGTCACCGATCAGGCTCATGCCGAACGGGGAGTCGAGGCCGGTCAGAAAGGTCGTCTTGACCTCAGCCACGCCATCGCCATCGCCATCCCTCAACAGAGTGATACGGTTAGCACTCTTGGTCACTGCTCCGGCCGCGGACATGATCTTGGTTGCGATCCAGCCCTTCAACCCGCCAGAGTCACCGGGACGCTCGGGCGAACTGCTCTCAGCCACCAGCACATCCCCATTGGGTAGGACATAGAGCCAACGCGGATGGTCCAGTCCGCTGGCCAAGGCCGAAACCTTCAGGCCTTCGGCAGCAATAGGGGTCTCGCCCGCAGCCCATCCGACGACCTTAGCGATCTTGACGACGGGCAGCGCCTGCTTCTTAGCCTCAGGCAAGACCGGGTTAGGCCCGAAGCCCTGTTCAACCGGCAATGAAGCTCCGGGCGCGCAGGCTGCTAGGGCCAGAACCATCGGGGCAGCGAGTACGGCCATACGCGGCATTATCGACATGGGCGGATCCTAAAGCTTGTTGATATGAACAGGGAGACCGTTCGTAACCGGTCAAAATAAGGGACCGCTCTCAAAAAGCTAGGCCTCCCAATCGGGTTGAAACAGCGAAAGACGCAACTTGAGCTCCTCATTTCGAGAACGATTTGAGCCGGTCAGACGGAGATCAGCATCGCGGGGCGCATTTTCATTGGATTTATGAGGGATTTGTGGCACAGTCCAGCTATCGAATATCGCTATGGTTCGGCCGCTCTCCCTTCTTGTTCTTCGGATCGAGTTCCCGAGCTTTCCACGATCCCCTACGACCATTTGATCGCCCACCCTTCGGGAATGGTGCGAATATTGACCCTCGAAAGGCGACTCTCATGGCCACTGGCGTTGTAAAATGGTTCAATTCCACCAAGGGCTACGGCTTCATCCAACCCGATGATGGCACCTCTGATGTTTTTGTTCATATTTCTGCCGTAGAACGGTCGGGCCTTGGCTCGCTGAACGAGGGCCAAAAGCTGACCTACGAACTGGAACGTGATCAACGCAGCGGCAAGATGTCCGCCGGCCAGCTCTCCGCTGGCTAAGACCAGACCGGCTGCATTCTTGAGGACGCGAAGATTATGTCTACTGTTGAACGTGCATATGTTTTGGCCCGCTCGGGTCAATATGGTGACCTGAACACCTTGAAGGACCGCCTGAAGGCTGATGGCTGCCGCGCTGTCGATGCCCTGCTGGCAACCCGTTCACTGAAGGGTCACCTCGAGGCGATCTGCGCCGCGACCTATAAGCCCGTCGTTCAAGCGACGCCCGAAAAACCCGAAGAAATAGAGCCCACGCAGCCCGAATAGCCCTTCTGGCTAGGCCTGCACCTTTGAAAGCAACATGTCCAAACATCTGAACACCGGCTTCGCAGATCGGCAAAAGACCGCTGCGGAAGCTAAGAAAGCCCTGCTGGCTAAACTTCAGCCGAAGCCCGCCGTCACCGATCCCCTGTTCGACCAGCGTGAAGCCCTTCGCGCGGCCGAGTTGGAACGCGTGCGCCAAGAACGCGCCCAAGCCAAGGCCATCGCTGCCCAAGCGGCGGCTGATGCAAAAGAGGCTGCCCGTCTCGAAGCCGAAGCCCTCGAGGCCGCTGCTCTGGACGCCAAGCGTGGGGAACGCAAGGAACGCAAGGCCTTGACCAAGGCTGAGCAGAAGGCAAAGCGCGACGAGCGTTACGCGGCCCGCAAGGCCCGTCGCTAAATCGATATTGATCCGGGATTTGCTGTAACGGGGCGGTCGGTTGACGGCCCCGTAGGATCGCTCGCCCTGAGTTTGACAGTCCATCGTTCAAGGAGATCGCTGACATGGCGCGTAAACCCAACTACTCCTTCGAGCGCATGGAACGCGAGCGTCTGAAGGCCATAAAGACCGCTGAAAAGGCTGCTGAAAAGCGCGAGCAGCGTGAACGCGAACGCGCTGAATCCGGTGAGGGTGCCACGCCGACCTCAGACGACGGCGACGAATAGGCCCCCCATGCAGTCCTCAACCATTTTCAACCACGAAACCGTCACGCTCGACGGCGAAAGCTTTTACGAGTGCGAGTTCCGTGACTGTCGCATGGTCTATAGCGGCGGCGAATTGCCCGACTTTAAAAAGTGCCGCTTCGACGGATGCGATTGGAAGTTTGAAGGCCCAGCGGCCGACACGCTCGCGCACCTGAAACTCATCTGGTCCGTCGGTGGCAAGGCCCCCGTTCAGGCCCTGATCAAAGAAATCACCGGCGCCGGCGGCAAGTAGGCCATCTGCGGCAACGCCACGCCCCTCGCCCTGGCCGGGGAACTAACCTTGATCATTAAGTGAGAATGACTCGCAATTTCATTGACTGAAGCCTCGCGCCTCAGTTAATAACGCGTCGCAAACTCATTCAGGTATTGATTATGGCCCTAGGTCTTCGTCGCGCGCAGCTTGTGAACCTGTCAGGTGCAGCAAGCCTCATGGCACTGTTGTGGACCATGCCCAGCCTTGCCCAAGCCGAAGAGTTTGAAGTTGCTGAAGTGGTGGTCACCGGCACAGTCCAATCCTACCTCCAGCACGGCATAGTTTCCGCCACCAAGACCGCCACCGCCCTGATTGATACGCCGCAGGCGGTGCAGGTCATCACCCGCGACCAGATCGAGGATCAGGCCATGCAGGGGGTCAGCGACGCGGTGCGCTATATGCCCGGCGTCGGCATGGCCCAGGGCGAGGGACACCGCAACGCCCCGATCATGCGCGGCGTCAGTTCAACCGCGAACTTCTTCGTCGATGGCATGCGCGACGATGTCGAATATTTCCGAGACCTCTACAATATCGAGCGGGTCGAGGGCTTGAGTGGGCCTAACGCCTTGATCTTTGGCCGTGGCGGCGGCGGCGGTGTCCTTAACCGCGTCACGCGTCAGGCCGATGGGACCGTCGGTGCCGAACTGACCGTGAGCGCCGGAAGTTGGAACCAGAGCCGCGCGACTGCGGATCTGAAATCAGCGATCAACCCGAACCTCGCGCTGCGGGTCACTGGACTTGCAGAAACTGCCGACAGCTTCCGTGACGGGGTGACGAGCGAGCGCTCGGGCATAAACCCGACCCTGTTGGCGAAATGGGGCGCTCACTCGACCCTGCGGCTCAGCTATGAGCACTTCACCTATGCGATGGTGACCGACCGGGGCATTCCCTCCCTATCAGGGCGGCCCATTGATGCGGCCCCATCGACCTTCTTTGGCAGCCCAAGCCTGAGCCCAACCGACATGACCCTTGATGTCGGGGAAGTGGTCTTTGATCATCAGCGCGGCTCAGCGCGCCTTCGCAGCGCCACGCGGTTCGGGGCCTATGAAAAGGCCTATCAAAACCTCTATCCCGGCGCTGTGAGCGCAAACGGATCGTCTGTGGCCCTTTCGGCCTACGCCAATGCCACGAGGCGCGACAACCTTCTGCACCAGACCGATCTGACCTGGGACGGGACGGCGGGGGGCCTAAAGCAAACCATACTGGCAGGGATCGAGTTGGGCCGACAGGTTACGGATAACCGTCGCACCACCGGTTATTTCAGTGATTTGGGGCCAAACGCTACGACGCTGATGGTGCCTGTCAGTCGACCAACCGTAACCCCAAGTCTCAGCTTTAGACCCAGCAGCAGCGACGCTGATAATCACGGGGTTGCCAAGACGGCCGCCATTTATGTTCAAGATCAAATCCATCTGAACGCTCAGTGGATTGCGGTCCTTGGCCTGCGTCATGATCAGTTCCAGATGCGCCTGCGCAACAACCGCAATGGCAGCGCCATCGCCACCGAGGACCAGCTCTGGTCGCCTCGCGCGGGGCTGATCTATAAGCCGCAGCCGAACCTGTCGCTCTATGCCAGCTACAGCCAGTCCTACCTGCCCCGCGCCGGTGATCAGTTGGCGGGCCTTACCTTGGCCAACAGCGCCTTGGAACCCGAGGCCTTTCGCAATCAGGAAATCGGGATCAAGTGGGACCTGAAGCCAAACCTTGCCCTCACCTTAGCGACCTATCGGCTAGACCGCACCAATGTCGCGGTCGCCAGCCCGGTTGATCCCACCCAACTGATCCTGGTCGATGGCCAAACCAGTTCGGGTCTTGAGCTCGGCCTCAATGGCTCCGTTCGCCCCGGCTGGACTGTAGCGGGAGGCTATGCCTATCAAACGGGTGAGATTACCCAGACCCAATCGGCAACCGCCAAGGCTGGCGCGCGGCTGGCACAAATGCCCAAACAGTCCCTGTCCCTTTGGAACCGCCTAGAGGTCACGCCTCGCCTCGGGCTAGGATTGGGCCTCCTGCACCGCAGCGACCAATTTTCCTCAACGGACAATAGCGTCACCCTGCCCGGCTATAGCCGTGTGGACGCGGCGATCTATTGGCGGGTCAGCCCGCACCTGAAGGCGCAACTGAACATCGAGAACCTGTTCGACGTCGGCTATTTCGCCTCGGCCCATAACAATAACAACATCACGCCCGGCTCACCACGCGCGGTCAAGCTGACCCTCAGCGCGGCGCTGTAAGGGGGGCTGAGACATTTTATCGATGCCAACCCACAATTTCTAGGTAATTGACAGTTCTCCCAATATTTTCGGGGTGCTATGGTTAGTCCAAAGCAAGCACGCGCAGGGAGAAGATTATGAAAACTCGCATCACAGAAATGTTCGGCATTGAGCGCCCCATCATGCAGGGCGGCATGCACTATGTCGGCTTTGCGGAACTGGCTGCCGCTGTGTCCAACGCAGGCGGCATCGGCACGATCACAGCCCTGACCCAGCCCACACCTGAGGCTCTGGCCAAGGAAATTGCCAAGGCCAAGGGGATGACCGACAAGCCTTTGGCTGTGAACCTGACCTTCCTGCCCTCGGTCAACCAGCCCGACTATCCCGGCTATATCAAGTCGATCATCGACGGCGGCATCAAGGTCGTTGAGACGGCGGGCAACAATCCTGCCAAGTGGCTGCCAGGCCTAAAAGAGGCTGGTATCAAGGTCATTCACAAGTGCACCGCGGTTCGCCACGCCCTGAAGGCTGAGGCCATCGGATGTGACGCGGTCAGCGTTGACGGCTTTGAGTGCGGCGGTCACCCCGGCGAAGATGATGTGCCCAACATGATCCTGCTGCCTCGCGCTGCAGACGAGTTGAAGATCCCATTCTTGGCTTCTGGCGGTATGGCCGATGCCCGCTCGCTGGTGGCTGCTCTGGCCATGGGCGCAGACGGCATGAATATGGGCACTCGCTTCATCGCCACCAAAGAAGCCCCCGTCCACGAGAACGTCAAGCAAGCCATCCTCAATGCCTCGGAACTGGACACCCGTCTGGTCATGCGTCCCCTGCGCAACACCGAACGCGTCCTGACTAATGCGGGCGTGGAAAAGCTGCTGGCCAAGGAAAAGGCCCTCGGCTCGGCCATCACCTTTGCCGATATCGCCGAAGAGGTTGCCGGGATCTATCCGCGCATCATGCTCAATGGCGAGATGGAAATTGGCGCATGGTCCTGCGGCATGGTCGCGGGCCTGATCCACGACATCCCCACCTGCCAAGACCTGATGGACCGGATCATGCTGGAATCCACGCAGATCATCCGTGGTCGCCTTGAAGGTATGCTGGGCGCCTAATTAAAAGACTGACCGAGGGCGGCACTCGAAAGGGTTGCCGCCCTTAGTTTGTCATCTATCTGCCATAGGCTAAGGTTATTAACGAAGGTCCCGATGGACCGAACCGGAGCCGACCATGACGCAGATTGATCGCCGCAGCCTTCTGCTCTCTGCCACAGCAGGGATGGCTCTTCCGCCCTCGATCGCCAAGGCCATGACCATCGACGCCAATGTCCGCACCGGCACCTTGGCCGATGTCGAGCATGTGGTGATCTTCATGCAAGAGAACCGGTCCTTCGATCACTATTTCGGTGAGATGAACGGCGTGCGCGGCTTCGCCGACCGCTTCCCAATCCCCGTTCCAGATGCGCCCGGCCTGACCGGCAAGACCAACTGGACCCAGCGCGATGATAGGGCCAAGTCGACCCCGCCCCTGATCTCGCCCTTCGTGCTGGATACGGCCGACAACTTCAAGCTGATGCGCGTGGCGGGCACGCCGCACTACTGGATGGACGCGCAGGAGGCGTGGAACGAGGGGCGCATGAACCGCTGGCCCGAGTTCAAGCAGGCCCACGCCATGGGTCACTATCGCCGCAGCGATATTCCCTTCCAATATGCCCTCGCCGATGCCTTCACGGTTTGCGATGCCTATCACTGCTCGGTACAGACCGGCACAAACACCAACCGCCTTTTCCTGTGGACCGGGACCAATGACGGCCTTGGCACGCACGGTGGCCCATCGATCTCAAATTCGCATGAGGATGTGCCAGAAAGGGGTGGAGCCAAAGAGTCCTACACCTGGACCGCCTATGTTCAGCGCCTTCAGGCGGCTGGTATTAGCTGGCGGCTCTATCAGGACATGGCCGACAACTTCACCGACAATCCTTTGGCGGGCTTCAAGGCCTTCCGTGATGCCAATGCTGGTCTGCCGGGATCTGATCCGGTCTTGAAAGAGTTGGCCATGAGCACCCGCACCCTCGATGGGTTTGCTGAGGATGTGCTGAACGGCAAGCTTCCCAAGGTGTCCTACATCATCGCCCCGGCCAAGGATTCCGAACATCCTGGCCCCTCCAGCCCTGCCCAAGGGGCTGACTATACCGCCCGCGTGATCAATGCCTTGACCGCCGACCCCAAGGTCTGGGCCAAGACCGTCTTGCTACTGATGTATGACGAAAATGACGGCTTCTTCGACCATGCGCCGCCGCCCGCGCCGCCGTCACGTGACCCGGCCAATCCTGAGGCCCTGCTCGGCGCTTCAACCGTCGATACGGCCAGCGAATATCATCTGGTCCGCAATCCGACTGAAGCCAAATATGAGCGCGACCACCTGATGGGACGGCCCTATGGCCTAGGCCCACGCGTACCCATGTTCATCATCTCGCCTTGGAGCCGTGGTGGCTGGGTCAATTCTCAAGTCTTTGACCACACCTCTGTGATCCGCTTCCTCGAAGAACGGTTCGGGGTGATGGAGCCCAACATCTCACCTTGGCGCCGCGCGGTCTGCGGTGACCTGACAACGGCCTTTAATTTCAAATCCCCAAACGATGCGGCCTTTGCCAGCAAGTTGCCTGAGACGGGCACGGATGCGGCCAAGGCCAAGGCCCTGCTGGCTTGGGCCCTGCCCAAGACCCCTGCCAGCCCAACCGCGCCCGTGCAGGCGGGCGGCCTTCGCCCATCGCGGGCCCTGCCCTACGCCCTTGAGGTCCAAGACAGCGTCAAGGATGGCGCCCTACATCTCAGCTTTAACAATATCGGCAAGGTGGGAGCCGTGTTCCACGTCTATGACCGCCTGCGGCTAGACCTACCTCCCCGGCGCTACACGGTCGAGGCCGGTAAGAGCCTCGCCGATCAGTGGCCTGCGGGAGCCCACGACCTTTGGGTGCTTGGCCCCAATGGCTTCCATCGTCACTATATTGGCACCGCTGCGCCGAGCGACGCGACCCTCTCCACCCGCGCCGAAGCCAAGGGACCAGTCCTGACTGTGACGGTGAATAATCCGGGTGCAGACCCGCTGAACCTCGCCATCACGGCCAATGAATATGGCCTCAAGCCTGTTAATCTATCGGTCCCCGCCGGAGGAACGGCCAAGGCCCAATGGTCTCTGCGGTCCAGCGCGGGCTGGTACGATCTGTCGGTGACGAACCCCAAGGCCCCCGACTATCATCGCCGTCTCGCCGGACGGATCGAAACCGGCAAGGACAGCTTCTCTGATCCTGCCATGGAAGGCCCCGCCATCATGGATCAGGCTCGGTTGGTTTAGCGTCCGTTCCCTTCTCCCCTTGAGGGGGAGTGGTTAGGGATGGGGGTATCACATCCACCGTCCCCGCCGATTATCCGCAACAGACGAACCTAAGGTTGACAATCCCCAACCGTTGCACCCCCATCCCCGGCCCTTCCCCCTCAAGGGAGAAGCGGGAAGAGGGCGAAGGATCAGACGAGTTCACCCCACAGTTCGAGGTGATTGTTTCGATAGACCCGCCACTGAGTTTTCAGGGTTAGCATTTCGGTCAAGCCGGTCTCAGCCAGCAATATCTGCACCGGTCACAATCCGCGCCCATCCGATTTATTATTGAGGATCGCAAACAGATATATTCAGGGCTTTCTGAATTCTAATTCATAGATATTAATAATATAAACTTTCTCACTAGAAGATCCGCCACCTTGATAATAGGTTAGTTCTTGCTTTCCATCAGCATTGAGGTCTTCGACTGCAAGAAGCCTTCCCCACTCTCCTTTAGGAATATTGGTCGTCAAACGCGTAAAACGTCCAGCGCCAAGGTTGAAAAACACCAGTAACCGACCTTTACTCAGACCGTAAATGACGTCGAGCAGCCGATCTCCATCCAAGTCACGCAAGAAAAAATCCGGCGACCAGTTCAACCGCTCTGCTTTGATATCCGCTTCATCCTGAGGAAGAGCAATCGAGGTTATATCTGTAAAGGTGCCTTGGTCATTTCGCAGTAACTGAAGATAGTTGCCTCCATAATAGGGAACATATCTTGAGTGTTGGATCACAAGGTCGAGGTCGCCATCATTGTCTAGATCGGCACTTTTTGTTTCCATGTGAAGATTGGTATCGATGCCATAGATGCTCGGGGGCAGCGCTATCCGTTCATCGAAATTGAAGCGCCCATTCTTGTTTATAAAGAGCAGACTGGGCGTCGAACCATGACCAAAGCCTGCGATCAGATCGGCAAACCTGTCTCCATTCACATCAGCGAGATGGAGATCGAGTAGGAGATTGAAGCCTTCGTTTCCATCGGACTTCGGATTGACCATCGGTACCGAAAGAAGGCGCTCAAGGAACGGATCATTTGTTGCAGCGAATCGCCCACTGGACTGCTGCAAAAGCGTTGTCGGCGGAAACCCGCCTCCAAAAGCCGACCAGTTTCCGATCACTATGTCGCTCAAGCCGTCGCCATTGACGTCTCCTGCGGCCATCGCATGCGCATCGACGGCATGATCCGGCAACCCGTCCTTGGTGGTCAGGCGCGGAAGTGCGTCCATAACAGATCCTATTGCACCTGACCTTCGAGCCAGCAGGACAGCCGTGCCGTGCGCTTTGGGGTCGTTGTAGATTCCTGACACATTATGAGCGACGAAAAATGCCGCTGGGCTTCCAGCCACTGACAATGATGCTGCCCGGCGGGCACCGAAAACTGACGGCAACTGACCATTCAGGCTGGCGTCATAACGCAATCGACCGTTGGAGTTCGATAGAAGCACATATGGCAATGCGGCATAGGCAGGCGTGCCATATGCCTTGTTCAGCGGGATGACGACTTCGGGATAGTGGTCACCTTCAAAGTCGATGGATAGGCTACCTTGGGCAAAGATATCCGCGACCCCTCCAGAATAGGTCACGCCAGCGTAGGTGTAGGCTGGCACCACGTCCTTGGTGGAAAATCTGTGGGCTTCATAGGCGAACTTGAGCTCGACAAATGGAGTCACAACGGTGGGAGGGGTTGGAACGGTATTCGGGGCCGAACCGGCTCCGCCACCACCACACCCCATCACCAGCAATGGGGTCAGAGCCAGTACAAAATTGAAGATATGGCGATGTTTCACTGACTATTCCTGAACTGGCAAACCCAAACAGGATTAGCTTTGAGCTTAGGTGTCAACAAATCAACAATCAAAGGCCCCATTTAGTGGGCAACGCTCTGCACACTTCTCCCTTCAGGGGGAAGGGGGAAGGGGGAAGAGGGCGAAGGATCAACGCCAGTTCCCTTCCCCCCTTGAGGGG
>JBEGNZ010000021.1:0-51592 GCA_041182245.1 Pseudomonadota bacterium | reverse complement strand
TCCCCCATCCCCGGCCCTTCCCCCTTAAGGGAGAAGGGAGAAGAGGGCGAAGGATCAGACGAGTTCACCCCACAGTTCGAGGTGATTGTCTCGATAGACCCTCCGCTGGGTTTTCAGGGTTAGCATTTCAGACAGACCCGTCTCAGCCAGCAGCCGGTCGACGCCAGCACGATCTGGACCGGTCAAGCTTTCGGCCGCATCCTGCACCTTTTGCAGCAGAAAGAGCCGGTAGGGCATGACTGCGACTTGGATGGGCATGCCGCGCCATTCAAATTCGACCTGACCCACCATCCGCTCGCTCTTGCGCTCAAGACCATTTGTTCCCGCCACCAGATCAGGCTTGCTGTCCAGCCATTGGCGGGTGAATCCGACGCTGGCCCTGATCTCTGGCAGATAGTCCTCAGAAATGAATTTCAGCAGCGCAACCAGCGTGTCTGGCACGCCATCATCAGCGAACAGTTCCCCGCTCGCGCCGCCATATTCACCTGCATCATGGTCAGCGCTGTTCATCCGCTCGACCCAGCGCCAGACCCGGAAGGCGCGGTTCTTCATCATGGCGACGGGATAGGGGTCACGGCCCAGATGGGCATAGAGCGGCGCGATCAGTCCATAGTCGCCCAAGGTTGGACGCCCGCCCAGCAGATAGGGCGAATGGGCCAGATGGGCGTCCAGCAGGTCCAAGAACTGCTCATAGGAGGCCTCGACCAGCGGGATCGTGTCGGCAGTGACACCGAAATTACGCATGGCCTTGCGCATCCGGGCGCTGGCCATAGCAAAGACCTGTTCCCACTCTTCGGGTCCGGCACCGGTCGGGGCTAGGGCAGCGGAGAAATCGTTGGCCAAAAAGGCGCGGTTGGTCTCGTCGAAGTTCCAGCGATAGTGCATGGCCGGACGCAAGAGACCCTCGCCGCCGAACAGTTCGAAAATCTGGCTGATGACCTTGTGGCGCGGGGTCTGGGGATAGGCGGGGAAGCGCGTCTGACCCTTGGCCTCAAACCAGGCAATGATGTCAGAGCCATCCTGTACAAACTCGCCCTGCGGGGTCTCCATCACCGGCATGATCCAGCGGTTGACCGCAGGGGCGATCTCGGCGCGAAAACGGGGCTCACCCACGGCATGGTTGGTAAAGGCGATACCCTGTTTGATCAGATAGGCCCGGGCCTTGCTGGTATAGAGCGAACCGGGCGTGCCATAGAGTTTGAAGTCGGTCATGTTTCCTCGCAGGCTTCCCGCTGTGTGATTGGCTTGATAATGGCGTCCACAGCGCCAATAGTCGAGTCAGCGAAAGCATAGTATGCGCAGGTGGATAGGCCCTTGACCCAGAACTCTCGACTTGGCGGCATGAGCGTCTATGGCCTCGACCTGTCCTATTTCACCGGCAAGTTACAGGCCTATCTGCGCTATTGCGAAATCCCGTTCGATTATGTCGATCTGAACATTGGCACCATGCGCAAGGTCGCCAAGGCCACAGGCATGGCCCAAATGCCCGCTGTTCAGTTGGCCGATGGTCGCTGGCTGACCGACACCACCGCCACCATCGGCTGGATGGAAACCCAGCGCTCTGGTGTCCAAGTCATCCCCAACGATCCGGTTCAGCGCTTCTTTAGCCTGTTGGTAGAGGACTATGCCGACGAGTGGCTCTGGCGCCCTGCCCTGCACTATCGCTGGAGCTATGAGACCGATAGCCGCCTGATGGGCCGCCGTATCGCCGCCGAAATGATGCGCGATCTGCCCTTGCCGCTCAGACTTCGGACTGCCTTCATCACCAAGCGCCAGCAGGACAAATATGTGCGCGGCGATGGGATCACCCCGGCCAATCGCGCCCATGTCGAGAGCATCTATCGGCGCAATCTGGTCTGGTTGGAGGCGATCCTCAAGGACCGTCCCTTCCTGCTGGGCGAGCGTCCAACACTCGTCGACTTTGGTTTTATGGGACCGATGTTTCGCCATTTCAGCCTCGACCCCACACCGGCCCGGATCATGCGCGATCAGGCCCCGGCTGTTTTCGAATGGGTGGCGAGGGTCTGGAATGCCAAGGCCAGCCGTTTGGCCGATCAGCCTCTGCTCGAAGGGGTGCCTCAGGACTGGTCGCCGTTCCTGCGCGATTGTGGGGCGAGCTACCTGCCCAGCCTTGCCGCCAATGGCGCTGCCGCGCGGGCGGGCCAGAGCCATTTCGACCTCTGCCTAGAAGGCGCGGTCTACCGACTACCGGTTAATCTTAATCGCGTCCATTGTTTGAAAAACCTGCAAACCGCCTATCAGGCCCTAGAGCCTGACGCTGCCGAAACCGTGCGTGCCCGGTTGGAACAGGAGGGGGCGTGGCTGCCCCTGTGGGCCGAAACGCCTCCCGACATCGGCTTTGATCCGGAAGGTCGGCTGCCGTTCCTGACTTCCGAAACCGCTTGGGCCAAGGGGGCCGCGCCCAAGACCCTGCGCCGCTCGGTCCATGACGGTGCCGCGCGCTAGCTAGAGCGGCTTGATACAGCGAAAGCCGATATGGGCCATGGCGGTGTCGGCGGTCACCCCGATGCGAGCAGCGGGCCTGTAGCGTTCGCAATATTCAGCGGCGCACAGAAAGGACCCGCCTTTCAAGGCCATCAGCTTGCCCTCTTGACCGGGTGTGCAGCAGCCAGAGACCTGATCGAACGGGCTGAGTGTCCATTCCCAGACATTGCCGATCATGTCGAACAGGCCATAGCCATTGGCGTCAAACTGGCCAACGGGGCTGGTTCCGCCCCCCTCATCGCGCGAATGGAACCAAGGAAAGGCCCCCGTCCAGACATTGGCCATCAGCCGCCCGTCTGGCTTGAAGGCCTCGCCCCAGGCATATTGCGACCCCACCAGACCGCCCCGCGCCGCTGCTTCCCACTGGGCCTCGCTTGGCAGGGATAGGCCGTGCCAGTCGGCATAGGCCTTGGCGTCCTCTAAGGCGATATGGACCACCGGATGGTCGTCAAGACCGGTCAGGTCAGAGCCCTCTCCGCGTGGGTGCTTCCAGCAGGCCTGCGCCTCATGCCGCCACCACCGGCGAGGATCATCGAGCGCAATAGGGCCTTGGCTCGGCGTAAAGACCCCGGAACCAGGCGGATCAGACCGCTCGGCCAGCGTCACCCAGCCGCTCGCCTCAACGAAGGCGGCGAAGGCGGCGTTGGTCACCGGATGGATGTCGATCTCAAAGGCTTCGAGAGCAACCGTGCGGACGGGCCGCTCCTCGGCATAGTGAGCGTCTGAGCCCAACCGATAGACCCCCGCCGGGATACGAACCCGGCGGGTCGTCGCGCTCAAGGCCCCTAGGCTCATACCTTGATCTTCATCTCATTCATGAAGCGCATGATCTCCAAGGGATTGAGCGGCGCGGTGTCGACATTGATCAGGACGCGCTCGATCTTGCCCTTAAAGGGGTTGGGACCCTCATAGGCCTTGGACACCCGGTTGCCGAGGTCCGCCCCGACGCAGAACCCGTCATATCCGGGCGAGAATAGGACCCGCCCGAAGACATGCTCACCGACCTTGGCCCCGTTGATATAGAGCGCGCCGCTGCCGTCGAAGGGCCGCGACTTCATCTTCTGGACATATTTGACCTTGCAAGGTCCCTTGGGCAGCTTGACCGACGAGGTGATCTTGTCGACCCACGGAAGAAGGCTGCTCTCATAGACCAGATAGCCCTTGTCGACATAGAGCACATAGCCCGCCGGGCTGGAGCCATGGGCCACCAGAACCCCGTCCTCATCGCCCTTGGGCCGGACCAGCGTCACTTCGAACGAATGGCTCATGCCGCAGACAATGGGCGAGATGTCGGTCGGGATCGGGTCGATGGGCGGGCGGATATCCCAGACCTTGCGCATCTTCTTCATGCGGGTTTGCGACAGCTTCATCAGCAAGGGTCGATCATCCAGCGGTAGGACATTGTGCGCCACCGCCGCGGCATCCCACTTGGCGATCAGGCTCTTGACCACGTCTGGATGCTGAGCAGACAGGTCGTTCATTTCGTTCGGATCCTTGGACAGGTCGTACAGGCCCCAGGTGTCTTCCTCATAGGGCTTGCCGCGCGTATGGACCGAGACCAGTCGCCAGTCGCCGTCCTGATAGGCTCTAAAGCCGCCCAGTTCATAATATTGCTCGGTGCGGGTCTTGGCCTCCTTCGAGGTCAAGGTACCAAGGACGCTTGCCCCCTCGATAGGCTTTTGCGGTTCTCCGAGATAAAGCTCCGGACGCTTGACACCGCAGGCCTCAAGCACGGTCGGAAACAGGTCGACAACGTGGACAAATTGGCGGCGTACGGCCCCCTTCTCGTCCACCCTTTTGGGCCAAGACACGATCAAGGGATCAGCGACCCCGCCGAGAGCGGCATATTGCTTATAGAGGCGGTAGGGTGTGCCCGACGCGTTGGTCCAACCGATGGGATAGTGCGGGAAGGACCCATCCTCGCCCATACGGTCCAGCATCTCAGCGGCCTTCTCGATTGGCACTTCACGGCCAAAGGCGGGGGCGAAGATGTTGGGCGTACCGGTCGTGGTCCCTTCCGCCGAAGCGCCATTATCGGAAAAGAGCATGATCAGTGTGTCGTCGCGAACGCCCAGCGCCTCAAGCTCGGCCACGATCGTACCGACGGCCCGGTCCACGCCTGTGATCATGCCAGCATAGACCTCCATATAGCGGGCATAGACCTTCTTTTGCAGTGGGCTGAGACTGTCCCAAGGCTCTGCGCCGAAGGACAAGGGCGGCAGTTCCACCGTCTCTTGCGCAATGCCCAGAGCCTTTTGACGCTCTAGGCGCTGCTTGCGGATCACATCCCAGCCCGCATCAAAGCGGCCCTTGTGCAGGTCCCGATCTTCGGGCTTGGACTGGAGGGGAGAATGGGGTCCGCCAAAGGCCACTTGCAGATAGAACGGCTTTTCGGGGGCCAGTAGCTTTTGGGTACGGATATAGCCCGTCGCCCGCTCGGCCAGATCGTCGCTGAGATAATAGCCCTCACCCCCCGCCTCAACATGGGCTGTGCCGTCAAAAAGGGCACCGGGGCGGAAATGGTCGCTGGAATGGCCCTGATACCAATAGGCCCGATCAAAGCCCCGGTGGGTCGGCCAGTTGTGATAGGGGCCATTGGGGCCGTTGCTCTCGGAATTGTTGACGTGCCATTTGCCGGTCAAGAAGGTCGACCAGCCTGAATCGCGCAGGACCTCAGGCAGGGTCATGGCTTGCCGTGTCAGGTCGCCGCGATAGCCCGGATAACCGGAATCGACATCTGCCAACCAGCCCATGCCCGCAGAGTGGTGGTTCAGACCCGTCAGCAAAGCGGCGCGCGTGCAGGAGCACATGGCTGTGGTCCTGAAATTGACGTAGCGCAACCCGCCCTTGGCCAAGGCGTCAATGTGGGGGGTTGAGACCTCACCGCCATAGCAACCCAAATCGGCAAATCCGAGATCGTCGAGAATGATCACCACGACATTGGGCGCACCCTTGGGGGCCATAACCTCATCGGAGGCGGCGGGGCGTGAATCCTTAAAGGTCTTGCCAATCTTGGCCGCTTGGCCGGGCGGCAGGGCCGAAGGGGCGATGAGCGAGGAGGTCGCCGACTTGATGGCCGCGCCACCCGCCGCAAGGGCCACCGCGCCGCCAACACCAGCGCCCGCCCCAAGGAGCAGAGAGCGACGATCGATCTTGGGGCGGTCGGATTTGGGTTTATCTTGGTCGGCCATGGGATGTCTCCGCTGCAGCCCTCTCAGCGCGGCTGCTTGATCTTTGCGCTATAATTGCACCATGAGTGCCAATAGACAATGGGCACCGCCAGCTCTGGCAGCGCCCATGGATCGTTTCTGACCGTCTGAAATTAGATAAAGCGTCGACCGGCGGCGAAGACCACCAACAACACCGCTTCGGTCACCATGGGCTGCACCATATCCGGGGTAAGACCCCCCATGACCACAGCGATTGCGCGACCGGTCAGGGCCAAGGCCACCAGCAACAGAGGCGCTGTCAACAATTTGCCCTGCCCCTTAAAGGCCGCCAAAACGGCCAAGATGCCAACCGCGCCAAAGAAGCCGCCCATATCCGCCCGGATCGTTGCTAGGCCCAAGGGCCCGATGGCCTGAACCCCTAACTGGGCGGCTGGACCTGCCGGATTGAGCCAAAGCTGTAACGTGATCAACAGACCCAAAACACCAAACAGGCCAACCAAGCCCCTTAATACTGTCCGCCCCATGAAGAATCCTCCCGTCCAATAGATTATGGCGCTGAGTATGCTGTTTTCGGGAGTGATCACAATCACTGAGGAAGGTGGGGGTTAAACAAACAAGGCCCTCACCCAACCCTCTCCCACAGGGAGAGGACTATAGCCGATAAGCCCTCGCCCCCTTCAAGGGGGAGAGGGTTGGGTGAGGGGGCATCCTCAGTCCCCTCGTTCATCCCCCCGAAAAACATCTTGCCTTTTCGAACCCAAGGTTCAATCTGACTAAATAGTCACTTCGGAGGATTTCATGGCTGGGATCAAGATTGAAGACGTCGCCTATGTCCGGTTTCGGGCACCGGACCTCAGTGAAATGAAGGCCTATCTGGCCGATTTCGGTCTCAGCGTCGTGCAGGAAGATGACCAGCGGCTCTTTGCCAGAGGCACGGGAACCGCGCCCTTCGTCCATGCCACCGAACGCGGAGAGCCGGGCTTTGCAGCGCTGGGCCTGCGGGCCGAAAGCCTCGCAGACCTTGAAAGTCTAGCCCAATCCGAAGGCGGCACGATTGAGCCGCTGGACGGGCCCGGCGGCGGCTTTGTCCTGACCCTGCATGATCCCGATGGTCATCGGGTGGAGGTGGTCACCGGCCAGACCTTGGCCGATCCCATCGCCTTGCCCGCGCCCGTCCCTTGGAACAGCGCGCAGGCCCATCCTCGAACCCGCCAGACCAAGCGCACCGGACAGGGCCCGGCCCATGTGGTGCGCCTCGGTCACTGCGTGCTCAATGTGTCTGACTTCCGCCGCTCGGAAGCTTGGTACAAGGACCGGTTCGGTTTCATCACCTCTGACGAGATCACCCTTGCGCCGGAATTTTCCATCGGAGCCTTCTTGCGCTGTGACCGCGGCGAGACGCTGACCGACCATCACACCCTATTTTTGATCCAAAGCCCGAACGGTCCAGGCTTTAATCATGCGGCCTTTGAGGTTGCTGATCTGGATGATCTCATGGCGGGCCACGAACGCCTCAAGGCGGCAGGCCGCACAGCCGAATGGGGCATTGGTCGTCACTATCTTGGCAGTCAGGTCTTTGACTATTGGCGCGATCCTTGGGGGCACACGCTGGAGCACTGGACCGACGGCGACCTCTTTACCGCTGCCGACGGCTCCAACAAGGCGACAATCCAAGAGCTTTTAGGCGTTCAGTGGGGCCCGACCCCACCCGCGACCATGGGCTAGCCCACACACTTTTTCAGGAGAGTTTTTATGAAATTGGCCACCTTTAGCCAAGGCAGCGCCTCCGAACTGGGCGTGGTTCTGGACGGCGAGCGCATTGTGTCCTTGACCCGCGCTGCTCCTAGCCTCGCGCGTAACATGATCGACCTGATCGCGCGCTGGTCTCAGGTCGAGGGCGAGGTCCGACGGATCGTGGCTGAAGCCAAGGACAGTCTCGCGCTGGCCGATGTTCGCCTCCACGCCCCCGTGCGCCGCCCGGGCAAGATCATGGCGATAGGCCTGAACTATGCCGACCATATTGCCGAGAGCAATATGGGCACGCCCGAACATCAGCTCTGGTTCACCAAGGCGGTCACCTCCATCAACGGCCCCTTCGATCCCATCCAAATCCCCAAAGTGTCTCAAGCGGTCGACTATGAGGCCGAACTGGTCGCCGTGATCGGGACAGGCGGGCGTCACATTTCCAAAGACAAGGCCGCCAGCGCCGTCTTCGGCTATTGCGTCGGAAATGATGTGACCGAGCGCGCGTGGCAGCACCGCACGCCGCAATGGGCTCTGGGCAAGAGCTTCGACACCCATGCCCCCATCGGTCCGTGGATCACCACCGCTGACGAGGTCGCCGATCCGCACAATCTCGGCATCCGCGGTCTGGTCAATGGCGAGCTGCGTCAGAACTCCAATACCGGAAATCTGGTGTTCAATATCTGGGACCAGATCGAGCACCTGTCCAAGGCCATGACCCTAGAGGCTGGAGACCTGATCTTTACCGGCACCCCGGGAGGCGTTGGCGCGGGCTTTAAGCCGATGAAGTTCCTGCAACCCGGTGACCGTTCGCGCATCGAGATCGATGGGCTGGGTGCTATCGAGGGCCTCTGCGAGCCTGAAGCATGAGTGCCGGGGCCTTTGACTGCGATGTCCTGATCGTCGGCCTCGGCCCCGTCGGGGCGGTACTGGCAGCCCTGCTGGCGGAAGAGGGCGTGACCTCGATCGCCTTCGACAAGGACGCGGAGGTCTATCCTCTGCCTCGCGCAGCGCATTTTGATCACGAGATCATGCGTCTGTTCCAGCAGCTTGGATTGGCCGACGCGGTGCTGCCCCACACGCGCCCGGCACCGGACTATGAATTCAAATCGGCCGATGGTCAGCTCTTGCTGAAATTTCCGGCCAATCCGGACGGAAGCCCCTCGGGCTGGGGTACCGGTTATATGTTTAATCAGCCCGATATTGAGCGGACCATTCGGGCCAAGCTGGCGCAAAGTCCTCTGGTCAAAACGCCCTTGGATTGGCAGTTCAAGGACCTTGAACAGGATGGTGACGGGGTCGTTGCCCTGATTGACACCCCTGAGGGCCTGACCTCCGTGCGGGCGCGATATCTGATCGGCTGCGACGGGGCCCGCAGTCCGGTGCGTGAGGCCGCTGGCCTGTCTCTGCTCGATCTGGAATTTGATGAGCCGTGGCTGGTGATCGACTCAAAGGTCAACCATCCAGAGATGATGCCGACCGTAAACCTACAGATCTGTGATCCCGCGCGGCCCACCACCTGCGTGATGATGGGACCTGGTCGGCATCGATGGGAGTTCATGCTGCTCCCCGGCGAGACCGCTGAACAGGCGCTAGACGAAGGATTTATCCGCAATCTTCTCAGCCGTTGGGACTGTGCCAAGGGCGTCGAGATCGATCGCAAGGCGGTCTATCGCTTCCACGGACTGGTCGCCGATCGCTGGCGTAAGGATCGCGTGCTGCTGGCCGGTGACAGTGCGCACCAGATGCCGCCCTTTGCGGGCCAAGGTCTCTGTTCGGGACTACGCGATGCGGCCAACCTGTCTTGGAAGCTGAAGGCGGTGATTAAGGACGGGGCCGACGACCTCCTCCTTGACAGCTATCAGCCCGAACGTGACCCCCATGTTCGGGCCTATATCGGGCTGGCCATTGGTATGGGCAAGGTGGTCTGCATCCTCGATCCTGCGGCGGCGGCCATGCGAGACGCCGGGATGTTGGCCCAGATGGCTGCGGGGGGATCCCCCTTGCCGCCGCCTTCTAACCCGGCCTTTCCAGAGGGCTGCATCCTGAAGGGGACCCCTGCTGCCGGTGAACTGTTCCCGCAGCCTTGGGTCCGTGGGGAGGGCGAGCCCCTGAGGCTGGATGATCAGATGGGCCCAGGCCCTTGGCTAATCCGCAAGGACCGCCTGCACGAAGCCCCCTTGGCTCCCTTTGCCAAGGCCTTGGGTGACTGGCTCGAGGCGCGAAAGGTCGAGGCCGTCTTGGTGCGTCCTGATCGTTATGTCTTTGGGTCTGGCGATCCAGAAATCCTTCAGAGAGCCTATCAGGATGCTGTGCGGATGAGGTCCGTCGCCGCCTGAGCCGCAATGGCCTGAGCGTCGACAGGATCAAGCCCAAAGCTTCGCAGCAAAAGGGTGCAGAGTTGCTCGGCCAGCAGGGCGACATCCATGCCCGGCGGCGATTCCTGCAGCCGTGCGAGGGCAATCTGGCCAGAGCCCATAACCAGCAGAACGCCAGCCTCGACTGAGGGGAGCACGAACCGGCCGCTGGCCTGTCCAGCGGCAATGTCCTTGACCAGTCCTTGATTGAGCGGGGCATCCATCGCGGTGTGCCCGCCTTGAATCCGCATCAAGGCACCGGCCCGTTCGGGCTGCTGAGCGGCAAAGGCGAGATAGACACAAAGGCCGCGCACCGTGCGATGGGCTGGATCGGTTATGCCTTCATTGGCCTTGGCCACAGCCCGCTCAAGGCCGGAGCGAATATCGGCTGTCACGGCCCGAACCAAGGCCGCGCGGTCAGCAAAGTGGTTGTAGAAACTGCCCTTGGCGACCTTAGCCGCCAGAACAATCTCATCAATGGTCACGGCGTCGACGGCACGCTCGGAAAAGAGCTTGCGGCCCGCATCCAGCAGGGCCTGACGGGTCAAGGCGGCGCGCCCGGCTGGTTTTGAAAGAGAGATCGCGTCTGTCATTTGCAATATCTCCCCTTAGCTCGCCCAATCCTCGTTACAGACTATATGCCATAGCATGACCACGCCCCGCGTCACTGTCTGGTTCGATGACACCTGCCCCCTTTGTCGGCGGGAAATCGCTCTGATGCGCCGGCTCGACAGGCGCGGTGCCATCGATTTTGTCAGTGTCGCTGAGGCCAGTTGCCCGATTGATCCGCAAGATCTGATGGCCCGCTTCCACGCGCAAGAGGCGGGCAAGGCTATCGTCTCGGGGGCCGCCGCCTTTGCGGCCATGTGGCGCGCCCTGCCCCTCTTGGCCTGGCTGGGCTGGCTGGCCAAGGCTCCGCCAATCCTTTGGTTGCTCGAGCGGCTCTATCGCCTGTTCTTGAAGGTTCGCCCCCGCCTGCAGGGTTTGGCGCGAAAGTTCGACTGATTGTCGTTTTTCAAGGGGCGATGCCCTCGGCTGTGTTAGCCTTCCCTCAGCGCGTCATCGACACGCCCTGATCGGCTTGGCCCACCCATTGCGCGGGGCTGCCATACGCACCCAAGAGGATGCGTCTGACCCCAAAGACTTCCTCGCCGCCAGTCAGACTGGCGCATGGGCCGCGCGCGCTCATCAAACCTTGGAAGGGACTGTGTCATGGCTAAGGGCCAAAAGAAGAGCAACAAAGAGGTGCGCAAGCCCAAGACCGAAAAGCCAAAGGAACTGGCCGCTCAACCCTCGTTCCTGACCCCGCCCTCTAAGAAGAAATAGTCCATGGCGGTCGAAACGGTTCACATCGTCCAAGCCTATGTGGCCGGACGCGGCAAGGGCCTTAAGGCCGAACCGGCTGTAGGCTGCAAGGACGCCGAAGAGGCGCGGCGCAAGGCTGGACGGCTCTCAACCCTTCGCCTCGGCGTCGTGGCCTATTCTGTGTCAGCGGACACAGAGATGGGGGACTATGACGAAAACCCCACCATCCTGTTCAAATCCGGGCAATTACCCCCGCCCTTTGACGAAGCATGACCTTGGCGAGAGCCCAAAAGATCGCTTAGGGTATGAAACGAGACCGCGTTCTACGCGGTACGAAAAGGGAACCGGTTATGGACGCAGTGATCACGACGGCTTTTGAGCAGGCGGTGAACCGCGATCTGGGCTTTGATGAGGTGCGGGCCTTGGCCCAATCAATCAAGGCTGGAACCGGTGAACCCCGCGACCTTGCTGCAGCCTTTGCGCGGGCGGCCTTCTTGACACCCGAGACCTTAGCCCGCACTTATGACGCTGCCGCTGAAGGCTGGTTTGGCGAGGCCGTCGATGGGCCAACCATCGCCATTCCCGAGCTAGATGCCGCCGATCCAGCCAAGCTCGTAGACCTTTGGACCGCCCTTTGGTCCTTTGCCGATGACAGCGCGGCGGGTGCCATGAGCAATGCCCTAGAGGTCACAACCCGCACGGCGGGCCTTTCGGCCCTCTTGCCGCCAGAACACGGCCCCCGCCTTGGCCAATCCTATTTGACCTATCCGATGGTGCGCGAAAGCGCCGCCAAGGGCCTGCCGCCGCGCTTTGACCTAGAGACCCTCAAGGCCTGCCCCGCAAACTCGCTTGGCCGCGCCTTCTATGATCAGATCATCGACAATAGTTTCGATCTGGAAGTGCTGGACCGTGACGTGCTGGGCTTAGCCAACCTGCCCGCGCCGCATGACTTCATCAATACGCGGATGCTGCAGTCTCACGACCTGATCCACCTGCTCGCCGGCTATGAGGTGACGAGCCTGCATGAGGTCGGGATTTCCGGCTTCCAGCTCGCCCAGTGTGGCCATGGCTATTCGGCCGTGTTCCTCGCGGTCGTATCGATCAATACCTCGCTCGCCCCCAATCCCGGGGCCTTCTCGTTTCTGATGGACATTATTTTGGCCGGTTGGACCCATGGCCGCCGCGCGCCGTCGCTGGTCTCCCTGCCGTGGGAAGAGGTCTGGCACCGCTCGATGGACGATATTCGCCAGTCTATCGGCCTTAAGCCGTTCGACAGTCCCTATCCTGCCGACATCATCGAACAACTCCGCGCCGCGGCCTAATCGTCGACAAGACCGCCTTAGACCACTGGCGGGCTGGGCAATTTGGTGCCAGTCTCCTGCCACAACCTCGACAAACAGAGGTCGGCCTGCCTTAGGCCATATGGGGGGAAGATGAGTAACCAAGAGACCGGCACGACGCCGCGCGTCGGTGCCTATAGCTACGGTGTCGTGATCCTGTTGATGGTGGTCTACACCTTCAATTTCCTCGACAGACAGCTCCTGTCGATCCTGTCAGAGCCGATCCGTGAGGAGCTGAACCTCAGCTATACCCAGATGGGCATGCTGACCGGCCTATCCTTCGCCCTCTTCTACACCACATTCGGCATCCCTCTGGCTTGGCTGGCAGACCGAACCCATCGGGTTCGGTTGATTGCGGTGGCCCTAACCACATGGAGCCTTTTCTCGATGGCCTGTGGCATGGCCACCAACTTCGTCACTCTGGCCCTCGCCCGGATTGGCGTTGGCATTGGGGAAGCCGGGGGATCACCCCCCTCCTACTCGCTAATCTCCGACTATTTCCCGCCGGATAAGCGCGGCGGAGCCTTGGCCATCTATGCCTTGGGCGTTCCATTCGGCACCGCCCTTGGTTCAGCAGCAGGCGCACAGATTGCCGCCCTTTATGGCTGGCGAGCGGCTTTCTTAGCCGTGGGTATTCCCGGCGTTTTGCTGGCCATTGCCCTCGTGCTGATCGTGCGCGAGCCAAAGCGAGGGCGTATGGACGTCATGGCTGAAGGCAAGACCGAGCATGAACCCAGCGTGCCGCTCACCACCGCCATTGCCGCCTTCTTTCAGAACCCGACCTTGGTGATGACCGCCGTGGCTGCCGGTCTGACGGCCTTTGTGGGCTATGCCATCTTGAACACTGTGCCCGCCTATCTGATCAGCAATCGGAACATGACCCTGTCAGAAATTGCCATCTGGTGGAGCGCGCTAAACGCCCTCGGCGGCGGGATCGGGACCTTTGCCAGCGGCTGGATTGTCGATCGGTTGGCCAAGTTAAACCGGGCGGCCTACGCCTTGGTGCCTGCAGCCGCCTTCGTGGTCAGTCTGCCCTTCTATATCGCGTTCCTGATGGCCCCGACTTGGCAGCTTGGTATGATCTTCCTGATCATCCCCATCATCATGGGCACGGTTTATCTGGCCCCCGCCATTACGGTCGTGCAGAACGCGGTTCAACCCGGGCAGCGCGGGACCTCCGGCGCGATCTTGCTGTTCTTGCTAAACCTGATCGGTCTGGGCGGCGGTCCGCTCTATGTCGGTCTGGTGGCCGATCACTTTAAGCCTGAGCATGGGGTCCAAGCCCTGCAATATGGCCTGATGGCGCTGGTCCCGTTCTATGTCATCACCGTCTTTGCGCACATGATATCAGCTCGCCTGATCACCAAAGATAGCAACCTCGCCGCCCAACTGGCTGCCAAGGCTTAGCCCCAGTTCCCTTCCCCCCTCTGAGGGGGAAGGGTTAGGGATGGGGGGGCGGTACATCCACCGTCCCTGCCAATCGTCCGCAACAGACGGACAGACGTTGCATAAACCCCGACCGCTGCACCCCCATCCCCGGCCCTTCCCCCTTAAGGGAGAAGGGAGAAGAGAGAGGAGAAGGGGGGCTTTCGGTTTAGATCAGATCGCCCCCAGCGGCAGACGCCGTGGTGCCGAACTTCTGATAGGCGCGGATGACATTGCGACCCACGGTCCAGCGGTGGACCTCGTCCGGTCCGTCGACCAGGCGCTGTGAGCGGATGTGGGTGTACCAGCGGGCCAGCGGCGTATCGTGGCTATAGCCCAGCGCGCCGTGAAGCTGGATGGCCGTGTCGACGACCTTGTGCACCATGTGGGCGAGGAACACCTTAGCGATGGAGTTTTCCTGCCGCAGGTCCATGCCCTTTTCAGCCTTATAGGCGATGTGGAGCAGCATCAGGCGCGCCATATAGAGCTCGCTGGCGCAGTCGGCCAACATCCACTGCACACCCTGACGATCCGACAACAGGCTGCCGAAGGTCGAGCGCTGAGTGACATGGGCGGTGGCCAGATCCAGAGCCCGCTGGGCCATGGCGACATTATGCATGCCGTGACGCAAGCGCCCATAGGCGAGGCGATGCTGGCCCATATTGAAGCCATTGCCCTCGCCGCCGAGCAGGTTCTCAGCCGGAACGACCAGATCCTTGATCTCGATCTCAGAATGGCCACCGCCCATGATCGAGGTCAGGGGGCCATGGGCCGCCATGGTCGGAATATCGCGAATGATCCGATAGCCAGGATTGGGCAGTTCAACAATGAAGGTCGAATAGCGCTGATGGCGCGGGGCCTCAGGATTGGTCAGGGCCATGACCACGGCGATATCCGCCGCCGTCGCCGCTGATGAGAACCACTTTTCACCATTGAGGACATAGTTGCCTTTGCCGTCCTTGACCGCCGTGGTCTGCATACCGGTCGCATCGGCACCGGCGGCCTTTTCGGTCATCGAATAGCAGACCCGCTTGTCACCGTTGAACAGTGGCTTGAGGTACTTTTCCTTCTGGAAAGGCGTGCCGTGCGCCAGAAGGGTCAGCATCGTCGCGTCATCTGGACCTTGGCTATTCATGGACAGGGCCCCAAGGTGGCTCTCGCCCAGTTCCATCTGCACCAGAGCATTGGCCAGAGGGCCGAGGCCCATGCCGCCATCGGCAGCGGGGATAAAGGGAAGCCAAAGACCCTGGGCCCGCGCCTTGGCCCGCAGTTCCTTCAACAGGGACTTGTAGTCGGCACCCGCTGCGAGCCGCTCTTCGGCTGGAATACACTCATCGTGGACCCACTGACGGACCCGCTCACGAACGGCCTTCGCATCTTCTGGAATTTCGAAATCAATCGACATGTTTCATCTCCCGACGAACCGGTGGCCGATTGTTGATACTCGGCCTCATTGCGGTTGGTTCAGACTCTATCGTGCCCCCGACATGAGGCGCGGTAAAGCCTGTCCCTGCGGCATGCAGTCTTTGCTAGGGTCGCTTGAAGATCGTTTGGCCCTCTTTGATGGTTTCAACGACCTTGATGTCCTTAATGGCCATCGGCGCGACCTTAAGCGGGTCCTGATCGAGGATGATCAGATCGGCCAGCTTGCCCGGCGTGATCGACCCTTTCTGGGCCTGCTCGCCATATTGGTAGGCCGCGTTGATGGTCACGGCCTTGATCGCCTCCATCACCGAAATTCGCTCATTGGGTCCAACCACGACGCCCGAACGGCTGACCCGGTTCACCGCCGTCCAGATGGCCGTCAGGTGATTGGGTGGCAAAACCGGTGCATCCGTATGGATGGTGAACTTCATCCCCTTGGATAGGGCATAGCCGGTTGGGCTCATACCGAAGGCCCGCTTTTGGCCGACGGTCTCGTTAATGTGCCAGTCCCCCCAAAAGAAGGTGTGCTCGGTAAAGAAGCTCGGAATGATCCCAAGGGCGGCCATCTTATCCACCTGATCATGGCGGATCATCTGGGCGTGGATCATGACGGGATGAACGTCGCTCTTACCATATTGAGCCTCAGCCTTGGCCACGGAGGCCAGCATATTATCGGCAGCGGCATCGCCATTGGCGTGGAACAGGATCTGGACCTTGCATCGCGCGCCAGCGGCAAACCACTGATCGGCAGCAGCGGTCGTGGCAACAGGATAGCCGCGATAGTCATCTGGCAAGCCGTGGGGCGGATGAACATAGGGGGCTGTCAGATAGGCCGTCTTGCCTTGCGGCGAGCCATCCCCGGTTAGCTTGACGCCGCCGATACGTAAGCGGTTTTGATAGACCCCGACGGCCAAGGGGTCTCCCTGATTGGGGACGATCATCGGCTTGCCACCCTCGCAGGTCAGGTCCTTCAGACCATCCCAGCGGGCATAGGAAACAACATCGAGGATCAGACTCTGGCGGCTGGCGGCAGCCTGCAACAGCGCCATATCACCAGCGCTGGCGATCCCCTCTTGGGCGGTCGTTATACCGAGGCTGGCATAAAAGGCCTGAACCTCGCCCAAGGTCTTGATCTGCTCATCCAATGGCTTGGGCGGTGTCAGGCGAAGAAGGGGCATGAGGGCCAGTTCTTCCAGCACCCCATCGGGATCGCCCTGCGCGGTGCGGCGAATGACGCCGCCCGGTGGGTTGGGCGTAGCTTTGGAATAGCCCATCAGGGCCAGCATGGCCGTATTGACCGCGCCGAGGTGACCGGACTGATGCAGCAAGGCAATAGGGTGCTCGCTCGAGATCGGGTCTAGCTCGGCTGCTGTCGGGTGGTGTCCTTCCTTGAGCAGCGAGTCGTCATAGCCCATGGCCAAGATGGGCGTGCCTGCTGGAATCTTATTATCGGCAATATAGGCCTTCAGCTTGACGACAATATCGGCGATCGAGGTCACATCTCCGACCGGCGGCGGACTGAGCGTCGGCACGCCCCAGCGCGGGACCTGCTGAGCCATATGGGAATGGGGATCGATAAAGCCGGGCATCAGGGTCTTGCCCGCCAAATCGGCCATCTGGGTCTTAGGCCCGCGCCAAGCCTTCTCAACCGCCTTGCGACTGCCCACGGCGACGATCCGCCCGTCCTTGACCGCGACAGCTTGCGGCGAGGGATTGGCCGGATCCACGGTGATGATATCGCCGCCCGAATAGATAATGTCAGAAGGACCCGAAGGCTTGGCCTGGACCACACCCACGCCCATCACCATCAAAGCGACCAGCGCGCTGCCGAAAACTGAACCTTGGAGCTTCATATCCATCCCTGACCTATTTTGCCAGATTGGACAGGCTCAGCGATCCGGCGTCAACCGCTGAGGTGGTTTGACCGCCTCGGCTCAATCTCGAACCAGGGCTAGCCACTCATCCTCGGTCATGACCTGAATGCCAAGATCGGTCGCGGTCTTGAGTTTGGACCCGGCTCCGGGACCGGCTACCACCAGATCGGTCTTCTTGGACACGGACGAGGCGACCTTGGCCCCCAGCGACTCGGCCTGAGCCTTCGCCTCATCGCGGGTCATCTTTTCCAGCGAGCCAGTAAAGACAATGGTCTTGCCGGCCACAGCGGTGTCGGTCTTGGGCTTTTCAGCCTCCAGCACGTTCAGTTGCGCCACCAAACGCTCGACGGCGGCGCGGTTGTGGCTTTCGGCGAAGTAGCGGCTGAGGGTCTCGATGACGGTGGGACCGATCTGATCCATGGCGTTCATCTCGGCAGCGGCGGCTTCATCGCCCGACGCCATGGCCTGAACGGCGGTCCAGAAGGCGTCCCAGGTGCCATAGCCCTTGGCTAGGGTGCGCCCCGTCTGCTCGCCAACATGGCGCACACCCAGCGAAAAGATCAGACGCTCCAGCGAGATGGTCCGGCGGGCATTGATCGCCTCGAACAGGTTGCGAGCACTGGTCTCGCCCATACCTTCGCGGTCCTTGAGCTTTTTGAGCAGGGCCTTGTCGCGCTCTTCGAGCAAGAAGATGTCTGCAGGCTCTCTGACCAGTCCGTCTTCGAACAGGCTCTGAAGTTGCTTTTCGCCCAAGCCTTCAATGTCAAAGGCGCGGCGCGAGACGAAGTGAATCAGATGCTCAATGCGCTGGAACGGGCATGCCATCTCACCGGAGCAGCGGCGCACAACCGTCTCGGCCCCACTGACCGTCGTTTCACGAACCAAGGGCGTCGCCAAGCCGCAAGGGCAGACCGACGGGAAAACATAGGGCAGCGAATTGCCAGACCGTTCCTCTAAAACTACGCCAACAATCTGCGGGATCACGTCCCCGGCGCGCTGAACGATGACCGTATCGCCGATACGAAGGTCCTTACGCTCAATCTCATCGCCATTGTGCAAGGTGGCGTTGGTCACGACCACGCCGCCAACGGTGACCGGCCTTAGCCTTGCAACTGGGGTCACAGCCCCTGTACGGCCAACCTGAAGATCGATGGCTTCCAGCACGGTGCGGGCTTGCTGGGCCGGAAACTTGCGGGCCACCGCCCAACGCGGCGAGCGCGACACAAAGCCGAGCCGCTGCTGCCAGTCGAGGCGATCAACCTTATAGACCACCCCATCAATGTCGAAATTGAGCTTGGGGCGCAGACCTTCAAAATCACTATAGGCGGCGAGCAGGCCCTCAGCTCCAATCACACTCTGGGTCTGGGGATTGGTCACAAAGCCCCAGTCGGCCAAAGCCCGTAAGGCCTGCGCCTGCCCTTGCGCGAAGGGCGCGCTGGTCAGGCCCCAAGCATAGGCAAAGAAACGCAAGGGCCGCTGAGCCGTAATCTTGGGATCGATCTGGCGCAGGGACCCCGCCGCCGCATTCCTTGGATTGGCATAGAGCTTTTGGCCCGCCTCGGCTGCGCTACGATTGAGGGCGGCAAAGTCCTCATGGCCCAGATAGACCTCGCCGCGCACCTCGATGACGTCCGGCCAGCCGGAGCCCGTCAAACGGTGCGGGATCTCTGAGATGGTTCGCAGGTTCTCGGTGACGTCTTCACCGACCCGGCCATCACCCCGGGTCGCGCCGCGCACCAGAACACCCTTTTCATAGCGCAAGGAGGCCGACAGCCCATCAATCTTCGGCTCTGCCGTATAGGCGACGGCCTCATCGCCTAGGCCCAGAAACCGGCGCACCCGGGCGTCAAATTCGCGAGCCTCATCATCACTAAAGGCATTGTCGAGCGACAGCATGGGCGTGCCGTGCTCGACCGGCGAAAACTGCTCTGAGGCCGCTGCGCCGACCCGCTGACTGGGAGAATTTTCCCGCACCAGCTCGGGAAACCGGGCCTCGATGGCGCTGTTGCGCTGCTTGAGCGCGTCATAGTCCGCATCGGAAATGACCGGCGCATCTTCGCGGTGATAGTGCAGATCGTGGGCTGTGATCTCATCGGCCAGCCGCGTGAGCTCATCGGCGGCTTCCGCTTCAGTCAAATTTTCAACGGGTGTCTGGCGCATGGGGACAGATTACCGACCCTGACGGGGATTCGAAAGCTTTGTTACGGGGGGATTAGGCGAGGGTCTGATAGAGGTCATGCCATTGAGGATTGATCGTTTCAATCAGGCCTATTTTCGCCTGCCGCGATCCGCCCTTGATCTGTTTCTCTCGGGCTATCGCATGGGGCATGGTTTCGTGACACTCGTACCAAACGAGCAATCGGCACCCATGCTGCTTGGTAAATCCCGAAATCAATCCCTCGCGATGCTCATAGGCCCGCCGCGCCAGATCTGATGTCACGCCAGTATAGAGGGTACCATTGCGTCGGCTGGCCATAATGTAGACAGTTGCGATGGACATGGTGGGCGCTCCGGATCGATTGGATCCCCCAAATACCATCTTGAATAGATTGAATCACCACCCCCTCCGCCGCGTCATTGCGAGGTGCAAAGCACCGAAGCAACCTAGGGGACCGGGCTCCGTCGAACGCGAACCCCATCCATCACCAAACCCAACAATCCAGCCCAGTCCCCTGGGTTGCTTCGCTATGCTCGCAATGACGCGGGTAGGGTTAGCCCATCAACGCCCGAGCGGCAGCCCGGGCGGCTTCGGTGACGGCGGCACCGGACAGCATGCGGGCCAGTTCTTCCTCGCGGTCGGTGGGGTTTAGAATGTCGAGGCTGGTGGAGACGGCTGCCCCATCGCCAGATTTTGCCACGCGCCAGTGGGCGTTGGCCCGGGCAGCGACTTGCGGGCTGTGGGTGACGACCAGAACCTGAGCGCTGCTGGCCAACCGACGAAGACGCAGGCCCACCGCATCGGCCACAGCCCCGCCGACGCCCTGATCGACCTCGTCAAAGATCATCAGCGGTTGATCCTGATCCATCCGACCGGCCAGCGCCGCCTTGAGCGCCAAGGCAAAGCGCGCCAACTCGCCGCCAGAGGCAATGACGCCCAAGCCGCCAAAGGGCGCGCCGGGATTGGTCATGACTTCAAATTCGATCCGGTCGGCCCCGGCTGGGCCACACCGATCCTCGGCCAGAGCCTCGACCGCGACCCGAAACCGCGCCTTGTCCAGCTTCAAGGGGGCAAGTTCAGCCTCAACGGCAAGGGCCAAGGCCTGCCCGGCCTTGATCCGCGCAGCGGTCAGGTCAGAGGCTGCGGCGAAATAGGCACTGCGGGCCGCCGCCGCCTCGGCATCCGCCAAACGCAGGGCCTCATCAGCAGATTCAATATTGCGCAGGGTCTGCGCCATCGACAGACGAGCCGCTGGCAGGTCCTCGACCGTCAGGTTAAGCTTGCGGGCCATGGCGCGCAGGGCAAAGAGGCGCTCTTCGGCCTTTTCCAACTGATCGGGTTCAAAATCAAATTCATTGGCGGCAGCATCAATGGCCGAAGCCGCTTCCTGTGTCTCGACCAAGGCCCGATCAACGGCATTGGCCGCATCGGCCAGGCGCAGAACCGCAAGACTATCGCCGGCCGCGCCCGATTGCACCGCCCGCTCCCGCGCCCGCTCCAGCGCTCGGAAGGCTTGGGCGAGGCGATTGGCCAAGGCGTCTGCAGCCAGACCCTCTCGCGCCGCGGCAATATCGGTTAGGGCCTTTTCGGCGGATCCCAGTAAGGCCCGCTGCCCTGCCAGTTCGGTTTCTTCGCCAGGCATAGGGGCCAGACGGTCTAGTTCGGCCAAACGAAGGCCGATCTCTTCAATATCGGCGGCTGCCTTTTGCGTGGTCTCGCGCAGCTCTTCGAGCGCTTGACGGGTTTGACGCCAACCGTCCCAGGCTTGCGAACAGGCCAGCACCAGCGGACGACACCCCCCAAAATGGTCGAGCAGGGGGCGATGATTGCGCGGATCAAGCAGCCCAACGGTCTCGTGCTGGCCGTGAATCTCGAGCAGGAGATTGCCCAACTCTTTCAGCACCCCAACACTGGCGGCCTGATCATTGACAAAGGCGCGGGAGCGACCGTCCGAGCTGAGGACACGGCGAAGGATCAACTCCTCCCCCGGTGCAGCGGTCAGACCCTTCTCCTCAAGGACCGGCCAAACCGCATGGGCTGAGGGCAGATCGAAAATGGCTGTGACCACCGCTTGAGCCGCACCGCGACGCACAAGGCCAGCGTCGGCCCTAGCACCCGTGGCCAAGCCCAAGGCATCGAGAATGATCGACTTGCCCGCCCCGGTCTCACCGGTAAGCGCGGTCAAGCCTGGCCCAACCGTCAGGTCCAGACTTTCGATGAGGACCACGTCTCTTATGATCAGCGCCGTCAGCATTCCGCCACTCTGGGCTGATTCTGCCAATCGTCGGCGATCAAGATCATGGCCGTTCGGTTCAATCCTTACCGAACAGTCCGAACCAGCGCTTTTTCTTCTTGGTCTGGGGCACGGGGCCTGCAGGGGTAATCTCTTTGTCGGGCGAACCCGATTCCGGCGGTGGCGGACCCTTTTCGGTCGCCGCAGCCGTCAGTTGCTGCTTGCGGTTAAAGAAGATACCGCCAAGGCCCTTGCTGCGGGCTTCTGGGGTCAGGGCTGGGCGCACGCCCTTGCCTTCCATCAGCTTGTAAGCATCGGAATACCACACATCGCCCGGGAAATTGTGACCCAGGACAGCGGCATTACGCTTGGCCTCGTCGATCAAACCGACGGTCAGATAGGCCTCCACCAAGCGATAGAGCGCCTCTGGGGTATGGGACGTGGTCTGATAGCGATCAATTACCATGCGGAACCGACCGATAGAGGCCAAGGTCTCGCCGTTGCGAAGATACCAGCGGCCAACTGACATTTCCTTGCCGGCCAATTGGTCATTGACCATGTCGATCTTCAACCGGGCGTCAGCGGCATATTCGGAACGGGGATAACGCTGAACCACCTCGCGCAGGGCGGCTAAGGCCTGCTCGGTTGAGGCCTGATCCCGGCCCACATCGACGATCTGTTCGAAATAGCAAACGGCCTTCAGATAATAGGCATAGGCTGCCGAAGGATTGCCCGGATAGAGCGACACGAACCGGTCCGCATCGCCAATGGCTTCCTCATATTGGTTGCCCTGATAGTGCGCATAGGCGGTCATCAGGATCGAGCGGCGCGACCATTCCGAATAGGGATGCTGGCGTTCGACCTCTCTGAACAGGTTGATCGCTTCGTTCCACATCTTCGAATCAAGACGTTCGGAGCCAACGGCGTAGAGCAGTTCCACCGGACGCTCTTCATAGGCCATCGATGGCTTTTTTTGCTTTCCCGCGCAGGCTGTAACGCTCAAGGCGGCACAGAGGGCAACGAGGACAACTGGCCAGCGGCCCCAGGCTTTATGAAGCACGAACCTTCACCCTTAGAAAAAGACGCCCCCGCCACGTTCTGGAAGAACGCAACTCGACTTCTACACGACGCAACGACCGGCGCAAACCCGCACTGGCTCTGACAAGGCTTTTGGACCGCTAGAAAGACTCGCGCCAGCAAAAACCGCACGCAACATGACTGAGGAGACTTGAAGCCATCGCCGCTTTGCAGTTTGTCACACAGAGGGTAGGGTTTTGATCCTCTATTCTACCCAATCCATTTGCGACCCGGTTCTGGAAAGTGACGACCCCATATGTCCAAAGATAAGATCACGCCGGACGAGATGCATTACGATCAGTTGGCGCAGGAGGCTCTGCGCGGGGTGGTGAAGGCGGCCTTGCAGCGCGCAGCCTCGCCAGCCGGCATCCCCGGTGCGCACCATTTCTATGTCTCGTTCAAGACGACGGCGGCGGGGGTCTCGATCCCCTCTGATCTGCTGGCCAAGTTTCCTGAAGAGATGACCATCGTCTTGCAGCACCAGTTCTGGGACCTGGTGGTGGCTGACACCCTGTTCTCGATCACCTTAAGCTTTGGCGGCCAACCCAAGCGCATGACAGTGCCCTACGCGGCTGTGTCGCGCTTCTTTGATCCCAGTGTCCAGTTCATGCTGCAGTTTGACGTTGAGGTGCCAGAGGTCGAGCCAACCCCGCCTGAGCCGGATACCCCGACCGAGCCTGTGTCCGAAGGGCCCAAGATCGTTTCCCTCGACCAGTTCCGGAAGAAATAAACCCATGAGCGACACCATCGCCCCGGTGGGCGCCCCAGTGGGTGCCCCAGAGAAAGTGGTCCTGACGGACGAACAACTCCTCGCACGCTTTCAGGCCAGCAAGAACCCGCCGCCCGGTTCAGCCCTGCTGGGCTTTCGGATGGTGGCGGTCAATCGCGAAGCCATGACTGTCGAAGTCGCCTTCGACGCCAAGACCGATTTTTGCAACCCGATGAGACAGATCCAAGGCGGCTATCTTTGCGCCATGCTGGATGAATGCATGTCGGTGGCCGGTATGGTGGCGTCTGATATGACCTGCGTTCTGCCGACACTAGAGATGAAGACCAGCTTCCTGCGTCCGGGCCTGCCCGGTCCGATCCGGGGCATTGGGCGGGTGATCAAATATGGCCGCACCATCGCCTTTACCGAGGGCGAGCTCTATGACGCCGAAGGCCGATTGTTGGCTAAGGCTACGGCAACGGCCATCCCCACCCCCTTCACCAAGTTCAAAAAATAGGAACCAGACCATGGGGCTATGGCGGGGTTTGGTTTGGCTTGTTCTTAGCGCCCTGCTGATCCTGCGGCCTGCCCCGGCCTTGGCAGACGAGGCCGGACCCTTTTCCGATTGGGCGGCGGTCGTCGTCGCCGGAGACTGGCATGCCCAAAGCGGTGCACCGTCCGAAGTCTTTGATAATGCGAGACGTGATATTGCCAAGTCGCTCGTCGATATCGGTTTTTCAGCGGACAATGTTCGCCAGCTCTCGGTCCGTCCAGAGCGCTACGCCAAGTCAGGGGCCCTGCCGACCAGACCTCGACAACTCTATGAGACCCTCGGCCAACTGACCACCAAGGTGACCGGCGGCTGCCTCGTCTACATCACCTCTCACGGTGCCCCCGAAGGCATTGTCTTTGGAGAGCAAATCCTCGCCCCCGGCATTTTAGCTGAGATCATCAACAGGACCTGCGCGGATCGGCCGACCGTGGCCGTCATCAGCGCCTGCTATTCTGGGGTCTTTGTGCCTCCGCTGGCCTCTTCTGATCGGATGATCCTGACGGCCGCGCGGCCTGATCGCACCTCCTTTGGCTGCGGCGAGGCCGATGTCTATACCTTCTTTGATGCCTGTTTTCTGCAGGAGATGCCCAAGGCGATGGGCTTTCCAGCTCTGGCCAATGGGGTGCGGGCCTGCGTTAGGGATCGTGAAAGCCGAGAGGGCGTGTCGCCCGCCTCTGAACCGCAACTGTTCATCGGACCCCATCTGCGGCCGGTCCTCGCGCTCTATCCCTTCGCCAAACCGAGCACGGCCCAACCTTCGCGATAATACAAATTGGGTAAGACAAGCCTTTATTGCGGTCGTTGGGTGGCCTAAAAGCCCTCTACCAAGGGGTAGGCTTGCCGAACGCGGCATCTGAAATCGCTAGGGTCGAGGTAAGCGGATGTCACTGTCACCAAAGACGATCTGGACGGGCCTGCTCGCAGCGGCCCTTTCACTGACTGCAGGGGTCAGTTGGGGTCAAGAGACCAAGGCCGCAGGGGTACCAGCAGCCGTCGCACCCGCGATCAGTCCGGCTCCGGTAACCACGCCCTTGGCAACAAAACCCGTGGCGCGGGCACGTCAATATCCGCGCAAACCCTATCGCTCCTATAGCCGAGCGCGACGAGCCGTAGTGCCCGCTGCGGCAGCTCTGACCGCCGCAGCCGTTGCCATGCCTGCGAAAGCGATCCCAGCCCTCATCGCACCTGTGATCCCAACCCAACCGGCCCGTCCCGGCGCGCGCCTCGCCCCTGGAACGGCGATCGCACCGGCTGAGCTCGAAGCCTTCGTTGACGGACTGGTTCGGCGCAGCATGGAGCGTGACCATATTGCCGGTGTCACGGTGTCCATCGTCCAGAACGGCCAGATCGTCCTGAAGAAGGGCTATGGCTTGGCCCAGCTTTCTCCGGCCAAGGCCGTTAATCCGGACCAGACCCTGTTTCGGCTAGCCTCCATTTCCAAGACCTTCACCTGGATCGCCCTGATGAAGGAGGTTGAGGCGGGGCACCTTCGCCTTGACGCGCCGGTCAACCTCTATTTGCCTGAAAAGCTGCAGATTAAGGATCAGGGGTTCAAGCAGCCCATTCTTGTGCGCGACCTCTTGGCCCACACCCCCGGCTTTGAAGACAAGGCCATGGGCCAGCTGTTTGAACGTGACGCCGACCGCATTCGCCCGATTGCCACCTATCTTCGCCAAGAGCGCCCCGACCGGGTGCGTGAACCGGGACTAGTGTCGACCTATTCCAACTATGGCGCAGCCCTGGGCGGCGAAATCTCTTCCTATGTGTCGGGTAAGCCCTTCGAGAGCCTGATCGAGGGCGGCATTACCCGTCCGCTCGGCCTGAACCACACCACCTTCCGCGAACCCTATCCGGCCCGCGCGGATCTGCCAGCCGCCATGCCCACGGCCCTAGCGGCTCAGCTATCAGACGGTTTCTATTGGAACGGCGCGTCTTTTGTTCCCAAGACCTTCGAGCATGTCAGCCAGATCGCACCTGCCGGGTCGGCAAGTTCCACAGCGGCCGACATGGCCCGCTATATGCAGTTGATCCTCAATGGCGGCACGATTGATGGCCAAGTGATCTATAGCCCCACCACCGCCAAGGCCTTCCGCACGCCGCTGCGCAATCCTTCGAACAGCCAGAACGGTTGGGCCCATGGCTTTATTGAATATCCGCTGCCCGGGGGCTTCAAGGGTCAGGGCCACCAAGGCGACACCCTTCTGTTCCATTCCAATATGGTCACGGTTCCAGACCTGAACCTCGGCATCTTCATTGCGACCAATACCTCGACGGGGGACGACCTCGCCGCGAGCCTTCCAGCCCGGGTCGTTGAGCAATATTATGCGACACCGACTCTGAAGCCCTTTGCCGGCACGCCGGAACTCGCATCGCAGGCCAAGATCTATGAGGGCTCATACCTGTCCACACGCCGCGCCTATAGCGGTTTGGAACGGTTCGTCGGGTCCATCATCGGTGAAGCCTCGGTCGAGGTGACCAAGGACGGTACCTTGCTGCTCAACCGAGGCGGCAAGATCAAGGCCTATGTGCTCAGCAATCGACCCGGCTGGCTGGTCAGCGTCAATGGGGTCGAAGAGATCAAATTCGACGTTGAAAATGGCAAGGCGGTTCGGTTCTACGATCCGATGGGCGCTCAGGTCTTTGAGCGCGAGAGCACCCTCGCATCGGGAGCGACCCTGACCCTCTTTGCAACCCTGACCGCTCTTTGCTCGGTTGCGGCTATTGTTGGACTTTTCACGCGCGACCGGCGCGAATTTCGCCAAACCCCGACCCAAGGCCGCGCAGGCTTGATGCAGACCTCGATTGCCGGGCTTTGGCTCGCGGCCATGGCCATGTTCGGTCTGTGGGCTACTGCAGCAGAAGATGTTAGCCAAGTCTTCTATAGCTGGCCCGGCAACCTCGTGACCCTCGCCTCGTCCTGCGCCCTCGTCGCCAGCATCCTGACCGCCATCACCCTCCTCATGATGACCAATATCTGGCGCGGTGGACGGCGTGTGGACAGTTGGACGAGCTGGCGCAAGCTGCGCTTCAGCATGTCGACCCTGATCTTCACGATCTTCTCTATCCTGGTTGCGTTGCGAGGCGGTCTGGAGCCTTGGAACAGCTAAGGCGCTAGCGCAGGCCCGGCGGCACCGGCAGGTCACCGCGCCGGTCGACCCGGATGGTAATCCGTTCTCGTTCATTTGATTGCCGCTCGACCAAGAGCCTCGCCACCTGAGCGTCGTCGTGGAAGGCATAGCCCTTGATGGCATCGAGCAGGGCCTTGGCGAGGTTGTCGAGATCCATCCACGGCGGATCGCCGACATAGTCCATCACAATTTCGACGCTATATTCGCCCCAAGCGGGTCTGGCACCGCGCCATTCCTTGCGGAAGAACTCGTGGACCAGCGGCTTATAATATTTGGCTTGGGTGGATAGGCCCTCGACCGTGATCTCAAGTCCGCCGCCGATCTCGCGCGCGCGTACCTTGCCCTTGCCTGTCCATTCATCGCTCATGGGAGAAAGTCATAACCTCATGCGCTCGATCTGCCCATCACCCTTTGCAGCCGCGCTCTGGGAGGTTAAACCCCACGCCAGACCCTTTACTGTGATACCCGCCCAAGGACCGTTGCCATGACCGCCACCCGCACAGAGACCGATACTTTTGGACCCATCGAGGTCGAGTCCTCACGCTATTGGGGCGCTCAGTCCCAGCGTTCCATCGGGAACTTCAAGATTGGTTGGGAAAAGCAGCCCCTGCCGGTGGTTCGTGCGCTAGGCATCGTCAAGCGGGCCGCGGCAGAGGCCAATACCGCCCTTGGCCGTCTCGACCCCAAGCTGGCCCAAACCATAGCCGAAGCCGCCCAAGAGGTCATCGACGGCAAGCTTAACGACCATTTCCCCTTGGTGGTCTGGCAGACCGGGTCTGGCACCCAGTCCAACATGAACGCCAACGAGGTGATCTCGAACCGCGCCATTGAGATGCTTGGTGGTGAGATGGGCTCCAAGAAGCCCGTCCATCCTAACGACCACGTCAATATGAGCCAGTCCTCAAACGACACCTATCCGACGGCCATGCACATTGCCGCAGCCGAGCAGGTGGTCAATGACCTCTTGCCCGCGCTCAAACACCTGCACGCCGCACTGCTGGCCAAGCAGGAAGAGTTCAAAGATATTATCAAGATCGGCCGCACCCACACGCAGGACGCCACCCCCCTGACGCTGGGCCAAGAATTTTCAGGCTATGCCCAGCAGGTGGCCAATGCCATCAGCCGCATTGAGATGACACTGCCCGGCATTTTGGAACTGGCCCAAGGCGGCACCGCTGTTGGCACCGGTCTCAATGCGCCCGTCGGATTTGCCGAAAAGGTTGCCGAGCGGATCGCCGCCCTGACCGGCCTGCCCTTCACCACGGCGCCCAACAAGTTCGAGGCCCTCGCGGCCCATGATGCCCTCGTCTTTGGTCACGGCGCGATCAATTCGGCGGCGGCGGCCCTGTTCAAGATCGCCAACGATATTCGCTTCCTCGGATCAGGCCCCCGCTCGGGCCTTGGCGAGCTATCCTTGCCCGAGAACGAGCCCGGCTCCTCGATCATGCCCGGCAAGGTCAATCCCACCCAGTGCGAGGCCATGACCATGGTCTGCGCTCAGGTGTTCGGCAATCAGACGACCATGACCGTGGCGGGCAGCCAAGGTCACTTCGAGCTGAACGTCTTCAACCCCGTCATGGCCTATAATTTCCTCCAGTCGGTTCGCCTGCTGGCCGACGCCTCGATCTCCTTTGCCGATAATTGCGTTGTCGGCATCGAGGCCCGCCGCGACAATATCAAGGCGGCTCTGGACCGGTCCTTGATGCTGGTCACCGCCTTGGCCCCCAAGATCGGCTATGACAATGCTGCCAAGATTGCAAAGACGGCCCACAAGAACGGCACCACCCTGCGCGAAGAGGCAGTCGGCGGCGGCTATGTCACCGATGAGGAGTTTGACTCCGTCGTGCGCCCAGAAACCATGATCGCACCGGGCTGACCCCATGGCCGAGCTGATCAACCTGAACAGAGCTCGAAAATCCAAGGCCAAGGCGGAAAATTCTGCCGAGGCCGTTCGGAACCGCCTGCGATTTGGCCAAACCAAGGCCCAGAAGGAGACTCTACGTCTGGAGCAGGCCCGAGCTGCCCGCGCGCTTGACGGTGCTAAACAAGAAATTTAGCACTTAAGCCAATGTGTAAACGTCTCGTTTACCTTGTACTGGGAAATTACTGCCTAGCGACAAGGGTGCCAACCTGCGTCGCCTAAGAAGGGCGTAAGGCGTGGAACAGTTCATCAGTGCGCTACAGCGGTTCGGGATCGGCCGCCTCGCTGCCATTATCGGCGTCTCCGCCGGTGTGGCGGCTGCGCTTTTTGCGTTGATCTTAAACTTTGGTTCGGCACCCCAATCCCTGCTCTATTCCAACCTCGATCTGAAAGAAGCCTCTACGATCACAGCAGCCCTCGATCAGGCCGGGATCAAGTACGAGGCAAAGGGCGACGGTTCGACCATCTTTGTTGCGCGCGACAAGGTCGGATCGACCCGGATGCTGCTTGCTGGCAAGGGATTGCCGAGCACCGGGTCTGTTGGCTACGAAATTTTCGATGAGACCAACGCCCTTGGCCAAACCGATTTCGTTCAGAACCTAAACCGCCAGCGGGCCCTTGAAGGTGAACTGGCCCGGACCATCCGATCACAAGAATGGGTCAATTTCTCGCGCGTTCAGCTCTCCATGCCTAAGCGTGAACTGTTCGAAGATGCGCCCCAGCCGCCCACAGCCGCCGTAACCATCGGTGTCAATGGTCGCGCGCCCACCGCTGAACAGGTTCGATCGCTGCAAAATCTGGTGGCCAGTTCCGTTCCCGGCCTGATGCCCGAAAAGGTCACCATCGTCGATCAGAAGGGTAAACTTCTGGGCGGCGGGCAGAGCGATAGCCTCGGCGCAGCAGGCGAAGAACGCCGCAACGAAGCCGAAGAGGCCATTCGTCGCAAGGTTCGCGATCTGGTCGAGGGCGTCGTGGGTCCTGGCAAGGTCCGCGTGAACGTCACCGCCGTTCTGGATTTGGCACGTGTGACGGTCCAAGAAAGTAAGTTCGATCCCGATGGTCAGGTCGTCCGCTCGACCCAGACCGTTGATGAAAATGCTCGGGAAAACAAACCCGACAATGCGGGTCAGGCGACTGTCGCCAACAATATCCCGGGCGGCGCAGGTGCAGCGCCACCCGTAGACCCGACCCTGAACGCCAGTGGCCGGGTCGAAGAAACAACAAACTTTGAAATTTCGAGCACCAACACCACCACCATCACCGAGCCGGGTCAGGTAAAGAAACTATCAGTCGCGGTCGCGGTCGATGGCCTAACCTCGGTCGATAAGGACGGAAAACCAACCCCCTATAAGCCTCGCACGGCCGAAGAAATGAAGCGAATTGAAGATCTGGTTCGCTCTGCCGTTGGCTTTGATGAGGCCCGAGGCGACACGGTCACTGTAACCAATGTCCAGTTTGCGCGCGATGACGGTCTGGTCGGCGGTGTTGTGGCAGGTTCACCCTTGGCTGGATTTGATAAGAACGACATTATGAGAGCGGCCGAGTTGGGCATCCTGACCCTCGTTGCCCTGCTGGTCATCTTCTTCGTTGTTCGCCCCCTCTTGGCCACGGCAAGGGGCGAGGGTAAGGGGCAAGTGGCTCTGATCGGACAGACCGGAGCGGGACAGTTGGCCTTGGCCAATCCCGATGGTTCGGTTCCAGCCCTAACCGATAACGGCATCGACGCTCGGATCGACATTGCGCGGATTGAGGGGCAGGTAAAGTCCTCGTCGGTCCGTAGTGTTTCTGAATTTGTGAACAACAACCCGGAAGAGTCGATCTCGATCATCCGGGGCTGGTTGCATGAGGCCACATGAGCCCGCGCGGTGGAAAAAAGGGCATTACAAACGCTGGCGGTCTGAGCGGCGCGGAAAAGGCGGCCGTTATTCTGCTGTCGCTCGGTGAAGAGGCCCAAGCCATTTGGGAAGGTCTGGACGAGGAAGAGGTCAAGGATATCTCCTCGGCCATGGCCAGTCTCGGCGCTGTGCCTTCGACTGTGGTTGAAGACCTGTTGATGGAGTTCGTGTCCGGTCTATCGACGACCGGGGCCATCATGGGCTCCTATGAACAGACCCAGCGCCTCCTGACCGCGTTCCTGCCGCCGGAGAAGGTCGACTCCTTGATGGAGGAGATCCGTGGTCCGGCGGGTCGGACCATGTGGGACAAGCTGGCCAATGTGAATGAGGCCGTTCTCGCCAACTATCTGAAGAATGAATATCCGCAGACGGTTGCCGTGGTGCTGTCCAAGATCAAGGGCGATCACGCCGCGCGCGTTCTGGCCGCGCTTCCCGAGGATTTTGCACTGGAATGCGTCACGCGCATGCTGCGAATGGAACCGGTTCAGCGCGAAATCTTGGATAAGATTGAGCTGACCTTGCGCAACGAATTCATGTCCAACCTGGCCCGCACCGCCAAGCGTGACAGCCACGAGATGATGGCCGACATCTTCAACAATTTCGACCGCCAGACCGAGTCGCGATTCCTTAGCGCCTTGGAAGAGCGCACGCGCGAAAGTGCCGAGCGTATCCGCGCGCTGATGTTCGTGTTCGAAGACCTTGCCAAGCTCGACCCCGGCGGCGTCCAAACCCTGCTCCGCGCTGTGGAAAAGGATCAATTGGCTCTGGCCCTCAAGGGCTCGTCCGATGCCCTGCGTGAACTGTTCTTCTCCAATATGAGCGAGCGCGCCTCGAAGATTATGCGCGACGATATGGAATCTATGGGTCCTGTGCGTCTGAAGGACGTCGATGCGGCCCAGATGGCCATGGTTCAGGTCGCCAAGGATCTTGCCGCTCGCGGCGAAATCATGATGGCCGGCCAGGGCGGCGACGATGAGTTGATCTACTAAGATGACCGACGCCGCGCCCCGCAAATTCAGCTTTGAAACGGTCTTCGACGATGAGGGCGGCATCGCCTACGCCCCCCCAAAGCAGAAGCGGATCTTTACCCTAGAAGAGGTGACGCAGATCCGAGCGGAATGTTTCGAAGAGGGTCAGCGCTCAGCCCTTGTTGTGGCCGAGCAAGCCGCCGCCGCTGCACTACAGACCCTTGCCCAAGCCACTCACGCGGCCCTTTCAACTCTGGTCCAGATCGCTCATGACCATCGCGTGGGGTCGGCGGAACTGTCCCTCGCCTGCGCGCGGCAGATCGCCGATGCAGCCCTAGAGCAGTTTCCAGATGCCCCTGCCCTTGCGGCGCTGGATGCGCTGGCAGCAGAAATCACTACCGGACCGCGCCTGACGGTTCGGACCTCTGCCGATTTGGTTGAGCGATTTCAACAGACACTCGATGAACAGGCCCAAGCCTTGGGCATACCTGGACAGATTGTCGTCAAGGCTGACCCTATGATGCCGCTCGCCGCCTTCCATTTTGATTGGGGTGATGGCCGCGCAAGCTATGACCCGACAGTGACGGCTGAGCGGGTCGCTCAAGCCCTCCATAACGCCTTGATCGCCGAGGGCCTGCATGCCGAAGCCGTCAATCCCCACGCCCTTCCTTCCACCTTAAACCCCTAAGAGAGAGGTCTGCCCATGGCCAGCGACACGCCCCTGACCCTCGACGAGTTCGATCCATCCGATCCCTTGGCATCGGATATGCCCATGGACGGAGAGAGCAAATCCGCCAGCGACCTCTCGACGGTCTTTGACGTCCCTGTCAGTATTTCAGCCGTCATTGGCCGCGCCCAACTGTCCGTCGCGCAGCTCTTGAAGCTTGGCGCGGGCAGCATTCTGGAACTGGACCGCAAGGTCGGGGAAGCCATCGACATCTACGTCAATAACCGCCTCGTTGCCCGCGGAGAGATCGTCATCGTCGACGAGCGACTCGGCGTGACCATGACGGAAATCATTAAGGACGGTGACTCACAGGCCTGATCGCCCGTGAGCCATTGAGGAGAAAACTATGCGGCTTCTAGTCGTCGGACGTTTAAGCGGACAGCTCTCTGCAGCGGTGCAAATGGCCATGGCCACGGGTGCCAAGGTGGCGCATGTCGACACCTGTGCCAAGGCTACCCATGCCCTGCGCGCGGGACAGGGCGCAGACCTGTTGATGGTGGATTATGAGCTCGACATTGCCGCGCTCATCGCCGCCAACGAAGCCGAGCGCATTCACGTGCCGGTGGTGGCCTGCGGGATTGCCGCTGATCCACGCCGCGCCGGTGACGCGATCCGTGCTGGCGCCAAAGAGTTCATTCCCCTGCCGCCAGATGCCGAATTGATCGCAGCGGTTCTGGCCGCCGTGGTGGCCGAAGATAGCGCCTTGGTGGCGCGTGATCCCTCTATGACCGCCGTCATCGCTCTGGCCGATCAGGTGGCCGCGTCCGACGCCTCGATCTTGATTACCGGCGAAAGCGGCGTCGGTAAGGAGGTGATGGCGAAATATCTGCACCAGAAATCAAAGCGTGCTTCGCGCCCCTATATCTCCGTCAACTGCGCCGCCATTCCGGAAAATCTGTTGGAATCTGAGCTGTTCGGCCACGAAAAAGGGGCCTTTACGGGGGCCATTGCCCGCCGGATCGGTAAGTTCGAAGAGGCCGACGGCGGAACGCTTCTGCTCGATGAAATCTCCGAAATGGATACGCGACTGCAGGCCAAGCTGCTGCGCGCCCTGCAAGAGCGCGAGATTGACCGGGTCGGGGGCACGCGCCCTGTGAAGGTCAATATCCGCATTCTCGCCACCTCGAACCGCGACCTAGCAGAGGCCGTGAAGGCCGGGACCTTCCGCGAAGACCTGCTCTATCGCCTGAACGTGGTCAATCTGCGGCTCCCTCCCTTGCGCGAGCGGCCCGCCGATATCTTGGCGCTGGCAGACCATTTCATCAAAAAATACTCGACTTCGAACGCCATACCCGAACGCCCCCTCTCAGACGAGGCGCGCAAACGGCTCCTTTCCCATCGTTGGCCTGGCAATGTGCGTGAACTGGAAAATGCCATGCACCGCGCCGTGCTGCTCTCCACCGGTTCAGAGATTGCCGAGCCCGCCATTCGCCTGCCCGATGGACAGCCTATGGCCGCCCGGGCCAGCACCGATCCCGTGGCTCAGACCGCCAGCCGCGCTGCTCAAGCCGCATCGGCGGCCATGTCCGCAGCCAGCTCGGACGCCTCACGCGGCTTTGTCGGCCTGACCGTCGCCGAGGTCGAGCAGCACCTTATCATCGATACCTTGAACCACTGTCTCGGAAACCGGACCCATGCCGCCACGATCCTAGGCATTTCGATCCGGACCCTTCGCAACAAGCTGAAAGAATATTCCGAAGCCGGTGTTGCGGTGCCAGCGCACCAAGGCACAGGAACCTCAGCGGCTTAAAAGCCGACAGCGACCACGGTCAGCGACTTAGAACGATTTAGGACAGAATGGCCCAACTGGATCTCAATGCCCGCACAGGAACGGCCCCCACAGCCAAAGAGGTCTGGGGCTGGCTGAGCCGTGGCGATGTGATCATGGCCATCGGGGTTGTCGGGATCATCGTCCTGCTGATCATCCCCGTCCCGCCCGTCCTGCTTGATCTGCTGCTGGCCATTTCGATCAGCAGCTCGGTCCTGATCTTGATGACGGCAATTCTGCTCAAAAGGCCGTTAGATTTCACGTCCTTTCCAACGGTTCTATTGGTCGCGACTCTCTATCGTTTGGCGCTCAATGTTGCCTCGACCCGTCTGATCCTCGCCCACGGGCATGAGGGTGTGCATGGTGCAGGTCAGGTGATTGCCGCCTTCGGGTCCTTGATGATGCAAGGCAGCTTCATCATAGGCGTAATCGTCTTTGCCATCTTGGTCTTGGTCAATTTCATCGTCATTACTAAGGGCTCTGGCCGGATCGCCGAAGTTGCGGCCCGCTTCACCCTTGACGCCATGCCTGGCAAGCAAATGGCCATTGATGCTGACCTGTCGGCGGGCTTGATTGATGAGAATGTCGCCAAGAAGCGCCGCAAAGAACTGGAGCAGGAATCCACCTTCTTCGGAGCCATGGACGGTGCATCGAAGTTTGTGCGCGGTGATGCCATCGCCGGTCTGGTTATCACTTTCATCAATATTATCGGCGGCATACTGATCGGGGTATTCCAGCACGATCTACCCGTCGGTGAAGCGGCCTCAACCTACACTATCATGACCATCGGTGATGGTCTGGTCAGCCAGATCCCCGCCTTGATCATCTCGCTGGCTGCCGGTTTCCTCGTGTCCAAAGCGGGCGTTGAAGGGGCTGCAGACATTGCGCTGGTCACTCAGCTGAGCATGAACCCCGTCAGCCTCGGCATGGTGTCAGCGGCATCTGGGGTGATTGCACTGGTCCCAGGCATGCCAATTTTGCCCTTTGCGGCCATCTCGATCGGTGCGGGGCTTCTGTCATGGCGTCGCTCGCAAGACACGATGGAGCCTGAACGGGAGGAAGGGACTGCGGCCGGTCCGATCGAGGACGAGGAAGAACCGATTGCCCGGTCCTTGGCGATTGACGACGTCAAGATTGAGCTGGGCTATGGCCTGCTGGGCCTGATTAATGACCTCGAAGGGCGCCGCCTCACCGACCAGATCCGCGCCTTGCGGCGGACTCTGGCCTCTGAATTTGGCTTCGTCATGCCGTCCGTGCGCATTCTCGACAATATGCGCCTGCCCAATCAGGGCTATTCGATCCGGATCAAAGAGATGGAGGCCGGCGGCGGTGAGGTTCGAATTGGCTTCTTGATGGTCATGGATCCCCGCGGCGGTCAGGTTGATCTTCCCGGTGAACATGTGCTCGAACCAGCCTTCGGGCTGCCCGCAACCTGGATAGACGAGGGCCTGCGCGAAGAGGCCACCTTCCGCGGCTATACGATTGTCGATCCAGCCACCGTCTTGACCACGCACCTGACCGAGATCCTTAAGGACAATATGACGGACCTTCTGTCATATTCCGAAGTCCAGAAGCTGTTGAAGGACCTGCCGGGCGAGCAGAAGAAGCTAGTCGACGACCTGATCCCGAGCGTGGTTAGCGCAACCACCGTTCAGCGCGTTCTGCAGGCGTTGCTCAAGGAGCGGGTGTCGATCCGCGATCTACCGACCATCTTGGAAGGGATCGGCGAGGCCGCACCACACAATAGCTCGGTGGTGCTCTTGGTCGAACAGGTCCGCGCCCGCTTGGCCAAACAGCTTTGCTGGCAGCACAAGGGCGACGATGGGGCCCTGCCGATCATTACCCTGTCACCAGAGTGGGAACATGCCTTTGCTGACGCTCTGGTCGGTCCCGCCGATGATAAGCAACTGGCCCTGGCCCCATCGAAACTTCAGGAATTCATCCGTCTGGTTCGCGAGAATTTCGAGCGGGCGGCGCTCAATGGTGACGCAGCCGTCCTGCTCACCGGCCCGACCATCCGCCCCTATGTCCGTTCTATTATCGAGCGCTTCCGGGGGCAGACCGTGGTCCTGTCACAAAATGAAGTCCATCACCGCGCTAGGTTGAAGTCTGTTGGCCAGATCTAGCCCCATTCTTAACGTTGCGAACGGCCTCTGGGGCTGATAGCGAACAACCGGCGGGAAATGACCGCTAGATCCTGGACTGACCATGCGCGCGCCGATCACATCCAAGTCGACCAGTCTGAAATCGCTGATTTGGGACATGCTGACCTTCGAGAAGCTGCTGACCCGTGAGGTCGTGCATCTGATCTATTGGGCAGGTCTGGGCCTGCTGGCCCTGATGGCCTTCGCTATTGTCGGCGGTGCGGTCGGCTTGGCCTTGCGTGATGGCACAATCGCCGGTCTGCTGATTGCCTTGCCTGTACTGGTCGGTGGATTTCTGGTCGTCGGTGCCCTGATCCTGCTCTGGCGCGCCGCTTGTGAATTCTATTTGGCGGTGTTTCGGATCAGCGACGATCTCCACGCCATGCGCGAAGCTGGCACCAAGGCCGATCAGGACTAGTCTCTCACCCCGGTCCTTGACGGGGGCGGCGGAGGCCCAGCTCATCGAGCGCTGCTGTCTCACGCTGCTGCTCTAGCTTGGCGGCCTTGACCTTGGCCGCTTCGGCCACATGCTCATAGCGTTTAAGATCTTCAAAGGCGACGCTCAGGGCATCGCGCGCCCCAGCCTCTTCGACCAGCAAGGCGTCAATCGTGATTTGGATCTCAGCCTTGCGCATCCGCACCGCATGGGTGAAGCCAAGCTGCATAAAGCCCGCCTCAACATCGGCCACAGCATGACGGGCCTCGGCTTCAGATTCCGCTTCCAACATGACGATGCGCATTTCAGCGTCGACCCGACGCCCGACAATCTCGGCGAGCCGCTTTTGCAGGGTCTGCACCTCATAGTCCGAGATGCGGATCAAGGACTGAACCCAGCGGCTCATGCGCTATCCTGATTGAGGATGTCGGCAAGGGTGGAGAAGCACTCATCCAATGATGTCGCTTCGTCCTTATCCTGACCCAAAAACTGTTCGAGCGCTGGGTTCAAACGAATGGCGCGGTCGATCTGAGGATCAGTGCCCATGCGATAGGCCCCAATGCGGATCAACTCTTCCATATTGGAATAGGCCGACAGGGTTTGGCGGGCATTGGAGACAATTTCGCGTTCATAGGGCCGCTGACATCCGGGCATGGTCCGCGAGATAGACTTCAAGACATTGATGGCGGGGAAACGGCCCCGCTCGGCAATGGCTCGCTCCATAACAATGTGACCGTCCAAAATACCACGAACGGCATCGGCGATGGGCTCATTATGATCGTCGCCATCGACCAGCACCGTAAAGAGGCCGGTTATGGGGCCACCTTCGGATCCATCCGGCCGTACAGGGCCCGGTCCCGCCCGCTCAAGCAGCTTGGGCAATTCGGTAAAGACCGTCGGCGTATAGCCCTTGGTCGTCGGTGGCTCACCTGCCGCCAGCCCAATCTCACGCTGGGCCATGGCAAAACGGGTGACGGAGTCCATCAGGCACAGGACCTCCTGATCCTGATCACGAAAGAACTCTGCCACGGCCATGGTCATATAGGCCGCTTGGCGACGCTTTAGAGCGGGTTCATCCGATGTTGCGACCACCACGACAGCCCGCGCAAGGCCCGCTTCCCCGAGGGTCTCTTCGATAAATTCGCGCACCTCGCGGCCCCGTTCGCCGATCAGGCCGACCACGACCACATCGCAGGTTGCTTCTCTGGCCAGCATCGACAGAAGCACGGACTTGCCGACGCCCGAACCGGCAAAGACGCCGAGCCTCTGGCCCCGGCAACAGGTGGTGAAGACATTCATGGACCGAACGCCCAGATCTAGCCGCTCTCCCACCCGGCCACGCGCATGGGCTGGCGGCGGTGCGGCCCTCAGAGGATAGGGCACCTGGCCTTGAGGCAAGGGACCCTTGCCATCAATCGGTTCGCCAAAGGCATCAATAATCCGCCCGCGCCAAGCCAAGGTCGGGCGAATATTGGCCCCTTCGGACAGGATACGGATCTCAGCCCCCGGCGCGACGCCCTCGACCGGACCAAAGGGCATCAAGAGCGCCCTGGCCTCGCGAAAACCAACCACTTCAGCGGCTAACGGAACATCGCGAAGGCGGGTAATCTCAACCCGTGCGCCGACGGCCAGACGGGTGAGCCCGCCCTTGGCCTCAATCAGCAAACCATTGACCGCCGCCACGCGCCCAAAGACCACCAGCGGGTCAATGCGCTCGACAGCTGCCACAAGGTTGCGCACTTTAGGTTCCTCTAAATTTTAACGACAAAAAAATTTTTAGATCGGTTCGATTTTCCACCCTTGACCTTAAAGGGGAGTGAACACCAGCCCATCAGATATTAAAAGTCTGTGATTCCAATAAATAAAATGGTTAACGCAGCCCTTGCGCGGGCTTTGCAAATCACCCTAGAACCAAATGGTCGGTCATTCAAAGTTAACCAAGTGTAAGTGAATGGCAGGCAAATATGGTTAAGAGTTTACTGGGGGCGGATTTTATCATTCCGCGAAGCGAAACCGCCTTTGGGCGGGGAGGGGTCGATGCGCGTACTGTTGATTGAGGACGACAGCGCCACAGCGCAGAGCATCGAATTGATGCTCAAGTCCGAAGGCTTCAACGTCTACACCACCGATTTGGGTGAAGAAGGCGTCGATCTGGGCAAGATTTACGATTACGACCTGATCCTGCTCGATCTGAACCTTCCCGATATGTCCGGCATGGACGTACTGCGCACCCTTCGGGTCGCGAAGATCAACACGCCGATCATGATCCTCTCGGGTACCTCGGAAATCGATACCAAGGTCAAGACCTTCGGCAGCGGTGCCGACGACTATATGACCAAGCCCTTCCATAAGGACGAGCTAGTCGCCCGCATCCATGCGGTGGTCCGTCGTTCCAAGGGCCACGCCCAATCGGTCATCCGCACCGGCGACATTACGGTCAATCTGGACGCCAAGACCGTCGAGGTCTTCTCACAGCGCGTTCACCTGACCGGCAAAGAATATCAGATGCTGGAACTGCTTTCCCTGCGCAAGGGCACGACCCTGACCAAGGAAATGTTCCTCAACCACCTCTATGGCGGCATGGACGAGCCAGAGCTGAAGATCATCGACGTCTTCATCTGTAAGCTTCGCAAGAAGCTGGCCTCAGCAGCTAATGGCCAACATCATATCGAAACGGTCTGGGGCCGCGGCTATGTCCTGCGCGATCCCAACGAGATGCTCGAAGTCTCCGCCGCCTAAGGCCAGACCCCAGCATTACGGACCTCCAGAAGAACCCGCCTTCCCCAAGGCGGGTTTTTTTATGGCGCCTCGAACCACGGTTCGATCTCATATTCGGATCGGTACGTGCCCAAAAGAATGTCGGCAATCGGGAAGGCGCATTGCAAGGCCTGAAAAGCATCGACCCCATAGATGGGTCACCATTTTGTTTCCAGCGGCGATATGCGGACCCCAGAGTTCCACAACTGATCGCCTAGACCTGGCGTGGCGATTTCTAAGTCACAGATAATGACCTCGCCCGTTTCCCTATCGGTGAAGCGAAAGCGGGTTGAAACAAATCTTGAAAATGGAAAGTTGATCAGCACCATTTGGAACATGCCTCATCCAGATCGCTAGCCCACCGCAATCCGGTTATCTATGGCTCCTCGCACCAGTGTTCGATGTCATATTCGGAACGGTAACTGTCTAAGAGCGGATCAATGATCTGAAAAGCCAGTTGCAAGGCTTGGTAAGGATTGACGCCAAAAACCGTGACCCAATCCATCTTCAACGGCACAAGACGATAGCCACTCACAGCATCCCGATAGAGCGGAAGGGGGTGGGCTACCTCCAGTTCACAGATAATAGCCTCACCGGTTTCCTTATCCGTGAAACGAAAGCGGGTTGAGACCAGTCGACTGAACTGTGATTTGTCTATCCCCAGCATCTGCCCCCGCAAACAGTCTTCAGACAGAATTACAATACTTTAAATTGTGTTTCCGCGCAATCCAGGCCTACGAAGGGCGTCCGCTCCTTTGATCAAAATCAATTTTGTCCGTGACAAGACGGCCAGAGTCGCCAAATATCCGGCCACCCGGTTTTAATCTTTGGTTAAGGCCTGCGGAGAGCGGCAGAGCGGCCCTAGGGGAGTTCAGTTCGGTCACCGATCCAAGCACCGCGCACCCGCGCAAGGAGGGACGATGATAGAATTCGATCCAAGACGGACCCCGGTGCGGCTAGCCCCTCGGCTCGTTGTCGGTGTGGCTGGCTTGGCTGCCCTCGCCTTGGCTTGGCAGCTCAGCGCCTTTGAAACCCGCAACGCTGCGGCCGTTCAACAGGCAACCGCGCAACTGAGCGAACTACAGCACGAGGCCTTCACCCAGGCCGAAGCCCAACCCGGCTATAGCCGCCCCGAAAATATCCCGGTTGAGGTTCGCCGGGGCGAGACCTTCGAGGCCGCCGTTCGCCGCGCAGGCGTCAGCGACAGCGAAGCGCGCGAAGTGGTCAAGGCTATTGGCTCAACCTTCGACACCGTCAATATCAAGGCAGGCCTTGCCTTTGACGCGGCCATTGCTCGCCCGCGCGACCAACGCGGCCCCGTGCGGCTGGTTGGCCTGTCCATGCGCACTGGCCCCGCCTCAGCCTTGACCCTGTCGCGGACCTTCGATGGCGCGCTCAAGCTGCGCGAACTGGAAGAGAAACTGCGGTCTGAAACCACCGTCGCACAGGGCCAGATGCAGGGCTCGCTCTATGAAAGCGCCACCCAGGCCGGGGCCACCCCTGCCCTCACTGCTCAGGTCGTCAAGCTGTTCGGCCACAAGCTGGATTTCAGTCGCGACATCCAACCGGGTGACAATTTCCGCATGGTCTTTGACCGCACCCTGACCGAAGCGGGCCGCACCGTCGAGACGGGCGAATTGCTCTATGCTGAGATCGAGGCCAATGGCGGCACCAACCGCTTCTATCGCTTCAAAGAAAACGCCAAGTCACCGACCCAATATTTCGATGAGAATGGCAAAAATATCCGTGGCTTCCTGCTACGCACGCCCGTCGATGGGGCCCGCATGACCTCGGGCTTTGGCGTCCGTCGCCATCCAATCCTGGGCTATAACCGGATGCACCAAGGCATTGACTTCGGTGCTGGTACGGGCACGCCGGTGATCGCCGCCGGAGACGGCGTGGTCAAGGAGGTGCGTTGGAACGGCGGCTATGGTCGTTGGGTCAAGATCCAGCATTCGGGCGGCTGGGCCACCGCCTATGCCCACCTGTCCCGCTGGTCGCCCAAACTGCGCCCGGGCTCACGCGTGCGTCAGGGCCAAGTCATTGCCTATGTCGGATCGACCGGCGCATCTACCGGTCCGCACCTGCATTATGAAGTGATGCGCAACGGGGCCAAGCTGAACCCCAAGGGCGCGAAGATCCCGCAAGGCTCGGCGCTCTCCGGTCGCAACCTCACCGCCTTCCGCGCCGAAAAACAACGGATCGACCAGATGCTCGCGGGCAATGGCGCACGCATTGCCTCGGTGAACCCATCCCAACCCGACAAAGAAAAGACCGGTCAGGGACGCTGACCGGTCTTGGCTTCAAAGATCATCTTCAGGTTATCGGCTAAGGTCTAGCCCTCGTCCGTGGAACCCGATGGCTTTGCCGCTTCAGGGTTACGCGGTGGCCGACCACGCCGGGGCTTCGGGCGAACCTCTTCCAGCCCTTGGCCCGCAGGCTCAGGGGCTGCGGGGGCCGCTACGGGCTCAGAACGCGCCTGCAAGAACGCAGGGGCATGGCTGGTGGATCCGTCCTGCGAGCGCAAGACGGGCGACGCCTCTTGCATCGGTGCCGGTTGGGTCAGAGGGGTCGCCTCTGGCTCTACAATCGCCAAGGGATCGGAAGGCCGCTCGCTATAGCGTTCGCGGTTTTCATAGCGGTCACGGCGATCATCTCGATAGGGACGGTCTGGACGATCCCCTTGGAACCGTTCGCCCTGCGCACGATCTTGCCGCTCAGGCCGGTCCTGACGCTCGGGGCGTTCCTGACGTTCGCCCTGAGGCCGATCCCCCTGAGGACGATCCCCCTGAGGACGATCACCCTGGGGACGGTCACCCTGGGGACGGTCACCCTGTTGGAAGCGCTCACCCTGCTGGCGCGGTTCGCGGTCGCGGTCGCGGCCAAAGTTGCGGTCACGATCACGGCGAGGCTGGTCTTGGCGACCCTCCCCGCGTTGGTCCTGACGCGTATCATGACGAGTTTGCTCTTGACGCGGCTCTGGTCTCTGGTCTTGGCGAGGTTGCTCGTCGCTGACTTCGGCCTCTTGCGTCTCTGCCGGATAGTCGCCGTTCTCATCTTCGAAATCGATATCGAAGCCCGACGCAATCGAATCACGTCCGAGAATTTCAGCCGCCGTACGGTGAGGCTGAACCGCCCTCAAGAGCCGGAAATAGTGCTCGGCATGTTGCAGATAGTTTTCGGCCAGAACCCGGTCACCCGCCGACGACGCGTCACGGGCCAGTTGCTGGTACTTTTCGAAGACGTGCTGCGCATGGCCGCGAATCTTGACCCCATCAGGGCCGTTGGATTCGAAGGCTCGGTTGGCGTTCTGCTGCGGCTTACCACCGCCGCCGGTATTGCCACCGCCGGGCCGACCGCGGCCACGCTGCCGCTTCATTCCTTTGAAATCTCTCATATCTTGTCGGTGACCTGGTTCGCCGGGACGCCTAAACGGCCAAGGGGGACGTTATAAGGGGGCCTTGGGCTGAAGCCTCTGTCGGGACCGGGGCTGCCCCCGAATGTCCTGTTTGAAAACGTGTGTGGTTCCTTGTCCCCTATCCTTCGACAACGGCCTTCGCGAGGAGCGAGGGTAACATTGACGATGAACGAGTCTGTCGGAGGTCAGAGGCGATTGGGTTTGAGCAACCGCTTTCTCCTAAACGCCGACTTATTGGGTGGAGACAATAATGCTCTAGCCAATAGCGACAGCTTTTCCAAGGACATTTTTCACGCCGGTCACGACACGGTCGCGATTGGCCAAATCCTTGATCGTTCGAACCTGCTGGGCACCGGCCTTGCGCATCAAGGCCTCAACCGCCCTAGACTGATCATAGCCAATTTCAATGGCAAACCAGCCATCAGGTTTCAGCACCCGCATGATCTCACCGGCCAGCAGTCGGTAGGCATTGAGCCCATCGGCACCGCCGTCGAGAGCCAGCATCGGCTCATGATCCCGCACCTCTGGCTCCAAGGTCGCGATGACGCTCGTGGCGATATAGGGCGGGTTAGAGACGACAAGATCATAGGCCTCATCGGCTTGGCCTTCGGTCCAATTGGCATGGGCCAAGGTCAGGCGATCCTCCAGCTTCAACAATGCGGTGTTGGCGCGGGCGACCTCTAGCGCTTCAGGGGAAATATCGATCCCGACGCCGGTGGCTTGGGTCCGTTCGCTGAGAATGGCCAGAACAATGGCCCCAGACCCTACGCCCAGATCGAGCATATGGAACGGCTTGTCCGCCGCCATAGACTTGACCACCAGATCAACGATCACTTCACTGTCAGGACGAGGGGTCAAAACGTCCGGCGTGACCTTCAACTCGAGCGTCCAAAAGCCTTTTCGACCAATGATGTGACTGACCGGTTCTCGCGCTTCTCGGCGCGCAAGGTAGCTGTCATAAGTGGCGATCTGCTCTGGCGTCAGGGCCCGATAGGGATCAGTAACAATGTCGGTCCGGGTCGCACTCGCAGCGACCTCCAGCAGCAGCCGAGCGTCAATGACGGGACTTTCAATGGCCGCAGCCGTCAACCGGTGACGCGCGGCCATCCAGGCCTGAACCAAGGTAAAGGGCTTAGATATATCAGAACTCGACATGATCGCCTCTTAAGGGTTCAGGAGGGCCGTGGGCAGGACATGGCTCAATAGCGCCGGATCACCCACCGCGACATCGCCCCCCATCAGCACGCGCAGATAGACGCCGCAATAACGGTGGCCATAGGCCTCAAACAGCGCCGAGACCAGATCGAGGTCCCGCTCGCCCGACACGGGGTCCACATGGGTGGCCGCGCACCGGACGATAGGCTTGGTGATCTCAGCCTCAGCCTCACCCATCCTCACCGTCTGACCGACCTGATCCATCTCGGCCCAAGCGGACCATCCCTCGATATACAGATTGGCTCGAAAGCGCAGGGGATCGATAGCAACCCCCAGCCGCGCCTCTAGGTCTCGCACACTGGCCAGATTGATCACCGAAACATAGCCGGTCGGGTCATCCATGAACCGGTGAGTCTGTGGCCCCTTGAGCAGTCGCAAGGGCCCCGTGACCTGATCCCCTAGAAAGCGGGTCAACCAGTCGCAAAGGGCCGCGGCACCTCCATCTGTGGACAGATCCGCAGATAAGGGCTCCATTCCCTCGGCATCCACGGTCAAAAGACCCGAGGCCTCATCATAGGCGGTGCGCGCCCGCGCGACCTCGGCCATCTTGGCCAGCACCGTGAACCGGGTCTTGGAAATGTGGGCCGGGGCTACCGGATCAAAGCCGCTGGGACCGCTTTCGACCGCAAAGAGACGATCACAGGGGAAATAGGCCCCCGCCGACAGGCTCACCTGTTCCAGCCGTTCTGGCGTGAAGCCCTTGATCGGGTGACGATAGAGGCCCGTGACGATCCCGCCCATCGCCTCAGCCGTACTCGTCTTCGAGCGAGGCGAGGCGCTCGGCTTGATCTTCGGCGATTAGGGCCTTGATCATCTCATCCAGACCATCGCCCTCCAGCAGCTTGGGCAGGCTATAGAGGGTCAGGTTGATCCGGTGATCGGTCACCCGGCCTTGCGGGAAATTATAGGTCCGGATGCGCTCAGACCGGTCACCACTGCCGACCTGGCTCTTGCGACTATCGGCGCGAGCAGTGTCTAGGGCGGTGCGCTGCATGTCATAGAGCCGGGCCTGCAAGACCTTCATGGCCCGCGCCCGGTTCTGATGCTGTGACTTTTCCGAACTGGTCACCACGACGCCGGTGGGCAGGTGGGTGATACGCACGGCGGAGTCGGTCTTGTTGACGTGCTGGCCGCCCGCGCCGCTGGACCGGTAGGTGTCGATGCGAATGTCAGATTCGTTGATCTCGATCTCGACATCCTCGACTTCCGGCAGGACCGCGACCGTGGCCGCAGAGGTGTGGATACGCCCGCCCGCCTCGGTTTCAGGCACCCGCTGAACCCGGTGCACGCCGCTCTCAAACTTCAAGCGCCCGAACACGCCGTCGCCATTGATCGAGGCGATAATTTCCTTAAAGCCGCCCGCATCGCCTTCGGAAATCGACTCCACCTCGACCCGCCAGCCCTGAAGCTGGGCGTAACGCTGATACATGCGAAACAGATCGCCAGCGAACAGGGCCGCCTCGTCGCCGCCCGTTCCCGCCCGCACTTCGAGAATGGCCGAGGCGTTCTCGTCCTTGTCCTTAGGGGCCAGCAGTAGGGCCACCTCGCGCTCGAGCACCGGCAGCCGTTCATTAAGCACCTGAAGCTCATCCTTGGCCATGCTGGCCATCTCTGGATCGCCGCTGCCGATCATCTCTTCAAGATCCGGCGCTTCAGCCCGGGCGCGGGCGAGCTTTTCCACCGCCTCCGCCACGGGACGCAGTTCGGCATGTTCCTTCGACAGGCGCACGATCTCGGCCCCATCCGAGGCCGCACCCATCCGGGCTTCGATCTCACGATAGCGGTCCAGAACAGCCTCTAGCTTGGCCTGAGGAAGATGCACGCACGGTCTCCAACTGCACCGCCAGACGGCGGGGGGATTGCTTTAGCCTAATCGGCGCGATTTGGCCAAGGGTGGGGCTAAGGTGAGCCTAGGCTTGCGCCTTCAAGACCGCCGCGCGGGCCTCGACCAGTTCGACGATGTGGTCGATCATATGGTCATTGTCCATCTTGTGGTCAGGCTTTCCGGCCTTATAGACCATGCCCGCGCCCTTGCCGCCGCCGGTAAAGCCTATGTCGGTATAGAGGGCCTCGCCGGGGCCGTTCACGACACAGCCGATGATCGACAGGCTCATGGGGGTGGCGATATGGGCGAGGCGCTGTTCGAGCGTCTCGACCGTCTTGATGACATTGAAGCCCTGCCGCGCGCAGGAGGGACAGGCGATTATATTGACGCCGCGATGGCGCAGGCCCAGCGACTTGAGAATGTCAAAACCGACCTTTACCTCTTCGACCGGATCAGCAGCCAGCGAGACGCGGATCGTGTCGCCAATTCCGGCCCAGAGCAGCGAGCCCAACCCAATCGACGACTTAACGGTGCCCGTGCGCAGGGCTCCGGCCTCGGTCACGCCCAGGTGGAGCGGGCAATCAATCGCCTCAGACAACATCTGATAGGCCGCGACGGTCAGGAAGGCGTCGGAGGCTTTGACGCTGATCTTAAACTCGTGGAAATCGTGATCCTGAAGGATGCGGGCATGGTTCAGCGCGCTTTCGACCATCGCCTCGGGGCAAGGCTCGCCATAGCGTTCCAGAAGCTCACGCTCTAAGGAGCCTGCATTGACGCCAATCCGGATCGAGCAGCCATGGTCTTTGGCCGCTTGGACGACATCACGCACGCGGTCCGCCGAGCCGATATTGCCCGGATTGATCCTTAAGCAGGCCGCGCCCGCCTGCGCCGCCTCGATACCGCGCTTATAGTGAAAATGGATATCGGCGACCAAGGGCACCTTGGCGGCCTTGACGATGGTCTTGAAGGCCGCCGTCGACTCCACATCGGGACAGGAGACCCGGACAATGTCGGCCCCGGCCTCTTCCAACTGACGGATCTGATCGATGGTCGCGCCAGCGTCCGACGTCAGGGTGTTGGTCATGGACTGGACAGAGATGGGCGCATCGCCCCCGACCTCGACCGAACCGACGCGTATCTTTCTCGAGGGCCGTCGTTGAATCATCCGCCAAGGGCGGACATGGGCCAGCCCAGCAGCATCCGGGCCCTTTTCGCTGTGATCGTGTGCGCTCATGATGGGCTATAACTAAGCCGTCTGACGACAAAACCCAAGCCTATCGTCGTGGCTCAGGCGTCAATTGCCCAAAGAGGCCGCCGACACATTGCCTAGCCGAGACAGGGGCGTCACAGCGGCCGGGAGCTTACCCGTGAACTCGCCATTCACATAGACATCGAACGCGACGGGATCAGACACATCCAAGGTTAGACCCGCAACCATCGGGGCCCGATAGGCTTCGCCCGCAGCCAATTGACGGGCGAAATAGACCGAGCCGTCAGCGCCCTTGATGATGATTGATGAGCTCTTGCGGGCTTGGATCGTCACCACCGACTGCTGAGGGGCCGCGCCATAGACTGTACCGTTGGGGTTAAAGGCCGCACGAACCGGAACTGTGGCTGCGGGTGCTAGGGACGTAACGCCTCCGGCCTTTTGCGCTGCAGTCAATGCCTTGGCATTGGCTTGGGCAATATCTACCGAGCCACCGGCCGCCGTGGCCTCCGCTAGACCCGGGGTAACATAGGCCGTTGGAAGGGTGGATTCGGCAGGGGCTGGAAGCGGCTCGCCAAGGCTGACCACCGGTTGCCCCAGAAGCTGCTGATCACTAACCGGCAGACCTGAGGCCGCGATAGCCAGATCCGGCACAGTCGGCGCGGGTACAGGTGGCTCTTGAAGGCTGCGCTGAGCGACATTCCAAATCAGGACTGCGCTGAATACGATAAGAGCAACACTGGCGATCAACCGAACGCGAGGATCGGACTGAGGCTGCAGACCTGATGGCGCGCGAAGGGGGCCCGTCTCGTCTGGAACTTCGCGGCGGAACCGCTCAATGACCTGCGTCTCATCCAATCCCAAGGCCTGCGCATAGGCGCGCACATAGCCCATGGCGAAGGGACGGGACGGAAGTTCGTCAAACCTCATGCCCTCAATCGAGACCAGATAGACCCGGCGCACCCGGGTCATCTCTGCAACCTGAACCGCTGTCAGACCTCGAAATTCACGCGCCGCGCGCAGGCCATCACCAAGGGTGGGTGCAAGGTCAAAGTCAGCCATTGTGAAACTGGTGCGGAGGGGCGAAGCGGCGGGATCAAGGGCAGCACCATCGCTAGGTGCCGAAGCGGGCTCACCACCCGCCAGCTCGCCGAACCGCAATGAAGACGGGCCCGTATCCAATGCCATTAACCGCCAATGCCCCGACTTGAGCGGACAGCGTCAGAGCTATCCAACGCAAACCCCTGTCAAGGTTTGATCTAGATCAAACCTTTCTTAGCTATTAACACGCTAAACATTACAAAACAATGACTTAAATGGATACTGATAGCTTCCGAGCGAGGGTCTCGATTTCATTTCGGACCGACCCTGCAGATCCCTTCAATAGGTTGAGCACACCGCGCTTGGCCGCCTCACGGTCGCAGGACAGAACCATCCGCTTGACCGGACCGATGCCGGAAGGGGGCATGGACAGGCGATCATAACCCAAGGCCAGCAGGGCAAAGGCCTCCAAAGGCCGCCCCGCCATCTCACCGCAGACCGATACGGGCGTACCACTCTCGTGACAGGCATCATAGATCGCCTTCATCACCCGAAGGGCGGGCGGCGACAAGGGATCATAGCGATCGGCCACCCGAGGATTGCCCCGGTCGGCGGCGAACAGATATTGCATCAGGTCATTGGTCCCAACCGAAACGAAATCGGTCAGGGGTAGCAGCGCGTCCAGATGCCAGATCAGGGCCGGCGCCTCAATCATGGCCCCGACGCGCAATAGACCGGGGGCCGTCCGCCCTCGCCGCTCGGCCCAAGCAATCTCGTGATCGACCAGAGCACGGGCGGCGCGGAACTCCTCAACGCTGGCGACCAGCGGGAACATGATCCGCAGCTCGCGGCCCCGAGAGGCGGCAATGAGGGCCCGCAATTGCAGACGCAGCAAGGCCGGGCGGTCGAGCCCCATCCGGATGGCGCGCCAGCCGAGGGCTGGATTGTCTTCGCGCTCTGCCTCCAGATAGGGCAGTACCTTATCGCCGCCCAAATCGAGGGTCCGGAAGGTCACGGGTCGGCCTTCAGCCGCATCTAAAACCCGGTCATAGAGCGCAGTCTGAGCGTCTAGGCGCGGCAATTCCTCGGCGACCATGAACTGAAACTCTGTGCGGAATAGGCCAATACCCTCCGCGCCCGTATCGTTCAAAATATCGAGATCAACGGCCAGACCGGCATTCATCAAGAGGGTGATCTTGGCCCCATCGCGGGTGATGGCGGGCGTATCACGCAGACGCGCAAACTCAGCCCGTCTCTGCGCCCGAACCTCCATCCGCGCGCCCACAGCATCGATCACATCAGCGCGAGGACGCAAATAGGCCTCGCCGGACTCGCCATCGACAATAACCGGATCGCCTTCGGACACGCGATCTCGCAGGCCCGATAGGCGCCCAACGCACGGAATATCAAGCGCACGCGCGACGATGGCCGCATGGCTGGCCGATGAGCCCTCTTCCAGCAACAGGCCCTTGAGCTTGGTGCGGTCATATTCGAGCAGATCGGCGGGACCGAGATTACGCGCAATCAAGATGGCATTTTCAGGCAGGATACGAACAGCCGCCCCGTCACCCGACAGATGGCGCAGCAGCCGGTCATTGAGGTCTTCAAGATCGTGCAACCGTTCGCGCAAGTAGGGATCGCGCGCTTGGCCGAGCCGAGCCCGGTGCTCAGACCGCACCCTCTCCACCGCCGCCTCTGCCGTTAGACCAGACCGAACCGCCTCTTCTAGGGACCGGTTCCAGCCTCGGTCGTGGGCAAACATCCGATAGGTTTCGAGCACGTCATAGGAGGCCCCGACTAGGCCATGACCGTCGAGCATACCATCCAGTTGAAGCTGCAATGCCTCGATCGCCTTTTGCAGGCGCAGAGTTTCGGCTGGTGTGTCCTCGGATAGCAAGTCCGAAGTCATCACCGCCGCCTCATGCAGGACCGCCCGACCGTAGGCCAAGCCGTCTGCAAATTTAGCACCCTTCAGCCGCTCCGGCTTGTGGGGTGCCAATTCGACATTGCTAAGTTCAGCCTCGTTGAACAGTTCGCCGCCCGCGACCATCTCGGCCAGCACCATGGCGATGATCTGAAGGTCCTCGACCTCCTCCTCGGCATAGGTCCGCTCCGTCCGGTTCTGGACAACCAGAACCCCTATGGCCCGCCCCCCCCGCAGCAAAGGCACACCCAAAAAGGCGTGGAAGGGGTCTTCGCCCGTCTCTGGGCGGTAGGAGAAGTTTGGATTGTTTGGCGCGTCAGACAGGTTCAGCGGCCGACCCAGCCGCATGATCTCACCGACCAGACCTTCGCCCGGCTTTAGGGTCGTGGTGTGAACGGCGGAGGGGTTCAGGCCCTCGGTGGCGAACAGTTCCAGATCATTGGTCGAACGCCGCAGATAGATCGAGCAGACCTCGGCCACCATCGACTGAGCAATGATACGCACGACCATATTCAGGCGTGCCTGCGCCGGACCGCCGCTGGCCATCGCTTCGCGAATCTGGCGCAAAAGACTGCGCGGACCCCGTATGGCTAGACCCGGCGTGGGCATGCTGATCGATGGTTCCCTAACCAATACCTTTAGCGGTGGTGCCTTTTACCCAATCTGAACGAAGAGGTGATGACCAAACAGGACAATCATCCGAATTGGCCGAGCGCCCTCCGCTCTGTGCAGATTAAAGCAGGCTCGTGCACAAAAAGACAACGCAGCGACCCCTTACACTAGCCCCTAAGCACGAGACTGTGATGGGCGTGGTGCCCTAGAGTTGGTCCAGTCCATAGGCAGCATGGAGCGCGCGCACAGCCAGTTCGGTATAGGCGGCATCGATCAGGACGCTGATCTTGATCTCCGAGGTCGAGATGACCTGAATATTGACGCCCTTTTCGGCCAGTGCCCCGAACATGGTCTTGGCCACGCCCGCATGGCTGCGCATACCGACGCCGATCACAGACACCTTGGCCACATCTTCGTTCAGCGCCACATCTTTAAAGCCAATATCGGCCTGAGCCGCGCGCATGATCTCTATCGTGCGGCCCGCATCGCGTTTGCCGACGGTGAATTCCATATTGGCCGCATCGGTCGTGCGTGCCCGCGATTGGACGATCATGTCGACATTGACGTTGGCATCGGCCAGACGTGAAAAGATCTTCGACGACACACCCGGATGGTCAGGCAGACCAAACAGGGTGATCTTGGCTTCGTCGCGGCTATAGGCGACCCCGCTGACGATACGCTTTTCCACGATCTCCTCCTCGTCACAAACAATGGTGCCTTGGCCGGGGGCTT
>JBEGNZ010000020.1:0-56189 GCA_041182245.1 Pseudomonadota bacterium | reverse complement strand
CACCCAACCCTCTCCCCCGAGGGGGCGAGGGCTAGAACCGATAAGCCCTCTCCCTGTGGGAGAGGGTTGGGTGAGGGCCTTATTTTATCTCGTCATTGCCCGCGCGGCGAGGCCCCCAAAACCCGCCGCAGAAACGTCACCTGAGCCGCGCCATAGGTGCGGTTGTCGAGGACCTCATAGCCTTCAACGCTCACTGGCGGCTCATCAGCGGCCCGTTCCCACACGCAGATGGCCCCGGGTGCGAGCCAGCCGCCGGACAGGAGGCCGTTAAGGGCCTTTTCGCCGAGTCCCTTTCGATAGGGTGGGTCGAGAAAGGCCAGATCGAACGGATCACCATCGCCTGCGGGCTTGGCCCCAAGGTCGGTGCAGTCGCGGCGATGGATGCGGGTGACCCCAAACAGGCCCATGGCGTCGGCATTCTCGCGGATCGCGCCTCGGGCGTCCGGGTCTGTCTCGACGAACAGGCAATAGGCCGCATCGCGCGACAGGGCTTCAAAGCCCAGCGCGCCTGATCCGGCAAAGAGGTCAATCACGCGCAGATCAACGAGGCCTGGCGACCAGTCAGCATGGTCCAGAATATTGAACACAGCCTGACGTGCGCGATCCGAGGTCGGGCGCGTGGCCTCGCCCTCGGGTGCGATCAGAACCTTGCCGCGAAACCGTCCAGCGACGATACGCAGGGCCAAGGTCTAGTGCTGGCTTTCCGGCAGGGTGACGACGATGCCGTCCAGAGCGTCGGACATCTTGATCTGGCAGGACAGACGCGAGTTGGACTCAACGTTCTCTGCAAAATCAAGCATGCTCTCTTCCATGGCCGACGGCTTGTCGAGTTTGCCGACCCAGGCCTCGCCCACATAAACGTGGCAGGTGGCGCAGGCGCAGGCCCCGCCGCAGTCGGCGTCGATGCCGGGCACGTTGTTCTTGACGGCGGCTTCCATGACGGTCAGGCCGTTTTTGGCCTCAACCACGTGTTCGGTGCCGTTATGTTCAACAAAAGTGATCTTAGCCATAAGCTTCCTCGCACGGCAGTCGGTTTAGACCGCTACCAGTTTCATAGAGATGGACATATCGACAAGTTTGTCTCGTGCAACAGGTTTTTGCGAAGCGACCAACTGTTTTCCGGCCATAAACTCTGGCGCGGCGTTGACGGCCTCGACGGCTTGGATGCAGCCCTGCTTGAGATGGAACACCGCGAACTTGGCAGTGCCCGGATCGCCTCGGATCAGAATCTCGTCGGCATCAAACGGCATGCCGGCGATTTGGAGCTTGAGATCGAACTGATCGGACCAAAACCAAGGCACTTCGGGCGGCGCAAGCGGTCTGCCCGTGACGGCACAGGCGACGGCCTTGGCCTGCTCCAACGCGTTGGGGACGCTTTCAAGGCGCACGCTGCGGCTATAGAGCGGCATCGGACGCTGGGTCAGGTCACCAATAGCAAAGATGGCCGGATCGGAGGTGCGGGCTGCCAGATCAACCACCACGCCATTATTGCACTCTAGCCCTGCGGCCTTGGCAATCTCATCATTGGGTATGGCACCGACCCCGACCAGAGCCGCTTCACAGGCGATGGTGCGTCCATCGGCGAGTTTGACCCCCGTCACCTTACCCTTATCGCCAACAAAGGCCTCGACGCCCGCGCTGAGTTCAAAGGTGACGCCGCGGGCGGCGTGATAGGATTGGAAAAAGTTGGACAACTGCTCGCAGGCCACGCGGGCCAGAACGCGATGTTCACGCTCAATGATCACGGCCTTGGCGTTCAGGCTGATGGCCGAGGCTGCGGCCTCCAGACCGACATAGCCGCCGCCGACCACGGCCAAGGTCTTTCCCGCCCCCAATGAGGATTTGAGCTTTTCCGCATCCGCCGCCGTGCGCAGTTCCAGTACGCCCTTAAGGTCTGCGCCCGGTATGGTCAGACGACGCGCACGCGCGCCCATGGCCAGAACCAGCACATCATAGGTGATGGGCTCACCTTCCGAAACGGCAACGGTCTTAGAGGCTCGGTCGATCGCCACGGCATGGACGCCAAGGCGCAGGTCGATTTGGTTTTCGGCGTAGAATTCCAGCGGCTTGAGCGCCAAGGATTCCGCCGTTGCCTCACCCTTCAGCCAAGCCTTGGACAGCGGTGGGCGCTGGTAGGGTGCCAAGGGCTCCTCGCCGACGAGCGTGATGGGTCCAGTAAAACCATATTGGCGCAAGAGGGCCGCGACAGAGCCGCCGCCATGGCCAGCCCCTAATATGACAACCCGCATTTGCGGACCCATTGGCTCTTGATCGCTCACGAAAACCCAATCCCCGACGGCATTCTTGATTTGCGACCAAATATGACTGTCCGGTAGCCGACTGGCAACCGGCCTTGGCTGCGGCAAAGGGGTTTAGGCGGGGAATTAGGCCAAGACCCCTTTACCCGGCTTCGCCGGTACTTCCCCCCTCGGGGGAATGATGCGCCTTGCAATGACGCGGCCGAGAGTGACGTGAGGCATCCCCCTCACCCCACCCTCTCCCTCAAGGGGGCGAGGGCTTTTTCGTTCCGTCCTAGCCCTCTCCCTGTAGGAGAGGGTTGGGTGAGGGCCTTTTGTCAGCCTAATCGGCAGGCGTTCGCACCGTCAGCCCCTCAGCCTTGAGCCGCGCCAAGATCCCGTTTTGGGCCACGAGGGGGTGGATATTGGCGATCATGACCGTCTTACCCGGCTGGTCGAGGGCCGCCTTGATGGTTTTGATTTCAGTTTGATAGACTAGGGTTCTCTGTCTTTTGATTTCACTGATGCTGTAGAGGCAGTCTTCGATACCGGATGATCGCCTTTGATTTAGCATCTCTGCGGTTTGGCCATTTGCCCAAGCCCTAGCGACTGGATCGATGGTCATGATGGTCTGCTCGACATCGGTCACGAAAGCGTCGAAACACTGGGCTTGATCGGCCTGTGACATGCTCATCATGGCGGTTGCTAGAGGGAGGACGGGCGTTTCTGATGCGCGTCGGGTTTTGACCTTGGCCTTTTTTGCGAGGCTGACAATATCGGACTCCACCATAACCCAGCCATTGGTTTTAATGGCCTTAGCCTCCAAAGCGAAGGCGGCGAATACGGGTCTAAAGGTCGACTTTAAAAGATCATCGCGCCGCAAGGCGGGGGGGAGTTGCCGGTAATGTTGGGCAACGGAGGGTGGCACAACCTGTTCAAGGGTTTGGTCGCCCTCGTTACTAAAGTTCTTCAGGTTTTTCAGTGTAAATTTAAGGATTTCGCTGAATTTTGCGGTCGCTACCGAAGGCATGATAACGCCGTTGGCTCCCTTGAGAATATCGGCAGTGCGGGTCTTATCCCAAACCAAGTTCGAGGGAATGCGGCCGGGAATCCCTAGGATCCAGACCTCTGAGTCGGCGTCCGATACCCGCCAATAGGCTGGACCAGGATAGCGGGCTGTGACGACGAGCTCTTCGACGATCGCGTTGGGGTCATCAATCGGGGCTGTGGTTTGAGCCAAGGCCGCTGGGGAAGTTGAAACCAGAAAGGCGGCTGAGAACAGGAAGAGGGGCACAGTAAGGCGCATAGGGTTATCCCATGTGAAGTTGTTATGTCCCTTATGGTTACCCTAGGGCCAAAATTGTGACCTGTCATTCGGAAAGTGAGCTTCACTCGGAATCGGCCTAGGGTATTTCACTGTCCAAGAGAGCGCCCATGGCCATTCGCCGCCTTCCCAATGAGACCGTCAATCGCATCGCCGCGGGCGAGGTGGTGGAACGGCCTGCCAGTGCGGTGAAGGAGTTGGTGGAAAACGCCCTCGATGCTGGGGCCAAACGGATTGAAATTCAGGCCGATCAGGGCGGCTTGACCCGCATTCTGGTCGCCGATGATGGCAGCGGTCTATCGCCTGAGGACCTTGCCTTAGCGGTTGAGCGTCATGCGACCTCCAAGCTCGTACCTGACGATGCGGGTGACTGGGACCTGCTGCATATTCTAACGCTCGGTTTTCGCGGTGAGGCCTTGCCGTCCATTGGCTCTGTATCGCGCCTCACCCTGTCGTCGCGGGCTAAGGGGGCGAGCGATGCCTTTTCGCTGAGCGTGGAGGGCGGCGCGGTGGGCCCTGTCCAACCGGCTGCTTTTCCAGGTCCTCATGGTGCGCGCGTTGAGGTTCGAGACCTGTTCTATGCAACACCCGCCCGGCTGAAGTTCATGAAGTCGGAACGGGCCGAATCCATGGCCATTGCCGACGAGATCAAGCGCCAAGCCATGGCCCATGAAGACGCCGCCTTCAGTCTTGATCTGGACGGTCGCCGGACCCTGCGTCTCGCCGCCGAGGACAAGGGCGATCAAGGGCGTCTGGCCCGATTGGCGGCGATCTTAGGACCGGAATTCGAGGCCAATGCCCTGTTGCTCAATCAGGAGCGCGAGGGGGTGCGCCTGTCGGGCTATTGCGGCCTGCCGACCTATTCGCGCGGCAATGCGGCCCATCAATATCTGTTCGTGAATGGGCGGCCCGTGCGGGACCGTTTGCTGCAAGGGGCCTTGCGCGCGGCCTATGCGGACTTTCTGGCGAGGGATCGCCATCCCACCGCCGCCCTCTATCTCGACCTTGACCCGACCTTGGTAGACGTCAATGTCCATCCGGCCAAGGCGGAGGTGCGGTTTCGTGATCCCAACCTGGTACGCGGCCTGATCATTGGGGCCTTAAAACATGCCCTGTCTGGGGCCGGGCACCGGGCCTCAACGACGACAGCGGATGCGGCCCTGAGCGGTTTTCGACCTGGCTATTCGGGTTATGTTGCCCCGCCGTCGGCGGCGGGTTTCTCAGCTTGGCAGTCGGGCGGTTGGACCCCAGCGCCGCCGCGTCCCTCAACGCTGTCCCACACCCTGCCGGGCCTGATGGAGCCAACCGCGCGGGTCGAAGGGGCGTTCGACGGTCCGGCCTACCGCTCTGGGGCGCAGGAGCCGCAGGTTGAAGATCTGATCGACCGGCCCCTTGGTGCAGCCCGCGCTCAGGTTCACGAGACCTATATTGTCGCCCAGACCCGCGACGGCATGATCTTGGTGGATCAACATGCTGCCCATGAACGGTTAGTCTATGAGCGCATGAAGGCAGAGATGGCAGCGGGCGGTGTGACGCGCCAGACCCTGCTCTTGCCAGAGGTTGTCGATCTCGATCCCGCCGAAGCAGATCGGGTTTTGGCCAAGGCTGATGAGCTGGCGGCTCTAGGGCTGGTCATCGAGAGCTTTGGTCCGGGCGCGATCCTGGTTCGGGAAACGCCTGCTATGCTGGGTGAAACCTATGTCCACGGCCTGATCCGCGACATTGCCGATGATCTGGCGGAAAATGGTCAGGCCTTGGCGCTGAGTGAAAGACTGGCCGATGTCTGCTCGACCATGGCCTGTCATGGCTCGGTCCGGGCAGGGCGACGCCTGACGGCCACCGAGATGAACGCCCTCTTACGCCAGATGGAAGCCACGCCCCATTCGGGCCAATGCAACCATGGCCGCCCCACCTATGTGGAACTGAAACTAGCCGATATCGAGAAGCTGTTCGGGCGTCGTTAGAGGGCCCTAACCCAACCGTCTCCCACAGGGGGAGGGTGGATGCACGCGCCTCAAGGTCATCCTCATCCTGAGCCCGTGGAGGGCCGGGGATGGTTCATGAACGAACAGCCTGAGTGAAAGGGTCTGGATCCCCGCCTTCGCGGGGAAAACGGAAGGCGAACAAGGCCCTCACCCAACCCTCTCCCACAGGGAGAGAGCTTATCCGTTCTTAGCCCTCGCCCCCTTGGGGGAGAGGGTTGGGTGAGGGGGATGGCACCCAACCAACCGATCGGTTTTACCCTGTCTTGAACTGGTCGTGGTGGCGGATGACTTCCTTGATTACGAAAGCCAAGAATTTTTCCGCGAAATCGGGGTCGAGATTGGCGGTTTCGGCCAAGGCGCGAAGCCGCTGGACCTGTTCGACCTCGCGTTTGGGATCTGCGCTGGGTAGGTTCAGTTCGGCCTTCAGCTTGCCGACGCGCTGGGTGCATTTAAACCGTTCGGACAGCAGATGGATCAGGGCTGCATCAATATTGTCGATGCTGTTGCGCAGCGTCAGCAGTTCAGCGGGTACAGCGAAGGCCTGGTCGGTCATATCAACTTCCTGAACGTCTCTTAGTGCCCCGATTCCAAGGCCTGACGACCATTTTACAGACCTTGCGTTCGGATGAAATGGCCGAGTGGCAAATTGCCCGCGCAAAGAAAAAAGGGCGGAGGCCCTGTTTCAGACCCCCGCCCCTCATTTTCAGTTCGCTCTTTTAGAACTTGTAGCCACCGCGCAGACCGAAGGTCTGGGGTGTGTTGGGAACGATGTAGTAGCGTGAATAGCACTGACCGCACTGGACATAGCGTGACAGCTCAGCCCGCTCATCCAGAAGATTGTCAATATAGACCTCGGCCGAGAAGCGAGGCCAATCAATACCATAGGCCACATCAACGGTGGTGTAGCCCTTGATATCACCGAGTAGCGCGGCTTCACGTGAGCGAACATCTGACGTGGCGGACCCTTGATTAACCACGACCCCTTGGAAGTAGGCATCGCCATTTGCCAAAGGATAGACATAGCGCGCCATCATGTTGGCCTTCAGCTTCGGCGTGACAGGCAGTCTTGTGCCCTTCTTGGCCGCAATCGAATTGCCAGCACCCGTGCAGCTATAGGTCGGGTCATCAATCTTGCAGAGGTTCTTCTGGGTCTTCGCGTCTGTATAGGACCCACTGCCCGACAAGGTTAGGCGATCCGTGACCCTGAACGAGGCATCCAACTCCAGACCCTTGATGCGGGCATCAGGACCATTGTGGATTTCGGTGAAGCTGTTTTGACCCAAGAACGCGAACTGGAATTCTTTCCAGTCCTGCATATAGACCGCGCCATTGAGCTTAAGCTTACGATCCATCCAACTGGTCTTGAAGCCAAGCTCGGTATTGGTCAGGAAGTCCGCCTCATAGGGGGCAATGGTTGAACGACGGTTGATACCGCCGGGCCGGAAGCCCTTGGACCAGGTCCCGTAGACCATTTGATCGTCGGATGGCTTCCAGGTCAGGTTCAGACGATGAATCGTGCCACTGTCCTTAACCCGCTTAGGCTCCACTCGGCCGTTAACGAAGGTGCCGAGGTTGGTACAGGGCGAGCCCGACACGGCAGCAGGCAACAGGGTGCCGGTGCCACCATCGCGAACCGTTTGGCCGGTGCTGGTATAGCAACCCGCCACGCCGGTGCGAGAGCTGCCCGCGGCATTGTAGGGCGGGCCAGCGGGGTTGCGACCAAAGCCGAAGAAGCCGATCAGCGAGTTGTCATACTTGTAAGACCGCAGTCCACCGGTGAGGGTCAGGTTCGGCAGGATGTCATAGCTGACTTCACCGAAAACGGCATAGTCCTTGTCGATCCGGTTCTGTTGGGTCAGCCATAGGGTACCCGGCAAGCCATTGACCGACACAGCCGAGCCGAGACCCGCGACCTGATAGTCCTGATGGATCAGGTGTTCCTGCATTTGGTAGAAGGCACCGCCAACGACGCGGAGGGCCTGGTCCTGCGGCGAGGAAATCCGGAATTCATGGCTTTCCTTGGTGAAATCGTCCTCACCAACAATGTGCTGGCCGGGCATGACCGGGTTGCCGGCATTGTCCGTCACATAGAGATAGCCCGCGATCCCGCCATAATCGGCATAGAGCGCGTCATAGGCTTCGGCATAATCGGTATAGTCGCTATTGGCGTCGATCTTGCGCTTCATATAGGCACCGGCATAGGTGGTGTCCCAGTTGCCGATCTTGCCCTCGATGGTCAGGGCACCCTGAACGAAGCGGTCATGGCGGTTTTCTTCACTGAAGTGCTGAACTTGAAGATCGCCGACGCTGGGGTCTGAGCCAAAGGTGCCGTTACTCTTGAGGTCTTGAGCAAACAGCGTCGCGGTTGCAGTCCAGTTGCTATCGAGGTCAACCTTCAGGGCGGCGCGGCCGCCATAGACGTCAACGTCGTTATAGTTCTTTTTGACGTACTTGGCATTGCTAACGCTCTTGCCACCGGGCTGGGGCAAGAACTTGCGGGTGCCTGCGACATTGTCGATATAGCCCGCATCATGTTGATAATAGCCGACGAGGCGCGCGGCGACCTTGTCATTCAGAGGCAGGTTGACGAAGGCCTCGATCTTGTTGCCATAGCCACCATTCTTGACGCGGTTCAGTTCGGCATCGATCGCGCCATAAACGCCCTTATGGTCAGGCTTATTGGTGATGATCCGCAGAGTGCCCGCTTGGGAAGATGCGCCATAGAGTGTGCCTTGAGGACCCGCCAGGGCCTCGATCCGCGCGACGTCATAGACGTGAACATCGAGGGCACCGTCGATGGTTGTGACCGGCTGTTCGTCCAGATAGACGCCGACGCTGGGCAGCGAACCGGAGTGGTTGCCGTCACCGCCGCTCGCCACGCCGCGGAAATAGACCCGCGATGTGCCGGGCTCGCTGGTCTGGAACGAGACACTGGGCAACATCTTGGTATAGTCGTTGAAGTTGGCGATGTTCAGCTGTTCGAGTTTCTGGGTCCCCAGAGCCTGAATGCTGATCGGCACCGTCTGCAGATTTTCACTGCGCTTTTGCGCCGTGACGATCACCTCATCCACATTGTTCGCGGCCTCTTGCGCGAAGGCGGCTCCTGCTGAACTCAGCATGGTGGACGCCATCAGCACGGCAAAACCGGCACGGGTCATAGGATTGCGATGATTGGAATTCATTGGAGGCCCCCTTAAACAGTAATCTTTATCGTCGCCAAAAAGACCCCGCCTGTGCAAGGCGCAAATGGGCTTGTGACGGATCGGTCATGATTTAACGCATAATTGTTGTAAATTAGTCATGTGCTGTGGGCTTTCTGGTCTAGCGGTGCCAGTTTTCGGCTATGTCGCCGAGGGCCTCTCGCAGTGGTCCCAGGTGGGCCCCATAGGGACGCCATTGGCCAACGCCATCGCGGTTGATCGGGCGGCGCACCTGTTCGCTGCTGGCGGTGCGTACGGCGCGTTTGGTCTCATGGAACTGAAGGCAGGCCTCTTCGAAGGGCAGCCCCAGATGGTCCAGAAGGGCCCGGATCTGAGTTTCGGGCTCGTCCAGCAGGTCCTCGTGGATCACCCGGTGAACCCGTCCGGGCAGGGCCTCGTCCAGATGGCGCATCAGCCGCACATAGTCGCCATAGTACCGGCCCATATCCTCCAGACTGTAGGAGAAGCTCTGGCCCCGCGCAAAATGCTGACGGAAGTTGGAAAAGCAGCAGTCCATCGGATCGCGCCGCGCATCGATGATCTTGGCGTTGGGCAAGATCAGGTGAATGAACCCCGTATAGAGCCAATTGTTGGGCAGCTTATCGATGAAGAAGGGTCGGCCTTGTTTGCGCTGGATCCGGGTCCTTTGCAGATAGTCTTCTCCTAGGGCCTTTAGGGCCTCAGGTGACAGGTCGGTCAAAGAGCTTGGATAACGCTGGGGGCCTTCGCCGGTGCGGGTGGCGAGGGCTGGAATGTCGGGCAGCTCCATTGTGCCTTCGACCTGCGAATGGCTGGCCAAGATCTGCTCGATCAAGGTCGAGCCGGCGCGTGGCATCCCCAAGATGAAGATCGGATCAGGCCCATCGCAGCCCACACCCTGACGAGCCGCAAAGAAGGCGGGTGTAAACAGGGCGATGGCACGGTCGACCTGGCGGCTAATATCGCTGGGGTCATAGTCCAGCTGTTCGCGCCGCAAGGCATTGGCGGCGGCATAGTGCCGAAAGGCACCCTCGGCATCCTTTTGATCATCCAGCGCCTTGCCGAGGGCAAAATCCAGATGGAACCGGTCTTCGGGACTCAGCCGCTCTTGGGTCAAGGCTTGCTGCATCTTGGCAATGTCGGCGGCGTCGAACTTGACCGTCTTGAGGTTGGCCAGGCTCCACCAGACCTCGCCGAGGTCGGGCTTGAGCGTTAGGGCCTGACGATAGGCGACGATACTGTCCTCTTGGCGGCCCACTGTCTTGAGCACATGGCCATAGCTCATCCAGATCTTGGGATAGGTTGGGCTGACCGCAAGCACCCGTTCATAGAGCCCCAAGGCCTCTTCATAGTCCCCGATCCGTCCGAGGGCGGCAGCCTTGAGATTATTATGGGTCGGGCTGTCCGGCTCGGCGGCGAGCAGAAGATCAAGCTCGGCCAGCGCCTCCTCGGTGCGGGCTTGGCGGTGCAGAACCGTCGCCAGATTGGACCGAGCGGCCAAGAATTTGGGGGCCAACTCCAGCGCGCGGCGCAGAAGGTTCTCGGCATCCCGATAGCGGCCAATCCGCCCGGCCAACTCGGCCAGCATCCGAATGGCGGCCACGTCGGTGGGGATGGTCTTTAGTCGTTCTTTCAAGATCGGTTCGGCGACACCCAAATCATTGGCCGCCAGCGCTTGGGCTGCCCGTTGCAGGTCTGCGTCGTGCACGGACATGCGTATGGCTTCCATCTCGGCCGCTTCGGCCTCGGCGGTCTGGCCAAGTTGGCGATAGGCCCGTCCCGCCATACGATGGGCCTCAGCCAGATAGGGAGACTGGGCGATCAGGGCCTTGGCCTGGGCGAGGGCTTTGGCAGGATCAGAGGCCGGAAGATCCGAGGGCACGATAGCGAGGTCCGATCATTGGATGGGCATGGCCTGGGCGACCACACAGACTTGGCTTCCTGTGAAGCAGAAAAACGCCAGAAGTTCTAGGCATATGGCCGTCATCTGCTAGCGTCCCAGCCGCAAGATCAGATTGGGTTTCAATTGGACTTCTTTATGGCGGACGAAAAGTCTATGGGCGCGCGGGCCCCGAAGCGTCTGGGGTTCTGGATGTGCACGGCCCTTGTGGTCGGCAATATGATTGGTTCGGGCGTCTTCCTGTTGCCGACCTCGCTGGCTCCCTATGGCTGGAACGCGGTGTTTGGCTGGCTCCTGACGATCGGCGGCGCTATCTGCTTGGCCTTTGTTTTTGCGAGGTTGGCCAAGGCCATGCCGCGCGGCGGTGGTCCCTATGCCTATACGCTAGAGGCCTTTGGTCGGGCCCCGGCCTTTGCCGTGGCTTGGAGCTATTGGATCAGCCTTTGGGTCGGCAATGCGGCCATTGCGGCGGCGGCGGTCAGCTATCTCAGCGTCTTTTTTCCTGTCATCGGCGAGGTCGCCGGGCTCCATGCCTTCTTGACCTGCGCCACCGTCTGGCTCTTTACGGCGATCAATTGCCGGGGTGTGCGATTGGCGGGCACGGTGCAGTTGGTCACAACCCTGCTCAAGCTCTTGCCGCTAATCGCCGTCATGGCCTTGGCGGCGATCCTGTTGGTCAAGACGGGGCCCAGTGTCCTGATGCCTTTTGAGGCCAGCGCCATCACCCCCTCCGCCATCACGGCGGCGGCGACCTTGACCCTCTGGGGCATGCTGGGTTTGGAATCGGCCACTGTACCCGCCGACAGTGTCGATGACCCTGAGCGGACCATTCCAAGGGCAACCTTGGCCGGGACCATCAGTACGGGCCTGATCTATCTGCTGGTCTGTTCAGCGGTGGTCTTAATGGTGCCAACGGCCATGGCCGTTAATTCCAACGCCCCTCTGGCCGATTTCGTGTCGCTCTATTGGGGAGCCAATGCTCGCGATCTTCTGGCCCTCTTTGCGGCGATCAGCGCCTTTGGAGCCTTGAACGGCTGGATCTTGCTTCAGGGCGAATTGCCCGCCGCCATGGCCAGAGACAGTGTCTTTCCGCGCTGGCTGGCCAAGTCTTCGGCGGCGGGTACGCCGGTGCGCGCCCATGTGGTGTCGAGCCTGCTCCTCACCGTCATCGTGCTGCTCAACTTTCAAAAGTCGATGGCGCAGCTCTTTACCTTCATCATCCTATTGGCCACGTCTGCTTCGCTGGTCATGTATCTGGCCTGTGCGCTGGCGGCCCTATGGATGATCTTTAAGGGCAAGATGACGGGCACACCCCTGTTCATCGCCGCATCGGTGGTCGCCACCCTGTTCGCCATCTGGACCCTGATCGGGGCGGGGGCCGAGGCCAGTCTCTGGGGCGGGGTGCTGTTGCTGGCCGGTCTGCCGGTCTATTGGCTGATGCGGCCAAGGCGCGTTTAGAAACAAGCCCCCTACGGCGCAGCCGGGGTAGGGGGTTCGCTAGTCAATCCCGCGTCATTGCGAGGCACATCGCGTCGAAGCAACCTAGGGGAAAATCAATTCAGGTTCGCGTCAGCCCCCTGGGTTGCTTCGCTGCGCTCGCAATGACGCGGGTGAAAAGCAAGGCCCTTTCGCCCCTTGAGGGGGAGCGGGTTGGGGTAGGGGGTCTTATCCGAACAGATCGTCGCTCGCTCGCTTGGCGGGACGCCTGTCGTCTGGGGTTGAGCTGTCGGCGCGGGTGCGGCGACTGAGCAAGAAGATCGCCGACTCGGCTCGAAGATTTTCCACAAAGCTGCGGGGGTTGATTTCACGCACGGGCTGCCCCTCGGCCATGGCGCTCGCGGCCTCGATCTCGACGCCCAACTCATCGCACAGATCGACAAAGTCACCGACCGTGCACAGGTGAATATTCTGCGTCTCATACCAAGGCGTCGGCAATGATCCTGTCATTGGCATGCGGCCCCCGGCCAAAAGGGCCCAACGCACGCGCCAATGGCCAAAGTTCGGGAACGAGACCACCGCGCGTTCGGCAATGCGCAGCAACTCTTCAAGCACCCGGCGTGGTTCCCGCACAGCCTGCAGGGTCTGGGACAGGACCGCATAGTCGAATGCTTGGGTCGGGAAATCAGCCAAGTCACGGTCCGCATCACCTTGAACCACGGCTAGGCCCCGAGTCAGGCAGGCCGCAACGCCGCTGGGGCTGATCTCCAGACCCCGGCCGTCGATGTTTTTTTCTTGGGCCATCATCTCGAGCAGCAGGCCTTCGCCGCAGCCGATGTCCAGCACCCGGGTTCCCGGACGCACAAGCCGCAAGATCTCGCGGAAGTCTTCGCGTTGACGGCTCACGATTCCAGTCCCCGCGCCTTGGCCGCTGACGACAGGAAACCGCCCAAGGCGGCTTCCATCACCGGTTCGTGCAGAAGGAAGGCATCGTGGCCCTTATCACTCTCGATCTCGACAAAGCTCGCCCGCGCACCGGCCGCATTGAGGGCACGAACAATGTCGCGGCTTTCGGTGGTTGGATAGAGCCAGTCCGAGGTGAAGGACAGGACGCAGAAGCGGACATTGCGCGCCTTGCGGAAGGCCTCGCCCAAGACGCCGCCATGGCTGGCGGCCAGATCGAAATAGTCTAGGGCGCGGGTGATATAGAGGTAGGAATTGGCATCAAAACGATCGACGAAGCTGGCTCCTTGATGGCGCAGATAGCTTTCAATCTGAAAGTCCGCGTCAAAGCCCCAAGATACGTCATCCTTCTTAAGCTCACGCCCGAATTTGCGTTGCAGGGCGGCTTCGGACAGATAGGTGATGTGCGCGGCCATGCGGGCCACCGCCAATCCCTTTTCAGGACGAGTACCAAGGCGAGCATAGTCGCCGCCGCGCCAGTCTGGGTCGGCCATGATGGCTTGGCGGCCCACCTCGTTAAAGGCAATGTTCTGGGCCGTATGACGCGGCGCAGAGGCGATACAGATCGCGGAAAAGACCCGCTGTGGATATTCGGTGGCCCACTGCAGCGCCTGCATCCCGCCCATGGAGCCGCCGACCACGGCAAAGAGGCTGGCAATGCCCATCTGGTCGATCAGCATGACCTGAGCGCGCACCATGTCGCCGATGGTGATGACCGGAAAGGTCAGGCCCCAGGGCTGACCGGTCGCCGGATTGATCGAGGACGGGCCTGTGCTGCCCATACAGCCACCAATGACATTGGTGCAGATGATGAAATAGCGCGAAGGGTCCAGCGGCCTGCTCGGTCCGATCAGTTGCGTCCACCAACCGGGCTTGCCAGTCGTCGGATGGGGCGAGGCGACATATTGATCGCCGGTCAGGGCGTGACAGACCAGCACTGCGTTAGAGCGGTCTTCATTGAGTGTTCCATAGGTCTTGTAGGCGACCTCTACGCCGACCAACTGTCCGCCGCCCTCTAGGCGTAGGGGCAGGGTCTCGGGGAAGCGCATCACGCCGCCGCCGCTCTCGACCGTGTCTATGAGTGATCCGGTTTCGGCCATGAGTGCGTTGGACCGCGAGGCTGCGTTCATGTCAACACCTGCGCGTCGATCTCGCACGCGACAGCGCCCTTTCAGGCAGCCTCCGACCGGTCTATGTAGGGAGCAGAACAACCGGTTCAGACACGAGGGCACCATGCGGCGATTGATTTTGCTGCGGCACGGCAAGACAGAGGCCATGGCGGCTTCTGGCGATGACTTTGACCGCGCCCTTTTGCCCCGTGGCCATGCCGATGCCGCCCTGATGGCTAAGGTCTTGCTGGAGGAGGGTTTAAAGCCTGATCTGGCCCTCGTCTCCGCCGCCGTTCGAGCGCGGCAGACCTGGGAGGTCGCCAAGTCCGTATTTGGCGATGTGAAGACTGAAATCGTGCCAAACCTCTATCTGGCCCCTTCTGAGCGTATGCGCGACCTAATCGACGAGTGGGCTGAGCGCGCGGATACGCTGATCATGGTCGGCCACAATCCTGGCATACATGAGTTGGCCGTAGCCCTGTTGCGCGAAGGCTCGGCCTCCGCGTCGCAGATCGCAAAGCTGCAGCAGGGATTTCCAACGGCTACCGCCGCTGTCTTTGAGTTCGATACAGCGGGTCGGCCCTCATTTGATGCGGTCTTTACGCCCAAGGCCTATGGCGGTGGAGCGGGCGGAGAATGAGCTTGATCTACAAGCTCTTATCGCGGGCTGAATGGCAAACGGCCCAAGCGGCTGGAGCCTTTACCGGCTCTGCGGTTGATCTGGCCGACGGCTATATTCATTTTTCGACCGGCGCTCAGGCGCAGGAGACGGCGCGGCGCTATTTTTCTGGTCAGAGCGATCTGATGGTTCTGGCCATTGAGACCGATGACCTGTCGGCGGATTTGCAAGCGTCTCTGGTGTGGGAGCCGTCGAGGGGCGGGGATCTCTTTCCCCATCTCTATAAACCCTTGCCCGTTCAGGCGGTTCTGAGCGCTAGGGCGGTGGACCTCGATGGCGAAGGTGTGCCTATGATGGGGGATCTGGACTGATGAGCCTTGTTCATGATCTGGGGGCCAAGGCGCTTCACCTGCTCGATCCTGAGGACGCGCATAACCTCACCATCCGCGCCTTGGCGGCAGGCCTTGGTCCTCAGCAGATGACCCGCGATGACCCTGTGCTCGCCACCCAGATCGGGACGCTGGCCCTGCCCAATGCGGTGGGTCTGGCTGCGGGGTTTGACAAGAATGCTGAGGCCCCCGTCGCCATGCTGCGGGCGGGCTTTGGTTTTGTCGAATGCGGGACTGTGACCCCTTTGGCCCAAGCGGGCAATCCGCGCCCAAGGCTGTTTCGACTGACCCAAGACCGGGCCGTCATCAATCGGATGGGCTTTAACAATGGCGGTCTTGAGCCCTTTGCTCAGCGCCTGTCGGTAAGTCCCAAGGCGGCGGGGGTCGTGGGTGCCAATATTGGGGCCAATAAGGATAGCAGCGACCGGATCGGTGACTATGTGACGGGTCTCGAGCGTCTTTGGGGCTTGGCCGACTATTTCACGGTCAATATTTCGTCGCCCAATACGCCGGGATTGAGGGCCTTGCAGACCAAGGCGGCGCTGGATGAGCTTCTCGGCCGGTTGGCGCAGGCGCGCACGGCCTTAATCGCCAACTCAAGAGATGTGCCGGTCCTGCTCAAGGTCGCGCCGGATCTGGAAGAGGGTGAGGTCGAGAGTATTGTGGAGTGCGTGCTGGCCCACGGCCTCAATGGCATCATCGTCAGCAACACCACCATTTCGCGGCCTGACAGTTTGCAGTCGATCTGGAAGGCGGAGACCGGCGGACTGTCCGGCGCGCCTCTGATGACGCTGTCGACCCAGATGCTGCGCCGGTTCCATGAGGTCGCGGCGGGGCGCACATTCCTGATCGGAGCAGGCGGTGTCGCTTCGGGTGCCGATGCCTATGCTAAAATCAGAGCCGGGGCCTGCGCCGTTCAACTCTATTCGGCCATGGCCTATTCCGGTCCAGGCCTGATCACCACAATCAAGCGTGACTTGGCCGCGCGTCTCAAGGCGGACGGCTTTACCCATGTGACGCAGGCGGTTGGTCGAAACTAGGCTAACCCCAGAGGATGACAGGCATGAATTGGATCAAGAGATTTGGCCCACTGATTTTGGTAGCCTTGGCCGTTGCGGTGGTGTTTGCCAGCGGCCTTGCCGACCATTTGACCTTGGTCGAGCTCAAGGCGCGGAGAGATCAGTTGCAGGGTTTTGTGGCCCTGCATCCGGTGCTGAGCTTCGGCCTCTATATCCTGATCTATATCGCCGTGGTCAGCCTCTCGCTGCCGGGGGCGCTGGTCATGACCCTGAGCGGCGGGTTTCTGTTTGGTCCTTGGCTGGGAGCGGCTGCGGCATCAAGCGGCGCGAGCTTGGGGGCGGCTGTGATCTTTTTGGTCTGCCGGTCGGCGGTGGGCGATAGTCTGCGTGGTAAGGCAGGGTCAACTATCGCCAAGATCGAAGAGGGGGTCCGCCGCGATGCCTTTTCCTACATCCTGACCCTTCGTCTGATCCCGGTCATGCCGTTCTGGCTGGTCAATCTGGCCGCAGGATTTGTCGATATCCCTCTGCGGACCTTCTTGGCCGCTACGGTTCTGGGCATCCTTCCTGGCTCGCTCGTCTATTCGGGTTTGGGCTCTGGCCTGGGTGAGGTCTTTGCCTCCGGGCAAGAGCCGAACCTACGGGTGATCTTTGAGCCCCACGTGCTCTTGCCCTTGGTTGGTCTTGGGCTCTTGTCACTGCTGCCGGTGGTTCTGCGCCGGTTCCGCAAATCGGAAGAAACGTCATGAGCCGAACCCTCCATGCCGATATTGTCGTTATTGGTGCCGGGTCGGGCGGGCTGTCCGTTGCCTCTGGCGCGGCGCAACTGGGTCTCAAGACCGTCCTTTTCGAAAAGGGCGAGATGGGCGGCGACTGCCTGAACTATGGCTGTGTCCCGTCCAAGGCTTTGATCGCAGCGGCTAAGGTTGCCCATAGCCTGCGCTCGCCGGGCGACCTTGGTGTTACAGTTAGCGTCGAGCCTCAGATCGATTTTTCCGCCGTCATGGCCCATGTCCATCGGGCCATCGCCACCATCGCGCCACATGATAGCCAAGAACGTTTCGAGGGCCTTGGCTGCACCGTCGTGCGTGAAACAGCAAGATTCGTCGGTGAAGACACGGTTCAAGGCGGTGATGTCCGGGTCAAGGCCCGCAAGATCGTCATTGCCACCGGCTCTCGGCCCAAACTGCCGCCGATCCCCGGGCTTGAGACTACGCCCTATCTGACCAACGAAACCCTATTTGAGCTGACCACGCAGCCCAGCCACCTAATCATTCTCGGCGCGGGGCCCATCGGTCTGGAACTGGGCCAAGCCTTTGCGCGTCTGGGTACCAAGGTCACGGTTTTAGAAGCCGACCGCGCCCTGCCGCGCGAGGATGCCGACCTCGCCGCCATTGTGATTGAGGCCGTGCGCGCCGACGGGGTGGACCTGCGCGAAGGGGCTAAGGCCACCGCAGTATCCGCCACGGCGGACGGGGTTGCGGTCACCTATCGGAAGGGTGATCAGGAAACCCGGCTTGAGGGCAGCCATCTTCTCGTTGCCACGGGCCGCGCGCCGAACATCGAGGGACTGGACCTCTCGCTGGCCGGTATCGGACTGGATGAGCGCGGAGCGATCCTGACCAATGATCAGCTCCTGACCACCAATCGCCGGGTCTTTGCCATTGGTGATGTCAGTGGGCAGGGCGGATTTACCCACACAGCTGGGGCCCATGCGGGCCTGGTCATCCGCAAGGCCCTGTTTGCGCAGCCGATCAAGGCCTCAGCCCTTGTCGTGCCTCGCGCGACCTATACCGACCCAGAAATTGCCGCTGTGGGTCTGTCAGAAGCTCAAGCCCGAGCTCTTCACGGGGCAGACATACAGGTTATCACGGCTGATTTCAGCGGCAATGACCGCGCCGTGGCCGAGGGCCGCACCGACGGCAAGGGTAAGCTGATCCTCTCGGCCAAGGGCCAGGTGCTGGGGGCGGCCATTGTTGGTCCAGCGGCGGGAGACCTGATCCAGCCTTGGGTTTTGGCCATGACCTCCAAGCTCAAGCTCACCGCCGTGACCTCGATGATCGCCCCCTATCCCACGCGCGGAGAGATCAATAAGCGGCTGGCTGGGCAATATTTTACGCCCCTTCTCTTCTCCGCCCGGACGCGTCTTTTGGTTTCGTTGCTCAAACGGCTCGCTTGAAGTAATTAGGGGGCATGGCGGATGCCGCTCCAGACCTTAAGCCTGCCCGGGTAGCCAGCCCCGCGCGAAATGCCCGGCGGTTCTTTTGGCCGGGGGGGCTGTCTTCACGTCTGCTGATCCTCACCTGTCTGTTCGTGGTTCTGTCCCAATTGCTGATCCTGGCACCGTCGCTGGCCTCCTATGAGGAGCGGTGGTTGTCCGAGCGCGTAAGGCTCGCGGAACTGGCTTCGACCGCGGTCGATGGCGCGCCGGGCCGCAAGGTCTCTAAGGGCCTGTCCAAGCAGTTGCTTGAGGGCGCTGGTGTGGTGTCGGTGGCCGTTCAGAGCGACGGGCTGCGGCGTCTTTTGCTGGCCGGGCCGCGCATGGAGCGCACGCCCTATCTGGTGGATCTGCGCGACCCCAATCCCATCGCTTGGCTCAGCGCCCCGTTCCAGACCCTGTTTGGTGGGCCCGATCAGATGGTCCGCGTGGTAGCCGCTCCGCAATTTCGTGAGGCCGACTTTGTCGAGATCGTCGCGCCGGACAAGGTACTACGCGAGGAACTCATAGCCTATCTGTGGCGCCTTGTAGCGGTCACCCTCTTTACCTCGATCTTTGCTGGCGGCTTGGTCTATCTGTCGCTCAATGCCTTTCTGGTCCGGCCCATGCAGCGCATCACGCGGGCCATGGAGCGCTTTCGCGCTGACCCCGAAGATCCGCGCGCGCAGGTCGGTCTCTCCGGTCGCCGCGACGAGGTGGGCCGCGCTGAGGCTGAGCTCGACCGGATGCAGACCGATGTCCGCACCGCTCTGCAGGCCAAGGCCCGACTGGCGGCCTTGGGCGAGGCCGTGGCCAAGATCAATCACGACCTACGAAACATGCTGACCAGCGCCCAGATCGCATCAGAGCGTTTGGCGCAATCGGGTGATCCCAGTGTGACCCAAGCTTTGCCGCGCCTTGAGCGTGCGCTGGACCGCGCTGTGACCCTTGCCACCGATGTGCTGGCCTATGGCAAGACCCAAGAGGCGGTGCCGACGCCCGTCGCTGTGCCCCTCAAGGCGGCGCTAGAGGCCGCTGCCGAGGATGCGGGTCTGTCGCCTGACGGCGTTCAGCTTGAGGCCGCGCTGACCTCTGAGGATCAGGTTCAGGCCGATCCCGATCAACTCCATCGCATCCTGCTCAATCTGCTGCGCAACGCCAGAGAGGCCATTGAGTCTGCCCCCAAACCCGAAGGCGGCGGAAGGGTGCGCGTCACGCTTGAACGAGACGGCACGGCCCTTGTCATTCACCTGGTGGATAATGGTCCCGGTGTGCCTGAGCGTCTGCGCTCGCGACTGTTCCAGCCCTTTGCCGGATCGGGCCGCAGCGGCAGTACGGGCCTTGGTCTGGCCATCGCGCGAGAGTTGGCCCAGGCCCATGGCGGCGATCTGCGCTTGGTTCAATCGGGCGATGAGGGCTCGGTATTCGAACTGCGCCTACCCGGCTGAGCTAGTCCTTCACCCGATCCAAATAGGCCTCAGACCGCATCTCATGCAGGCGTGAAGCCGTCCGCTCAAACTCAAAGGCCCCGTCACCGGCAGGATAGAGATCGTCGGGGTCCGCGTCCGCCAAGGCGATGAGCTTGGTTCCGGCCTCATAGAGCGCGTCGATCAGGGTCACGAACCGTTTGGCCTCATTGCGGCGGGACATGTCGAGGCGCGGAATTTCTTCCAAGAACAGCGTGTGGAACCGCGCTGCAAGCGCCAGATAGTCTTGCGCGCCCAAGGCCTGGCCACAGAGGCTGGCGAAGGAGGTGCGGACAAAGCCGCCGCAGGTGCGGGGCAGGCGAATTTGGCGGCCGAGAACCTCCAAGGTCGCGCCCGTCTCTGGGGCCCCGTCCGTCAGGTCTGACCAGAGGGCGTCAAAGCCTTGGGCCTGATCGGGGGTCAGGGGCGAGAAATAGACCTGCGCGCCCTTCAGCCGGTCGAGCCTAAAGTCAGTCGGACCTCGGACCGCGACAATCTCCATCCGCGCGCCCAGCATGTCGATGAAGGGAGTGAAGAGTGGCCGGTTGATGCCATCCTTATAGAGGTCGTGAGGCGGCCGGTTGGAGGTCGCGACCAGCACCACGCCCTTGGCGAACAGGGCCTCGAACAGGCGCCCCAAGATCATGGCGTCGGCAATGTCGGTGACCTGCAGCTCGTCAAAACACAGGAGCTGGGCCTGTTCGGCGATCATTTCAGCGACGGGACCGATCGGATCATCGCCCCGGTTTTGGCCAAAGCGCGCCTTGCGCTCGGCGGGGGTGCCCTTTCGCCATTGATCGATCAGACCGTGGACCTCGGCCATGAAGGCGTGGAAGTGGGCGCGGCGTTTGCGACGAACGGGGGCGGAGTCGAAGAACAGGTCCATGAGCATGGACTTGCCCCGCCCGACTGGTCCCCAGAGATAGACCCCCTTGATACTGCCAAAGGACTTTGGCTTGCGAAACAGTGAAAAGCCTTGGGGCTCCTGCGCCGCATTTAGATCGCCCTCGAGCCGCGACAGGGTCTCAATGGCGGCCTGTTGCGCAACATCGAGGCGGATTATTCCGGCCTCGAGGCGCTGGGCATAGGCGGTTTGAAGGGAAACCGGCATGGAGTCTTAAGAGGCCGGGTCTTTGACGCCCAACTCAGTCCGCACGAAACGGTAGGTTTCACGCTGCTCGCAGGCGCAGGCCCGCATCTTTCCGTCCTTGGTCCACCAGATCAGGGTCGGATAGGCGAAGTTCACGCCATTGTCCTGTAGGAGCGGACGAAGGTCGGCCACCATCTTGCGGCCTGCTTCGACCACAGCGGTGCGGCCCGTATCACCATCGGCGGGCATAATCCCCGGCGCGGTCCAGGCCTCAACCGGAACCTTGTTCCAATCCTCGAAAAGAGCCCAAGACCGGTTCGTCCAAAGCTCGGCCACAGTGGCCCGCTCGACCGGGGTGGATTTGGCCACGCCATTGACCTCGGCCCGTGCCACCTCGATCACGCGCGTATCGACGCCCACGGCGTGGAGGCCGGGAAACTCCTCGGTCTTAAAGCGCACACAGTCCGGGCAGGACCGGAAGCCGATCATATAGAGGGTAGGACCCGTTTTGCCGGGAGACACCCAACCGGCGCTTTCGACGATCTTGGTGATCTCGGCCTGATGCTTCGTGATGGTCTTGGGGTGCCACTTGAGATCTGTGTTCCAGACATAGGCTCCAGCTCCGATCGCGACGGCGGCCACAAGAGCGACCATGAGGATTGAAAGCCTGTTCATCGGGTTATTTCCAAATTGGCCGTAAGGTTCACGGCTGCGGATGTTCCTAATTGCCGCATCGCGCCGATAGCGACAAGGGCCACCAGCACAATCAGGCAGACATAGGCTATGGGCTGCTGGGGTCGACGATTTTGACGCTCACTCATGGGGTGCAGCCTATAGAATAATCCGCGCTAAGGCCCAAGCCTGCTTACGAGGAAGGTCAGTTCGGCCAAGTGCTGGGGTCGAGCCCCAAGACCTCACCGGCCAGATAGAGCGAGCCGCAGATCATCACCCGAGGCGATCCCTCGCTCAGGGCAAGGTCGAGGGCCTTATGAATATCGCCGCAGGCCCGTGCACAGAGGCCAGCTTCGGTAGCCACCTGAGCCAGAGTCTGCGGCGAGGCGGCGGCATCGGCATCGAAACCGACGGTGAAGATCTTGGGTCCCAGAGCTGCAAAGGCCTCAAAGAACCCCGCCGCATCCTTATTGCCCAACATCCCGCAGATCAGGACCAATGGCCTGCCATCGCGGGCCTGAAGCGCGCCTAAGGCTGTGGCCAGAGCGCGGGCGGCGTGGGGATTGTGGCCGCCATCCAGCCAAAGGTCCGAGCCCGCCTTCGCGGCCCGCTCCGCCAAGGGGCCGTCGGTCAGGCGCTGGAACCTTGCGGGCCAGACGACGCTCGACACGCCCTTGGCCAGCGCGGCTTCGGTGATCCGCGCGTCTTGGAGGGTCAAGATCGCGAGGACGGCAAGGGCGGCATTGTCGATCTGATGGGCCCCATAGAGCGAGGGCAGGGGCAAATCATGCAAGGCGGTCTCGGTCTGGACCAAGAGCCGGTCCTGATCACGCCAGCCGTCGGCCTGTTGGCCCAGCACGGTCAGGGGTGAGCGGGTCTTGGTGGCGACCCGTTCAATCACCGCCATGGCCTCGTCATTTTGCCGGGCAATGATGGCGGGAACGCCGGGCTTCAAGATGCCGGCCTTCTCGGCAGCGATGAGAGCGATGGTGTCACCCAGAAATTCGCGATGGTCCATATCGACCGGCGTGATAACGCAGACCGCAGGCTTCGAGACCACGTTGGTGGCATCGAGTACGCCGCCGAGCCCAACCTCGATGATGCAAAGATCAGCAGGAACCTCAGCAAAGGCAGCCAAGGCAGCGGCGGCGGTGATCTCAAAGAAGGTGATGGGCAGACCCCCGTTGGCCGCCTCCACCCGTTCCAGCACCCTTGCCAAATGCTCTTCGCTGATCAATTCGCCTGCGAGCCTGATCCTTTCGACAAAGCGCACCAGATGGGGCGAGGTAAAAACGTGGACCTTCAGGCCAGCGGCCTCGGCAATGGCCCGTAAGGTGGCGACCGTCGAGCCCTTGCCATTGGTTCCGGCCACATGGATGACTGGCGGCAGATGGTCTTGAGGATTGCCCAGCGCCGCACAAAGACGCAGCATCCTGTCCAGCGACAGGTCGATGCGCAAGGGATGGAGCGCTCGCAGACGTTCTAACGCCGCGTCGTGGGGCCGAAGATGGTCGCTCATGGTCGCCCCAACATAGGGTGAAAGTCGTGCGGTTAGCGGCGGGCGCGGCCCATCATCAGGGTCTTAAGAATTGACCCCAGAACAGCGGCCAATTCATTGCGCGGTGTGACCCGGTCCACCATGCCCTTTTCAACCAAATATTCCGAACGCTGGAATCCAGGTGGCAGGGTCTCGCGAATGGTCTGTTCGATCACCCGTTGGCCGGCAAAGCCGATCAAAGCCCCAGGCTCGGCCAGATGGACATCGCCCAGCATGGCATAGGAGGCCGTCACGCCGCCGGTGGTGGGGTCGGTCAGGACGACGATGTAGGGTAGGCCCGCCTCTTTCAGCTCTTGGATCGCTAAGGTCGTACGGGCCATCTGCATCAGGGACAGGGCCCCTTCCTGCATCCGTGCTCCGCCAGCGGCGGTGTAGGCCACAAGCGGACACTGACGCTCAAGTGCGGCGTGAGCAGCGGCGATGAAGCCCTCGCCCGCGGCCATGCCCAATGAACCACCCATAAAGGCAAAGTCTTGCACCAGAACTACGGCCTGGGTTCCGCCGATCAGACCCGTGGCAATGGCCATCGCATCCTGCTCACCCGTCGCTTTTCGAGCAGCGGCCAAGCGGTCGACATAGGACTTGCCGTCGGAGAAGTGCAGCGGATCGTCTGGCGCGGTGGGCGCGGGCAATTCTTCGTACTGGCCTTCATCAAAGGTGAAGGCAAAGCGTAGGGCGGGGCCTATACGCATGTGGCGTCCTGCCGGGGTCACCCAGAGGGCAGCCTCCAGATCAGGGCGATAGATCATTTCCCCAGTGTCGGGGCATTTCACCCAAAGATTTTCTGGGGTGTCACGCTTGGTGACAAGATTGCGAATGCCCGGGGCAATCTTCGCCAACCAGCCGCCACGCTCACGCGCGGTCTTGCCACCGTTGGAGGGGGCGACCGGAGGGGTGTTGGAACCCGCTGGGTCTTTAGTCTCAGCCATGCTCATGCCCGGACCTTCAGCCCTAAGTGACGCTCACGTCAAGCCTTGCCATGCGAACAGCTTTAGCCAAGGCGGCGACAGACGCCAGAACTTTCGGCGCGGCTAAACCATCGGTCGCCGTTGCAGAGGCAATTTCCTCGACCAATGCTGAGCCGACAACGACCGCATCGGCGACTCGGGCCACCGCTGCGGCCCGTTCGGGGGTCTTGATTCCGAAGCCAACGGCGACGGGAAGGTTCGAGGCCTTACGAACCCGCGCGACGGCGGGGGCGACGGTGGCGGCATCAGCTTCCTTGACCCCCGTCACACCGGCAACCGAGACGTAATAGACAAAGCCGGATGTGCGCTTCACGACGGTTTCAAGGCGCTTGTCATCGGTGGTTGGAGCGGTCAGGCGGATCAAAGAAATTCCTGCAACATCAAGAGCATCTGACAGTTCAGCGGCTTCTTCAGGCGGGCTGTCGACGATGATCAGGCCATCGACCCCGGCGGCGGCGGCATCAGCGGCAAAGGGTCCGAAGCCATAGGTCAGAACCGGGTTGGTATAGCCCATCAAAATGATCGGCGTGGTCTGGTCATTGACCCGGAAACGGCGAACCAGATCCAAGGTTCCTCGCAGCGTCATCCCGGCCTTGAGTGCCCGCAAGGCGGCGCGCTGGATCGGCGGACCCTCGGCCATGGGGTCCGAAAAGGGAAAGCCCAATTCGATCAGATCGGCACCGGCTGCGGGCAAGCCTTTGAGAATTTCAAAAGCCGTCTCCACGTCCGGATCACCGGCCATGACATAGGTAATGAGGCCCGCTCGGCCCTCTTCCTTGAGGGCTTCAAAGCGCGAAGTGATTCGGTTCTGGCGCATCCGGGTCATTCTTTCAGTTTAAAGTCGGCTGCCCAGGGCTTCCGCCACGGTGAAAATATCCTTGTCGCCGCGTCCGCAGAGATTCATCAGGACAATGCCATCCTTACCCAATTCCTTGGCGACCTCACCGACGCGGGCTAGGGCATGGGCGGGCTCTAGAGCGGGGATGATGCCCTCGAGCTGTGAGCAGAGCTGGAAGGCGTCCAGCGCCTCTTGGTCGGTGGCCGAGACATATTGCGCCCGGCCCACATCGTGCAGCCAAGAATGCTCAGGACCAATGCCGGGATAGTCCAGACCGGCGGAGATGGAGTGGGCGTCGATGATCTGGCCGTCATTGTCCTGCAACAGATAGGTCTTGTTGCCGTGCAGGACGCCGGGGCGACCGCCGGTCAAGGAGGCAGCATGCTGGCCGGTGGACAGGCCATGGCCTGCCGCCTCGACGCCAATCAGGCGAACGGACTCATCGGCCAAGAAGGGGTGGAACAGGCCGATGGCATTGGATCCGCCACCGATACAGGCAACCACAGCATCGGGAAGGCGACCCTCGCGCTCCAACATTTGCGCGCGGGCTTCAGTGCCGATCACCGACTGGAAATCGCGCACCATGGCGGGGTAGGGATGCGGGCCAGCGGCCGTGCCGATGATGTAGTAGGTGTCGTCGACATTGGTCACCCAGTCGCGCATCGCCTCGTTCATGGCGTCCTTGAGGGTGCCGGTGCCGCTGGTGACCGGGCGGACCTCAGCGCCAAGCAGGTTCATGCGAAAGACGTTCGGCTTTTGCCGCTCGACGTCGGTTGCACCCATATAGACGATGCAGGGATAGCCAAACCGGGCGCAGACCGTGGCTGTAGCGACGCCGTGCTGACCGGCCCCGGTCTCGGCAATGATCCTGGTCTTGCCCATGCGGCGGGCGAGCAGGATCTGGCCGATACAGTTGTTGATCTTGTGCGCGCCCGTGTGGTTCAGCTCATCGCGCTTGAAATAGATCTTGGCCCCGCCGTAATGTTGGGTCAGCCGTTCTGCGAAATAGAGCGGGCTGGGCCGTCCCACATAGTGGGTCATGTAGCCACTCATCTCGGCATGGAAGGCCGGATCGTTCTTGGCGTCCTCATAGGCCTGACCAAGGTCAAGCACGAGGGGCATCAGGGTCTCGGCCACGTAGCGACCGCCATAGTCGCCAAAGCGGCCATTGGCGTCAGGATAGGCGGAGTAGTCATTCGGAGATTGAGCGTTCACGCGGACCTGCCAAGGGGTTTATAGCTAAAGGCCAGACGCGCCATGGACGCGGCGAGCGGCTGACAAAAAGGCTGAAATCAGAGCAGGGTCCTTTACGCCCGGCCCGCGTTCCACGCCAGAAGAAACGTCGATCAAGGGTGCGCCAGACTGGCCCATGGCCTCTTCAAGGTTCCAAGGATCCAGACCGCCAGCCAAAAACCACGGCCGCTCAAAGCGCCGTCCGGTCATGATAGTCCAGTCAAAGCGTGCGCCAACGCCACCCGGCAGCGCGCTGTCCTTCGGAGGTTTGGCGTCGAACAACAGATGGCTCACCAACCCATCAAAGGGTTTTGCCGCCTCGAGATCGGCGGTTTCCCTGACCGAAATCGCCTTGATAATCCCCGCGCCCGTACGTTGGGCAATGGCGGCGGCGCGGGCAGGGGTTTCCTTGCCGTGGAGTTGAATGAAGTCGGGCTTTAGCCCTGTCATGATCTGATCGAGGGTCTGATCATCCGGATCGACTGTGACCGCGACGATGCTGGAACGCGTGCGCACGGGCGCTGCCAGTTCGGACGCCCGTTGGACGGTGAGGTTGCGAGGGCTTTTTTCGAAGAACATGAAGCCCAGATAGGCCGCCTTACCCTCCAGCGCTGCTGCTACGGTCTCGGGCGTTGTCAGGCCGCAGATCTTGACCGGGGCCAAGGCGCGTAACTTGGCCAGATGAGGGTCGGCACTGTTCATGATTTAGGAGATGGCGGGCGATGGGCCGCTTGGCAAGGGCTGAGCGCGAGCGCTTGCCGATTAAAGAGGCCTCGCCACCGCTGCCTATTCGTCGGCGTTCAGACGCTCACGCAGTTCTTTGCCACTTTTGAAGAAGGGGACATGCTTGGCCTTGACCGATACGGCATCACCGGTGCGGGGATTGCGGCCACCACGGGCGGGACGCGAGCGGACGGAGAAGGCCCCGAACCCACGAAGTTCAACCCGGCCACCGCCTTCCAGGGCTTCGATCATCTGGTCGAAAATGACGCCAACGACGCGTTCAACGTCCTTTTGGGTCAGGTGCGGATTTTCGGTCGCCAGCTTGGCGATCAGTTCAGACTTAATCATTGAGAGGCCCCCGTCTCTATGGATTTGACCATGGTCGATAATCGAAAGGGTTTCAAGGGGTTGCAGGAAGAGAAATGTAATGTTCGTTTAATTTGAGCTCTAGCTCTGTTGCAAATAAAGAAATGGCGGCTTGGTTTCCCAAGCCGCCACGGTCCTAACCCTGAGGGGTGTTAGACTATTCCTTAGACGCTTTCTCGCGCAGAGCTGCACCGAGAATGTCACCCAGCGAAGCGCCAGAGTCCGAAGACCCGAACTGCTCGATGGCTTCCTTCTCTTCGGCCATTTCCAGAGCCTTGACCGACAGGGAGACGCGACGAGCGGCCTTGTCGATGTTGGTGATCTGGGCGTCGAGGCGGTCGTTGACGGCGAAGCGCTCTGGGCGCTGCTCCGAACGATCGCGGCTCAGGTCGGACTTGCGGATGAAAGCGGTCATCGGCGCATTTTCGTCGCCGAACTTCACTTCAAGGCCACCAGTGGTGACGTCCGTGACGATGACGGTGACGGTCTGACCCTTACGGTGGGTGTCGCCAGCCATTGGATCACCGGCCAGTTGTTTGATGCCGAGCGAGATACGTTCCTTCTCGACGTCCACATCCAGAACCTTGGCCTTGACGACGTCGCCCTTCTTGTAGCGCTGAATGGCTTCTTCGCCAGCGGCAGTCCAGTCGATGTCGGACAGGTGGACCATGCCATCGATGTCGTTTTCCAGACCGATGAACAGACCAAATTCGGTGGCGTTCTTGACTTCGCCTTCGACGGTCGAGCCCACGGGATGGGTTTCGATGAACTGCTCCCAAGGATTAGGCATGGCCTGCTTGAGGCCCAGCGAAACCCGGCGCTTCGAAGGATCGACGTCGAGAACCACGACTTCGACCTCTTGGCTGGTGGAAACGATCTTGCCCGGATGGACGTTCTTCTTGGTCCAGGACATTTCGGACACGTGGACCAGACCTTCAACGCCGGCTTCCAGCTCAACAAATGCGCCGTAATCGGTGATGTTGGTGATGCGGCCCATGAACTTGGAGCCCATTGGATATTTGGCTTCGACGCCATCCCAAGGATCGGACTGCAGTTGCTTCATGCCGAGGCTGATGCGCTGGGTGTCGGGGTTGATCTTGACGATCTGAACCTTGACGGTGTCGCCCACGGCCAGAACCTGGCTGGGGTGAGAGACGCGCTTCCAGCTCATGTCGGTGACGTGCAGCAGGCCATCGATGCCGCCCAGGTCCACGAATGCGCCATAATCGGTGATGTTCTTGACGACGCCGTCGCGGATTTCGCCTTCGAGCAGTTGTGAAACCAGCTCGGTGCGCTGTTCGGCGCGGGCCTCTTCCAGAATGGCGCGACGCGAGACAACGATGTTGCCACGGGGACGGTCCATCTTGAGGATCGAGAAGGGTTGTTCCTTACCCATGAGCGGACCAACGTCGCGCACAGGACGGATATCGACTTGGCTGCCGGGCAGGAACGCAGAAGCGCCGCCCAGATCAACGGTGAAGCCACCCTTGACGCGGCCAACAATGGCACCGACCACAGGCTCTTGACGGGCGAACACGCCTTCAAGACGGGTCCAAGCCTCTTCGCGGCGGGCCTTATCGCGGCTGATGACGGCTTCGCCCAGAGCATTTTCAACGCGCTCAAGGAACACTTCAACCGTATCGCCGATCTTGACGGTGGGCTTGCCCGCAGCGTCAACACCGAACTCCTTCACCTGGATACGACCTTCGGTCTTCAGACCGACGTCGACAATGGCGAAGTCCTTTTCAATCCCAACGATCTTGCCCTGCACCACGGTGCCTTCGGCGAAGTCGCGGCCGCCCAGGACCTCGTCCAGGAGCGCGGCGAAATCGTCGCGCGAGGGGTTCATGCTCATAGTTTCAGCCATGCTGTCTTTCATCTTGGTTGTGAACGAAACGATGCCAAACCGCGCGCTTGCGGTCCTTGATCAACGGCGTCGATCGTTCGGTTAGGGGTTAAGCCGAGGTCAGGATCAAATGCTTACAATGGGCAGAAGCTTACAGCAGGACCTGATGAGGGCTTACCGAGAGTCTCTGTCGCATCTGTCATGCTCGCGGCCGTGCGAAGCGAAAGCGCGGTTGGATTACCCGTTGGAACGGATGCGCGCAGCTTCGACGATGCGGCGGGCTGCATCGGCGGCGGACTCTATACTCTCCTGTGACGTATCGAGCAAGACCGCGTCGTCAGCCTGGGTCAGGGGGGCTGCTCCCCGCCCGGAGTCGCGCGCGTCGCGCAGGCGGATGTCCTCGAGCACCTCGGCCATCGAGACGCTCTCGCCTTGGCCGGTGAGCTGTTTCCAGCGCCGTTCGGCCCGCACCTCTGGCGTCGCGGTGACAAACAGCTTGGCGACCGCGTCAGGCGCAATGACGGTGCCAATATCGCGCCCATCAATCACCGCGCCGCCGGGGCGACGGGCAAAGTCTTGCTGCATCTTAAGAAGGGCAAGACGCACAGCCGGATGGACGGCGACCTGACTGGCCGCCTCTCCGGCCTCGCGCGTGCGAAATTCGGGCCGATCTAGCCTTGCCAGATCAAGGCTAGCGGCGATCTTGGCAGCCCCTGCCTCATCATCCAGTCGCCCGCCAGCCGCCAGCACCGCCACGCCAACGGCGCGGTAGAGCAGACCCGTATCCAGATGGGGCAGGCCATAGAGGGCCGCGAGGCCGGACGCGATGGTGCCCTTGCCTGAGGCCGCAGGACCGTCCACGGCAATGACCAGAGGCGGGCTCATGCGCGGATATCGGCCCCAAGATCGGCCATCAGACTGTGGAAGGTGGGGAAGCTGGTGGCGATCATCTCAGGCTCGTCGACCGTGACCGCGCTCTGAGCCGCCAGACCGAGCACCAGATGGGACATGGCAATCCGGTGGTCGCCCTTGGTCGTGATCCGTGCCGCGCCCTTGGGCGGCTGGCCAGAGCCGTGAACGATCATGCCTTCGGGCTCTTCTTCTATATCGACGCCGCAGGCCTTGAGCCCATTGGCCATCAGGGCGATGCGGTCGCTTTCCTTGACCCTCATCTCGCCAATGCCGCGCATGATGGTGGTGCCGGTCGCAAAGGCCGCCGCCACGGCGAGGATGGGATATTCGTCAATCATGGCCGGTGCGCGCTCGGCAGGCACCTCGACACCCGTCAGGGCGCTGTAGCAGGCGGTCAGGTCGCCGACCGGCTCGCCGCTCTCTTCGCGCAGGTTCTCGATGGTCAGGTCCGCGCCCATCTCTTGCAAGGTGGTGAAGATCCCGGCGCGCAGGGGATTGAGCATCACCCCCTCAATCGTCACGCGTGAGCCAGGCGTGATCAGGGCTGCGACGATGGGGAAGGCGGCAGAGGAGGGATCGCCCGGGGCTCGCACCTTGGTTCCCGTTAGGCTCTGACCCGCGCCCAGCCGCACGATCCGGGCATCGCTTGTGTCGGTCACATCGACCGTGACACCAAAGGCCCGCAACATGCGTTCTGTGTGGTCACGGGTGGGTTCAGGTTCCTGCACCTCGACGCCGCCCTCGGCATGGAGCCCGGCCAACAGCACCGCGGACTTGACCTGAGCCGAGGCCATGGGCAGGCGATAGGTGATAGATTTCAGATTCCCGCCTTTGAGCGTCAGCGGCAAGCGTCCGCCGCTGCGGCCCATCCAGCTGGCCCCCATCAGGCCCAGAGGCGTCAGGACCCGGCCCATCGGGCGTCCGCGCAGGGAGGCATCGCCGGTGAAGGTGGCGCTCAGATCAAAGCCCGCCGCCGCCCCCATGATCAGGCGCACGCCGGTTCCGGCATTGCCGCAATCAATGACGTCGCTGGGCTCACTAAAGCCGCCCTGACCCTCGACCCTCCAGCGGCCTTCACCGAGCTGATCAACCGTGGCCCCAAAACCGCGCATGGCCTTGGCCGTGTTCAGCACATCTTCGCCTTCCAACAGCCCCTCAATCTCGGTCACGCCCTTAGCCAAGGCCCCCAGCAAGAGGGCGCGGTGGGACATGGACTTATCGCCCGGTGCGCGGGCACGGCCCACAAGCGCATGTCCGGGGCGTGAGGTGAGAACGGCGTCGGTCATCGGCGGTGGGAGGCCTCCTTCAGGCCGATCTTACGAAATAATGTCGCTCAAAGACGAATTTTAGGGCTTTGCTTTTGACAGCGGCATAAGCGCATGGCAAGTGACCGACCGCTTATCAAACAGGCTCTTAAAGGATCTATCCTATTGGCCAGTCCCGAATTGGGCTCAAAACAACTTTGCCCGAACTGCCAAGCCAAGTTCTATGACCTCGGCCGCAGGCCAGCCGTCTGTCCCAAGTGCTCCACCGCCTTCGATCCCGAAGAGGCTGTGAAGTCACGTCGTAACCGTGCGCGGTCGACCACGCCGGACTACGAGGATGCCGACGAAAAACCCGTCAAGTCCGCCGAGGAGCCCGATGGCTTCGAGGACGAGGTGGATGAGACCCCCGAAATTGACGCCGCTGTTGATGCGGACGTGATGGAGGTCGATGATCTCGATTCCGACGGTGTGACCACCCCCAATTCGCCTGACGATCTGGGCGTCGACTTTGCTGAAGATGGCGATCTCGAAGAAGAGGCAGACGATGTTCCGTTCCTAGAGGACGAGGATGACGACTTCCCTGAAGACGAGATCGAAGGCCTGCCCGGCGAAGGTGACCTCGACAACTAAACGCCTTTCCTGCCCGAAAAGGTCCGGTTTCGCCGGGTCTTTTCGGGGCTTGGAACGGTTTGATCTCAGACGATCAAAAAAACTTTCTTTTGGGGTTGATCGGACGAAACCCACAGCATAGTGTCCGCGACCTCAAGGGGACTTCTCAGGAAGCCCCCCGACGTAAAACCCGAATATCTTCGGGGCTATAGCTCAGCTGGTAGAGCGCTTGAATGGCATTCAAGAGGTCAGCGGTTCGACTCCGCTTAGCTCCACCATAAACCCCCCGTCGCAACCCGGCGGGGGGTTTTCCATTTGGGGGTTAGCTCAACCCGCCAAGGCGCGTTGGACGGCTGCGGGTTCCTTGTCGATGATCCGCAGTAGCGCTGCCGCTGGGCCGCTGACTTGCCGCTGGCCCTGTTCCCATTTGCGATAGCCCGACAGGCTCATGCCCATGAGCGGTGCCATCTGCGCTTGGGTCAGTTTGGCCCGCCGCCTGATCTCACGCGGATGGACTGGCTCATGCACCACCGCAGCCCCCTCACCCTTGGCATGGGCAAGCGCCTCATTGAGGGATTGGATCAGGTCTTCGCCAAGGGTGGTCATTGTAAAACCTTTCGGGTGGACTTGAGCGCAAAAACGAGGGCGGTAACGGTCCGCTTTTCAGCGGGGGTCATGTCGCCTTTGGATGTCTTGGCATAGGCCAGAAGGGCGTAGAGGGGTATGGTTTCATCAAGATAATAATAGATCACACGCGCACCCCCTCGTTTCCCACGGCCTGAGGCGGCAAACCGAACCTTGCGAACTCCGCCCGTGCCGGGAATCTCATCCCCGGCCAGCGGATGGGCAGCGAGAAAATCAATCAGCTCGCGTTTTTCCTGCTCGCTGAACAGCTTCTCGGTCTGTCGCATAAAGGTCGGCGTTTCCGCGACGGTTTGCATGGGTCACATACCCCATTGGGTTAGTTTTGGCAAGGCCGAGAGGTGCCTATTGGGTGCGACAGCAATGTACTTGATCTATTTATAAGTGTTATAAATAAATCACCTTAATTGATAGATCGGTTCTCACGGCGAGTTTTGACAAATTTTACCAAATACCAGACGGTGCGGGTCAGAGGTGTGACCATGGCTTCGATGAATGTTTCCCTGCCCCTTAGTCTAAAGGAACGGGCCGAAAAGATTGCGGCCATGCAACGGCTGCTCGACCAGGCTGAAGCAAGCGGCCAAAGTACCCTTTCGCTAGTCGACCTTCTTGCCGCCGCCCGCCGTGTAGCCGGCGTGATCTTTGACCTATAGGTTGAGCAATGAGTCAGATGCCTTTAACCCGCCTATTGGGCATTTCGGTGGGGACTGGGGACCAAATGGTGCACTTTGACCGCACATCCCGCCAGAGGCTCCGCCCCTTCGCCGCCCTCGCCCTCGCAGCCACCCTGACCGCCTGTCTTCCGGCGCCAGAGGGTCAGGAGGCAGCGGCCTTGCCCGGGGTGGTGATGGCCAGTTCTATTCCGGTGGCCCATACGCCGCCGGGGGGTTATGGCAAGACCTTTCCGGCGCCGGTCTTGGCGCGCTGTACCGAGCCCCTAAGCCCCGGCGCGCCGGACCTGCGCGGCATCTGGAAGGTCTTGCGGGCGGAGCGCGGGGGCAAGACGGCGCCGCCCGGTGACCCGATCTATGGCTATGTCGAGCGGATCGAGCAGTGCGGCAATCGGATTGTCGATATGGGCGGCGGCACCGTCTCTGATGGCCGCGCCGACGGCACCTTTAAGAACGCCATCCACGACGTGTCGGCCTTTGGCTATACCAAGCCGATCCATGTGATCGTCACCTATGAGAAGGGCGTCTTTGTCCTGCGCCCCGTCCTCTGGCCCAATGTGCCCTTTACGATCCCGGGCCTAAAGGTCACCCGCGCGCTCGATGCCGAGGGGCACATGGTCTGGACCCGTCCGGACCGGGGCGGCCTGCATGTCACGCTCGAACGGATCGGCGGCCCGAACGATCCCTATACGCGTCAATAGGGCCCGGGCTTCCCCTAGGTCATGGTGCGAATGGGGTTTGCACCCCGCGCTCTAGGGGTCATGATGGGCCCAAAGGGTGTTTAAACCTCAGGGCTAGGCGCTGAATGACTGATAAGACCGCCATAGAGTCTGAGACGGGATCACCCAGCGCCCCGTTCAGCGCGCTGGTGCCTCTGATCATCGGGGCGGCCATGATGATCCAGACGCTCAATGCGACCGTGATCGTCAATGCCCTTCCGGCCATGGGTAAGGCCCTGAACGAGAGCCCCCTGCAGCTTCAGTTCGCCATCACCGCCTATCTCTTGGCCGCGGCAGTATTCTTGCCGATCGGTGGCTGGCTGGCTGATCGCTATGGCAGCCGTACGGTCTTTCGCGCCTCGATTGGTGTCTACACCATCGCCTGTATGTTCTGTGGCCTGTCCCAGACCTTCCCCCAGCTCGTGCTCGCTCGCGTGCTCGGCGGCGCGGCTGGAGCGGTGATGTTGCCGGTCGGGCGATTGATCCTGCTGAAAACCGTTGAGAAGTCTGACCTGGTCCGGGCTATGTCCTATCTGACCATGCCCGCCCTCTTGGGGCCGGTGATCGGTCCGATCTTGGGCGGGTTCTTTGTCACCTATGGCTCTTGGCGCTGGATCTTCTTTATTAATGTGCCCATTGGCTTGGCCGCTCTGGTCCTGATCAGCCTCTATGTGCCCGATATTCGCGAGACCGTGCGCCATCGCCTAGATGTGAAGGGCTTTTTGCTCAGCGGCATTGGCTTGGCGGCGCTGGTCTATGGCTTGCAAAATCTGGGTCATGACCTCTTGCCCTGGCCGGTTGTGACCGGACTGATCGCGCTGGGCAGCCTCTGTGCGGTGTTCTATGTCCGCCATGCGCGGCGCACTGAGGCACCGATTGTCGACCTGTCCTTGATGGGGACCCGAAGCTTCTTTGCCTCGGTGGTCGGGGGGCAGTTTCCGCGCATGGTCATCGGGGCCTCGCCCTTCTTGCTGACCCTGTTGTTGCAGGTCTCCTTTGGCCTAAGCGCCTTTGCCACCGGCCTGATCACCTTTACCAGTGCGGCGGCGGCCCTGCTGATGAAGTTCACCGCCAGGCCGATCATCCGCTGGTTCGGCTTTCGCACCGTCTTGACCGTCAATTCGGTGATCGTCGGAGCCAGCGTCCTGACCTATGGGCTCTTTACCCGCTCCACCCCCCACGCCCTGATCATCCTGATCCTGCTGATCGGCGGCTTCTTCCGCTCCTTGCAGTTCACGGCCCTTGGAGCTCTGGCCTATGTCGATGTCAAACAGGCCGATATGAGCAGCGGCAGCGTCCTACTGGGCATGTCTCAGCCCCTGGCCCAGAGCCTTGGCGTCGGCTTGGCGGCCTCGCTTCTGCAGGTCTTGGTCAGTCCGAACGGAGCCCATATGGCGCAGGACAGCGCCATCCGCCTGACCTTCATCGGCCTTGGCCTGATGCCCTTTCTGGCCCTGCCGCTGTTTTTAGCCCTGCCCAAGGATGTTGGTGCCGAAGTTAGCGGCCACAGCCTTAGAGCCTAGGGGCGGATCACCTAAGGGCAGTCTTTCGCCAGCCTTAGCCTTGCGCTACCAAGGACCGACAAGAGCATAAGCGCGAGAGGAAGCCCCCCATGTCTGCTCCCATGACGGCCTTTGATCACACCCCTATCCTGATTGGCGTTGGTGAGGCGTCCGAGCGGATCGACGCGGCTGACTATTCAGCGGCCTCTCCGGTCGAGCTGGCCGCGCGGGCGGGGCGAGCCGCGTGTGAGGATGCCTTGACGGGCGGGGGCCTTGCCGCTCACATCGATCTGGTCGCAGCGATCCGGCAGTTTGAAATCTCTACCCCGGGAGCGGTGGCGCCCTTTGGCTGCGCCGACAATATGCCCCGTGCAGTGGCAAAGCGGGTCGGGGCTGATCCAGCCCATGCGATCTTGGAAGTGACCGGCGGGCAGGGGCCACAGCATCTGGTCACCGAGCTTTGCCACGCCATCGCCGAGGGGCGCACCGGCATGGCCCTGATCTTTGGCTCCGAAGCCATTTCGACGGTCCGCAATCTCCAATCTCAGGGCGAGAGCCGCGACTGGTCCGAGACCATCGGCGGACAGATGGAAGATCGCGGCTATGGGCTTGAGGGCCTCTTGACCGTGGACCTGACCAAGCACGGCGTGCGCGCGCCGATCCAAGCCTATGCCCTGTTCGAAAATGCTCGCCGGGCCAAGAGGGGCCTAGACCGCGCTGCCTATGGGCTAGAGATGGGCAAGCTCTTTGCACCCTTTACCGAGGTGGCCCACACCAACCCCCATGCCATGTCGCAAGAGGTCTTTACCGCCGAGGAGATCGCCACGGTGACGGGCCGCAATCGCCTGATCTGCGATCCCTTCCCCCGCCGCGTCGTCTCACGCGATCAGGCCAATCAGGGCGCGGCAGTGCTGCTGACCTCTGTCGGCAAGGCGCGCGAACTGGGCGTGCCCGAGGATCGCTGGGTCTATCTGCACGGCGGCGCGGACGTCAAGGAACGCACCATCATTGAACGGCAAGATCTGGGGGCCAGTCCAGCCTCGGTCGAGGCGGTCAAGCAGGCCCTGTCGCTGGCGGGGCTGACCATGTCCGATATTGAGATCTTTGACCTCTATAGCTGCTTCCCCATTGCAGTGTTCAATATCTGTGACGCCTTTGGGCTGGCGGCGGATGGTCCACGTGGCCTGACCCTAACCGGCGGATTGCCGTTCTTTGGCGGGGCGGGGAATAACTATTCTATGCATGGCTTGGCCAGCATGGTTCGGGCTCTGCGCGCCAAGCCCGGGGCCATGGGCTTGCTCGCGGCCAATGGTGGTTTCCTGTCGAAATATTCGGTCGGGGTCTATTCGACCAAGCCTAAGGCCTGGGCCCCTTTCAGCAGCAAGGCCCTGCAGGCTCAGATCGACGCCTGGCCCGCCCCGGTTCTCGTTGAACAGGCGAGCGGTGAGGTCTCGATGGAAAGCTACACCATCGACTATAGCGGCCCTGTTCCCCGCGCGGTTGTCGTGGCGCGGACAGCGGACGGCGCGCGGGTCGCGGCCATGAGCGATAATGGCGATATTGTTGGCGCGATGATTGCCCAAGAACCGCTGGGCTCGGTGATGACCCTTGGGCAGGACGAGAAGGGTCGGAACGTGATTGTGGGGTTTAGGCCGGCTTAGGGGTTCTTTCTTCAAGGAAACAAGAAAGGCCCTCACCCCACCCTCTCCGACAGGCAGAGGGCTAGAGCGATAAAGCCCTCGCCCCCTTGGGGGAGAGGGTTGGGTGAGGGGGCATCCACCCCCCTCACATTCATCCTCATCCTGAGCCTGGCGAAGGACGAGGATGGTGCATCAACGATCCGGCGGTGCGTAAGGTCTGGCCCCCCGCTTTCGCGGGGAACACGGAAAAGGAAACAAGGCCCCCTTCGGCGCTGCGCGCCACTTCCCCCAGAAGGGGAAGATGTTCTACAGCGAAATCTTCCCCCTTTGGGGGAAGTACCGGCATTGCCGGGGTAGGGGGTCTGCTCCTAAACCATCTCGAACTTGATTGGCAGGGTCTTGGGGCCGTTGACGAAGGTGCTTTGGGTCAGCTTCATCTCGCCGTCCAAACTAACCGATTTCAGGCGAGGGATCAGTTCTTCGAACAGGATGCGCATTTCCATCTTGGCTAGGTGCTGACCAAGGCACAGGTGCGCGCCATAGCCAAAGGCCAGATGCTTGTTGGGGTTGCGTTCGGGGCGGAAAGCGAAGGGTTCGTCGAACACCTCTTCATCGCGATTGCCCGAGGCGTAGCACAGCATGATCCAGTCACCCTTGGCGATCTTTTGACCGGCAATCTCGGTGTCTTCGGTTGCCGAGCGCATGAAGGTCTTGACCGGGGTGGTCCAGCGGATGGCCTCATCGACGAGGCCAGCGATCAGTTCGGGCTCGGCCTGAAGCTTGGCCAACATAGCCGGGTCTTGCGCCAAGGCCCAAAAGCCGCCCGCTGTGGAGGAGGAGGTGGTGTCGTGACCGGCAGTGGCGACAATGATGTAGTAGCCGGTGGCCTCGAAGGCCGAGATCGGCTCGCCGTCGATCATGGCATTGGCGATGATGGTGGCCAGATCTTCGCGCGGATTGGCCCGGCGGTCGGCGCTGATGGCTTCGAAATAGCCGGTAAAGTCGGCGACGATGGCCTGCATCATCATGGCGAACTGCTCTGATGTCATGGCGGCGACGCTGCGGGCCGTGTCAGGGTCTTGAGCCCCAAACAGCTCTTGGGTCAGCATCAGCATGCGGCCCTCATCCTCTTCCGGCACGCCCAAGATGCTCATGATCACATGCAAGGGAAAGCCCATGGCCACATCGCGCACAAAGTCACAGCGCCCGCCATTGGCCGCACCATGGGCGGCCATCCGGTCGACCGAGGCCTTGGCAATGGCGCGGATCTGGTCTTCCAGCTTGCGGATATTCTGCGGCATGAACCATCCCTGGGTCAGGGCGCGATATTTGGGATGGTCCGGAGCATCCATCTGGACCAGTGAGCGGATCAGGTGCGGACTGCCGCCGGTGATCTCCTTGGTCCGCGCCAGACCCTCAATGGTGGTCAGGGTCGTGGGCAGGTCGCCGCTATGGAACAGGTCGTTCTGGCGGCTGATCTCGAGGATGTCGGCATGTTTGGTCACCACCCAGAACGGCTCAAACCCATCAATATGGGCCCGGCCCAGAGGGTTGTTGGCGCGAAGCCAGGTGTAGGTGTCGTGCAGACGATCATCGGCATAGGCCACAGGATCCACCAGATTGACGGCCAATTCCGGGGCGATAGCGAGGTCTTGGGTGCTCAACGGCTTGTCCTCCAAAAGGGGCGCTGGTCCGTGCGTGATGGCGCGGTTGCAGCGATCTTTACGACCGTCAGGCAGCAGCCTTGCGGGTCACATCAAACTCTATCTAAATGGCGATAAGCTAAAAGACAAAGATTTAGGCGAGAAACCCCCATGAAGATTACAGCTGCAGTCGCCCGCACACCGGGCGCGGATTTCACCCTCGAGACGGTCGAGCTCGATGAGCCCCGCACCGACGAGATTCGCGTCCGCATCCATGCGGTGGGTCTGTGCCACACGGACCTTGTCGCACGCGACGGGGCCATGCCCTTTGCGCTTCCCGCTGTGCTCGGGCACGAGGGGGCGGGCGTGGTCGAGGCGGTGGGGTCTGGCGTCACCAAGGTGGTTGCAGGCGACCGGGTGGCGATCACTTTCCGCTCCTGCGGAGCCTGCGCCCGCTGCCAGAGCGGCGACCCGGCCTACTGCCATTCGATGCCGGCCATGAACTATATCGGCATGAGGCTGGATGGCTCCAAATCGATCCATCGGGACGGGGCAGATCTGGCCAGTAACTTCTTTGGTCAGTCCTCCTTGGCGACCCACGCCCTGACCTATGAGCGCAATGTCATCAAACTGCCCGCCGACATGCCCTTTGAGATCGCCGGTCCGATGGGATGCGGCATCCAGACAGGGGCGGGCGGTATAATGAATGCTCTGGCCTGTGAGGCCGGTTCCAGCCTCCTGATCCTTGGCGGCGGGGCCGTGGGTCTGAGTGCGGTCATGGGCGCGAAGATTCAAGGCTGCGGCACGGTCATTGTCGTCGAGCCCCACGCCGTGCGCCGCAGCCTCGCCCTCGAGCTAGGCGCAACCCATGTCATTGATCCGGTGGCCGAGCCGGATCTGGCCGCCGCCGTGCGCGCCATCCTTGCCATTGGGGTGGACTATGCCTTTGACACGACCGGCCGCCCCGACACCTTGACCGCAACCATGGCCTGCCTTGGCCCGAAGGGCGTCTTTGGCATTGTTGGCATCCCGCCAGCAGGGACCCCCATGCCCGGTGATCTGGGTACGGTCCTCACCTTTGGACAGACGGTGCGCGGCATTATCGAGGGGGATAGTGATCCAGACGTCTTCTTGCCCGAACTGATGACACACTGGCGTGAAGGCCGTCTGCCCCTTGAGCGTCTGATCAAGACCTTCCCGCTGGACCAAATCAACGAGGCTGTGGTGGCTCAACATCACGGCGATTGCGTTAAGGTCGTGCTGCTGACCTGATCTGGGGGCCGTTCGGGCGACAAAAAAGGCGGCGAGATTGCTCTCGCCGCCTGCTCTGTTGGTTGCTCGCCGATCCTACCAACGCCGACCAATATTCACGAACATACGACGACCGATGGAGTCATAGGATGAAGTGAGGGCTGTATTGCCGACCCGGGCGGGGCCACCGGTGGAGATAAAGGGTGGCTTTTCATCAAAGAGGTTCTGAACGCCAATCTGAGCCGTCCATTTGTCAAACTTTTTGCGAATCGAGGCGTTGTGGGTGACTTGGAATTCAGCAAACTGTTTAGAGTAGTATGGGACCAAAGTACTGCGGTAACTGGTGTAGGTATCCTGCTCGTAATAGCCAGTCTCGGACGACTTTCCGACCACATCCATTCCCCAAAAATAGGTCCAATCGCCTTTGTCCAATCGGACATTGATCTCGCCATTGAAATCGGGGAAGGCGAGACGACCATTTCTTTCGACCTCTGCTTTCGTCGTATAGGCCGTCGTCCAATCGAGAATCCAAGAAAACTCACTATCGATTGTCAATTTGGAGTCCGTGAATTCATGGACGAACCGCGTGGTCAGATCGAGGCCGCGTTGAGCCTGTTTTTGGATATTTATGTAATTATTTTTGACCGAAAGAATGCTCCAGAGCGATGGTGACTTTGGATCCCTGTCTCTTTGGAACAGAGAGCACGCGTCATTATTTGGGAAATTGGGTAGAGCATAGCAAGCTGTTACAATATTGCCTGCGCCGAATTGGTCGACCTGATTTTCGACCAAGAGGTCGAAATAGTCTATTGCGATATTCAGGTTAACAAAACTCGGTGTAAATATGACGCCGAAATTTCGTGAGCTAGCTGTTTCTGCCTTGAGATTGTCCTTGCCGCCGCCGGTAAAAATAGTTGCGGAGCCTGTGCCGAGCGCACTGTAGTCAGGGGGTATGCCGTCTTTCGCGCAGTTGGCGGCCGTAAAGGAGGATTCATTCTCACCCCATTTGATACAGGGGTCGATATTGGATTGACTCAAGAAACTGCTCTGGTTGGCAAGATAGAGCTCATAGAGCGATGGCGCTCTAAACGAGGTTCCGTCACTGATCCTTAGCCGAACGGACGGCAAAACCTGCCAATTGAGACCGACCTTATAGGTGGAATTGCCACCGTAGCTCTCATAGTCGCTGTAACGACTGGAGAAGTTCAGGGTCAAACTTTCGGCGATGGGGAGGCCTTTAAAGATCGGCACTTCCAATTCCGCAAAGACCTCCTTGATGGTGTCGGAACCGGCTGTTCGACCTGCAGAGGTCAAGCCCCAAGAGTTGCTGGTTCTGGCCTGTTCGCCCGGCTTGTCGTCGATCTCTTCCTTGCGGAACTGGACGCCAAGGGCCGCTCCGAGATTGCCCGCAGGCAGGGAAAAAAGGCTGCCAGCGACTGTAGCTTCAATAAATTGGTGCGTATAGTCCGTCTGGCCGGTTTCATAACCGAACAGGAAGGCCGCCTCTTCGGGTGTAAAGGTGCCCGTTTCCACGGCGCTGCGGCGGAAATAGTCGACACCGCCTGCTGGGCAGGCCGTTGCCGTTGTTAACAGGGCTACGTTGCAGGCGGTTGCGCCGGTCGTGGCGAGAACGCGATCATTATAGATGAAGTTTGAGCCATATTCCCCGTCAGACTTGGCAAATTGACCCACAAGGTCCCAATCCCACCCCTTGAGGAACCCGATGTCTGGCACCGTTCCCTTCGCACCAACCACAAGCCGTGAGTAATTCACTGTCTGAGCGCTATCGAAGGGCAGCAGAATGATCGACCGACCAAAACCTGGCGCATAACCCTTGGGATTACCCACCCGGAAAATGTTGTTCGGATTGTTGAAATGAACCGTCGGGAACAGCTGCCGCCAATTGCTCTGAGACGACTCGCGGCGATTGAGCATCAGTTCCGCGTAGAGTTCGGTTGTAGCCGTAAGGTCAAAGGAGCCATTGGCCGTGAAGGTCGTCCGTTCCACCGGCGAAATGGCGGTTCGGCTTTGCAGGCGAGGATCGTTGGTTGGGTTGAGCGCTAAGCTTGCGCGCGTATCCGCAGGGTTACCAGTAAAAACGGCACCAACACGCGTTAATCCGGCCAAGTCTGTCTTACCAATACCGCCACCAGCAATGGCACTATCATTGTAGACATAGTACCGGCTCGTCGACTGATTATCTACCCGACCCGACAGGGTACCCTGGCACTTGAAGCCACCCGTGACTGGGTCGATGAGGTCTAGGCGTACGCCGGTTGAGGCATCGAACACATAGTCCTGTGGGCAAGAAAAGTAATCGCGGTCACTGTACCGGAGGGGTTTTAGCTGGAAAAAGCTTGCGCCGAGGTTCAGGTAGCCGCGATCAAAGGTCCAGCCTTGAGAGATGTCGAACTGATACTGTTCGCCGCCACCTTCTTGATTGAGGTTGGTATAGACCTCAGCCTCCCCGCCATCCAGATTTTTCTTGGTAATGATATTGACCACGCCAGCGACGGCATCTGAGCCATAGATGGACGATGCGCCGTCCTTGAGTAATTCGATCCGGTCAATCAATCCCGAGGGAAGAACGTTGAGGTCCACCGCGCCTACCTGTCCGCGCGTTCCGGCTGGACCGACTCGACGGCCATTTAGCAGCACGAGGGTGCGCAGTTCGCCTAGTCCGCGAATCGATATGGTGTTGATGCCCGATCCGCCATTGGTGACGAAGCCGGTGTAGAAATTGTCAATCTGCCGGGCATTACCCGCTATGGAAGACCCTTGGATAATTTCAGTGGTGTCAACCAATCCCTCGAGCGTCGACTGCTCGGCCGTGATGAGTTGAAGCGGTGAGTTACTGGTGAAGGCCGTGCGCCGAATGCGCGAGCCGGTGACCACCAACTCCTCGGTTTCATCAGGTGCCGCTTGCGTTGTAGTCGCCGTTTGTTCAGTGGCCTTGTCATCGGTGGCTGCTGTCGTCGTCTGCGCCAAAACCAGCTCCGGCGAAGCGATCGAGGTCAGGCCAACAAGGCCTGCAATGATGGTTGATCTCAAAAGTTGCGTCCGAATTTTCATTATGATTGCCCCACAGTTTCCGGCTGAGGCGCGTTACGATTCTAAATCGTGACTTCGTAAAAACACCTCTAGATAATCAAGTTCTATGGGAAAGTTTTTCAAACGACAATCTAGAGTGTGAAGGCGGCGCTGTTTGCCTTGGCCTGTCACTTTTGAGTCACAATGGCGGTCAGCCCAACCCGAACCGCTGTCTCCGCATTTTGAAATTGCTTAAACTTAAATCCTACTTAAAGATGATTTCAAGGCCGTGATGTATCTGGCGGCATGAAACGAAGGAGGCGGATATGATGGGTTTCGCGCGCACCACCCTAGGGCTTGTCGTCATGATGGGTAGCGCGGGCCTAGGCTCGACAGCTCTTGCGCAAACCCCGACAGCCGTTCAGAGCCCGACCCCACCTTCGGCATGGGAGCTGACCAAAGCGCCAGCAATTGATCGCTTGAGCCTATCGCCTGATGGCAAACATCTGGCTGCCATCACCTCTCCAGACGGGACGAACCGCTATATTTCGATCTGGGAAACGGCAAATCCCAGCAAGCCGCCAACCGTTTTAGGTGCCGCCAAAACGGAGATATTGGGTGTTGATTTTATTAAAAATGATCGGCTGGGTGTGGGCGTCCAACAACTCTACACGAACGGCTCCATAAGGACCCACCTTGGCAAGGTGTTGATCACGGATTTGGAGGGCAAGCGCTGGAACCCGGCCTTGCCGGAGAAAAAAACCACTTCGGCAGTTGATGATTTCAGAAATAGCCTCGGAAATTCGTCGATCCTGAGTCGTCTCCCCAATGATCCCAAACACATCATGGTTGAGGACCAAAGCCAGGGCGATATTTACAAGGTGGACGTCTATGCAGGCTCGGCCGAGCGCGTGTCCAGGGGGTCTAGTCGGTTTGGAGGAAACCAGCTTGATCGCACGGGGCAACTGCGCGCCCGACAAGAGATCAATTTCGAAAATGGCAAGGCCTATCTGGCGGTTTGGCTGCGCAATCCCGTATCTGGGGTTTGGGATGAACATTTCCGATCCTTTGCCAAGGACCGCAATCTGGTATCGGTCGTTGGGTTCACCAACGACCCGAACATCATCTATATTTCCAAGCGACCCGAAGGTGGCGACAAGACCCAGGTTTTTGAGTATGATATTGCTGCGCGCAAGGTCCTTGAGGCGGTCTTTTCTCACAAACTTTTTGATGCCCTTGGTCCTGTCTTTACGACAGCGGGTGACCTTGTCGGCTTCAGATATGCTGCAGAGAAAAGACGCATCTTTTGGACCGATGACCGGTTCGCCTCTATCGCCAAGTCTATTGAGGTCTCGCTCAAACAGTCTGAGCAAACCATCCTGTGGATGGATATAGCGACAGGTACGTCGGCCAAGCTCAAATATGTGCCTGACGCCTCAGTCGATATTATTGATTGGTCTGATGATCTGAAATATGTCGTCGTCGAACGCGAAGGACCCGGGCTTCCGCCTGAATTTTATCTTCTGACCGATGGGTCTAGGTTGACGCTTTTGGGCCGATCCCGTCCCAATCTGGATCTGAAGGCTGCGGGACCGTCTCGGTTGGTGCAATATAAGGCCCGGGACGGAATGATGATCCCCGCCTTTTTGCACACGCCATCTGAAGCGGTGTACGGCAAAGGTCCCTATCCGGCCATCGTGTTGCCTCATGGCGGGCCTTGGGCGCGTGACGACATTGGTTGGGACGTCTCCGGTTGGACGTCCTATTTCACCACGCGCGGCTATGTGGTCATTCAACCTCAGTTTCGAGGGTCTGACGGTTGGGGTGATAAACTCAATCGCGCAGGCGACCGCCAGTGGGGGCTGGCCATGCAGGATGATAATGATGATGCGGCCAAATGGTTGGTCGATCAGGGCTATGCCGACAAGAACCGGATGGCGCTCTTCGGCTATTCCTATGGCGGATATGCAGGTTTTGTTGCCGCCATTCGGCCCAATGGTCTCTATCAATGTTCGGTGGCCGGAGCCGGTCTGTCTGAGATAAGAAAATTCCAAGGTCTTACGAGCGAAGGGCGTTTCCAGCGGGAATATCAGCGCCCGTCCGTTGATGGTCTTGATCCGTTGAGTAACGTGGACAAGGTCTCAATTCCGATCTTTGTCTATCACGGTGATCGAGACCGGATTGTTGATATCGACCAATCCCGCAAATTCGTTGCCGCCCTCAAGGCTGCAGGTAAGCCCCACAAATATCTAGAAATGCCTGATATGGGCCATACTTTCGATACCTTCGGCCCGAAGGATGGTGAGACGCAACTGCTCGAAATCGAGAAGTTCTTTAAAACCGAATGCAAGCCCGGCGGCCTCTAGGCCTCGGCTCCGATCTCACGCCGCCGAGGCCGCTGCCGTAAGCACGGTCCGGTATCCGGTTCGGACCTCCATCTGGGCGGTAACGCCTTTGGCGGCAAGGAGCCTATGGGCCTTGGGCAGGTTCCAGCACGGCATGTGCATGAACATGTGGTGCTCGCAGTGATAGTTGACCCAATAGGGCGCGATCAACATCCGCTCGATCAGGTTGGCCTTTGTCGTGCGGGCATGGCGCAGGGGGTCCGGTTCGTCCTTGGCCACGAGGGCATGTTCGGCAATGTTGCGCAGCCGCGTAATCATCGGAAACCAGGTGGCCATCGGCACCAGCCACAGGACCACATAGATCCAGCCATAGCCCACAAGGCTAAAGACCGTCAGGCCCAGACCATTGGCGATCAGGAACCGGCGATGGCGGCGCAGTTCTGCTGTGATCAGGGGCAGGATCGGCTGTCCCGGCTCGCGGTTCTTGATGCGGTTATAGGACGATCCGAACCGCTGCTTGAAAAAGGTGCGGCCGGTTAGGTCCCTGGCGATCTTGCGACGCAGAGAGGTCGGTTTGATCGGAAACGGTGCCGATAGGACCAGATCGGGATCCTCGGCCTGCTGGGCAAACTTGTGATGCTGCAGGTGATAGTCGCGGTAGCGCTGAACCCCCGGCGAACAGAACCATTCGGCCACCCAATCATTGATTTTGAGATTGGGGTGCAGCGCGCCGTGGGCGGCGTCATGCTGTAGGATCGCTAGGCCAAGCTGGCGGGCACCGACAATCATGATGCCAAAGGGAATGGTCATCGGCCAAAGGGCCCCCACGACCATGGTCAGGCCGACAACGGCCCATCCATGGGCGACCAGAGCCAGACCCTTCCATGACGAGCGGGCCGAAAGACGGTTCCACTCTTGGGGCGTGAAATAGTCGGTCGGTTTGACGCGGGCGGCGATGGCCATTTTCGGCTTTCAAAGGCGAGGCTGGGCGGAATGATCCTAAGCGCTAAGATTAGAACCGGGCAGGGTCAGGGTCAATCTGAGGCCATCATCTTGAAACCTCTACGAGCCATGGCCATCTGTATAAACGTTGGATCATGGGCCATGCCGTTTCGGGTGATCTGTGGACAACGAAGTCGCTTTTCCCCCTGAGGGCTTCGCCTATGAACCGAACCATCCTGTTTGACAGTCCGTTCCTTTTGGGTTTCGACCACACCCGCGCTCTGATCGAACGGGCCGCAAAGGCGGCGGCCGAAGGCTATCCGCCCTACAATGTCGAAGAACGGTCCGAGGGATGCTTACGTATTACATTGGCCGTTGCGGGGTTCACGCCTGAGCAGCTTTCGGTCACGGTCGAGGATAACCAACTGGTCGTCACCGGACGAGGCGACAAGGACCGTAGCCCAAGCGGTGCAGATCGCGCCTATCTGCACCGAGGCATCGCCGCCCGCAATTTCATCCGCAATTTCGTCTTGGCGGACGGGATGGTGGTGGAGGGGGCGAGTATGGAACATGGGCTGCTCCATATCGATCTAAACCGTCCGCAGCCCGAAAGGCTGATCCGAGAAATTCCCATCAAGACGTTGGGCTGAAGCGCCAACGGGCTTGAGGTTTTGTGAGAAGGAAGCGGTCATCATGACGCTGAAATTGAGTGTAGAAGAGTTCACCGCCTTGGGCGCTCCTCACATGGTCTATGTCCGCCCGGTTAAGGCCGCACAGGTCCTTGCCTCAGCGCCGATTGAGGACTTGTCAGGATGGCAGGTCGACCCTGAGCAGATTCTATATGCCGTGCATGGCGCTAACGGTGCCTGTCTCGCGATCCTTGGCGATAGAGACTCTGCTGTGGCGGCGGCCCTAGCCCATGAGATGGCCCCGGTATCGGTCCACTAGGCTCACAAAGGGCTTGGCCTAAGCGGCCGACGCTTCCTGTTCTTGCACCAGAAGGGCGAAAAGGGCGTCGGCTGTATGGGACTGACGAAGTTGTTCGCGTAATGCCGGACGACGCAAGATGCGACTGACCCGAGCTAGGGCTCGCAAATGCTCTGCCCCCGCATCAGCGGGTGCAAAGAGGGCAAAGAGTAGGTCGACGGGCTGTTCGTCGACGGCCTTGAAGTCGATCGGTGTTTCGAGACGCACAAAGACGCCCCTCATCCGCTCGAGGCCATTGAGCCTTGCGTGGGGAACACCAACCCCATGACCGACGCCGGTCGAGCCAAGTTGCTCACGCTCGAGCAAGGCCTCCAAGACCTCAGATGCCTTTAGGTCGAAGCGACGTGCTGCCACATCAGCAATCAGCGCGAGCGCTTGTCGCTTGGACGGTGCGTTCACCTGAGGGATGATCGCATCCACGTCCAACAGATCGCCGATTTGCATCAAGACACTCACTCTAAAACCCGCTCTACCCCGACTGACGTTCTAGGCGGGCGAGTCTTTAGAAAGACTGCTGTCGCTTAGCCCGCTTTCAACGCAGATTGCGTGCGTTGGGGGTCGATCCACCCTATGTTCCCATCGGGTCGGCGGTATACCACTGACAAACCGCCATGTGCGGCATTTCTAAACACGATTGTCTGGGATTCAGTCAAGTCCAACTCCATAACTGCCATAGAAACGGTCAGAGTCTTGAGTTGGGCTTCGGACTCCGCGATGACCATCCCCTTTGGGGCCTCATGGCCGTTATGGGCTTCGTGATCATCATCCCAGCCATCCGCGTCATCAATGTCGGACTCAGGCGCCCGCAGGACGAAGAAGGCGGCTGATTCGGCCTGTTTGTGATTGGCCGCGATTGAGTGGCTCTTCAGCCTACGCTTATAGCGCCGGATCCGGGTTTCGATCTTGTCGAGCGCGGTGCTGAAGGCGGCATGAGCATCGTGGCCCAAGCCATGGCTCAGAAGGGTTTGCCCCGAGGCCAGATGCACTGTGCAGTCGACACGGAAGGCATGACCCTCGCGTGAGACCACGACCTCAGCATTACCGCCTCGGTCAAAATATTTGCCAATACTGCTCATAATTTCGTCCGAAACCCGCGAACGCAAGGCCTCGCCGACGTCGACATGTTTGCCGGATACCAAGACTTTCATGCACCCAGTCCACACCCGGGGGGCGGGGCAAGTCAATCGCGCCGAAAGGTCCCAGCCCCCTTTTGGACGCCCTTTGAGATCACGTTATCGGCACCGCACGAAAGGTGCGTCGTCGGGTGTCGCTAGTGCGCATCTCGCATCAGGCGGCGGCGATCCACCGAGGAGGGGATGCGCAAAGCCTCGCGATATTTGGCCACGGTTCGCCGGGCAATATCGACGCCCGTCGCACTTAAGATCTCGACCAGACGATCATCGGACAGGACCTTACGGGTGATCTGTTCGCCGTCGATCAGGTGCTTGATCTTATGGCGCACGCTTTCGGCCGAATGGGCCTCGCCCCCATCCGACGACTGGATCGCGGCGGTAAAGAAGAACTTCAGCTCGAACACCCCGCGCGGTGTCGACAGATATTTGTTCGAGGTCACGCGGCTGACGGTGGATTCGTGCATGCCGATGGCATCAGCGACGGTCTTGAGGTTCAAGGGTCGCAGGTGCTCGACACCATAGGCAAGGAAGCCATCCTGCTGGCGGACAATCTCGCTGGAAACCTTGAGAATGGTCTTAGCCCTCTGGTCAAGGCTTCGCACCAGCCAGTTGGCCGAGGACAGGCACTCGGACACGAAGGTCTTGTCTGCCTCATTGCGCGCCTTGCCGGCGATCTCAGCATGGTAGCGTTGATCGACCAACAGGCGGGGCAGGGTGTCGCTGTTGAGCTCGACCAACCAGATCCCGCCCGGGCCTTCACGGACAAAGACGTCGGCAACAACGGTCGGAGGGGTATCTGATCCAAAGGCCGCGCCGGGGCGGGGGGTCAGGGCCTTCAATTCGGCGATCATCTCGCGCAGGTCCTCATCATCGACCTGACAGACCTCGCGCAAGGCGGCCATGTCCCGCCGCGCCACCAGGTCCAGACGGTCCAGCAGGGCCGCCATGGCCGGATCGAACCGGTCCTTTTCTTTTAATTGAAGCATCAAACATTCGCGCACATCGCGGGCAAAGACGCCGGTCGGCTCGAACCCTTGCAGGCGAGTCAGTACCGCCTCGACGCGGGGCAGATCGCAGCCGAGCCGCGAGGCCAGATCAGTCAGGTCGGCGCGCAGATAGCCGCCCTCGTCGACACTATCGATCAGCACCGCAGCGATGGCGCGGTCCGGTCCATCCAGCCGCGCCAGATGCATCTGCTCTTCGAGATGTTCGTTAAGGGTCTTTTCTTTGGTCAGCAGATTTTCGAAATCGCCGTCGCTATCGAAGCTGCCGCCGCTTCCGGCCTTGGACCAATCGATCTGGCCCCCTGCCTGCATGGCCTCTCCGCCTTCGCCGCTGGAGCGTTCACCGGGGGAGGCGTCGGCAAAGAGGTCGCGATGATCGGCATCCATAGCTTCTGTGGCATCGGTATCAGAGATGCGGTCGGTGGCCATGTCGTGGCTGAGAGGCACTTCGGCCATTGCCTCGACCTCGGTCTCGGTGTCGCGATCATCCTTTTGAAGCAGGGGGTTGCGTTCAATTTCGGCCTCGACAAAGGCCTCTAGCTCAAGATTGGAAAGTTGCAGCAGTTTGATCGCCTGCTGCAATTGAGGCGTTAGGACCAGGCCCTGTCCCTGGCGAATATCCAATCTTGCGGCGAGCGCCATGGTGGTTTGTTCAGGGTCCTAGACGGGCGGTGGTGGGACCAAGATCGATGATCCGAAGTCCCTTACGGGTTCATCAGAGGATGAACTTTTATGGTTAACAAATTATCGCGCCCCTAGGGTGAGGGCGCTATCCTTGCGGCCTCGAGCCTGTTAATCGAAGCGATCGCCAAGATAGACGCGGCGCACTTCGGGGTCGGCGAGGATCTCGTCGGGCGAGCCTTCAAACAGCACTTCCCCAGCATGAATGATCGAGGCCCGGTCGATAATGTCCAGCGTCTCGCGGACATTGTGGTCGGTGATCAATATGCCGATGCCGCGCGTGCTGAGATAGCGGATCACTTCGCGAATATCAGCAATGGCCAGTGGGTCGATCCCTGCAAAGGGCTCGTCGAGCAGCATGAAGGCCGGTTCGCTAGCGAGCGCGCGGGCGATCTCGACCCGCCGCCGCTCGCCGCCGGACAGGGCCACGGCGGGCTGATTTTTCAAATGATCAATACGAAGTTCGGCCAACAGGTCCTTGACCACGGCCTTGGCCTTGCGATCATCCTGTTCGCGCATCTCGACCACAGCCATGACGTTCTGCTCGACGGTCATGCCGCGAAAAATCGAGGCCTCTTGCGGCAGATAGCCAACACCCATCCGCGCGCGCTGATACATGGGCAGTTCGGTAATGTTCTCGCCATCCAGATAGATCGAGCCGTAGTCGGCCTGAATTAGGCCCGTGATCATATAGAAACAGGTGGTCTTGCCTGCACCATTGGGTCCCAGAAGCCCGGCGACCTCACCGCGTCGCAGGCGCAAGGAAACACTTTTGACCACGGGTCGGCCTCGGAACGACTTGCCGATATGATCCACCAGAAGGCCGTCTGCCCTGTCAGTGGGCAGGCCGGTGTTCAAGGTATCGAGCGGGGGAAGGGCCATCGGTTAGCCTATGGCTTGGGCGCAGGGGCTGGGGGCGTGCTGCTTTTATTGGGATAGAAGACCCCGCGCACGCGTCCGGGCTTTCCGCGACCCTTGGCCCCCGTTTCCATCGTCGCCTTGCCGGTCTTGACCACAATACTGAGGCGGTCCCCGCGTAGAACATTGGTGCCCTGAGCCACCACCACCTGCCCGCTCATCACGATGGTGTCGTTGGCAGCCGTATAGATGGCAGAATCGCTACGCACCGTCTGTTGGGGGGTCACATAAAAGACCTCGCCGACGGCTTCCATCCGGTCGAGCACGCCGCAGCGGCCTGCCGTCTTGGCATTGATCAGGGTGATGGTGTTGGCGCGCAGGCGGCTCTGGTCTTGCACGGCCTCGGCGCTGCCGCTCCAGATGGCCCGGCACTCTTCGTTAAGGGCTTCAAGACGATCGGCGGTCACGTCGACGGGTGCGTCGCTGGAGGGCGCAATCTGGGCCACGGCCGAGCCTGCACTCAGGGCCAGACCCAAGGTGGCCCACGCTGCCAAAGTCACTGCCGTTAATCGGTTCATCAGACCCTCGTTCCTATCGCTCGCCAACCCTACCGGGAAAAGATGGCAATTCTCTGTTTAGTCCCGTTTCAACCGTCCGTGAACACGGCCACGGAAGATGATGCGTTTACCCTTGTCGTAGATGCCGTAATTGTCGGCTCGAATGGTCCCGGTTGGCCCGGTGCCCTCAACCGTCTGATCGCCTTCAACCACGCCAGACTGGGTGTTGATGACCGCCTTGCCGGTTTTGAAGACATAGCCTTCGGGACTGGAGAAGACCACATTTCCATCCAGATGGAGAATCTGGTCGGCCTCATGATATTGCCCATTGTCAGCCTTGGCCGAGGTCGGGGCAGGATTATTGACGTTCAGGCTGATGATCGGCTTGACCAGCACGATCTGCTTGAAGTCGCCGTCCGTCCGTGAGGCCTCAGCGGCCCCCAGCATGAAGGCCCGGCCTTCGCCGTCGCGGCCATAGAATTTCGGGTTGATCATGCGAATTGCGGCACCCGAACCGCGCACATCGATGATCGTGGCCAGCAGGGCCTTGATAATGATCCAGCCGATCAGACCGACCACAATCGACACGGCAGCAGCGGGCAGGGCCTTACGCAGCAGATGAATGATCCGCGAACGCCGCCGCCATTGGTCCATGTTGCGTCGGCGGCGCAGCACGTCCTCTGGCAAAGTCTCAAAAGCGGGATCTATCGCGAGGGTCATAGAGGGAGCGGGTGTCCGAGATCAGGTGTGGGCGAAAATGTCGTTATCTTCCCACCCTGCCAGATCGAGCGCGGCGCGGTGCGGCAAAAATTCAAAGCAGGCCCTCGCTAAGCCGTCGCGACCCTCGCGCACCAGCATGGCGTCCAGGCGATCTCGCAGGGCGTGCAGGTTCAATACATCGGACGCCGCATAGGCAATCTGTTCAGGCGACAGCGTGGCGGCCCCCCAGTCCGAGCTCTGCTGGGCCTTGGACAGTTCGATGGTCAAGAGCTCGCGCGACACGTCCTTGAGGCCGTGGCGGTCGGTGTAGGTGCGGGCCAGTTTGGACGCGATCTTGGTGCAATAGACCGGTGCGGTCAGCACGCCCAGATGCAGTAGGAACATGGCAATATCAAAGCGACCAAAATGGAAAATCTTGAGCACCTTCGGATCGGTCAGGATGCGCTTGAGGTTGGGCGCGTCATAGCCCGGGCGGCTCAACTGCACCACATGGGCATCGCCATTGCCGCTGGAAAGCTGCACGACGCACAGAGGATCGCGGCCTAGGCGCAGGCCCATGGTCTCAGAATCAATCGCCACGCTGGGCCCCAAATCGAGCCCATCGGGCAGATCGCCCAAATGCAGAAAATTGGTCACAGGATGCACGCGGCTCCGACTGAGCGCCTTGAACAAGGCAGGGGTGTGGGACCGGCTGAACCGGTCAGCCGAGAACGAAACTAGGCCCTCCACCCGCGAGGCGCAAGGAAAGGCTGGAGGGGGAAAACAAGGCACTGACTTAGGACCTCTCCCACCGGGAGAGGGCTAAATTGGAAAAGCCCGCGCTCCCTTAAGGGGACGGGGGCTTGGGTGCATCCACGTCCCCTCATATCTCACCCAATATCTTCACCGTGTTCCCCGCGAAGGCGGTGCCTCAGACCTTTTCGCGCTACACGAAAGAGACCCACCGTAACCAGGCCAGAGCAGAAGAGATAAACTGCGCTGCGCCGTTATCCACCCTTATGACTGTTTGCCGTCAGGCCGCTTTTGGTTTGATGATGCTCAAGCCAATCACATATTCGATCCAGTCGCGGGCATCATCGATATGGTGCTCAAGCGCGGGCAAATCGTTGATACATAAAAACTTGATTCCAGGCGATGCGGCCGCGCCAACATCGGCCCTGACCTGATCTACCGTCCGGTCATCGAACATTCCAACCGGCAGGTGAAGATGATCAAGCCTGTCTAGGATAGAGGCGCTACCATCGCGAATACAGGCGTGATTGTGGAGACCTTGAGGCAGGAACTGTTCGGTGCAGCGAAAACGGTGGGCCATATTATCGAGAAAGACATCACGGTGCTCGGTGAACAGATTTTCCATCACCGACCGCCGCATCGGATGTACGACATGGGCGCTCTGGAAAATGTGATCTGCCCCATAGCCCATCAGGGAAGCCGACTTGATCTGGTTGAAATGATTAAGCAACGACCCTTCGCCACGCTTTATTGCGCACCCCTCCAGATCGCTATGATCTGCCCAGTGACCTCGAAGAACAGGCCCGCGGGATGTAAAAAAATCGTACGGCTCAACAGGCGTGGTGACAAAAACATCATCGTTGAAGTACAGGAACTGCTCGGCCAAGCCGTTAATCCGCCATAGCATTGTCTCTATGCTAATCGAGTTGAAGGTCGGTAGCACATGGTCATAGCCCGCGAAAATCTCGCGATGGTCGACAATGCTGATCTTGGCGCGAAATGCCGATGAGAGCTTTGACAGGCGCGGCTGTTGGTCATCTGTAATGATCCAGACACGACGAATCCAAGGCGCGTTAAGCTCGATCGATCGAAGACAATAGCCTAGCTCGTCACTATCGATCCAGCGGTGTGGGTTGATGGCGTTACCATGCAAAGGCTGCTCAGCGGCGGACATAAAACGCGCCCGCTTTTCAGAGTGGGCCAATTCAGCGCCGTCGACCCAAGTGATCACTGCATCGATATCATCCATTATTAGTTATTTCGCAGACAATGGAGCGCCACTTCAGAACCCTTTGATAATATACAGACTGTACCTCTCAGTGAGCGACCGCCAGACACTGAGTGTTTCGATTTCATTGATTGTGTGAATTAGGATCAATGATGGATGGTTTGAGCGCAGCGCTTTCAGCAACCCAATCCTGACCTCGAAAGTCCAGCCCTAGCCCCAGTCCAGGCGGCTCCCTATCAACCGCTCAACCGAGTGCCTTGGAGCAGTGCGATCCTATAAACCCGAATTTTCCAGATAATATCCAATCTGACATTAGACAGCTGTGCGAGACGAACCTTGTAACGCCCACCAAGCCTCAAGCCCGGCGCGTTCTCGCACAGCACTAAAATCTACGAAAGTGATTTTTGATTTGCTGACCCCAGCCCCTTGCCTCGATGTGTAAGGTTTTGGGTCCCCACCTTCGTGGAAAATCAAGTGGAGGGTGGGGTTCGCCACGCCACATTATATCTCACCCCATACACAAGCCGCGTTCCCAGCGAAGGGGGGGGGGATTCAGACCCTTTCACGCGACAAGAAAGGGACCCGCGGTTGAGGGGTCGGGGACTTGCAGCGGGCTCGGTAACGGACAGGGCGCGTTGAGAAAACAAGGCCCTAACCCAACCCTCTCCCACAGGGAGAGGGATAAGAACGATAAAGCCCTTGCCCCCTTGTGGGGGAGAGGGTTGGGTTAGGGGGGCATCCCTTGTCCTCTCAATCGCGTTCCCCCCGAAAACGAGGATCTAGCCAAGCCCTTCCCGCACTGAAAATGGGTCTGGGTCCCCGCCTTCGCGGGGAAAACGGAAGACAGAAAACAAGGCCCCCATTGGCCGTTCGGGCCACGTCCCCCAGAAGGGGAAGATTTGCCGCCTCGTGATCTTCCCTGCCGGGGGAATTCCCCGCGCAACGGGGGTAGGGGGTCTTGTTTGGGTTCCCCACCCGATACAAAAAACCTCCCCAAGGTTCGATCCTTGGGGAGGTTTTTTGTATCGGGCACTTGATGGGGCCAGGAGAGGACCAGTGAAATTCAAATAAGTTATTGTTTTTAATTGTCTAATAATTTCAATGAAATGCCTAATACCCCCAATAGTACCCCCAAGGTATTTTTTATGACGATAATCACTCACCAAAATGAACTTGTCCCATCCTTGCAAAAATCGGGGCAGGGTTCTTGTTGGCCCCCTACAACACCCACCCATTGCTCGTGTTCTGCTGCCCGTTGACCTGTAACACGAAGTCCGCCACGCCGTCTCCGTCGACGTCAGCGCTAAAGGTGGAGGTGTTGCTGGCGGCGTCATAGGTCAGGGTCGCCTGCCCTGCCTGCTTGGTGAAGCTGTTCACAAAGCTGAAGGCCTGATCGCCTGCCGCCGTGGTGTTGGCGTCGATGCGGGACAGGTCGATATAGTCGCCATTAGCCCAACTGAAGTCGGTGATCCTATCGATCGCGGTGGAGGTGCTATCGGTCACGGCGGTGAAGAAGAAAGCATCCGATCCTGCGCCGCCGGTAAGGGTGTCTAGGCCAGCGCCACCAACAAAGACGTCATTGCCATCGCCGCCGTTCAGTAGGTCATTACCCTCTCCGCCACCCAGATAGTCATTACCGGCATCGCCGTTGAGCGTGTCATTGCCGGTTCCACCATCGAGCCCGTCATTACCGAGACCACCGTTTAGGGTGTCGTTGCCGTCATTACCCTGCATATTGTCGTCGCCGTCGTCGCCATAGAGCGTGTCGGTTCCGTCTCCCCCGACAATGTAATCGGCTCCCGTGCCGCCAGTGACGGTATCGTCACCCTCCATGCCGAGAAGCGTGTCGTTGCCGTCTCCGCCATCGATAGTGTCGTTGCCGGTGAAGCCGTAGAGGTTGTCGGTGCCTACACCGCCGGTGATCGTGTCGTCGCCTGTTCCCCGTCAGCACCTTTGAGACAGTTTGGGGCTTTCGCTTAGAGGAGGGTTTTGGTCTCATC
>JBEGNZ010000019.1:0-61558 GCA_041182245.1 Pseudomonadota bacterium | reverse complement strand
AATAAAAGCTCCGGGCTGCGATCTATAGCCCGGTCCGACTTTGACGCGGGGTGGAGCAGCCCGGTAGCTCGTCAGGCTCATAACCTGAAGGTCACAGGTTCAAATCCTGTCCCCGCACCCAAGGCTTCCTTTTTTAATTTCAGTTGCTTTCACGCCTGGGTTAGCTGTGCTCTAGGGTCCTTTGTTTGCCCCAAATGCAACTTTAAGATTTAAACGGGGGAATAATCAATGGTTCTTCAAATCACAGTGCAAGCGATCGTCAAGGCTCCACTGGTGCAGGTCTGGAGCGCTTATGTATCCGCAGATGATATTGTCCAGTGGAACGCGGCGTCTGATGATTGGCACACGACGCGGGCAGAGGTTGATTTGCGGGTTGGTGGGGCGTTTGTCTATCGGATGGAGGCTAAGGACGGGAGTTCTGGCTTTGATTTTGCTGGAACCTATCGAGTGGTCGAGCCTGAGCGTGTGCTGGCCTATGACTTTTTTGGCCGAAGCGCGCGGGTGGAGTTTGCCGATGGGCATGATGGTGTCACCGTGTCTGTCACCTTCGAGGCAGAGACGGAAAATCCTATTGAGATGCAGCAAGAGGGCTGGCAGGCCATTTTGACCCGCTTCAAACATCATGTTGAGGCCGATAGCCAAGAATAAACCTGCGTCAAAAGCTTCATTTGAAGCCAATGGGAACCGCTAAGGTGATCGTCTATTGCTCTGAGGGAACCGACAATCCCCCATTGACTCCCCGGCCCATCCGGCTTGCACTGTCCCAAAGGCCCCGACACAGAGGGCGGGTTAGGGAGTGGTATGATGGACGGATTTTCAGCGCCGAAGTCTAAGGGTGCGATTGATCCTTGGAGCTTGCCTTTGGAGGGGTTGGACCCCAGTCGGGCGGAGCTGTTTCAGGACGGTTCGCACTTGGAGTTTTTCAAGCGCCTGCGCCAAGAGTCCCCTGTCCACTATACGCCGCAGAGCCAGTTTGGGGCCTTTTGGTCGATCACGCGGTTCCATGACATTATGGCGGTGGACACCAACCATCAGGTCTTTTCATCAGATCGCGACATTGTCATTGGCGACAATCCCGAGGGCTTTGCGCCCTTGAACTTCATCGCCATGGACCCGCCCAAGCATGATGTGCAGCGGCGGGCAGCGACGCCGGCGGTTTCGCCTCGGCGGTTGCAGGATCTTGAGGTGCTCATCCGTCAAAGGGTCTGCACGATCTTGGACAGTTTGCCGATTGGCGAGACCTTTAACTGGGTTGATCGGGTCTCGATTGAGTTGACCACCCAGATGCTGGCCACCCTGTTTGATTTTCCGTGGGAAGATCGTCACCTGCTGCCCTTCTGGTCCGATGTGGTGACAGCCTCAGAGACGGTGGGCGTGGCTGTTGATATGGCCCAGCGTGAGCGCACCTTGATGGAGTGCCTCAGCTATTTCACCACCCTGTGGCATGAGCGGGCGGCGGCTGAGCCTCAGTTCGACTTCATTTCCCTGTTGGCCCACAATCCTGACACCAAGGACATGGTCAATGATCCGATGGAGTTCTTGGGCAATTTGATCCTGCTGATCGTCGGCGGCAATGATACGACGCGCAACTCGATCTCGGGCGGCGTCTTGGCCCTGAACCAGTTTCCGGGGGAGTATGACAAGCTTAAGGCCGATCCGAGCCTGATCCCGAACATGATCTCTGAGATTATCCGTTGGCAGACGCCGCTGGCCCATATGCGCCGGACCGCGACCCAGGATATCGAATTCCAAGGCCAGCAGATCCGCAAGGGTGACCGGGTGGTCATGTGGTACATATCCGGCAACCGCGATGATGAGGTTATCGAGCGAGCCGACGAGTTCATCATCGATCGCGACCGGGCCCGTCAGCACCTATCGTTCGGCTTTGGCATCCATCGTTGTATGGGCAATCGCGTCGCCGAGATGCAGCTTCGTATCCTGTGGGAAGAGATCATGGCGCGGTTTGAGCGGGTCGAGGTGGTCGGTGAGCCGGTGCGTTTGGCCAACAATTTTGTGCTCGGCTACACGGACCTGCCGGTGCGGTTGACGGCGAAGGGGTAGAACAAACAAGGCCCCGTTTGATGCTACCCATCGCTTCCCCCAGAGGGGGAAGGTCATCTGGTGTTAAATCTTCCCCCATTGGGGGAAGTCCCGGTGACGCCGGGGTAGGGGGTTCTTTTTTAAAAAGAAAACAAGGCCCTCACCCAACCCTCTCCCTCAGGGAGAGGGCTAAGAGGTTAAAGGCCTCGCCCCCCTTGGGGGAGAGGGTTGGGTGAGGGGGATTTTATCCAATCCCGCCGGGTTATCCTGACCCTAAGCCTGTGGAAGGCCGAGGCTGTCTTTAGGCTCTCGCAAGGCTCAGTTGGATGACGTTGGTGCGTTCGGTGCGGAAACCGGCTTCGCAGTAGCTGAGGTAGAACTGCCACAGACGACGGAAACGCTCATCAAAGCCAAGGGGTTTGATCTCATGCCAGGCCGCTTGGAACCGGTCGGCCCATTGGACCAAGGTGTCGGCATAGTTCTGGCCGAACCGAGACACATCGCGCCATTCTAATCCCGCGCGCTGGGTTTCCTGCAGCAGACGCCTTTCGCTGGGAAGCATGCCACCGGGGAAAATATATTTCTGGATGAAGTCTGCGCGGCTGCGATAGTCAGCGAACAGGTCATCCTTGATGGTGATGATCTGCAGGCCTGCCTGACCGCCGGGCTTGAGCACATCGCGGACCTTGTCGAAATAGGTCGGCCAATATTGTTCGCCGACGGCCTCAAACATTTCGATCGAGGCGACGCGGTCAAAGGTGCCTTTGACGTCGCGATAGTCGATCAATTGAATGTCAGCGCGCTCGGCTAGGCCAAGGTCAAACAGACGCTTACGGGCAAAATCATGCTGCGCCTGAGAGATGGTAACACCGGTGACCTTGGCCCCGATCTCCTTGGCGGCAAATTCGGCAAAACCACCCCAGCCGCAGCCAATCTCAAGAACGGTCTGGTCGGTTTGCAGGTCCATCGAACGAGCCAGCGTGGCATATTTGTTGTGCTGGGCCTCGCTCAAGGGCTGGTCGGGTCGGTCGAACCGTGCCGACGAGTAGGTCATGGAGGGATCAAGCCAGCGCGAATAGAAGGCGTTACCCAGATCATAATGGGCATAGATGTTACGCTGTGAGCCCTTCTTGCTGTTGCGGTTCAACAGGTGGGACAGGAAGTTGACCACTCCAACCAACGGATTGCCATTGACCAGCCGCGCGAGGCGATCCCAGTTCATGGTGAAGGCTTGCAGCACCGCTGAAAGGTTCGGCGAATCCCATTCATTGGCAATGAAACCCTCGCCAAAGCCAATGTCACCGGCGGCCATGACCCGTCCGATGAAGCGGAAGTCACGGATGACCAGCAGGGCGTCAGGGCCCGGCTCGGTACCTTGAACCCGAAAGGCCAGACCTGACGGCAACATGAAGCTCATCGAGCCATAGTGCCAGTTGGTCTTAGAGATACGCACGGCTGCGCGAAAGGCCGCCGGCGATCGACGAACCTCGGGCAAGGCGAGGGTCTCGGCCGTGACGAGGGGCAGATCAGCCAAGACAATCTCGGCGGGGTTCAAAGAAGCAACAGACATTAAGGCCCCTAAAGAGATCGATGGGTGACGTGACCAAGGCTGACACCAGCCTTTGGCCCCGCAGGACGAGCGCCAAAGACGGCACCCTTGAACCAGAGGCGAACTGCCTCCCAGTGAATGGCTGCCACCACGCCCAAGGTCATGAGCGGCATGGCGAAGAAGAGCTTGATCAGGGCTACGTCGGTCAAGGCCTCGCGCCGCGCGATCAAGCTCGCCGTAAAATCTATCTCACCGCCGACCTGTTTGAGAATAGTCAAACTTAGACGATCAGACGGCGGGGTGACGGTAAATCGGTAGCCACCCTCAACGCGGTAAAAGGGCGACACATAAAGAAGCTTGTCGGCCTCGTGACGCTCGACCTCTAGGCCTTCGGTGGGCACCACATAGGCATGGGTTTGACCAAAGGTATTGTTGACCTCATAGAGCACGGCTTTCAGCTCATCATTTGGGCCATATATGTAGAAAAGCGAGATTGGGTTGAAAACAAAACCGAGGACCCGCGGAAAGCACAGAAGCAAGATGCGCGTTGTCGGGACATCCAGTCCGGCCTGTTTCAAGGTCGCTTCGACCCATGGACGCAGGGGCGAGCCGTCGCGGGCCCCATGATCGCGCTCGGCAAAGGAAAATAGACCAAGGCGGCCGCGCCCGATGGTCCACAGTCCCGCAAAGGCCTGATCCAGCCGATCGACATCCACCAAGATCTGAAAGACGCCATAGCTGAACCGATGTTCTCGCGGCGAGGTCCGCCGGTGCGTCGTGCGGCCGACATAGAGACGGGCTCTGTGGGCTTCTGCAGGGGCGGTCATGCGCTAAGGTTAGCCACCCTGTCGGTCGCTGTCCATTCGGGGGCGGGAAGGGGGCCACCGGCGATGCGATGGTCGACAAAGTTCCACGGCACCTTGCCACCCAAGGCGAGCGCGGCGCGGAGGCCAGAGGTCAGTCCATCCTCGTGGAAGCCATAGCCCAACCATGCGCCCGCATACCACACGCCGCCGCGTCCCTGGATGGTGTTGACCTGTCGCTGAGCGCTGAGCGCTGCCTGATCAAACTGCGGGTGGGCATAGTCATAGATGCCGAAGGTCAAGCAAGGATCCGGTGCGACGGGCGGATTGAGGGTCACGAACAGGGGCCGCTTGGGGTCCAGATGCTGCAAGCGGTTCATCCAATAGCTAACCACCCCTTGGGCCGGCGCGCCATCGAGGGTCTCCAGATCATTGAGCACATTCCAAGCACCCCAAGCCGCCTTTCGCTTGGGCATCAGACCGGGGTCGCGGTGCAGATAGGCCTTATTCGGTGCATAGCCTATAGCCCCGAGCAGGGCGCGCTCTTGCGGGTCCGCATCGGTCAGGGCGCGAAGGCTCTCATCGGAGTGGCAGGCCATGATCACCTGATCGTAGTGCGCCGTCTGTCCCGACCCGTCTGTGACCAAGACGCCGCCCGCTTGGCGCTGAACGGTGACGTCGCCGGATGCTGAGCGGATACGATCACCGAGTAGCACCCGCAAGCGCTCGACATAGGCGCGGCTGCCGCCCTTGATCGTGCGCCAACTGGGTTGGACGACCTGTAGGAGGTTGTGGTTAGCAAAGAACCGCAGGAAACTTTCGGCTGGAAAGTCTGCGACCTTGCCCTCGGTGCTCGACCAGATTGCAGCCCCCATCGGCAAGAGGTAGCGCTGCTCAAAGGATTTGCTGAAGTTTCGTTGGCGCAGATAGTCGCCAAGGGTTAGGCCCGCCAGACGACCCGATTCCAAGTCTTCCAATCCCTGCCGATTAAACCTCTGCATATCGAGCAGCATCATCAGAAAGGCCGGATTGGCGATGTTCCGCTTTTGAGCGAAGACGCCGTGCGGGAAGTTGGACGACCATTCCATCCCGCTGCCGGAAAAGGCAAAACTCATATCGGTCTGTAGGCTTTCGACGCCCAAAGCGTCCAAGAGCCCGATCAGGTTGGGATAGTTACGCAGATTATAGACGATGAAGCCCGTGTCGACGTCCATGACCTTGCCGTCATAGTCGATGGTCACAGTGTTCGAATGACCCCCGATCCGCTCGGCCTTTTCATAGAGCACCACATCGTGGACCTCATGCAGGGCGTAGGCTGCGGCTAGGCCGGTGACGCCTGATCCGAGGATGGCAATCTTTCGTCGGGGTGCGGCCTGGGTCTGATTCACGGTCATAGGGTAACTTTATGCATCATCTTTAAGGGCCGCATAGGCTGAAAGGGCGCGAGCCCTTGCCTTCGCATGATCGACGATTGGGTGAGGATAGGTTTGACCCAAGGTGACACCGGCTGTTGAAAGCTCAAAAGCAGTGGCTTCCCAGGGGCGATGGATGACCTTGTTCGGCAGGCGGGCCAATTCCGGCACCCAGCGGCGGATATAATCGCCCTTTGGATCGAACTTTTCACCCTGACTAAAAGGGTTGAAGATACGGAAATAGGGTGACGCATCGGCCCCGGTTCCGGCCGTCCACTGCCATCCGGCGGCATTGTTGGCCAAATCGGCATCCAAAAGCGTATCCCAAAACCAGGCCTCACCCTCACGCCAATGGATCAAAAGGTGCTTGATCAGGAAGGAGGCGGTAATCATCCGCACCCGATTGTGCATCCAGCCTGTGGCCCATAGTTCTCTCATCCCGGCATCGACCATCGGATAGCCGGTCAGGCCGCGCTGCCACGCCTTCAGGCCCTCTGCGTCCTCTTGCCAGGCGAAGCGATCAAAGCCCGGCTTGAAATTGGCGGTGGGCAGGGTCTGGAAATGGAACAGCAGGTGATGGTTAAACTCCCGCCATCCGATCTCGGCCAAGAACTTATCTCGCGCGCCCTCATTCAGGTCACCCATCGCTGAGGCCCCGTGTGCGGCGATCCAGACCTGACGCGGGCTGATCTCCCCAAAATGGAGATGGGGTGATAGGCGAGACGTGCCTGACTTTCCCGGCTGATCGCGTCCATCGGCATAGTGATTGGCTGGGCCGCCCAGAAAATCGTTGAGATTGTCAAGGGCTCCAGCCTCGCCCGGGTTCCAATCGTCAAAACCGGTCGACCAATCAGGATGGGTGGGCTGAAGTTGCCAATCGGCCAGGCAGTCTGAATCTGGCCAGCGCTCAGGCGACACCAGATTCTGAGGGGCGGGAAGGGCCGGCAGCTCCGTTACCTTCGCCCGCGCGGCCCGCCAATAGGGCGTGAAGACCTTATAAGGTCCGCCAGAGCCCGTCTCGACGGTCCAGGGCTCGTTCAGGAGCGCGGCGTTGAAGGACTGAACCTCGACCCCCGTGGCCTTTAGCGCGGCCTTGAGGCGGGTGTCGCGCGCGATGGCCGAGGGCTCATAGAGCCGGTTCCAGACCACTTGGCCTGCACCGGTCTCGGCCAAGACCTGAGGAAGGACATCGGAAGCCTTGCCCTTCCGCAGGATGAGGCGCGATCCAATCGCTTGAAGGGAGGCGCTAAGGGCCTTGAGCGAGCGATTTAACCACCACAGGCTCGCCCCACCCATGGGCCGCTGATCTGGATCCGTATCGAACAGATAGAGGACGATCACCGGACGACCTGAGGCGCTTGCAAAGGTCAGGGCAGGATTGTCTGCTAACCGAAGGTCCTGTCGCAGCCAGACCACGATCGGCGTTTGATTGTGGTCACTGGTCATTGGCCGGTCGCTTCGCCCTTGTGTCTTTGTGAGTCTCACTTCAGATGTACGGTCTAGATTGGCTTTTGGATTAGCGGAACCTCGAATTGACTCAAGCTCAGGCTGTCTCACCCAACGCTGTGATCCGGATCAAGACCCCGAACGGTTCGGAGGTTCGGATCGGCAATGCTGAAAAGCTGTCCATCATTGCAGGGCCTTGCCAGATGGAAAGCCGCCAGCACGCGCTGGAAACCGCACATGCCTTGAAAGAGATGGCCGCCCGCCTTGGGATCGGCCTGATCTATAAGACCTCGTTCGACAAGGCCAACCGCACCTCCATCACGACCGCGCGCGGCCTTGGTATCGGTCAGGCCTTGGACGTTTTCGCTGAAATCCGTGAGGTCACAGGCCTGCCGGTCCTGACCGACGTTCATGAGGCGAGCCAATGTGCCATTGCCGCCCAAGCCGTCGATGTGCTGCAGATCCCAGCCTTCCTCTGTCGCCAGACCGATCTGCTTGTTGCGGCTGCTGAGACCGGCAAGGTCGTCAACGTCAAGAAGGGTCAGTTTCTCGCCCCCTGGGATATGAAGAACGTGATCGGAAAGCTGCTGGCGGCGGGTAATCCCAATGCCATGGCCTGTGAGCGCGGCGTGTCCTTTGGCTATAATACGCTCGTCTCTGACATGCGCGCCCTACCGGTGCTGGCGGAGATTGGTTGTCCCGTCGTGTTTGACGCCACCCATTCGGTGCAACAGCCGGGCGGGCAGGGCACGACCTCGGGCGGGCAGCGCCAATATGTGCCGGTTCTGGCGAGGGCAGCAGTCGCGGTCGGCGTCGCTTGCGTGTTCCTTGAGACCCACCCTGACCCAGACAATGCTCCGTCTGATGGTCCCAATATGGTGCCCATGCATGAGTTTGAGGCTCTGGTCGCGAACCTCTTGGGCTATGATCAGCTGACCAAGGGCTGGTAGGGGCAAGGCTCGGCCCGTGCCAAATCTCTTGACCATCGGGACTGAACGCAGCACAGGCTGATCCATGGACGTTTCTTCGCTTCAGCACGTGCTCGCCGCGATTTCCGGTCTTAAGATTGCCTGTGTCGGCGATCTGATGATTGATCGCTATGTCTATGGCGAGGTGGCGCGCATTTCGCCTGAAGCGCCGATCCCTGTGTTGGCCAAGTCATCCGAGACGGTGATGCTCGGCGCGGTCGGCAATGTCGCCCGGAATGTCGCGGCCTTGAGCGGGCAGGCGATCCTCTGTGCCCCCGTCGGGGATGATGCGAGCGGTCAGGAACTGTCAGCACTGGTGGGTCAGGCTCTGGGGGTTACGGGCAACCTCGTCACCCAGCCCGGTCGCCCAACCACGGTCAAGGTCCGCTTTGTGGCTGGTGGGCAGCAACTGCTGCGGGTTGATACCGAGACCTCATCCGCCATCGACCGCGTCGCCGAAGCCGCCCTGATCCAGACCATCAACGACGCGATCTCTGGCGCAAAGCTTGTCGTCCTGTCCGACTACGCCAAGGGGGCCCTGAGTCCCGCCGTCATCGCTGCGACCCGTGAGGCGGCGGCTAAGGCGGGCATAGGGTTGGTCGTCGATCCCAAGGGCCGGAGCCTTGCCAAATATGGCCCTGTTGACCTGATCAAGCCCAATGCGGGCGAGCTATCCCTCGCGGTCGATATGCCGGTTGGCACAGATGCTGAGGTCGAGGCGGCGCTGATCGCGGCTCTAGAGGTTTGCGAAGCCAAGGCCTTGCTGGTTACCCGTGCCGCCCAGGGCATGAGCCTTGCCGTACGAGGCCAGCCTGTGCGCCATTTCCGGGGCAAGAAGCGCGAGGTCTTTGACGTGTCCGGGGCCGGAGACACCGGCCTCGCGGCGCTAGGATTGGCAATGGCCGCCGGGATCGAGATCGGTGCGGCGGTTGAGTTCGCCATTCTCGCCTCGGGCGTTGTGGTTGGGAAGGCCGGAACGGCGACGGTGACGCCTGCGGATCTGATTGAGGCGGAATTGACCTCTCACATGGCCCCGGCCGAAGACAAGATCGCCACGCCAGAAGATCTTGTTCGGATGGTGGCCGCTTGGCGCGCGGAAGGGCTGACGGTCGGTTTCACTAATGGCTGTTTTGATATTCTGCATCGGGGCCATGTCGCCTATCTGGCTCAAGCCCGGTCCTGGTGTGATCGTCTGATCGTTGGGCTCAATACGGATCGGTCGGTCAGCGCGCTAAAGGGACCCTCCCGGCCCGTCAATGACCTAGAGTCCCGGGCGCTGGTTCTGGCCGGACTGTCGCACGTCGATATGGTCGTGCCGTTCGATGAGGATACGCCGATTGCCCTAATCAAGGCGGCGAGGCCCGATGTACTGATCAAGGGCGCGGACTATAGCGAGGACGGCGTGGTCGGCGGCGATTTCGTCAAGTCCTATGGCGGACGGGTGCGGCTGGCCAATCTGGTGGATGGCTATTCGACGACCGCTGCCATTGCCCGTTTTAAGAAGGATGCGCCATGAGCGGACATCTGATCCTCGTCACCGGCGGCGCGGGCTTTATCGGCTCAAACATCGTCAGTCGCCTCTGCCAAAAGGGGCAGTATGATGTTGTGGTCTGCGACCGACTGCGCGCGGCGGAGAGTGGCAAGTGGCGCAATATTGCGAAGGGTGCGATCAGCGACTTTATCGATCCTGACCAGATATGGGACTGGCTGGCCAAATATGGCTCAGACCTCGAAGCCATCATCCATATGGGCGCGATCTCGGCCACGACCGAGCCGGATGCCGATAAGATCGTGCAGAATAATTTTTGCCTGTCGCGCGACCTGTTTCGCTGGTGCGCGGTCAATGATTGCCGCTTTCTCTACGCCTCCTCGGCGGCCACCTATGGCGATGGAAGCTTCGGATTTGAGGATGACAATGATCTAGACGCCCTCAAGTCATTGCGGCCCCTCAATGCCTATGGCTGGTCCAAGGCACTGTTCGATATCTTCGCCGTCCGCGCCGCCCATCAGGGTGAGGCCCCCAAGCAGTGGGCCGGATTGAAGTTCTTCAATGTCTTTGGGCCGAATGAATATCACAAGGGTTCCATGAAGTCGGTGGTCTCCCAGATCTATCCGCGCATCGCGGCCGGAGAGGGTGTGCAGCTCTTTCGCTCGCACAAGGCCGGTTATGAGGATGGCGGCCAGCTTCGAGACTTCGTCTATGTCGCCGATGTGGCCAACGTGGTCGATTGGTTGATTGAGACCGAGACGGTCAGCGGCGTGTTCAATCTCGGCACCGGCAAGGCGAGAACCTTCTTGGACCTGGCCAAGGCTACCTTCGCGGCGGCCCAGAAGCCCGCTGTTATCAGCTATATCGACACACCCGAAGTGATCCGCGACAAGTACCAGTACTTTACTGAGGCCAAGATGGATCGTCTGAAGGCTGCGGGCTACAGCCAGCCCTTCTGGTCGATGGAAGAGGCTGTCGCGGACTATGTGCAGTCCTATCTCTCGCAGGAAGACCCCTATGTCTGACGCCTCCACACCGTCGTCCGCGGTTCAAAGCGCCGCCATGACCTTGATCGCGCAATATGGCGATGATGCGGAGGTGATCGCGGTGATGCGCGCCGCCGAATTGGCCGCTGCTGGGGATGTGAAGGGGCTGGAACATTGGGACGCCGTGCGCGATCTTATCGTCGCCTTTGATGCGGGCGAGGGCACGCGCCAATAGGCTCGCGAGACAGCAGGGGTTGGTGTAGGTCTGGGTCATGGCACAGGGCAGGGGCGGCTTAAGGCGAGGACTGATCATCAGCGGAACGGTGTTTCTCGCCCTATTTCTTGCCGCAGTCTTCTACTGGCGCGCAGACATCTTGCAGGCCGCGCTCGACCCGAAAAAGCCGTTTCAGACCTATACGCCGCCCAAGGCTCCGAACTATGCCAAGGCCAGCAGTTGGGCCCTGATCCCCGACCGTCCTTTGCGCTGGTCCAACAAGGATCTGCCCGCCGATGTGTTCTTCGTCCACCCCACCACCTTTGATGGGGGGGAGGAGTGGAACGGCCCGATTGACGATGCCAAGTCTGACCGATTGCTGACGCGGGTCATGTTGCCGAACTATGCCGGACCCTTTTACCGGGTAGGACGACTGTTCGCGCCGCGCTATCGCCAGGCCAGCCTCTATTCCCAACTGACCAATCGTGATGATGCCCGAGAGGCGAGGCGCTTTGCCTATGGCGACGTTCGGACGTCGTTTCAGTACTATATGGACCACTACAATCAGGGCCGACCGTTTCTTATTGTTGGGGTCGAGCAGGGCGGACTGTTGGCAGCGCGGCTCGTGCGCGATGAGGTGGCCCCTCACCGTGCGCGGGTGCGTCAGGTGGCGGGGGTCTATCTGATCGACACGGTGGTGCCAGAGGCGGACTATGGTCAGGGCGCAGCCCTCTTAGCCTGTGCGGCCCGAGAACAGGCCCGCTGCGTCGTGGCCTGGCAGAGCGTGCTCGAGGCTGACCCTTCGGCGGGCATGAACCGTCTGGATCGGGCGCAGGTCTGGCTTGGAGATCAGCTGGAGGATTTGGGAACCCGTCCGGCGCTGTGCGTTAATCCGCTCGTCGGGGCCAAGACCAAGGTGAAGGTCGAGGCGCGGGCCAACATGGGTGCGGCCAATGTCACCGGTCTGGAATGGGGCGCGCGTCCTGCCTTCTTGGCCCGTCAGGTCGATACCCAGTGCCAGGGTGATGGTCTATTGGTCTCTAAACCCCGCTCGCCGTCCTTGACGCCCAGTGGCGGGTGGGCGGACCGACTAAAAGAGCCTGCTTTCAATCTGTTCTATGCTGATCTTGAAGCGGATGCTCAGGCGCGGGTGGCCTCTTTGTTAGACCTTCCTGACTTTCCTAAACCTGCTCCCCCCATTGAACGCTCCGCTGATCAGGGACAGACGCCGGCCCATCGGGTGAGATGAGCCCCAAACATCCCTCGTTCCCCGCGAAGGCGGGGATCCAGACCCTTCCACTGAGGCGGGAAGTGGCCCTCTAATATCGTGCAGATCGTGAGAGCGACGTGGATGAACACTCCCCCCCCCACTCCCAACCCTCTCCCCCTTATGGGGGGAAAGGCTTTTTCCTGCGTCATTGCGAGCGTAGCGAAGCAACCCAGGGGTCTGACACGCAACGACGCGCCAGAGGGCCACGTCCAGACTGTGCATAAGGGTCTGGGTCCCCGCCTTCGCGGGGAAAACGGAAGACAGGAAACAGGCCCCCTTCTGCCTCTGGGGGAAGTACTGGCGAAGCCGGGGTAGGGGGTCTTGTTTCCCTAGCCCCCCGCCAACGCCGCCTTTAGTCCTGAATAGTTGGGTTGGTCGATCTGGACTTGATCGATGATGCTGGCGCGCATGTGGGCCAGAAGGGCGGGGGCGGTGATGTCGATGGTGCCCTCGCGGATCGCTTGGCACAGGGCGGTGTTGAGGCTGGAAAAGTCGCCTTCCTCGCCCATCAGGTTCTGAAGGCGAGCGGTGGCTGCGGCTTCGGCGGCGGCCCCGTGCTCGATCTCACGGCGCAGGGTCAAGAGCGCATTGACGGCGACGCGCGCGAGGAACACGTCGCGGTCCTTCAATTGCGGCGCGGCGCGGGTCTCGATGAAGCCGATCACGGCGTCGACCAGTTCTAGGGCGGTGGGTTGTTCGATCATGCGACGGCCTCCAGAAGCGTAATCAGATCAATCTCAGTTTCGCTGGTACGGCGCCCGATCATGGCGCGCTCAACCGAGGGGTCGGCCCCATTGGCAAAGGACAGGTACATGGTCATGCACATGATCCCCCATTTCATCGAGCCGAGCATTTGCCAATATTTGACTCGCTCCAGCGCAATCGGGGTGCCGCCCGCAGCCTCATAGGCGTCGAGCAACTGGCTATAGTCGCCAAAGCCCCCGACCGGCTTGGCATGGTTGCCAAAGCGCCAAGAATTGACGCAGATCCAGCCCAGATCCTCCGCCGGATCACCCAGATGGGCCAGTTCCCAGTCGAGCACGGCGCGCAGACCGTCATCGGGATGGATCATCAGATTGCCATTGCGAAAGTCGCCGTGCACGAGGGTCTGGCGCTCGAGGGCCGGGGCGTGGCGCTTGAGGTGAACCAAAGCCGCCTCAATGATGGGACGTTCAGCGCCGCAGGCGCGATAGACCGCCTCGTACTTTTCCAGTTCCACGAGGGCGCTGGAATGGGCGACCTCGGGCAGGCCCTCGAGGGGGATGGCGTGGATCTGAGCAAGCACCGCGCCGCATTGGGCAGCCAGCTTTGGGCGGATAGCGGCGAAGGCGTCGTTGCGGACGATGCGGCTGCCCAGGGTCTCGCCCTCGACCTTGCCCATCACATAGGCCTCGCCCACCCCGTCAGCCTCTTGGAAGACATAGGGCACGGTCGGGACCGGTGCACCGCGCGCGGCGGCGGCGCGGATCAGGGCAGCCTCGGTGGCCAGCGGCACGGCATTGCCTGAGCCGGTGGGACTGTCGGGGCGGCGGCGCAGGATTAGAGGCACGTCACCGCTGGGGGTGTTGGCAAGGATGGACCAGGTCTCTTGGCTGGCCCCGCCCGATAGGCGGCGAAGGTCACTTGCGCCCGTCGCGCCCGGGGCAAGTTTTGCGGCGACCTGATTGATCGCCCGTTCCAAATCAGCAGCTTCCACGCGGCGGCTCCCTAAAGTCTTGTTCTTACCCCTACTGTGACGGGTCTGAAGCCCTAGGCCAAGCCTCACCCAGCGTCAGTGAGGCCCATTGCCGCTTGCCAATCGAACAACTCCCCCAAAATCCGCACCGCTAGCCCTCTTTGACCGGTCAGGCTGGGGTCTCGGGCCAAGATTAGGCGAGCATCGTCAGCGGCTGCGATGATCAACTCGCGATGGGCGATGGGGTCTGCGAACCGGTAGGCCGGAAAGCCGCTCTGTTTCAGGCCCAGAGGATCGCCGCCGCCGCGCAGTTCCAAATCGCGCTCGGCAATGGCAAAGCCGTCGTCGGACTTGCGCAAGATGTCGAGCCTAGCCTCACCGTTCTTGCTGAGCGGAGGGTCATAGAGCAGGACGCATGAACTTTCCCGAGCCCCGCGCCCAACCCGCCCGCGCAGTTGGTGCAGTTGCGCCAGCCCGAACCGTTCGGCCTGTTCAATGACCATGATCGAGGCATTGGGCACATTGACACCGACCTCAACGACGGTGGTGGCCACGAGCACCGACACCCGCCCCTCGGTAAAGGCAGTCATGACGGCGTCCTTATCAGCGGCGGGCATCTGGCCATGGATCAGCCCAACGCTGGGACCGATCAGCTTGCGCAGGTCTTCGGCCCTAGCTTCAGCCGCTGCCAGATCGATCAGTTCGGACTCGGCAACCAAAGGGCAAATCCAGAAGGCTTGCGCCCCGGCTGAAACCGCACTTTTCAGGCGCTGAACAATCTCGCCCATGCGCGGGGTCGGCACGGCACGGGTAGCGACAGGCGTGCGGCCCGGCGGCTTTTCATCGATGCGCGAGACGTCGAGGTCACCGTAGAGCGTGAGTTCCAACGTGCGCGGGATTGGTGTGGCGCTCATGGCTAAGAGGTGCGTCGCCGGTCCCTTGTCCTGAAGGCGTCGTCGCTCGGCCACGCCAAACCGGTGCTGCTCGTCGATCACCGCCAGGGCCAGATGGGCGAATTGGACATCATCTTGGAACAGGGCATGGGTTCCGACGGCTACATCCACCTCACCAGAGGCCAGAGCGCGTAACTTCTCAGTTCGCCCCGGCCCCTTGTCGCGCCCCGTAAGCAGCATCAGGTTCAGACCTTGAGCGGCCAAGGGCTCCTTGAGGGTCTCAAAGTGCTGGCGAGCCAAGATTTCGGTGGGGGCCATCAGCGCTGATTGGCGACCGGCGGCGGCAACATCAGCCATGGCCAGCATGGCCACGACGGTCTTGCCCGATCCAACATCGCCTTGGAGCAGGCGGCTCATTCGCTCGCCGCCCATCAGATCACCGCGAATTTCGGATAGGCTACGGCGCTGGGCACCGGTCAGAGCGAAGGGGAGGGCCGCCTCCATCGCATCCGAGAGGGCTCCGGCACCGATGGCCGGAGCGGGATCGCGCCGCCGCGCTGCCTTGCGCTGGGCCATGGCCATCTGGTGGGCCAAGAGTTCGTCATAGGCTAACCTCATCCGGTGTGGCGCTTCCAACTCCAGATCGGCGGGGGCCTTGGGGTCATGGAGCCGAACGAGCGCCTCTCGCCAGCCCATCCATTTCTGTTTGGCCAGCCACGCCGGGTCCTGCCATTCGGGCAGGTCTGGCGCGCGGCTTAAGGCCTCACCGGCCAGTCGCCGCAGGGTGCGTGACGGCAGACCCGCTGTGGTGCCATAGACCGCCTCGATGCGGGGGATGTCATCGACCCGTCCAGCATCGAGCATGAAGTCAGGATGGGCGATCTGCAGCTCTGAGCCGAAGCGCTCGACCTTGCCGCTGACGGCGCGCGCGGCCCCGACAGGGTGTTGTTCCTCAAGGTGGGGGCCGCCGCCCTTGAACCAGGTCAGGAACAGAAAGCCGGTCTCGTCCAGCGTCCTGACGCGCCATGGGCCGCCCCGACGGTTTGGGGGCAGATGGGCGTCAATCCGCACGACAAAGGTCTGAACCTGACCATCTATCGCCATGTTGGCGGTGGTGGGGCGACGGTCGATCAGACCCTGCGGACAGAGGAACAGCAGGTCGCGCACACGCGCTCCCGCCGCCTTCTCCACCAAAGGCGCGATCTTGGGTCCCACGCCCTTGAGCGAACTCGCGGGGGCGAACAGGGGAAAGAGAATCTCCGGTCGCATAAATGCAGTATAGCGCGACTGGCCGCTAAGGGCGCGACGATCTATATCGTCTGATCAGACGGTTATGATGAGGACAGGGCTATGGGTAACTCAGTGGACGAGGTTCGGTTACGGCGTGTGAAGTTCCGCGCTTGGCATCGGGGCTTTCGGGAAGCCGACCTGATCCTTGGTCCCTTCGCGGACCAATTTCTGGACGGATTTACCTCCGAGCAGTTGGACGCTTTTGAAGCCCTGATCGATGAGGCGGACCAAGATCTATATGGCTGGATCGTTGGGCGTATCGAAACCCCGCCAGAGTTCGACGGTGAAATTTTGAATTTAATCAAAGATTTCCGCTTTAAAGCTCATGCGGTGCGTGGAGATGGACGGGGGGCCTAGATCCCTTTCCAGTCCCGAAAGGAGATCACGCCAGCGGGCGGGTCTTGATCGGTGCGAGCCAGATCGACCATCAAGGGCACGATCTCTTCGGGCGCAGGCAAGGTCATAGGGTCTTCCCCCGGAAAGGCCACCTTACGCATCTGGGTTCTCATCCCGCCTGGATTGACCACGCAGGCCTTAACGGGCGTATTGGCCATCTCATCGCAATAGGAGGCGATAAGGGCCTCTAGCCCAGCCTTGGCCGCCGCGTAGGGCCCCCAGAAGGCGCGAGGCGCCTTGGCCACGCTGCTGGTCAGGAAGATCAAACGTCCCGCATCGGACAGGCGGAGCAGCGGATCCATCGATCGGATCAGGCGATAGTTGGCGGTCAGGTTGATGCCGATAACCTGATCAAAGGGTTTGGGGTCAATATGGGCCACAGGGGTCAGGCCGCCCAGATAGCCCGCGGCTCCAACCAAAATATCCAGCTTCTTGTAGCGCTCATAGAGGGCCAGACCGAGCCGGTCGATCGCGTCGCCGTCCATCAGGTCGAGCGGCACAAGACTGGCATGGGCGGCAGTCGCGGCAAAGATCTTATCATCAAGGGCTTCGAGCCCGCCTTGGGTGCGCCCGACCGCGATCACATGGGCACCGGCCTCAGCATAGCCAAGGGCAATGGCCGCGCCGATGCCACGGGTTGCGCCAGTCACAAGGGCGATGCGCCCGGCCAGCGGCTTGGTGGGGGATGAAGTCGTCATAGGCTGCTTTTATCGTTTCGTGCGTCAAGGTCCATGGACAATGCGGTCGAAAAGCCCCGCTTAGGGCTCATCTCTGCGTCCATAGCGCTGCGCTATAAGGGCGCAGGCCATCAGCTGCAGTTGGTGAAAGATCATCAGGGGTAGGACCATGACCCCTGCCGTGGCGGTGGAAAAGAGAATGCCTGCGATAGGAACGCCGCTGGCGAGGCTCTTTTTCGACCCGGCAAAGACGATGGCAATCTCGTCGGCTTTCGCAAAACCGAGGCTTTTGGCAATCAGGGCTGAGAGGGCCAGAACGGTGGTCAGGAGGACCGCGCTCAGCACCAAGAGCGTCAGCAGGTCCTTAGCCCCGACCTTAGTCCATAATCCTGCGGTCACGGCCCCGCTGAAGGCACCGTAAACCACCAGTAGGATCGAGCTGCGGTCAAACAGGCTGAGGATGGATTTGTGCTCGAGCACAAAGGCCCCGGTCCAGCGCCGCGACGCTTGGCCCAAGGCAAAGGGGATGAGCAGTTGAATGATGATCGCCTTGACCGCATCCATCGAGATGCCGAGGCCCTGAGCATGGAGCAAGACACCCACCAGCAGGGGCGTCAAAAATACGCCCAGCAGATTAGAGGCTGATGCCGCGACGACCGCTGCGGCGACATTGCCGCGTGCCGCCGATGTGAAAGCAATGGAGGACTGGACCGTTGATGGCAGGCAGCACAGGAACAGCACCCCTTGCGCCAGCTCTCTTGGCAGGATCGAAGGGGGCAAGAGGCTCGTGGTCAGCCCTAAGAGTGGAAATAGGGCAAAGGTGATGCCGATAATGGTCAGGTGCAGACGCCAGTGCCCCAAGCCCGCGACCACCGCTTCTCGCGGTAGCCGTGCGCCATGCAGGAAGAACAGCAGGCCGATGGTGATTTTGGTCACCCAACCCAGCGCGGCGGCTGCGGCGCCGCTGACCGGAAACAGGCTCGCCAGCACCACAAAGGCCATGATGGCCATGATGTAGGGGTCAAGCTTCAGCTTCAGAAGCAGGCTATTGATCCAAGCCAAGGGGTTTGGAGCCTTGCCGGTGGGCATTAGGCGCTGACGAGGAACGATAGCTGACGGCTGGACTGATCTTTACGGCCTTCGGCCACTTCGCGGTCGAGCAGGCGGGTTGGATAGTCACCGGTGAAATAGTGGTCGGTAAATTGCGGCGAGGCCGGATCGCGGGTGCCGGCATCCATGGCCCAATAGAGACCATCGACAGATAGGAATCCTAGGCTATCGACCTCCAAATAGGCCGCCATCTCTTCCAGCGACTTTTTAGCAGCAAGCAGATGCTCGCGGTCGGGCATGTCAATACCATAGAAGTCTGGCCAGCGGATCGGGGGGGAGGCGGATCGCAGATGAACCTCGGTCGCACCCGCTTCGCGCACCATCCGCACAATCTTCAGCGAGGTGGTGCCCCGCACGATGGAATCGTCGATCAGGATCACGCGCTTTCCGGCCAGAACCGTGCGGTTCGGGCTGTGTTTCATGCGCACGCCAAGCTCCCGCACCCCTTGGGTTGGCTGGATGAAGGTGCGACCCACATAGTGGTTGCGGATAATGCCCATCTCGAACGGAATGCCGCTTTCTTGCGAAAAGCCGAGGGCGGCAGGCAAGCCGGAGTCCGGCACGGGTACAACCACATCAGCGGCCGAGAAGGTCTCTTGCGCGAGGCGGCGGCCCATACGTTTACGCACCTCATAGACAGAGCGGCCGTTCACCACACTGTCTGGGCGGGCGAAATAGACATATTCAAACACGCAAGGACGGGCATGTTCAGCCGGGAAGGGACGCAGGCTCTCGATGCCGTCTTCAGAAATAACCACCATCTCGCCATGTTCTACATCGCGGGTGAACCGGGCACCAATCATGTCCAGCGCGCAGGTCTCAGAGGCCAGCACGGGCTTGCCATCCAATTCGCCGAGTACGAGGGGGCGGATACCGAGGGGATCGCGCACCCCGATCATCTTCTTGTTGGTCATGGCCACGAGCGCATAGCCGCCCTCGATCTGGGACAGGGCGTCGATGAAGCGGTCGACGACCTTGGCCTTACGGGACCGCGCGATCAGGTGGAGAATGACTTCAGAATCTGATGTCGACTGGAAGATTGCGCCATCGGCAACCAACTGCTCGCGCAGGACCAGAAAGTTGGTCAAATTGCCATTGTGGGCCAGAGCCACGCCACCCGCCTGAAGGTCGGCGAACATGGGCTGAACATTGCGGATGAAGCTGCCGCCCGCCGTTGAATAGCGGGTATGGCCAATGGCATGGGTGCCGGGAAGGCGTGAGATTAGGTCTGGACCGGCAAAGGCGTCGCCGACATGGCCCATATGGCGTTCGGTGTGGAACCGGTTGCCGTCAAAGCTGGCAATACCGCAGGCTTCTTGACCGCGATGCTGCAGGGCGTGGAGACCTAAGGCGGCAACGGCGCTGGCGTCTGGCACATCATAGACCCCAAAGACACCGCATTCGAGACGGGGACGGTCGTCATCCATTTCCCGATGTTCCGGCGCTGAAAAGGTCTCGCGGGCCTGACCGATCATCGCGTTTTCTCCACAAGTGCGTCGACGTCGCGGCGCGATTTGTCATCATAGCCTTTACCAGACCTCTTCGGGTCGTTCTGGTTAGAGGCTGAGCTTTTATTATCGGCTGCGCCTTCGCGGACAGCCTTTTCAAGGGATGGTCCGACCTTGCCAGCGACGGCAGAACCCTTGGGAGCCATAGAGCGCAATACCTTGGCGCTCAAGCTCGACAGAGGATAGAGCGTCGAATGGGATATCCATTTGGGCACCCGTTCAGCAGGGGTAGCGATGTTGAACACCAGATTGAAGACGCCCAGAAAAAACAGGGCACGGATTAGGCCAAAGGCCACGCCTGCGGACCGATCCAGAAGGCCGAGGGTCTCAACATCGTGCAGTTTCTTGGTCAGCAGGGACCCTGCCATACGAATGCCGATATAGGCACCAATGAAGGTCAGGACGACCGCCAAGGTGGTTGCGAACCAGTCCGGATCGACCATCTTGCGCACAAAGGGGCCGGTCAGTTTCAGGCCATAGGCCGCGATCAGCGCCGCGAGCACAAAGGCCAAGATCGTCATCACCTCACGGACGGCACCGCGCACGAAGCCGATTCCGGCTGACACCAGAATGACGCTCAGGGCGATGAGGTCGAAAAGGGTCAACGGGGTTCCTTTGCCACGGTCTTAGGTCCAATCATTCTCGCCAATGCGACGAACCGCATCGACCAGACGCCCCACGCCCGACACGGGGAAGGGCGATACATCGGCTATGCCCATCGGCCCCACCGCACGCGAGAAGCCCAGCTTTGCCGCTTCCTTTAGGCGCGATTCCATCCGACTGACCTGCCGAACTTCGCCAGAGAGGCTAACCTCACCAAATACCACGCAGTCTTGAGGCAGAGCCACGTCCAAGGCCGATGAGGCTAGGGCCGCCGCCGCCGCAAGGTCTGCTGCCGGCTCGCTGATGCGCAAACCGCCTGCGACGTTCAAATAGACGTCCCGTGCCCCGAGGCCAAGCCCGCATCTGGATTCAAGCACAGCCAAAACCATAGCGAGGCGTCCTGAATCCCATCCGACCACAGCCCTACGGGGTGTTCCGTAGGCGGAGGGGGCGACGAGGGCTTGAAATTCAACCAAGACGGGTCGCGAGCCCTCAATTCCAGCGAAAACCGCCGCGCCCGGCGCGCGCTCGCCGCCGCTGTTTAAAAAGAGGGCTGACGGGTTCTTGACCTCGCGCAGACCAGAATCGCCCATCTCGAACACACCGATCTCGTCGGTGGCACCAAAGCGGTTCTTGGCAGCGCGCAGGATGCGGAACGGATAGCCACGCTCGCCCTCGAACGACAGGACCGCATCGACCATATGTTCGACCACGCGCGGACCAGCGATCTGGCCGTCCTTGGTCACGTGGCCGACAAGAATCACCGCCACGCCGCGCGTCTTGGCTAAGCGAACCAGTTCCCCAGCGGCGGCGCGGACCTGAGTGACCGATCCGGGACCAGCCTCGTGCGCGTCACTCCACAGGGTCTGGATGGAGTCTATGACCACCAGATCGAAGGTCTCGCGCTTGAGCCCGTCGATAATGCCGCGCAGGGCGGTTTCGGCAGCGAGCTGCACCGGGGCTTGGGCCAGACCCATGCGGGCCGCGCGGCCTCGCACCTGATCCAAAGCCTCTTCGCCCGAGATGTAGGCACAGCGCGCGCCATTGACGGCGGCTTGGGCGCAGACCTGAAGCAGAAGGGTGGACTTTCCGACGCCGGGATCGCCGCTGAGCAACAGGGCCGAGCCGCGCACGACGCCGCCGCCGCAGACCCGGTCAAACTCGTCAACACCGGTCATGATCCGAGGCGGGGGGATGGTTTGAGTGTCGAGGGTCTCAAAGGCCAGACCGCGCATCTTGGTCGCGCGGCTGGGGGCGAGGGCTCCGGGCGGGCGGCTTTGGATCTCTTCGACCAGACAGTTCCAGCCATTGCAGGCCGGGCACTGGCCAGCCCATTTGGACTGAACCGAGCCGCAGGTCTGACAGACATAGGTGGCGCCGTCGCGGGCCATGGGGTCTCCGAAGGGGAGCGAATCAGTACAATCGCCGGACGGACTTTACGCCTTTGCGCCCCGATATGTCCGCTGAAGACGCGGGGCGAGGCGAACCAGACATTCATAGGCGATGGTGCCGCTGGCGCTGGCGGCGTCGTCGAGTGCGATATGTTCGCCCAGCAGTTCCACGCGATCCCCCGGTGCGACGACGAGGTCGTGGCTGATCTCAATCGCGGTCATGTCCATGGAAAGCCGCCCCAGCACTTTGCGATAGGCCCCGCCCAGCCAAACCTGTCCGCCCTTGCCAAAGGATCGCAGGACCCCGTCAGCATAGCCAGCCGCGATAATAGCGGCCCGGACGGGCCTTTCGGCCGTATAGGTCGCGCCATAGCCGACGCTCTCGCCGGGGCGTATTTCACGAATTTGCAGGATCGGCGCGGTGAGGTGAGCGACCGCATGCAGGGCCGGGTGAGACACCCCAAAGGGACCGCCGCCATAGAGGCTGATCCCGGGTCGGACCAGATCGAACAGATAGTCTTGTCCCAAGAAAACCCCGGCGGAGTTGGCGAGGCTGGCACGCGCCTCTGGGAACAGGCTGCGCGCCTCTTGGAACCTCGCCAGTTGAACGGCATTGGCCGGGTGGGCAGGATCTGAGGCACAGGCCAGATGACTGAGCACGAGATTCATCGACAGGCCCCGCAGGCCATCCATCGACTGAACCAGCGCCTTAGCCTCTTCCAGACGAAGGCCCATCCGGTTCATACCCGTATCGACCTGAAGGGCTGCCTTTCGTCCGCCTTGAACGGCGCGGGCATGGCTGCTCCATTCGGAGACTTGGGCGGCGCTATTGAGTACGGGCGTGAGGTCGGCCGCTTGTAACCTCGGCGCAGACCCTGCGGGCGCGCCGTCCAGCACATAGATCGTTGCGGACCGATCTGGCCCCAGCGCCGCGCGCAGGTCTTCGCCCTCGCTGATCCGCGCGACAAAAAACGTCCGCGCACCTTCGGCCCAAAGGTGGGTTGCCAGTTGGGCCGCCCCCAAGCCATAGGCATCAGCCTTCACCACCGGAGCCACCTCCGCGCCACGCGCCTCGTGCTGCAAGGCCGCGTAGTTGTGGGACACGGCGTCAAGGTCAATGGTCAGATGGGCGTGGAAGGGGTCGAGGGGCATAGGGTCAGGCGCTTTAGAGTGACGGTTTTTCAGCCCTAACGTGGTTTGCGTTCAGATGCGAGGGGGGCTTCCGCGTGCTTCGACAGGCCCAGCATCAGAAAGAGCCGCGTCATTGCGAGGCGCTAAGCGCCGAAGCAACCCAGGGGAACATCTATTCCGCTTGATGTCAGCCCCCTAGGTTGCTTCGCTGCGCTCCCAATGACGCATCAAAGAAACCAAGCCCTCGCCCCCTCGAGGGGGAGAGGGGTGGGTGAGGGGGGTGTTCATCCACCAGCCCCTCATCCTGAGCCCGTCGAAGGACGAGGATGAACCTATAGTTTCCGGCCCAAATATTTCTCCACCTCTCGGCGTTCCCATTCGGCGTTAAAAACTGGCATCTTTGTCCATATGGAGAGGCCATGGTAAATCAACCCTATCCCCCATCCAACGGCAGGAAATATCGCCCAAATATTTTTTGGCGTCATCAGTAGGTTTGATGTGAACAAAAGCGCTATAATCACGACATACAGCATGATGTGTATGTAGAAATCCTTCATGTTTCGAACATGAGAAAAGGCAAGTATTTCAGCTTGCTCACGTTTTAAATTCTCTTGGTTCAGGTGTGAATCATTATCCATGGTCGGCTCCTGAAGTTGATTGAGGTCAATTTCGAAAACCGCAGCGAGTGTCTTCAGAGTTTCGAGACTGGCGGGCTGGCCTCGTTCGAGCCGTTGGATCGTCCGCGAACTTAATCCGCTGATATCCGACAACTGTTCCTGGGACCAACCGCGTTGCAGTCTAAGTTTCTGAATCAACATCATGCTTCCTTTCGAATGACCCTGATCTAGCCAATGGAAGGGGTCCGCAACACGTCAAGAACCGGACAGTGGCACGACATTAGGCTGACTTTGGACCGTAATCGATGGAAAATACGCTGTGCCCTCGTCCTTCGACAGGCTCGGAACGAGGGTGCACCCCGAACCAACAGCCGGTGTGAAAGGATCTGGATCCCCGCCTTTGCGGGGAACGCGGGGGTAGGGTGACTACCGAACCTCGTATCTGCCGTCGCGGGCGAGGTTGCCGAACTTGGTCAGGTCGGCATTGAAGCTGAGCTTGACCGTACCGATGGGGCCGTGGCGCTGTTTGCCGATGATGACCTCGGCCAGATTGTTGATCTGGTCCAGTTCCTCTTGCCAGCTCAAATGTTCGGGCGTGCCGGTGCGGGGCTCGGAGCGGCTGAGATAGTAGGACTCGCGATAGACGAACATGACGGCGTCGGCGTCCTGCTCGATCGAGCCGGATTCGCGCAGGTCAGACAGTTGCGGGCGCTTATCTTCGCGCTGTTCGACCTGGCGCGAGAGCTGCGACAGGGCGATGACCGGAACGCCAAGCTCTTTGGCCAAGGATTTCAGACCCATGGTGATCTGGCTGACCTCTTGCACCCGGCCATCGGCCCGAGAGCCTTCGCCGGCGGTGACCAGCTGCAGATAGTCGACAATGACCAGGTCAAGGCCATGCTGGCGCTTCAGGCGGCGGGCGCGGGCGGTCAGCTTGGAGATCGACAGGCCACCGGTGGCGTCGATGAACAGCGGGGCTTCCTGAATCTCGATGGCGGCGTCACGGATACGGCCAAATTCGGAGGCATCAATCTCGCCCTTACGCAGGCGGTCCGACGAGACGCCGGAAGCATCGGCCAACAGACGCATGGCCAGCTGTTCGGCGGACATTTCGAGCGAGAAAAAGGCGACGACCCCGCCATTAACGGTCTTGCGACTGCCGTCCGGTTGCGGCTCCCAAGCATAGGCCTTGGCCACGTTGAACGCGATATTGGTCGCCAGCGCTGTCTTACCCATCGAGGGGCGTCCAGCGAGGATCAAAAGGTCGGAGGGGTGCAGGCCGCCCAGTTGCTTGTCTAGATCCATCAGGCCCGTGGAAACACCGGCTAAGCCGCCGTCACGGCCATAGGCCTCGGCCGCCATCTCGACGGCACCGCGCAGGGCGTTTGCAAAGTCGACAAAGCCGGTAGAGGTCGTGCCGGTCTCGGCCAGGGTGTAAAGCTGAGCCTCGGCGGCCTCAATATGGTCGCGGGCGGTGCGGTCGCCATCATTGGCGGCGGCGGCAATGTCCCCGCCGATCCGGATCAGGTCGCGGCGTAGGGCCAGATCATAGACCACGCGAGCATAGTCGGGCGCATTGGCGGCCGGGGGCGCGCGGTCGACCAGATCGGCCAGATAGCGCAGGCCGCCCAGCTCTTCAAAGGCCGGTTCGCGCTTGAACCGCTCCATCAGCACGATGGGCTCGGCCAACATGCCCTTGCGGATATGTTCCTCGATGGCGGCAAAGAGGCGCTGGTGGAACGGCTCGAAGAAGTGACGGGGCTGTAGAAGGTCGCTCAGGCGCTCATAGGCAGCGTTGTCATAGAGCAGCGCGCCGAGCAAAGCCTGCTCGGCCTCGATATTGGCGGGCACATGGGCGGGCCGGACGTCGTCGGACTGGGCGCTGCGCAGATCAAGGGCGGGAACGATGTTCATTCTTAACCATAACCCAACCCATAAGGTCGGCAGCACCCAATTTTAGCGCGTCCACAGTCATTATCGGTCTGTGGATAACCTTGGATAGGCCGTGCTGCTGCCACAAAGAAAAACGGCGCGAAGGTTGCCCCTCGCGCCGCCTTAAAGGCTGTCTAAAACCCGAGGGCCTTAGTAGAAGTCGCGGTCGTCACCAGCAGAGCCAGCGCCACCTTCGGCCATGTCAGAGGCCGCTTCAGCAGCCGAGACGCGGTCTTCTTCCAATTGAGCTTCAACAACGTTTTCGCCGCGGGCTTGACGTTCAGCTTCATCTTCCGAGCGGGCGATGTTGATCTTGACGGTGATCAGCACTTCTGCGTGAAGGCGAACCTTCACTTCGTGGACGCCCAAGGTCTTGATCGGCTTATCAAGCACGACCATGGCGCGTTCGATCTTGCCGCCAGCGGCGACAACAGCGTCAGCGACGTCACGGCCTGTGACCGATCCGTAGAGCTGTCCGGTTTCGCCGGCCTGACGGATCATCGCATAGATGGTGCCATCAAGCGCAGCGCCATTGGCTTCAGCCGCTTCGCGGGTCTGTTGGTTACGCACTTCAAGGGCGGCGCGTTGAGCGTCGAACACCTTGAGGTTTGCGGAGGTGGCGCGCAGGGCCTTGGAGCGGGGCAGCAGGAAGTTACGGGCATAGCCGTCCTTCACTGTAACCACGTCGCCGAGGGTGCCGAGGCGTTCAACCCGTTCGAGTAGGATAACTTTCATGGGGTTTGCTCCTTACTTCACGACGTAGGGGAGCAGAGCCAGGAAGCGGGCACGCTTGATGGCCTTGGCCAGTTCGCGTTGCTTCTTAGCCGACACCGCAGTGATGCGCGACGGTACGATCTTGCCACGCTCAGAGATGTAGCGTTGCAGGAGCTTGACGTCCTTATAGTCGATCTTCTGTGCGCCGGCGCCCGAGAACGGGCAAACCTTACGGCGGCGGAAGAAGGGGCGGCGGGCCCCGCCAGCGGCGGATTCCGGAGCGGTCGTATCGGTCATGACCCTCTGTCCTTAAGCTTGATTGTCGTCAAAGCGCGGGCGGTCGCCGCGCTCGGGCCGGTCGCCACGGTCTGGGCGATCACCACGCTCGGGCCGGTCGCCGCGATCGCGACGCGCCAGCACAGGCGACAGTTCCAGGTCCAGCTCTTCGACGCGGATGGTCATGAAGCGCAGCACATCTTCGTTGATCGACAGCTGGCGTTCCATTTCCTTGACCGCCGCCGAAGGGGCGTCGATGGCCAGAAGGGAGTAGTGACCCTTGCGGTTCTTTTTCACCCGATAGGTGAGATTGCGCAGACCCCAATATTCGATCTTGGCAACGGTACCGCCGCCTTCTTCGATCAAGCTTTTCAGGGTGTCGTTTAGCGCTTCGGCCTGTTGCGGCGAGATATCCTGCCGCGAAATGACCACATGTTCGTAAAAAGCCATAGGCATCCTTCTTCCATAAGAAAGACGGCGTTTCTGGCGGCGGAAGACCCGGCAGCAACGATGGCTCTTAGCGCGGCGTCCGGGCGTCATTGCCCTGGATCAGAAAAACTCCGCGAAAGACCGTCTTTCAACAAGCGGCGGTGTGTACGCGCTATGGACGTGAAAGGCAAGGGGTGGGGGGAGGCAGCATCGGTCAGACTTTTTGACATGTACACTCGCTATTGTACCGGCCGCTGGTCTGAGCGGTCGTCATGAGTTGCAGAGTGCAATCGATCAAAAAATAAGAGACATTATACTATTTAAGGGTGACTATAGGGCGATGCAATTTAGGAGGGGTTGGTGATGTGCGATTTAAACTGGATGAAGATTGCGGCGGTTTCAGGTTTGGTCTGTTTAGCGCCCTTGGCCGCGAAAGCCCAGGACGTGCCGGGTCGTCCAGCGCAAAAGGTTGAACTGACTCAGCCCGCCGCGGTCGCTGACTTGGCTCAAGGGCGGAAAGTGGCTCTGTTCAATCGTTATATGACGGCCATCCACGCTGACCAAATGATGCTCGCTATGACCCGATCTATGATCTCTGCCATGGTTGAGGATATGCGACGAAGGCAACCGCAATTGTCCGATGCCGATGCGAAACTGATCTCTGATACCGTTGAGGAGACCATGCAAGAATTGATGCCGACGATTATTTCAGAGACATCGAAAGTCACCGTCGACGTTTTTAGCGAGGACGACTTGCTCCAAATTGCGACCTTTTATGAAGGACCAATCGGGCAGAGGCTGGTGGAACAATCGCCCGCTATCATGGCCAAGACCGGTGAAATCATGAGGACCATCATGCCTCTCGTGCAGACACGGATAACGGAGAAGATTTGTCAAAAGCGCAATTGCACCGGACAACCGGCTAAGCGGACGGGAGGCTGAAGCCCACCCCCATCTTGCCGCCTCCGCGCAATTGACCTAACCCTGCGCTTCACATTTGCAGATTAGGAGCCCGTCTGATGGGTCTCGCTTTCCTTTTTCCCGGTCAGGGCAGTCAAGCGGTTGGCATGGGTGGGGCGCTCTATGAGGCCTTTGCCAGTGCGCGCGAAGTGTTCCAAGAGGTCGATGAGGCCTTGGGGCAAAAGCTCTATGGGCTGATGAGCCAGGGTCCTGAAGAGGACCTGACCCTGACCGAAAATGCTCAGCCCGCCCTGATGGCGGTCAGTGTTGCGGTCACGCGGGTGCTGGAGGCGGAGTTCGGCGTCTCGGTCTCGCAGGCCAGCTTTATCGCGGGGCATAGCTTGGGCGAATATTCAGCGCTGGCGGCGGCGGGGGCGATCACCTTGGCCGATACGGCGCGTCTGTTGAAGCTGCGCGGTCAGGCCATGCAGCGCGCAGTGCCGGTCGGGGCAGGGGCCATGGCCTCGTTGATTGGTCCTAAGACGGATGTGGCTTTGGCCGAAGCGGCGGCGGCAGTTGGTGCCGAGGTCGGGGTCTGCGTCGTGGCCAATGACAATAACCAAGGCAATGTGGTGATCAGCGGCGACAAGGCGGCGGTCGACAAGGCCATCGAGGCGGCCAAGGCGCTGGGCGCGCGGGCCATTCCCCTGAACGTCTCCGCCCCTTTCCATTGTCCCCTGATGCAGCCCGCCGCTGACGAGATGGCGCAGGCGCTGGCCAGCACCCAGATCATCGCGCCGCGCGCGCCGCTGGTGGCCAATGTCACGGCCCGCCCGGTGCTGGATGCCGATGTGATCCGCAGCCTGCTGGTCGAGCAGGTGACGGGCCGCGTGCGCTGGCGCGAGTCGATTCTCTGGCTGGCCAACGAAGGCGGCGTGACCCGCTTTGCCGAGGCTGGGGCCGGAAAGGTCCTTTCGGGCATGGCCAAGCGCATCGCTCCAGACGTCGAGGCTACGCCTCTGAACACCCCCGCCGATCTGGAGGCATTTGCCGCCTCCCTCAAGGCCTGAAGGACCAAGACAGATGTTTGATTTGACCGGCAAGACCGCGCTTGTGACCGGTGCCAGCGGCGGCATCGGCGGGGACATCGCTCGCGCCCTTCATGCTCAAGGCGCGCATGTCGTGCTGTCTGGCACGCGCCAGGCGGCGCTGGACGCTTTGGCGGCGGAACTGGGTGAGCGGACCTCAAGCGTGACCTGCAATCTTGGCGACACGGCAGAGGTCGATGGGCTGGTGGCCAAGGCCGAAGAGGCAGCTGGTGCGCCGCTCGACATCCTGATCGCCAATGCCGGCATTACCCGCGACGGGCTGTTGCTGCGCATGAAGGATGAGGACTGGGAAACGGTCATCAAGGTCAATCTTGAGGCCTATTTCCGACTCAGCCGCGCCGCCCTCAAGGGCATGATGAAGCGCCGCTCTGGCCGGATCATTGGCATTACCAGCGTTGTCGGCGTCACCGGCAATCCCGGCCAGACCAACTATGCCGCCTCAAAGGCTGGCATGATCGGTTTTTCCAAGGCGCTTGCACAAGAGGTGGGGAGCCGCAATGTCACCGTCAACTGCGTCGCACCCGGCTTTATCGCCAGCCCGATGACCGATGAACTTAATGAGGCACAAAAGGCCGCGATCCTTACCAAGATCCCGTCTGGTCGCTTGGGAGAGGGCTCTGACGTTGCGGCAGCCTGCGTTTATCTGGCCAGCGACGCGGGAGGCTATGTCACTGGACAGACCCTGCACGTCAATGGCGGCATGGCGATGGTTTGATCAGAGCCACTTTCTCGGTGTAGACATGCTAGTCTCGCAAAAAAGAACGTGCTAGCGAGAGCCTGTGTCGGGCCACCTTTGGTGGAATCGACTCAGGAATGCAGATTTAATATAGGTTTCACGACCGGGTGACCGTCTAGCGATCGTCGTTAGGGGCATTCGGACTCACCATCTAGACAAGGGATTCCAGCGTATGTCCGACATTCTCGAACGCGTCCGTAAGATCGTGATCGAGCATCTGGACGCCGATCCGGAGAAGGTCACGGAAAAGGCCAGCTTCATCGACGATCTTGGTGCCGACAGCCTCGACAATGTCGAGCTCGTCATGGCTTTCGAAGAAGAGTTCGACATCGAGATTCCCGATGACGCCGCAGAACATATTCAAACTGTGGGCGACGCCGTGAAGTTCATCAGCGAGCGCCTCGCGGCCTAAGCTGTCACGATCGATGACAGGTCGCCGCGCCGGGCCATGCCGGGCGCGGCGTCTTGACTCATAGTCCCCGCTTAGATCGCCCTTGGGCGACGGTGTCGGACTGACCCCGAGATTGCCGGGGCGCTCAAAGGATTAAAGCCATGCGTCGTGTCGTCATCACCGGTCTTGGGCTGGTTACGCCATTGGGTACAGGGGTTGATAATAGCTGGTCAGCCCTGCTGGCGGGCCGCTCTGGCGCGGGCCGGATCTCAGCCTTTGATCCAACCGACTATGGCTGTCAGATCGCCTGCGAAGTGCCTCGGGTCGATGGGCGCGGCGGCGGCGGTGTGGATATTGTCGGATCATTCGATCCAAACCTGACCATGTCGACGCGCGATCAGCGCCGGGTCGATGATTTCATTCTCTATGCCATGGCGGCGGCCGATGAGGCCGTCATTGACTCCGGCTGGCATCCCCAGACCGAGGAAGACCAGTGCCGAACCGGGGTGATCATCGGCTCGGGTATCGGCGGTCTGAACACCATTGCTGAGACGGCGCTAGAGCTCGAGGCCAAGGGCCCGCGCAAGATCAGCCCCTTCTTTATCCCTTCGGCCCTGATCAATCTGGCCTCTGGGCAGGCTTCGATCCGTTACGGCCTCAAGGGTCCGAACCATTCGGTGGTCACGGCCTGCGCCACGGGTGCCCATGCGATTGGCGATGCGATGCGCCTGATCCAGTGGGGCGATGCGGATGTGATGTTTGCGGGCGGCGCTGAGGCTGCGGTTTGTAAGATTGGTGTTGCGGGCTTTGTCGCGGCGCGGGCCATGAGCACCAACTTCAATGATCGGCCACAGATGGCCTCAAGACCCTATGACAAGGACCGCGACGGTTTTGTCATGGGCGAGGGCGCGGGCATTCTGGTGCTGGAAGAATATGAGCACGCCATGGCGCGCGGTGCCAAGATCTATGCCGAAGTGGTGGGCTATGGCCTGTCGGGCGATGCCTATCACATCACCGCGCCGGCCAGTGATGGCGACGGCGGTTTCAGGGCCATGAACCTGTCGCTGGCCCGCGCAGGTATTGATCCCTCACAGATCGACTATATCAACGCCCACGGCACCTCGACCCCCTTGGGCGACGAGATCGAGCTGGGCGCGGTGGAGCGGATGCTGGGGGCGTCAGCCTCTAAGGCCACCATGTCCTCGACCAAGTCCTCCATTGGGCACCTGCTCGGCGCTGCGGGCGCGGTTGAAGCGGCCTTTACGGCCCTGGCCATTCGCGACCAGATCGCGCCGCCGACCATCAATCTGGACAATCCATCGGTCGAGACCGCCATTGATCTTGTGCCGCACAAGGCCAAGAAGATGGAGATCAACGTCGCCCTGTCCAACAGCTTTGGCTTTGGCGGCACCAACGCCTCGCTCGTGTTCAAGCGGGTCCCATGACCTCGGCTGGCGAGCCATCGCCTCCTGAAACGCCGATTGCGACGCTGCTAAAGCGTCCGCTACTGATCATTGCTGTCAGCGCGGCGGCAACCCTCGCCCTGCTGATGAGTTTGGCCCTGATCTGGGGCCTTGCGACCTATAGCCTACCCGGGCCTGCATCGGCCAATGGCGCTGACCGGATCGTCGAACTTGCTGAGGGTGCCAACCTGTCTGAGATTTCAGAGGTTCTGGCCCAAGACAAGGTGATCTCTTCGGCACCGGTCTTTGTTTTGGCGGCGAAGATCAACGGATCGGCCCGTCGCCTTCAGGCTGGTGAATATAGCTTCCCCTCCAAGGCCTCAATGGCAACGGTCATGGAGATGATCCGCAAGGGCAAGGGCGTGCGCCATCAGGTGACCATCCCCGAAGGCTTTGCGTCCGGCATGGTCGTCGATGCCCTGATGAAAAGCGATGTCCTGACCGGCACGGTTTCGCCGCCGCCTGAAGGCTCGGTCATGCCCCAGACCTATGACGTCAAACGCGGCGAGACACGCGCCGCCGTGCTCGAGCGGATGATGAAGGCCCAAACCGATCTGGTCGCTGAGCTTTGGCCGAAACGGCGCAGCGGCTTGCCATTCACCACGCCTGAGCAGGCGGTGATCCTCGCCTCGATCGTGGAAAAGGAAACCGCCAAGGCTGATGAGCGTCCGCGCATTGCGGCCCTATTCATCAACCGCTTGCAGCAGGGTATGAGGCTCGAATCGGACCCGACCATTATCTATGGCATCACCCGCGGCAGACCGCTGGGCCGGGGTCTGCGCGCCTCAGAGGTCGATGCTCCTACGCCCTACAACACCTATGTCATTTTTGGCCTGCCGCCGACGCCCATCGCCAATCCGGGCCGTGCAGCCCTTGAGGCGGTTCTGACCGCGCCGCCCTCTACCGAGGTCTTCTTTGTGGCCGATGGGACGGGTGGGCACGTCTTTGCGACCAGCTATGCGGACCATCGCCGCAATGTCGCCCAGTGGCGCCGGATCGAGCGCCAGCAGGCCGCTGCATCCGGTGGGGGACGCTAGGATGGCACTGTCTGGGATGACTGGCTTTGCGCGGGTCGAGGGATCTGCTGGCGCTTGGACCTGGGCGGTCGAGGCGCGTTCGGTCAATGGGCGCAATCTAGAAGCCCGCTTTCGCGGACCTCCTGGCTTTGACAGTCTGGAGCGCGTGGCGCGCGATGGGGCACAGGGCCTGTTCCAGCGCGGTCAGATCACCATCGGTCTTCAGGCCAAGCGCGCGGAGTCGGTTGGGCAGGTGCGGGTCAACTTGGACCAGATCGAGCGTTATCTGGGCCTCGTAGCTCCCCTGATTGCTGCGGGCCGCGCCCAGCCGCCCAGCGCCGATGGTCTGCTGGCCCTGCGCGGTGTGCTGGAAGTGACCGAAGAGGTTGAAGAGGCCGAGGTCAAGGCTGCGGTTGAACAGGCCATGGCGGCATCGGTCACCGAAGCGCTGACTGCGCTGCAGGTCTCACGGTTGGATGAGGGCGTGGCCCTAGCCCCGGTCTTGAGCGGACTTGTGGACCGGATCGAGAGGCTGGTAACGACGGCTGAGGAGCAGGCCGCCGGTCAGCCTGCCGCCATCAAGGAGCGCTTTACCAAGCGCATGACCGAGTTGGCGGGCGACGGTGCCGGGATAGCCGAACGGATCGTTACAGAAGCCGCCGCCATGGCTGTCAAGGCCGACGTCCGCGAAGAACTGGATCGTCTGGTCAGCCATATTCAAGCCGCTCGCACCTTGCTATCGAGTGAGGCGGCATCGGGTCGGCGGCTGGACTTTTTGATGCAAGAATTTATGCGTGAAGCCAACACGCTCTGTTCCAAGTCTGCCTTGACGGGGCTTACCGCCACCGGCCTTGATCTGAAGGCCACGATCGAACAGCTCCGCGAGCAGGTCCAAAATGTCGAGTAACGCTCATCTCCATGCCGAATTTGGCGTTCGCCGTGGCCTGATGCTGGTCATTTCCAGCCCATCGGGCGCGGGCAAGACCTCGCTCTCGAGGCGGCTCGTTGCTGACCATGCGGACCTAGACCTATCGGTGTCCTGCACCACGCGTGGTCCTCGTCCGGGCGAACAGGATGGCCGCGAATATCACTTTGTTGACCGCGCAGCTTTTGATCACGATGTCGAGCAGAACCGCTTTTTGGAATGGGCTGAGGTTCATGAACATCGCTATGGCAGCCCCGAAGCGCCGGTGATGCAGGCCCTTTCAGAGGGGCGCGACGTCCTGTTCGACATAGATTGGCAAGGGGCGCGGCAGATCGCGGCCAAGGCAGCCCAAGATGTGGTGCGGGTCTTTATCCTGCCGCCGACCATGGCCGACCTGAAGCGTCGCCTGAACGCTCGGGCGCAGGATGCTGCTGATGTGATCGAGCGGCGGCTTGGCCGGTCTAAAGGCGAGATCGAGAAATGGACCGACTATGACTATGTCATCGTCAATGAGGACTTCGATCTGGCCTATGCTGAATTGGCGCACATCTACCACGCCGAAAGATTGAAGCGTGTCCGCAATCCTTGGCTTGTGCCCTTCGTGAACCGCCTGATGGACGAGCCGATCTAGGCTGCCGACTGGGCCAAGACGATCTTGGCAAGGGCTAAGAACCCATCCACATCTACCGTTTCGGCCCGCACGTCGGGATCAATGCCAGCGGCGAGGCAGAGTTCAGTCCCGCCAAGGGTCTTGAGGCTGGAGCGCAGCATCTTGCGTCTCTGACCAAAGGCCGCCTGTGTGGTCCGTTCCAGTGCCTTGAGCATGGCGGCGTCTGGTCGATCTATCAGGGGCGTCAGATTTACGACAGCGGATGTGACCTTCGGCGGCGGCGTAAAGGCGCGGGCGGGCAGGTCCATCACTGTGCGAGCCTTAGCCGTAGCCTGCACGACGACGGCGAGGCGACCATAGGCATCATCACCAACCTGAGCGGTAATCCGGTCCGCCACTTCCTTTTGGAACATCAAGGTCATAGAGCGCGGCTGCCACGGCCCGGTAAGCCACTTTAGCAACAGAGCTGTGCCGACATTATAGGGCAGGTTGGCCACGATAGAGGCTTGGGTACCCGGCGCGTGCTCGGCGATCAGGTCGGCTTCCTTGACGCGCAAGGCATCGTTCTGGACCAGATGGAGTTGGCCGGGAGCCGCGTCGCCGAGGCCATTGAGCAGGGGAAAGAACCGAGGATCCATCTCAACGGCAATGACCTTGGCACCGGTTTCGAGCAGGGCGCGGGTCAGGCCGCCGGGGCCGGGGCCAACCTCAATCACGGTCTGGCCTTCGACTACCTCGGCCAATCGGGCGATCTTGCGCGTGATATTGAGGTCGAGCAGGAAGTGCTGGCCAAAGCTCTTCTTGGCCAACAGGCCGTACTCTTCCAGCGCCTCACGGATGGGGGGAAGGTCTTTGAGGCTCATAGGGTGACCTGCGCGGCGCGGCTATTGGCAATCTGGTCGGCCATGCGGATGGCGGCGATCAGGCTGTCGGGCCGCGCGATGCCCTGTCCTGCAATGTCAAAGCCCGTACCATGATCGGGCGAGGTTCGCACAATGGGTAGGCCCAGACTGACATTCACCCCGCCCCAGAAGTCGAGCATCTTGACCGGTATGAGGGCCTGATCGTGATAGAGGCAAATGACCGCGTCATAGGTCCTACGCGCCTCATTGTGGAACAGGGTGTCAGCGGGCTTGGGGCCAACGCAGTCGATGCCGAGCGCCCCTAGCGCGGCCACAGCTGGGGCGAGGAGGCGGATTTCCTCATCGCCTATGGTTCCGCCCTCACCGGCGTGTGGGTTGAGCCCGGCCAGAACCAGCCTTGGCTTGGCAATGCCGTAGTCCCGGCTCATGGCTTGAGCGGTCACTGTTGCCGTATGGATAATCGCCCCTTGGGTCAGCGCGCTGGAGACCATGGCGAGCGGAACGTGGATGGTGACCAGCGCCGCGCGCAGATCGCCTGAGGTCAGCATCATGATCGGACCGCGCGCGCCGTCCATTGGCACATCCGCGGTCAAGGCGGCGAGAAATTCGGTATGTCCGGGAAACTTGAACCCCGCCTCATAGAGCGGGGCCTTGGCGATTGGGGCGGTCACAAGACCGCGCACCTGTCCCCTTACGGCGAGATCTACCGCCGTCTCGATCCATTGGATGATCGATGGCGCATGGGCCTTGTCGGCGACGCCGGGCTGAACCGCATGGCCCAAAGGCTCATCGAGAACGGGGATGGCGCTTGCGAAGGTCGCGAGCGCTTCAGCCGGCCCGCTGACGCGCTGCACAGACACGCCTTGAACCGACAAGAGGTCAGCATCGCCGATGACCATAAAGGCTGGGCCACCATGGCGAAGCGCGGTCCAAGCCTTGGCGATGATTTCTGGCCCAATGCCTGCGGGATCACCGAGGCTGAGCGCGAGCACGCCTTGTGTCACCGACCGATCACCGGGTTTCGATCGTCGCCGAGTTGCGCAGATCGCGCAGATAACGCTTAGCAATCATTGCGAGTTGCTGACCGACCAGACGGTTTTCCATATCTTCCTTGGTCGGAACCCGTCCGCCATCCTGGCGCTTGGCACAGACGGCGATGAGGTGCAGGCCCACCTGCGTGCGGATCGGATCGCTGACCTGCCCAACATTGAGCTTTTCAGCGGCCTCGCGAAAGGCTGGGGCAAGGTCTTTGATTTCCGACTCGCCCAGATCGCCCGCGATGACGCCTGAAACGGTCGCGGCGGCGGATTCCATATTGGAGCAGTCCTTAATTAAGGGCTTGAGCGCCGACAGCTTGGACTGAGCGGCAGCAACATCGGCGTCGGTGGAGGTCGCCGTCAGACGGATGGCCGCTTGCTTGAGGTCCACGAGTGTGGCGCTGGCCCCCGCCCGCTTTTCGCGCAGGGCCAAGATATAGACGCCGTCGGTCACGGGGATGGGTTGAGACAACTGCCCGGGGCGAAGCTGTTCCAAGGCCTGCAGCAGCGCGGGCTGCAATTCTTCACCTGTGACCCAGCCCATATCGCCGCCGGTCGCGGAGGTCGCAGCGGCGGAAAACTGCCGCGCCACGCTGGGGAACGGTGCGCCTTGCTGAAGCTGGCCGATCAATTGGTTGGCACCGCGCATGGCATTATCAGCCCCGCCGACCCGTGTGGCCTCGATAAAGATTTCGCTGACCAAAAACTGTGGCTTGGCAGCCGCCGCATTTTGGCGAGCCAAGGCAGATTCGATCTGGTCGTCACCGACCCGCAGGCGCGAGCCATAGCGGCCGTTGATCCAGCGCTGCCAGCTAATTTCAGCTCGGATCTGCGCGCGCAAGGTTTCGGGATTGACCCCGGAGGCGGCGAGGGAGCCGACCAACTGCTCGGCTGTGGCGCGGTTTTCCTGCGCCATGCGGCCGATCTGGCGATCGATATCCTCGTCCTTAGCAATGATCGAGAACTTCTGTTCCTTCTCGACACGGCGCAGTTCCTGCATCTGTAGGGCTTCGTCGACCAGTGACCGCAGAGACTCCCGTTCAATCTGGCCGAGGCTGTCAGCCGTGGGCTGCATACCCGAGGTTACGATCAGCAAGAGCATGCGCTGACGTAGGTCATAGGTTGAAATAATGCTGTCATTAACGACGGCCGCGACGCCTTCGCTGAGATAGTTGACCGTCGGTACCGGAGCACTGGTCGCCGGAGCGCCTGCGGCCTGAGCCGAAGCCGAGGTCGGCAGTGCCACTTGGGCCAGCACGGACAAGGCCGCAACCGCAGCCCCCAGATGTTTAACCGTCAACGCGCGCATCATCGTGGATGTCGTTCCTCTCATGCGCCCGCCGGAGTCGCTCTAGCGGTCGTCATAGTCTGTGTATCCTGCATCGCCCAATGTGGCGAGGGTTAGGCGAATGAGCACATTATCGGACGGACCGAGCGTGCGGTTATAGGTTTCTTCGCGTTGATACACGATTTCGAGCCTCGTGCATTCGTCGCGATAGAGCAGGCCGATTTCACGGTTGCGCCACACATCATTTTCAAGGTCGCGGACCCCAGCAAAGGTCAGGCCCCAGGTTTTGGAGATATAGACCTCTCCAGCGCCTTGAATGTCCTGTACCGGCACGCCGCTGATGGCGGTCTTGTCGTCCAGATAGCGGACATAGCCGCGGACGCGCTCAAGGCTGAGATTGGCCCCGGCCTCTTGGCGGCGGACTTCTAGACTATCGGAATCAAGGCGCGTGCGCGCAAAGGCCGATAGGCCTGCAATCGGTGCAATCGAGACGGATGTCACCCAGTCGGACGCGGTGCCTTGCAAGCCTGTGCGCGCCTGCACCATCAGATCGCGATTGGTCCGAAAGCTGCGTCCCACAAGCAGGCGAGCCGTGCGTCCACCGCCCCAATCAACCGTGGTTCGGACACCGACATTGAGCCTTTGACCGCCATCATAGAGGTCAAATCCGGGATAGCGGTTGGCTTCGAACAGGTTGGTCTCGTCAAACTCGAACGAGATACTGTCTTCGTTTGGAATGCGGCTATCGCTCTGGGAATCGGGCGACAGGGCGATCTGGGCCATGGGCTCGACAATGATGGTTGAGGCACCGGCCTTGCGGATGAGCGGATAGCTTAGATCGACACCGACTGTGCCCATGGTCCGGCTGATCGACTGACCCTTGGTGTTGGTCAGGGACTGGTCGGCGATATTATAATAGTCCGCGCGGGCCGAGACGAAGGGTTCCGCCCTCAGGCCATTGCTGAAAGTATTGATCTGGCGCCATTCGCCTTCGCCGGTCGCCCTGCGGCTATCGACGCCCGGTTGGTTGGCGGAGGTGGGTGACTGATCGCGAAACAGGGCCACGCCACTGCCTTGCAGACGCAGACGGCCCCCGAAGATCGGATCTGCCGGTTCATAGCGGGCTTCGACGAGGGGCGCGGCATAGGGGATGGCGTGGTTATTGTCTGTGCTGCGCAGCCCTTGGAAGCTCAAGGTCGACAGGGCCAGATAACTCCGGTCGGTCTGGCGGGTGGCATATAGCTGGGTCAGGAGGCGGCGGCTGTCGGTGTTGAATAGGCCGCGATTGTCCTGATAGACCCGACCAATATTGTACTTGTCGAACAGCAGGGCGTCAGAGGTTCGTTCAAGCCCAAAACCCCAGTCCCACTTGTCATTGATCGCGAACTTGCCCTTGGCCAAGATATAGCTGCGGGAGGTATTGTCCCCAACCTTGCGAAGGTCGCCATTGATGGTCTCAAGGTCGCGTTCGTGGGTATAGCCTGCGCGGGCTTCAATCTCTCCGGAATAGAACCGCTTGCGCCATTCAAGGTTCACGAACGGATTGACCAGTGTGTTGATCTGCGGGCTGATCACCAGATCTTGCGACGGCGAAATGACCACCAGATAGGGTTGTTCGTAGCTAAAGCCTCGGCGCTTAGACTGTTGAATGCGCGGCGGCAGCATTCCGGAACTGCGCTCGGCCTGCGGGTCTGGATGCCAGAAGATCGGGGCATAGAAGACGGGCACACCCCGAACCTTGACGACCGCTTGGCGGTAATAGACCAACTGCCGCGCGCGATCCTGCACGATACGTTGCGCGCTGATGGACCAGCTTGGAGCCTTGGGTTCGCCGGTTTTGGCGCAGATGTCACAGGGCGTATAGATGGCCCGGTTCAGCTCATTGACCGCTTCAGAACGGCGAATGGCCGAGGAGGCGGCAAACTTGATGTTGGGCTCTAAGATGGTTGAAAAGCCATAGGCGACACCGGCGCGCAGCTGGTCGTCGAGCGTAATCTCTTCGGCCGATTGGACACCGGCATCGGCGCTGATGACCTGGGCCTTACCCTTCGCGGTGATGATGCCGGTCTTGGTGTCATAGACCAGTTGCTGAGCGCGGATGGTGCGGCCCTGATAGCGCGCCTCCACATCGCCCTGAGCGGCAATGGTCTTGTTGGCATCGTCGCGGATCACAACGTCCGCCTCGAGATAGAAGCCGTCATCGCCAAGACCATCATCCAAGGCAGAAGGCTTGGCCGCATTAGGAGCAGGCGCTGGCGTTGCGGCGAAGACAGGCGTGCTCAACAGGGCGCAGAGCAGCGCGCTGCCGCTAAGCAGTGCTGTTCGCCGTGCGCCAAGGAGCGATCGCCGCTCTGTCATTCGTCCTAGTCCTCTATCCCTCGCCAAAAATTACGGCGACGACTCAGTGATGTTGGTTCAACCGTCTTCGGTATAACAAAGCAAGGTGAACCCCGACAGAATTGCCAAGATTGGTGGAGCCCAAGCGGCTGCAAAGGGGGCGATCACATCGGCCTTGCCTAAAGCACCGCAGAAGCTGTTGAAGAAGAAAAAGACAAAGCCCAGCGCGGTGCCGGATCCCGCCAAGGCGGTCAGGCCGCCAAGTCTCATCAGTCGAAGTGAAAAGGCAGCTGCAAGCACCGACATGGCGGCAAAGAGAATCGGCGTGGCCAGAAGCTGCTGAAACCGCAAGCGATAGGCCGTCGCACTAAATCCCGCCTGTTCGGTTCGGGCGATCATCCGCGGCAGCCCCCAGAACGGAATGGCCGTTGGTGAAGCGAACTTCTCGAGCGCAGCGCGGGCATCAAGGGTCGATGGGATGACCAGGCTGTCATATTTGACTGAACTGGCACCAGGCGATGCCTCGCGCGCGCCAGTCAGTTTCCAATTGCCGTCCACCAGCCGCGCCTCATCAGCCTCGATCCGCCGTGAAAACTCCAAATCACCCTTGGGTCCGACGGTTGAGATGAACAGTGACACGCCCGATAGCCGCACCGCGCCCTTGACCGAGTCCCGACCACGGGCGCGGATGACCATCTGGGTGCGCTTGTCGCCCTGACGTAGCCAAATATCGGTCGGGGCCACCACCAGATAGTTACTCATTATGGCGTCACGATTGCGCTCGAACTGACCGTTGAGGCTCGAGGCAAGCGGATTGAGCGCTATGACGGTTAAGGTGCCGATGACAAAGGCCGCGCCCGCCGCTGGGAAGATGAACCGCCAAGCCGAAACGCCTGCCGCCCGCATGGCAATCAGCTCGCTGCGACGATTGAGGCCGACAAAGGCGGCCAAGGTTCCGAACAGGAAGGCGAAGGGCAAGAGCAGCAGGATAACGGACGGAGATTTCAGCGCCGTTAGGCCTAAGATCTGGGCGGGTCCGACGTCGGCACGCACGCCCACAGAGCGGGAAAGCTCCACGAAATCGACCAGCACGATGATCGAACTGATGATGCTCAAGGCCCCCAGCACAGCCAGCATTGTATGGCTAAGGACATAGGTCTCCAGACGGGTCAGGCGTGTGCGCATCAGGTGATCCACTCCACGTCTGGTTTGCGCGCGCCCAGAAGCCTTAAACCACCCGAGCGTGAGGATTTCTGCTTGAACAGCTTTGCCAAGGCCCACCAGGTGGCGATCAAGGGCACGGCATATTGCAGGACGTTCAAGGCCGCGTTGTCGTCGCAGGCGGCTTGAACGCCAAAGCCAAGGATCCGAACGAAGGCGGCGACTCCGGCAATCATGGCGATCCGTCGGCCATAGCCAAGGCGGCTAAAGGCCCCGCCGATTACGGCATTCAGGGCCATGGCCATAAAGGCGAGGTTGTAGAGTGGTGACGAGAGGCGCGAGTGGAACTCGGCGATCATCTTGACCCGGTTGCGCTGTTCCCACTCCTGCTGAAGGTCCGGGAACATCAGTTCGTGCATGTAGCGGTCTGAAATCTTGTAGTGAACCAACTCGTAGCTGTTCATGAACGGGGCGAGGTTGAAAATGTACTCGTCGAACTTGAGAAAGTTCAAAACCCCTTCGCTTGACAGTTCCTGATTGGAGCCCTGCCGCATGATCAAGATCGGCTCGCCATTGCGCTTGGCGACCTTGCCTTGCCGCGCAAAAAAGGTCGTTGAGCCGCCCTCAGCCTTTTCCTGATTGAGGAACATGTTCCGCATAATGCCCTGCTGATCGATGCTTTGGGCATAGACGGTCAGGTCGGAGGAGGGCTGTGAGAATTCTCCGGCACGCACCAGGGTTGCGGCGAGATCGGTCCGCACGGCGAACAACTCATCTCGCATGGTGCGGTAAAAATAGGGCTGGACCCACAGATTAACGACCAGCGTCACCAGCATGGCCAGCGAGGCCAGCTTGATCGCAGGCGCAATCACTCGCCAGCGGCTCATGCCCCCGGCAAAACAGACCACGATCTCTTGTTCCGTGTGGAGCCGATTGAGCGCCACCAACGAGGCGACGAAAATGGCAATCGGCAGGATCATGTTCAATAGCTGCGGCAGGGCCAAGAAGGTGATCTTGGCAAAGACCATCGCGCTTTGACGCTGCTCGACCATGATGTCCAGCGTACCAAGGCTCTGGCTGAGCAGGGCCACGGCGACAAGCGCAAGGGTTGCCAGAAGGGTCGGGCCGAGCAGTTGCTTGAAGAGATAACGCTCGATCAGGCTCATAGGCTGGGAACGGTCCTCAAACAGCCGGAAGGGGTAACGATACCACAGCCATTGCAGCGGCGAACCGTGTCGCTATGTTCTACACGTCCCAAGGGGCTGGTGCCAACCGCTGAGCGCGCCTAAGACCTATCTTGACGGGAAATCGGATAATGTCGTCCCGTCTTGTGGACGCAGGAGCACAGAATGCAAATCGAGTTTGTCAGCCCCAACACCGCCCTTTCGCCCCGAACGGCCATTGCAGCACTGGTTTTTGAGGGCGGGACCCTTGGATCAGCCGCGCAGCAGCTCGACACGGCCACAAGCGGCGCGATTGGCCGAGCCATAGCGGCCAGCCGCTTTACGGGTGCCAAGGGCCAAACCCTTGATCTGATCGCCCCCTCGGGCACTGAGGCTGCGCGGGTGATTCTCGTCGGCGCAGGCCCTGCCGCCAGCTTTACCGCCAAGATCGCCGAGTCCGTCGGTGCAAGCGCCTATCAGGCGGTCAAGCTTTCGGGTGTTGAAACCCTGTCCCTGTGGCTGGCCGATCAAACCGATGCCATCGCCGCTCAAGCCGCCTTCGGTGTGCGCCTCGCGGCCTATCGCTTTGATCGCTACCGGACGACAGAAAAGGCCGACAAGAAGCCGTCGGTGACCAAGGTCCAGATCGTCGTCGCCAATCCCGATCAGACCACCGACGCGTTTGATCCCCTGTCGAGCCTGGCCGACGCGGTCTATTTCTCGCGCGATCTGATCTCAGAGCCGGCCAATATTCTCTATCCCGAAGAGTTTGCGCGCAGGGTTAAGCGCCTAGAGGCGCTCGGCCTAGAGGTCGAGATCTTGGGCGAGAAGGAAATGGCCGCTCTGGGGATGGGCTCCTTGCTCGGCGTGGGGCAGGGCAGTCGCCGTGAAAGCCAAATGGCCGTGATCCAGTGGAAGGGTGCGTCAGAGTCCACTGAAAAGCCGCTGGCCTTCGTCGGCAAGGGCGTCTGTTTCGATACGGGCGGTATCTCGATCAAGCCAGCCGATGGCATGGAAGATATGAAGTGGGATATGGGCGGGGCCGCCGCTGTCGCGGGCCTGATGCACGCGCTGGCGGGTCGCAAGGCCAAGGTCAATGTGGTCGGCATCTTGGGGCTAGTGGAGAATATGCCCGACGGCAATGCCCAGCGTCCGGGCGACGTCGTCACCTCCATGTCGGGTCAGACCATCGAGGTCATCAATACCGACGCCGAAGGCCGTCTCGTGCTGGCCGATGCGCTCTGGTATTGCCAAAAGCGCTTTGAGCCGAAGTTCATGGTCGATCTGGCCACCTTGACCGGCGCGATCATCATCTCGCTTGGCCATGACTATGCGGGTCTGTTCTCCAACAATGACGCTTTATCAGACAATCTGCTCGCCGCCTCCAAGGCCTCGGGCGAGAACCTGTGGCGCCTGCCGCTGCCAGCCTCCTATGAGAAGCAGATCGACAGCATGATTGCCGACGTTAAGAACACCGGCGGACGGCCAGCAGGCTCGATCACAGCGGCCCTGTTCCTACAGCGCTTCGTCAATGGCCTGCCTTGGGCGCACCTGGATATCGCTGCCACCGCTTGGAAGAAGCCCTCAGCCGATCCGACCATCCCAGAAGGGGCGACCGGCTTTGGCGTGCAACTGCTCGACCGGTTCGTCGCTGATCACTACGAGGCTTGAGCATGAGCGCCGCCTGCGAGGTCTGGTTCTATCATCTAGAGCGCACGTCGCTGGACCATGCCTTGCCCGAACTGCTGGAAAAGACCTTGAAAAAGGGCTGGAAGGCGCGGGTGCGGGCGGCGTCTCAAGACTGTGTCGACTTCTTTGACGATTGGCTTTGGCGCTATCGCGATGAGGCCTTCTTGCCCCATGCCAAGGACGGCGAGCCCTTTGCGGAGCGCCAGCCGGTACTGCTCGGCACCGATGAGAGCAATCTCAACGGCGCTGAGGCCCTGTTTCTGATCGATGGGGCCGAACCCGGCGATGCTAGCCTCTATCAGCGCTGTATCGTCCTGTTTGATGGGCAAGATCAGGCGGCTGTGGCTCAGGCTCGGTCCCACTGGTCCAAATTTAAGGCGCAAGGCCTTGGTGTCTCCTACTGGCAGCAGGGGGCTGAGCGCGGGTGGGAAAAGAAGGCGTGAGACGGACCCCGTCATGGATGGCCTTGGCGCTGGTCCTGACAGCCCTAGCCGCCTGCGCGAACAGGCCGCCGCAATGGGCCGCTCCGGCACCAAAAATTGAGCCGGTGGCCGTGGCTAAGGCCGCGGCCGATCCGGGCAAGCCTGACCTCTGTAATGCGCAAAGCTTAACCTACCTGATTGGGCGGCCACGCACGGAAATCCCGATCCCTGTTGATCCCTCAAGGCGGCAGGTGGTCTGCACGACCTGCATTGCGCCCGACGATCAGTCCGACACGCGCCAGCTTATCCTGTTCGACTCGGAGACCGGCCTCATTACCGCTGTCGGCTGCGGCTAGACCCTACCAACCATAGTTGAAACTGAGGCTGATCCGATCGGTCTTGGCCCCATTGGGCAGGACCTCGTGCCTGAGCCAGCTTTCCCACATCAAGATCGTGCCAGCCTCGGGGGCGAGGGCGATGAAGGTTTGAAGCTCGCGCGGGGCCTCGTCCAAGCGGGTCGGGGCGGCCATCATGCGCGACAGGCGTGGGTCTTCCAGTCGTAGCGCCCCGGCACCGTCTGGGACTGAGACATAGACCGTGCCGCTGAGAACGCTGTGCGGATGGATATGGCCCGAATGCATGCCGCCGGGCTTGAGGATATTGATCCACAGACTATCCAGCTTCAAACGTCGTCTGCCGAGGTCCAGATGCAGATCCTTGGCGAAGGCAGCAGCATGTTTGTCGAGCTTGCGCTTGAGCGCATCAAAAAGGCTGTCGCGGCGCGTCAGGTCGTCGAGCGAGGCGTAGGACGTATAGCCCCGATAGCCCTTTTCCCGGCTCCAAGCCTGTCCGGCCTTGTCCTGCTGAGCAATCTGGCGGCAAGCCTCTTCCAGATCGGTGATGAATGCCTCACCCGCCGTGAGGTCAGAGCGGTAGGTCTTGGTGACAAAAAGGGTTTCAAGCGTGCGGGTCATTCCTCGCCACTATGCCGTAGCTGTGATCCTGTCCAGTCTGTTGGCGGCGTTAGACTAGAAACAACGCCCTCACTTGGGCCCTCTCCCAAAGGGAGAGGGCTTATCGGTTCTAGCCCTCGCCCCCTTTGGGGGAGAGGGTTGGGTGAGGGGGGCCACCGCGCCCATTAAACATGACACCTGCGTCATCTTTTTTCATCACCCCGCACCAATAGGGCTTGCTCAGGCCCTTGGTGCGGGTCAATTTGCAGCCAAACCACTGGATCAAAGAAGGCCGCGCGTCATGGACCGTTACGACTACATCATCATCGGCGCAGGCTCGGCCGGTTGCGTGCTGGCCAATCGCCTGACGGCTGATGGCAAGACCACAGTTCTGCTGCTCGAGGCGGGCGGCAAGGACAATTCTATCCTGGTCAAGATGCCTGCCGGCGTCGGCGCGCTGATCAAGGACAAGAATGCCTATAACTGGGGCTTTTGGACCGAGAGCGAACCGCACCTCGACGGCCGCAAACTCTGGTGGCCGCGCGGTAAGGGCTGGGGTGGGTCATCGTCGATCAATGGCATGGTCTATATTCGCGGCCATGCGCGTGACTATGATCAGTGGCGCCAGATGGGCCTGAGCGGTTGGTCCTATGCCGAGGTACTGCCCTATTTCAAGCGCTCAGAGACGCTGGATACGGGCGGGGATGACTATCACGGCGGCGACGGACCTTTGTTCGTCTCCCATGCCTCAACGCCAAACCCGATCTTCTCGACCTTTATCCAAGCGGGCGAACAGGCGGGCTATAAGGTCACGGCGGATTTCAATGGCTATCAGCAAGAGGGCTTTGGTCCCTATCAGTTGACCATCAAGGATGGTGCGCGCTGGAGCGCGGCAAAAGGTTATCTACATCCAATCAAAGACATAAGGCGTAATCTTACGACGCAGATTGATGCGCGAACGACCCGTATCCTGATCGAAGATGGCCGCGCCGTTGGTGTAGAATATGCTCAGGGCAAGAAGGCCAAGCGGACAAGCGTTTATGCCAAGTCCGAAGTGCTGCTCTGCGCAGGGGCCGTTCAATCGCCGCACATCCTGCAACTGTCTGGCATCGGTGACCCAGAGGCCTTGGCCAAGGTCGGCATGCCCGTCGTGCACGCCCTGCCGGGCGTGGGCAAGAACCTGCAGGACCATCTAGACGTCATTGTCTCGTGGGAATGCACCCAGCCGATCACGGCCTATGCCTACAATAAGGGGGTGAACCGTCTCATTACGGGCATCAACTATCTGTTCCGGGGGCAGGGGCCGGGACGTCAGAACTTCCTTGAGTCTGGGGCGTTCCTGAAGTCACGCCCAGACCTTGATCGGCCAGACCTGCAACTCCACTTCCTGATCGCGATCATGAAGGAACATGGCAAGGTCATTATCGAGAAGGACGGTTTCTCGGCTCACATTTGCCAGCTACGTCCGGAAAGCCGTGGCGAGGTCAAGCTAAAGTCATTGGATCCGTTTGATGATCCCGCCATCTTGGCCAACTATCTGGCCACCGACGAAGACCGCCGGGCCTTGCGTGAAGGGGTACGGATGATCCGGGCCGTAGTGGCCCAATCGGCCTTTGACGCGCTGCGCGGCCCAGAGTTCCAGCCCGGCACCGACGTGCAAACCGACGAGCAACTGGACGCTTGGATCCGGCAAACAGCCGAGACCATCTATCACCCCGTCGGCACCTGCCGGATGGGCCCTGCTGGCGATGAGATGGCGGTGGTCGATGAGACCCTCTGTGTCCATGGCCTAAAGGGTCTGCGCGTTGTCGACGCCTCGGTCATGCCGACCTTGGTGGGGGGCAATACCAATGCCCCGACCATCATGATTGCCGAAAAGGCCGCTGACATGATCTTGGGCCGCGCACCGCTCGCGCCTGATGATGCGCCGGTCTATGAGGGGGCAGCGGCTTAAAACAAGGCCCTCACCCAACCCTCTCCCTCAGGGAGAGGGCTAAGGGGTGACAAGCCCTCGCCCCCTTGGGGGAGAGGGTTGGGTGAGGGGGCATCCACCGTCCTCACCATCCAACCCAATCCCTACCGAACGATGGCGTTGGCGCTCAGATAGGCATCCACCGCTTGGGCGCATTCGCGGCCTTCGCGGATGGCCCAGACGACCAGAGACTGACCCCGGCGCATGTCACCGCAGGCAAAGATGCGCTCTTGCGAGGTGCGGTGATCCTTGATCTCCGCCCTTACGGCCCCGCGCGGGCCGATCTCGACGCCAGACTGTTCCAATAGACCTTCGGTGCGAGGACCGAGGAAGCCCATGGCCAACAGGACCAGATCGGCCTTGATCTGGAAGGTGCTGCCGGGAACCTCTTGCATCGACATCTGGCCATTGGCCCCGGTCATCCACTCGGCGCGGACACATTCAATGGCCTCAACCTTGCCGTTCGAGCCGATGACGCGCTTTGTCAGAACCGAGAAGTCGCGCTCGCAGCCCTCTTCTTGCGACGAGGAGGTGCGCATCTTTAGTGGCCAGTCGGGCCAGGTCATGGCCTTGTTCTCACGGGCTGGCGGCTGAGGCATAACCTCGAGTTGGGTTACGGACACAGCCCCTTGGCGGTTTGAGGTGCCGATACAATCTGAGCCCGTATCGCCGCCGCCAATCACAACCACATGCTTACCCTTGGCCGACAGGGTGCCCTTGGGGGCTGCAACGCTCTCATCGTCACCCGCGACGCGGCGATTCTGTTGGCCAAGGAAGTCCATGGCGAAATGGACACCGTCAAGCTCTCGGCCTGGAACCTCAAGGTCACGCGGCCATTCGGCACCACCCGCCAGAACCAGCAGATCATAGTCGTCGAGCAGCCGCTGAACGGAAATATCGACACCCACCTCGATCCCGGTGCGGAAGATCACGCCTTCGCCCTGCATCTGGGTGACGCGGCGGTCGATCAGATGCTTTTCCATCTTAAAGTCAGGGATGCCGTAACGCAGCAGTCCACCGACCCGGTCATTCTTTTCGAACACGGTGGGATTATGACCCATGCGTGCCAACTCTTGGGCGCAGGCCAGACCCGCAGGACCTGAACCAACCACAGCAATGCGCTTGCCGGTGCCGCGCTCGGACAGTTGCGGCTTGATCCAGCCTTCGCTCCATCCACGGTCAACGATGGCGCACTCGATGGTCTTGATGGTGACCGGCGTGTCCTGAATGTTCAGGGTGCAGGACGCCTCGCAGGGCGCGGGGCAGACCCGTCCCGTGAACTCGGGGAAGTTGTTGGTGGAGTGCAGCGTCTCCAACGCCTTGGCCCAATCTTCCCGATAGACCAGGTCATTCCAATCGGGGATCAGATTATTGACCGGGCAACCGGTGTGACAGAACGGAATGCCGCAATCCATGCACCGCGAGGCCTGCTGACCAATTTCGGTCGGGGCGAGGGGCTGCACAAATTCTTGCCACGTCTTCAGACGCTCTTGCGGCGCGTCATAGGTGCGGTCGCGGCGGCTGATCTCTAGAAACCCTGTGGGCTTACCCATGATCTTGTCTCTCTCGAACGGACTATTCGGCGGCGACGGCAGCGGCCGAGGCGGCCTGCTGGTCCATCAGGGCCCGGCGATAGTCTTTTGGCATGACCTTGACGAACTGGGTGACCGAGGTCTCCCAGGTGTCGAGGATGTGGCGGGCGCGGGCGCTTCCGGTGTGGGCAAGGTGCTGTTCGATCAACCGGCGCAGGCGCTCATTGTCGAACCGCAGCATGTCAGCTAAGCCATTATCGTTGGCGCTGTCTTCCAGGCTTGAGGCCTCCAGCGGCTCCAGATCGACCATGGCGCGGTTGCACAGGGCCTCAAAGGTTCCGTCGGGATTATAGACATAGGCCACGCCGCCGGACATGCCCGCCGCGAAGTTACGGCCCGTGGCCCCGAGAACCGCGACAACGCCGCCGGTCATATATTCGCAGGCATGGTCGCCCGTGCCCTCGACCACAGCCGTGGCCCCAGAATTCCGAACCGCAAAACGCTCACCCGCGACGCCCGAGAAATAGGCCTCACCGGCAATGGCTCCGTACAGCACCGTATTGCCCACCACGATGTTCTGGGTGGGGTCGCGGTTCAGGTCGGAGGGCTGGCGCACAATGACGCGGCCACCGGACAGGCCCTTGCCGACATAGTCATTACCGTCGCCGATTAGGGTTAGGCTGACGCCGTGGGCGAGGAACGCGCCGAAGCTCTGTCCCGCTGTGCCGGTTAGGGTGATGTCGATCGTGTCGGTCGGCAGGCCCGCATGGCCATATTTGCGCGCGACGGCTCCGGACAGCATGGCCCCGACGCTGCGATTGACGTTGCAGACGGTGGCATTGATCGTCACTGGCTTGCCACGCTCCAACGCGGGCTGGGCGGCGGCGATCAGGCTGTGATCCAAGGCCTTTTCCAGCCCGTGATCTTGCCGCTCATTGTTCCAGCGCGGCAGATCGGCAGGGATGTCGGGCATATAGAGCAGCTTGCTCAGGTCAACGCCCTTGGCCTTCCACTGTTCGACGACGGGGCGGGCATGGAGCAGTTCCACCCGGCCAATCATCTCATTCATGGTGCGGATGCCAAGCTGGGCCATGATGGCGCGCAGCTCTTCGGCCACGAAGAAGAAGTAGTTGATCACATGCTCAGGTTGGCCCGTGAAGCGCGCGCGCAGCACGGGGTCTTGGGTCGCAACCCCAACCGGGCAGGTATTGAGGTGACACTTGCGCATCATGATACAGCCCGCCGCGATCAGGGGAGCGGTGGCAAAGCCAAACTCGTCAGCGCCCAGAAGGGCCGCAACCGCGACGTCACGACCTGTGCGAAGTCCGCCGTCAGCCTGAACCGCGATCCGGCCGCGCAGGCCATTGAGCAGAAGGGTCTGCTGGGTTTCGGCCAGGCCGATTTCCCAAGGCGATCCGGCATGGGTCAGCGAGGTGAGGGGCGAGGCCCCTGTGCCGCCTTCAAAGCCGGAAATGGTCACGTGATCGGCGCGAGACTTGCTCACGCCCGCAGCCACGGTGCCGACGCCGACTTCCGACACCAGCTTGACCGAGATGCGTGCTCCCGAATTGACGTTCTTCAGGTCGTGGATCAGCTGGGCCAGATCCTCGATGGAATAGATGTCATGGTGCGGCGGTGGGCTGATCAGGCCGACGCCCGGGGTCGAGTGACGGACCTTGGCAATATTGGCATCGACCTTGTGACCGGGCAGTTGTCCGCCTTCTCCGGGCTTTGCGCCCTGGGCCATCTTGATCTGGATATCGTCGGCATTGACCAGATATTCCGCCGTCACGCCAAAGCGACCCGAGGCGACCTGCTTGATGGCCGAGCGCATGGAATCGCCATTGGGAAGACGCACGAAACGGTCAGCCTCTTCGCCGCCTTCACCGGTGTTCGAGCGCGCGCCGATCCGGTTCATGGCCACGGCTAGGGTCGTGTGGGCCTCGCGGCTGATCGATCCAAAGCTCATGGCACCGGTCGCGAAACGTTTGACGATTTCCGCAGCCGGTTCGACATCGTCGATCGACAGGGGCGTGTCGGCGAACTTGAACTCCATCAAACCACGAATGGTCAAAAGGCGCTTGTTTTGCTCGTTGATGCTGGCGGCAAAGGCCTCGTATTCACCGGGCAGGTTACCCCGCACCGCATGTTGCAGCTTGGACACCGAGTCTGGGTTCCAGGCATGTTCCTCACCGCGAATACGGAAGGCATAGGCCCCGCCAACATCCAGCGCATCGCGATAGATCGGTGTATCGGCATAGGCATCGCGGTGACGGCGCACGGTCTCTTCGGCGACTTCGAGCAGGCCAACACCTTCAATCATGGTGGCGGTGCCGGTGAAATATTTTTCAATTAGGGCCGAGGATAGGCCGACCGCATCAAAGATCTGCGCCCCGCAATAGGACTGATAGGTCGAGATGCCCATCTTGGACATGACCTTGAGCACGCCCTTGCCGATGGCCTTAATATAGTTCTTCTGAACCTCTGAGGCGCTGAGGCTCATCCCCGACTTGACGCGGATCGCTTCGAGGGTCTCGAAGGCCAGATAGGGGTTGACGGCCTCGGCACCATAGCCGGCTAGAACGCAGAAGTGATGGACCTCGCGCGCTTCACCGGTCTCGATCACAAGCCCGGTCTGCATGCGTAGGCCCTGACGGATCAGGTGGTGATGCACGGCCGCTGTCGCCAGAGCCGCAGGGATAGCGATGCGATCGGGACCGACAGCCCGGTCCGAGAGGATCAGGATATTGCTATCAGCCAGTACGGCCTCCGTCGCAGCCCAGCACATCTTCTCAATGGCCGATTCCAGACCCGTAGCGCCTTCGCTGGCAGCCCAGGTGGTGTCGATGGTCGCGGTGCGGAAGGCCCCGTCCAGCAGTTCAGAAATGGCGCGGATCTTGTCCAGCTTGGCATTGGTCAAGACCGGCTGTGAGACTTCCAAGCGCTTATGCGTTCCGGCGTGGTGACCGAGCAGGTTCGGGCGCGGTCCGATCATCGAAACCAGCGACATGACCAGTTCCTCACGGATCGGGTCGATGGGCGGGTTGGTGACCTGAGCAAAGTTCTGCTTGAAATAGTCATAGAGCAGCTTGGAGCGTTCCGACAGAACCGCAATCGGCGTGTCCGCGCCCATCGACCCGATGGGGTCTTCGGCGGTGGTCGCCATGGGGGCGAGGAAGAACTTCAGGTCCTCTTGCGTGTAGCCAAAGGCTTGCTGACGATCGAGCAGCGTCTGAGGATCGCCCTCGCCATAGGTTTCCTCGAGCGACATGGGCAGTTCTTCCAGCTTGAACTGGGTTTCGCTGAGCCATTCGTCATAGGGCTGGGCTTCGGCGAGGGTGCGCTTGATCTCGCTATCCTCGATGATCTTGCCCAGTTCCAAGTCGATCAGCAGCATCTTGCCGGGCTGGAGGCGCCACTTGCGGGTGATGCGCTCTTCAGCGATCGGCAGGACGCCCGATTCTGAGGCCATGATCACATGGTCGTCGTCGGTCAGGATGAAGCGGGCAGGGCGCAGGCCGTTGCGGTCCAGCGTGGCACCGACCTGACGACCATCGGTGAAGGCGATAGCAGCCGGACCGTCCCATGGCTCCATCAGGGCAGCGTAATATTCGTAGAAGGCCTTGCGCTTGGGATCCATCTGCTGATTGCCGGACCAGGCTTCTGGGATCAGCATCATCATGGCATGGGCCAGCGGATAACCACCGGCTAGCAGCAGCTCAAGGGCGTTGTCTAGGCAAGCTGTGTCGGACTGACCGTGTGGGATCAGCGGCCACATCTTGTCGAGGTCAGGGCCCAGCAGCGGCGATTCTAGCGTGCGACGCCGAGCATTCATCCAGTTGACATTGCCGCGAACCGTGTTGATCTCGCCATTGTGAGCGATGAACCGGTAGGGGTGTGCCAGCTTCCAAGAGGGGAAGGTGTTGGTCGAGAACCGCTGGTGAACCATGGCCACAGCCGACTGGGTCAGTGGGTTTTGCAGGTCAAGATAGAAGGTCCCCACCTGATCTGCCAGCAAAAGGCCCTTATAGACCACGGTCCGGGTCGAAAAGGACGGCATGTAGAAATCGGTCAGGGTCGGCAGGTCGCGCTTGCTGGCCTGATCAGCCAGTGGATTTTGCGTCTGCTTACGGATCGCCAGAAGCTTGCGCTCAAAGGCATCCTGATCTTTGGTCTTCTCACCGCGCACAACGATGGCCTGACGGATAACAGGCATGTCAGCCAGCACGGCGGTGCCAAGCACAGAGGTGTTAACCGGCACATCGCGCCAGCCTAGCAGGGACTGACCTTCGACGCGGATGAAGTGCTCAAACTGGCTCGTCGCCATTTCACGGGCTTCGGCATCGCGCGGCAGAAAACACATGGCGACGGCATAGTCGCCGACCGCAGGAAGAGTCAGATTCTGCCCCTTGGCCCAGTCGCGCAGCAAGGCGTCGGGAATCTGAATCAGGCAGCCCGCGCCATCGCCCACCATCGGGTCAGCACCCACGGCACCGCGATGATCGATATTGATCAGTATCTGCAAGCCCTGTTTGACGATATCGTGGGTCTTTAACCCTTTGATATTGGCAATGAATCCAACGCCACAAGCATCATGCTCGTTGCGGGGGTCGTATAGGCCTTGCTTGATCGGCGAACGCATCGCGGAACCCTCAAATATCATTCTCCCCAAGCGCGGGCGCGCGGGGCGGAGTGTTTTTGCCGAAAACTTCACAGATGTCGATCCTTAGCCGATTGATCGGCAAAATTCATTCCATCTGTCGCAGCGAAACACCTCATTTGCTGAGATAGTTGTCGGCGGTGCTTAAGCCACATGCAGGGCGCAGAATGGTCCAAAAATTTAGACATGGCGGTTGAAACGCAGAGAGCGAAATTTAGTTCGGAACTCTTGCTAGTCTTGATAATGGTGTGATCATATTTGCGTCCGCTCCTATGTTCGACGTTGCGCGGACCTTCGGCCTCATCTTGAGCCCCGATTATGGAGACGACCCAGTGCCCCCTTCAGCCGCCGAAGCGCCCGTGAAACGTCCCGCCGTTTTTTTCGACCGCGATGGGGTTCTGAATGTGGACCATGGCTATGTCGTGGATCCGGCCAAACTCAACTGGTTACCGGGCGCGCGCGAGGCAGTGTTGATGGCCAATCAGGCCAATTTCGCCGTGATTGTCATCTCCAACCAGTCCGGCATTGGGCGGGGTATGTTCGTTGAAGCCGATGTCGACCATTTCCACAGCGTCATGCAGGCGCAGTTGGCTCAGATCGGTGCCAAGGTCGATGCTTTCTACTACTGTCCCTATTTGCCGGATGCGTGGATTGACGATTATCGCCATCCCGACCATCCGGATCGGAAACCCAATCCCGGCATGATCTTGAGGGCTGCGGCAGATTTCAATCTCGACCTCTCACGCTCCTTGGTCATCGGAGATCGGTCCACCGACATCGAGGCGGGCGAGCGGGCGGGGGTGCGGGGGCTGCTCTATCGTACGGGCCCAGTCGATCAGGCCTTGGCCGGAGTTTTAGCCAGCCTCTAGACGGTGGGACTTACGATTGGTTACACGGTTTGTCTGGCCTTATGGGCCCGAATTGACCTATCGCCGGGGTGATGATTTCGTCCTTATGCAAATCAGCAGGACCCCTATGACCATTGCCTTTATCGATCTCGCTGCCCAACAGAGCCGTATCAAGCCTGCGCTAGACGCCGCCATTGCGCGGGTCCTAGCGCACGGGGCCTATGTGATGGGCCCAGAGGTTGGCGCTCTTGAACGCGCCTTGGCCGAGTTTTCGGGTGCCAAGTTTGGGGTGTCCTGCGCCAATGGCACAGACGCGATCGCCCTGCCGCTGATGGCGTGGGACATTGGGGCCGGGGACGCGGTTTTCTGTCCGAGCTTCACCTTTGCCGCCACGGCGGAAGTTGTGCCCTGGACCTTGGCCGAGCCGGTCTTTGTCGACATCTTGCCCGACACCTACAATCTTGATCCGCAAAAGCTCGAAGCCGCCATTGTCGCGGTCAAGGCTGAGGGGCGTTTGACACCCAAGGCGGTGATCGCCGTCGATCTCTTCGGCCAGCCCGCCGACTATCCTGCCATCTCGGCCATCTGTCAGCGCCATGGCTTAAAGTTGGTTGCCGATAGTGCCCAAGGCTTTGGTTGCACCCTGAACGGCCAGCATCCCGGGCATTGGGCCGATGTAACCACCACCAGCTTCTTCCCCGCCAAGCCTCTGGGCTGTTATGGCGACGGCGGAGCGGTCTTGACCGATGATGCAGACTTGGCCGAGCGAATGGACAGTCTGCGTGTCCATGGCAAGGCGGTGAAGAGCGATATTGCCGGGCGCAGCTTTGACCACGACCCGAAATATCTCAATATGCGCATTGGTATGAACAGCCGTCTGGACACGATCCAGGCTGCGATCCTGATCGAGAAGCTGAGCCTGTTCGCCGAAGAGATCGTTCTGCGCAATCAGGTTGCGGACCGTTATGCCGCCGGTTTTGCCGGAAGCGCCGCCACGGCACCGAGCGTCATTTCAGGCGGCGTCTCGACCTGGGCGCAATATACGATCGAGCATCCGGACCGGGACGGCTTGGCTGCCCATCTGAAGAGCCAATCGATCCCTACGGCGGTCTATTATCCCGTGCCCATGCATATGCAGTCGGCCTATAGCCACTACTCGCAAGGGGCAGGCGGTTTACCGGTGACGGAGGCTAAGGCCGGAAAGGTGATCAGCCTTCCCATGCACCCCTATCTGGACACTGCCACCCAAGATCAGATCATCGAGGCCGTGCTCGGCTTCAACGGTTAGGGACCTCAATTCTGTTGCATCGCAGCAAAGCCTTGACTTTCAAGGCGATCTGACCGAAAAGCCCACAGCAGGCCTGTGACGGCCTGATATACGGTGCTCCAGCCGCGTGAGGGGACGTTCCTTTGTCCCAGCCTGTCGAGCGCCTGCGAATTTTCGCATAGATCGCCCAGGCCACGCGGGGCGCTTTCATAGATAAGCCTCGCGGCATCGCGCGGTCGGTCCGACAGTCTCGGCCCCGCGCGACGATCGCTGTTTGAAAGAGAAGTCCTCCGTGACTCAATTTACTGACCTACGCCTGAACCCGCAGCTGCTTAAGGCGCTGGCGGCAGAGGGTTATGAGACCCCTACGCCCATCCAAGCCCAAGCCATCCCCGCCGTCCTCGAAGGCCGCGACCTGCTGGGCATCGCCCAAACCGGCACCGGCAAGACCGCGGCCTTTGCCCTGCCGATCCTGCATCGCCTCGCGGCGGACAAGAAGGCCGCTCCACGTCGCGGTTGTCGCTGTCTGGTCCTATCGCCCACCCGCGAACTGGCCACCCAGATTGCCGAGAGCTTCCGTTCCTATGGCCGCCATATGGGCATGAGCGTTGCCGTGATCTTCGGCGGTGCCAAATATGGCCCACAGATCAAGGCCCTGACCACGGGTATCGATATTCTGGTCGCAACACCGGGCCGTCTGATGGATCACATGGCCGAGCGCACGGCGGATCTGTCGGCCTGCGAAATCCTCGTGCTAGACGAAGCTGACCAGATGCTCGACCTCGGCTTTGTGGTGCCGATCCGCAAGATCGTCGCGACCATGAGCAAGAAGCGTCAAAACCTGTTCTTCTCGGCCACCATGCCCACCGAAATCAGCCGCTTGGCCGGTGAAATGCTGGTTGATCCGGTCAAGGTCGCCGTAACCCCCGGCGCGACCACGGTTGAGCGGATTGATCAAAAGCTGATCTTCATCGAGGCTCCGCGTAAGCGCGCCCTGCTGGCCGATCTGTTCTCCGACCCTGCCTTCTCGCGCACCATCGTCTTTACCCGCACCAAGCGCGGCGCAGATCGCGTGGCGCAATATATGGAAGCGGTCGGCGTCACGGCTGCTGCGATCCACGGCGACAAGAGCCAAGGCCAGCGCGAGCGGGCTCTGGCGGCTTTCAAGGCGGGTAAGGTTCGCGCCTTGATCGCGACCGATATCGCCGCGCGCGGTATCGATATTGATGCCGTCTCACACGTAATCAACTACGAGCTTCCGCAGGTCCCAGAGGCCTATGTTCACCGGATTGGCCGCACCGCCCGCGCCGGTGCCGATGGTTCGGCCATCAGCTTCTGTGCGGATGACGAGCGTGGTCTGCTGCGGGATATTCAGCGCACGACCCGCCAGACCATTCCTGCCATCGATCGCCGTGGCGACAAGGCCTTGGGCGAAATTGCGGCACGCACTGTTTCTCTCCCGGTCCCTGAACAGAGCTTGGCTCAGCCCAAGTCTCGTGAAGGCCGTGATGGCGGTCGTCCTCAGCGTCGCAGCGGCCCAGGTGGCGGCGGCGGCAATGGCGGCGGTGGTCGCGGTCGCGCTGGCGGCGGCGGTGGCGGCGGTCAACGCCAAGGCCAAGGTGGCCAGCGTCAAGGCGCAGCCAAGCCTGCAGCGGCCTCGTCCGCACAGCGCTGGAGCCCTGTGGATTAAAGAAAAACAAGGCGCTCACCCAACCCTCTCCCACAGGGAGAGGGCGTATCGGCTCTAGCCCTCGCCCCCTTGGGGGAGAGGGTTGGGTGAGGGGGACTTTTACAAACAATGCCCCATTCGGCCCTTCGGGCCACTTCCCTCAGAGGGGGAAGATCCATTGCAGCAAATATTCCCCCTCTGGGGGAAGTACCGGCGAAGCCGGGGTAGGGGGCTTCCCCTTAAGACCCGAGAATCCAGCCCTCTTCGGTTTGGGCAATCTCTAGGCTGGCCTCATCCACGCCCTTAGGCGCGGCAAAGAGTTCGCCAAATTTTCCGGCCTCATCCAGCTTTGCAAACTGTTCGGCAAGGGCGCGAATCTGGGCGATCGCTTTGGCCTCCCCTGGCGCGGGATTGGCCTTGGCCGCCATGGGATCAACCTCAGCGACGACCAGATCAACGCCGTCCAGTTCTGCTGAGGTGAGCGTTTGCCAACCGGTTTCCAGCGGCCAGATCTTCATGGCGTTGGCCTTGGCGGCCTTCAGGCGGCTAACCGCAGGGATGCCCAAGAGGGTCTGCCCGCCAATCGAGCCCGCATAATAGAGTTTCCAGATCGAGCGGCCGTTGTTTGCCGCCATGTCGGTGAGGCGCATTTCTGGAAGGTCACCCTCGACATGATCGCGGGTCTTTTTGGGCTGCAGGGTCGTGAGGGTATCGCGCGGTGCACAGCCCCAGAAGGGGAATGGGCCATCGGTGACTCGGCGATTGATCTCAGCGGCGACTCCGAAGCGGTTATTGGTATTGTCCGCCTTGTCCTTGACCATCTTATCGAGCCAATTCCACACGGCGCGCCAGCGTGGCTCTGTGGTCAGCTTCAGAGCCGGAGCCAATCCCGTCGGGAAGCCGAGCGGGAAGTCAAAGCCGATAAAGGCCTTTTCATTGCGCTTCTTTAGGTCGTCAAGGATCAGGCCTAGCCGCTTTTCAGCTTCAGCCCGGGTTGTCGTGGTGAAAGAGTCAAAGGCCAGCCGAAAGCGAACATCGCGCTTGAGAACGCCAATCGACACACAGTCGGTCCCGGTCGCGGCCTTCGAGGCAGCGCTCCAGTCAACAATCACATAGGCACTGAAAAGCCGGGACACCGATAACTCCCAAAAGGTCGGCTAGGATGGACAGGTGGGGCTTTAGCCGATCCACGGGTTGAAAGGAAATGTTCGTCTTTGCTTGAGCCCGTCCTTTTTCATATGGCCGAGGCTAAGGCTTTCGATTGGGCCAATTTTAGGACCCTAGGTGCTCTCCAAAGGTCGCGGTGCAGGCTCGCGGTCGCGCGAGGACATCAGGACCCATCCATTGGGGCGCAGGATTTCAAGGGGGTTAAAGCGGGCCTTATAGGCCATCTTGTCGCTACCCTTCACCCAATAGCCAAGATAGACCCTCGGAATATCATCATTCCGCGCTTGGCTAATATGATCCAGAATGATCAGGGACCCGAGACTACGCTTCACCGCCTCAGGATTATAGAAGCTGTAGACCAAAGATAGCCCGTCAGACAGTTGGTCAACCAGGGCGCAGGCGATCAACGCGCCGGGTCCTTGGCCTTCGGGCGCGAGCCGGTATTCAACCATGTGCGTGCGAACACTGGTGTCTTCCACCATGGCGACGAAGTCCGGCCAGGTCATGTCCGCCATTCCACCTTCAGAATGGCGATGGGACAGATATCGCCTCAAGAGCTCAAACTGCTCCATGGTCGCTTCGGCCTTGACCTCATGGCGAACCAGATCTTGGTTGCGGTCCAGAACGCGCCGTTCAGACCGTGAAAAAACATAGTCAGCAACAGGGATCCGCGCGGAGACGCAGGCGTCGCAACCGTCACAGGCCGGGCGATAGGCTATATTTTGTGACCGACGAAAGCCGATCTGAGTGAGGGTATCATTAACGGTTGGACCGTCAGCCATCGGCAGGTGCGCGAACACCTTTCTTTCAACCTTCTCGGGCAAATAGGGGCACGGCGCTGGAGCGGTTAAAAAGAACCGAAGCTGGCGGGAAGCAAAATGGTGCGTCACTGAATGATGGTGTCCTTGGCCCAACCCGAGAAGCAAATCTCATTAGGCCAAATCCTGAACCACTACGCAACCAAAAGGGTTTAGTGGCTGTGTAAATATCAGGGCTTCAGATTCCGAGATCTGGGGGCAAGACCGGGGCTTCGCGCAGCAAGGTGATGGAAATGCGGCGATTGCCTGGCAAGGTCGGATCATCGGGGAACAGAGGTTCGGCATTGGCCTTGCCGGTGACCTGGGCCACACGGTCCATATCCATGCCAAACTGCTGCATCACCCGGCGAGCACCATCGGCGCGTCCAGCAGACAGGCTCCAGTCGCCGTCACCGACCCCGCCGCCTGCATCTGATGCATTGGTATGGCCTGAAATAATGACTCTATTGGGCAGTTGGTCGACAATATTCGTTACGGCCCGCAGCAGGACGCGGGCGCGGTCATTGGGCTTGGTTGAGCCATTTTCGAACATCGACCGGCCTTCTTGGTCAACCAGTTGGATGCGGAGGCCCTCAGGCGTCTGATCGACAATGACCTGTTTGGACAGTTCGGCCAGTTCGGGCATGGATTGCATGGCTTGCCGTAAGGACAGGGCCGCGCTTTGGAATGAGGCCTGCTCAGCCGCTTGTGCCGCCTTAGCCTCTGCGGCTTCCGCCGATTTCGAGGATGCAGATTCTGGATTGTCCTCAGTACTTTCGCTCTGTGGTGCGGAATTTTGCATAACCCGAGCCGATCCATCCGCCTTTGCGCCGACCTTGCCTAGGGATGTGCCGCCCAAGATTCCGCCACTACCGCTATTGGATTGAGAGACGCTGGCCGGCGCAAAATAGTCGGCAATGCCTAACTTTTGTTCTGGGGAGGTGGTGTTGATCAGCCACATCAAAAGGAAGAAGGCCATCATTGCAGTCACGAAGTCAGCATAGGCGACTTTCCACGCGCCACCATGGTGACCGCCGCCGACCACCTTCTTGACCTTTTTGATCATGACTGCGGATTCTTTAGCCGCCATGGATGGTCTCTCGCCCGAAAACCTCTATTTCACGGGGTCAAATATCATAGGGACGTTAAGATGGGGTTGCGGTCCGCCCCCGATCCGGGCAAATCCCGATAAACAGGAACTTCATTTGATCATGGACGAAACGACCCGATATCGCCGGGCCCTAGGAACCTACGCGACCGGTGTCGCTGTCGTGACCATTGCCGCCGAGCCGAACGACACTGGTGTCGTGGCCTTGGGCATGACGATCAACTCCTTTGTGTCCGTATCGCTGGAACCGCGCCTGATCCTTTGGTGCGTCGATGATGCCTCGGAGCGCGGCCGCCTCTTTGCTGAGGCAGAGGTCTTTGCGGTGAATATTGTGAGCGATGAACAGCGTGAATTGGCGGATCGCTGCGCACGGCGTCAGAGCTATCGGCTGACCGCCGCTGACGTCCAGCCGGGCCTAACCGATAAGGCTCCGCCTGAAATTCGAGGGGCTTTGGCGCGGCTGTCTTGCCGGGTTCACGAGCGTCGCCAGATGGGGGATCATCTCGTCATTGTCGGCGAGGTCATCGACTTTCACGCCCATGACGGAGACGGCCTGACCTATTTCAGAGGCCAATATAACCGTATTCAGTCGCTCTAGAGGACAGGCCATGCGCGTCGCATTTATCGGTCTTGGCGTTATGGGCTTTCCCATGGCCGGACATCTTGCCAAGGCTGGGCATGAGGTGCGGGTCTTTAACCGCTCGCCCGAGAAGGCGCAGACCTGGGTCGCAGACCATCAAGGAACAGCCTTTGAAACGGCCAGCGAGGCGGCTCAAGGCTGCGATCTGGTGGCGCTCTGTGTCGGTAATGACGAGGATGTGCGTGGTGTCGTGTCCGCGATATTGCCGTCGCTCGCAGCGCAAAGTGTGATCGTCGACCATACGACGACCTCCGCCAAGGTCGCCAAGGAGATGGCCTTGCTTGCCGCTCAGTCCGGCAAGACCTTTCTGGATGCGCCAGTATCAGGCGGCCAGGCCGGTGCCGTTAACGGGGCCTTGACTATCATGGTCGGCGGCGATCTAGCGGGCTATGATCGGGCTGTGCCGGTGATCAGTGCCTATGCCAAGGCCGTGCGCCGCATGGGAGAGGCCGGTAGCGGCCAGTTGGCCAAGATGGTCAATCAGATCTGCATAGCTGGCGTCGTTCAGGGCCTTGCTGAGGCGGTTCATTTTGCGAAAAATGCCGGTCTCGACACGGACGAGGTCTTGGCTGCAATCAGTCAGGGTGCGGCCCAGTCTTGGCAGATGGACAATCGTTGGAAGACCATGGCCGAGGGAAAGTTCGACTTTGGCTTTGCGGTCGATTGGATGCGTAAGGACTTGGGCCTTGTACTCGACGAGGCGCGGACCAATGGCTCCCATCTGGCCGTGACCGCCTTGGTTGATCAGTTCTATTCGGAAATCCAAGCCATGGGCGGCCAGCGCTGGGACACGTCCAGCCTTGCGGCGCGGTTGGAGCGATAGCGGTTCTTTAGGGCTGTAAAACAAGGCCCTCACCCAACCCTCTCCCTCAGGGAGAGGGCTAGAACCGATAAGCCCTCGCCCCCTTGGGGGAGAGGGTTGGGTGAGGGGCTATTTCTGCTCACTGACTGTGATTGGGTTGGTTAGTTTCCCGGGTGGTTGGGCTGGGGGTGGACCCGCTGCGCGCCAACGGCGA
>JBEGNZ010000018.1:0-66802 GCA_041182245.1 Pseudomonadota bacterium | reverse complement strand
TCTTGGCCACGCGGACCTTCTTGTCGCCTTCAATCTTGAAGCCAACGCGGGTCGCTGCACCGGTCTTGGGGTCGAGCAAAGCGACATTAGACACGTGAAGCGAAGCTTCCTTGTTCTTGATGCCCCCTTGTGGGTCACCCTGAGAGGGACGGGTGTGCCGCTGGACCATGTTGATCCCGCCGACAAACAGCCGGTCTTCCTTAGGCAGAACCCTTAGAACTTGGCCTTGGCGACCCTTGTCACGGCCGGCCAGGACAACAACGCGGTCGCCCTTTTTGATCTTCGCTGACATTTACAGCACCTCGGGAGCGAGGGAGATGATCTTCATGTGGTTCTTGGCACGCAGCTCGCGAGGAACTGGGCCAAAAATCCGCGTGCCGATCGGCTCACTTTGTTTGTTCACGATCACGGCCGCATTCTTATCGAAGCGGATCAGTGAGCCGTCCTTGCGCTTGATGCCCTGGGCCGTGCGAACAACGATGGCGCGCATGACGTCACCCTTCTTCACCCGACCACGTGGGATCGCTTCCTTAACGGAAACAACGATGACGTCACCGACACTGGCATAGCGCCGACCGGCCCCACCCAGCACCTTGATGCACATGACCCGGCGAGCGCCCGAGTTGTCGGCAACTTCCAGGTTAGTTTGCATCTGGATCATTGTGTTAGATCCTCTCTGTCTATTCGCTCAGACCCGAGGAAGCCTTCGGAAGGGCCTCCCAGGACTTGAGCTTCGACTTTGGGGCGCACTCGATGATCCGAATGTGCTCGCCAGCCTTGTAGCTATTTGCTTCGTCGTGGGCATGGTACTTCTTCGAGCGACGAACCGTCTTACGAAGAACGGGGTGCAGGAAGGTCCGCTCCACTTTCACGACGACGGTCTTGTCACCCTTATCGGAGACAACCACGCCTTCAAGAATCCGCTTGGGCATCGATGATCTCCCTACGCTGCGGCGGTTTTGCCGCGCAGCACAGTCTTGATGCGCGCGATCGACTTACGCACTTCACCCACACGGTGGGTCTTTTCGACCTGGCCCGTAGCGGCTTGGAAGCGCAGATTAAATTGCTCCTTTTTGAGCTTCAGAAGCTCATCATGGAGTTGGTCAGCCGTCAGGCTCCGGACGTCAGCGATCTTCATTAGGGTTGCTCCGCCATGGCGATACCAGCGTCAAGACGGGTCACGACCTTGGTCTTAACGGGCAGCTTGGCAGCGCCCAGACGCAGAGCCTCGCGAGCCACGTCGTCAGGAACGCCATCAATTTCGAACAGGATGCGGCCCGGAGCGCAGCGCGCTGCCCAATGGTCCACAGCGCCCTTGCCCTTACCCATCCGCACTTCAGCAGGCTTGCCGGAAACCGGCACGTCTGGGAAGATCCGGATCCAGACGCGGCCCTGACGCTTCATCTGACGCGTGATCGCTCGCCGGCAGGCTTCGATCTGGCGCGCGGTGATGCGCTCGGGTTCAACCGTCTTTAGGCCGTAAGAGCCGAAGGCCAGCGTATAGCCGCCCTTAGAGGTGCCATGGATGCGGCCCTTGAACTGCATCCGATACTTGGTTTTTTTAGGTTGCAACATGACCTAGACCTCAACCCCGGTCGCGACGGCCGGGGCGATCGCCACGGTCACCACGATCGCTACGCTCACTACGGCCGCCGCCTTCACCGGCAGGACCGGTTTCCGTGGCCAGGCGCTTGTCCTGAGCCGAAGGATCGTGCTCGAGCACTTCGCCTTTGAAGATCCACGTCTTCACGCCGATGATGCCGTAGGTCGTCTTGGCTTCAGCGAAGCCATAGTCGATGTCAGCACGCAGGGTGTGAAGCGGCACGCGGCCTTCACGATACCATTCCATCCGGGCGATTTCAGCGCCGCCAAGACGGCCGGACACGTTGATCCGGATACCCTTTGCACCGAGGCGCATAGCGGACTGCATCGAACGCTTCATGGCGCGACGGAAAGCAACGCGGCGTTCCAGCTGCTGAGCAATGTTCTCAGCGACCAGTTGCGCATCGGCTTCGGGCTTACGGACCTCAACGATGTTGAGGAACACTTCGCCTTCGGTCATGTCCGACAGATCCTTGCGGAGCTTGTCGATGTCCTGACCCTTCTTGCCAATGATCACGCCAGGACGCGCGGCATAGATCGTCACCCGGCACTTCTTGTGCGGACGCTCGATAATGATGCGCGAAACGCCGGCCTGACCGAGACGCTTCTTCAGTTCCTTGCGAACCTTAATGTCTTGGTGAAGCAAGCGACCATAGTCGTTGCCATCCGCGAACCAACGCGAATCCCAAGTGCGATTGATACCGAGCCGAAGCCCGATCGGGTTGACCTTCTGACCCATCAGGCCGCCTCACCAAGTTCACGGACCACGATGGTGATCTCCGAAAAGGGCTTTTCGATGCGCGAAGACCGGCCGCGAGCGCGGGCCGCAAAACGCTTCATCACCAAATTCTTGCCCACATAGGCCTCAGCAACGACCAGGTTGTCGATGTCAAGATTGTGGTTGTTCTCGGCGTTCGAGATCGCCGAATAGAGGGCCTTGCGCACATCTTGAGCGATGCGCTTGTGGCTGAACTCTAGCTCGTTGAGGGCGCGTTGAACCTTCAGACCGCGAATGGACGCGGCCACCAGATTCAGCTTGCGCAGGCCGGTGCGCAGCGTGCTCACCTTAGCCATGGCCTCGACGGGCTTGAGGCGCCGTTCGGTCGCTTTCTTTCCCATCGTTACTTCCTCTTCGCCTTCTTGTCCGCGGCATGGCCAGGGAACGTACGGGTCGGTGAGAACTCACCGAGCTTGTGCCCAACCATGTCTTCGCTGATCTGCACGGGAACGTGCTTGTGGCCATTGTAGACGCCGAACGTCAGGCCCACGAACTGGGGCATGATGGTCGAACGGCGCGACCAGGTCTTAATCACTTCCTTGCGGCCCGAGCTTTGCGCGGTATCGGCTTTCTTAAGCAGATATCCGTCGACGAACGGACCTTTCCAAACGGAACGGGTCATCGATTAGCGAGCCTTCTTCACGTGGCGAGTACGGATGATGAACTTGTCCGTCGCCTTGTTCTTACGCGTCCGGGTGCCCTTGGTGTCTTTACCCCAAGGCGTAACCGGATTGCGACCACCAGAGGTACGGCCTTCGCCGCCGCCGTGCGGGTGGTCGATGGGGTTCATCGCAACACCACGAACGTGAGGACGGAAGCCCATGTGACGAACCCGTCCGGCCTTGCCGAGGTTTTCGTTCATATGGTCTTGGTTCGAAACCGCGCCGACCGTGGCCATGCAGGTGTCCTGAACCATGCGAAGCTCACCCGAGTTCAGGCGAATTTGAGCATAGCCGCCGTCACGTCCGACCAGCTGGGCATAGGCACCCGCCGAACGAGCGATCTGACCACCCTTGAGGGGCTTCAGTTCAACATTGTGGATGATCGTGCCGATCGGCATCGAACGCAGAGGCGAGGCATTGCCTGGCTTCACGTCGACCTTTTCAGACGCAATGATTTCGTCACCCGCCTTAACGCGCTGTGGCGCCAAGATGTAGGACAGCTCACCATCCGCATACTTGATCAGGGCAATGAAGGCGGTACGATTGGGATCGTACTCAATGCGCTGGATCACAGCAGGGACGTCGAACTTACGACGCTTGAAGTCCACCAGACGGTAGAGGCGCTTGGCGCCGCCGCCACGGAAGCGAACGGTGACGCGTCCATTGCTCGAACGTCCGCCTGACTTGGTCAGGCCTTGAACGAGGGACTTCACCGGGCCACCCTTGTGGAGCTCGGAACGGTCGACCAGGATGAGGGCGCGACGCCCAGGCGAGGTCGGATTGAAATGCTTAAGTGCCATCGTGCCGTCCTCTACAGTCCGGTCGTGATGTCGATCGATTGGCCCTCAGCGAGGGTCACGATCGCTTTTTTGACGTCATTACGACGTCCAACAGTACCGCGGAAGCGCTTGGTCTTGCCCTTGGTGACCATGGTATTGACCTTGGTGACCTTGACCTTGAACAGCTCTTCAACGGCGGCGGCGATTTCGTCCTTGCTCGCGTCGTGAGCCACCTTGAAGACAACCTTGTTCTGCTCAGACAGCAGGGTCGCCTTTTCAGTGATCACCGGCGAAAGAACGGTGTCGTAGTGACGGGCGGTCGCAACCATTAAGCGGCCTCCTTCTCAGCGAAGCGAGCCTGGATCGCGTCAATCGCTTCACGCGTCAGGACCAGCGTCTTGCGGCGCAGGATATCGTAAACGTTCAAACCGGCATTCGGCAGAACATCGACGTTCGGAATATTGCGCGCGGCCAGCTTGAAGTTCCCATCGATCTCCACGCCGGCAATGACCAAGGCGTTGATCAGGCCGAGCTTGTCGAACTGAGCGCGCAGGGCGGCCGTTTTGGGGGTCTCAAGGGCGGCCTTGTCGAGAACGACAATCGCGCCAGCCTTCAGCTTGGATGACAGCGCATGACGCAGGGCCATGGCGCGAACCTTCTTGGGCAGGTCGAACGCATGGCTGCGAACAACGGGACCAAAGGCGCGGCTACCACCAACGAACTGCGGTGCACGGCGTGAGCCGTGACGAGCGCCGCCGGTGCCCTTTTGCTTGTACATCTTCTTGCCGGTACGCGAGTTCTCGTTCCGGGTCTGCACCTTGTGGGTACCGGCGCGGCGCTTAGCCAATTGCCAGTTCACGCAGCGCTGAAGGATGTCACCGCGGATATCTTCGATGCCGAAAATATCGTCGGGGAGATCTACGGAGCCGGCCTTGCCAGCGTCCAGGGTAATCACATCAATTTTCATGCTTCTTCCCCAACAACGGCTTCGGCCGGAGCCTCACCAGCCTTGCGGAATGCACCCGGGATCGGGGCTTCAGCGGGAACGGGCTTCTTGTTGGCGTCGCGGATCTTGACGTAAGAGCCTTCCGAACCCGGAACGGCACCCTTGATCAAGATCAGACCGCGCTCAACATCGATGCGCCAGACCGTCAGGTTCTGTGTGGTGATGGTGTTGGTACCCATTTGACCAGGCATCTTCTTGTTCTTGAAGACCTTGCCGGGATCTTGGCGCTGACCGGTCGAACCACCAGAACGGTGCGACAGGGAGACGCCGTGGGTGGCCCGCAAACCGCCGAAGTTCCAGCGCTTCATCACACCGGCAAAACCTTTACCGACGGTGGCACCCGAAATATCGACCTTTTGACCGGGAACATAGTGATCAGCCGTGAACTCAGCGCCCACCTCGATCAGATTGTCTTCCGTAACACGGAACTCCGCCACGGTGCGCTTTGGCTCGACAAGAGCCTTGGCGAACTGACCGCGGAGGGCTTGGTTCGTGTTCTTGACCTTTTTGGAACCGGCACCGAGCTGCAAAGCTACGTAGCCGTCCTTGTCCTGCGTGCGCTGGGCCGTGACCTGGCAACCATCCAAAGACAGTACCGTCACAGGGACATGCATTCCGGCTTCATCGAAGAAGCGCGTCATGCCCAGCTTTTTGGCGATTACACCCGTACGCATGGTGCTCCCCCTTAAAGCTTGATCTCGACGTCCACGCCAGCGGATAGGTCGAGCTTCATGAGCGCGTCCACAGTCTGCGGGGTGGGGTCGACGATGTCGAGGACACGCTTGTGCGTGCGGATTTCAAACTGTTCGCGCGACTTCTTGTCGACGTGCGGCGAACGGTTGACGGTGAAACGCTCAATGAGCGTTGGCAACGGTATAGGACCGCGTACGGTCGCACCGGTGCGCTTGGCAGTGTTCACGATCTCACGGGTGCTATGATCTAGCACGCGGTGATCGAAGGCCTTGAGCCTGATGCGGATATTTTGTCGATCCATATCGCCCGATATTCCCTAAGCGCTCGCCACGCCCCAGATAGTTTCAAAGACCAAACCCGGAAATTCTAGGTCACCCCAAAACGTCCAGAACGCGCGAGATTCGCAAAAACGAAAATGACCTGCGCAGAACCCTGCGTAGGCCGTGTCCCAAAATCCACGGGCTACCCCGTAATGTCAGGTCGTCTCGCGAACCGCGTCTAAGCCAAATGACTTACAGCCGGTCCAACAGAGGCGCGGTAATTACCGTCCGAATCCCCCCCCGTCAAGCAAACTCGACAGGAGAAAGACGTTTCTTGGTCGATTAAAAAACCGGCCAACCCCAACGCCCATAACGACTCGCACGAACCGCCGCGCTTGAGGCTGTTTAAACCATTCCCCTTATATAGCGAGGATTAGATGGAGGATGGGCCACTTTCCCTCCCCCTTTGGCGTTTCCCGCCAAGGCGGCGGAGGGAGCGGCAGATGAAGCCCCCTCACCCAACCCTCTCCCCCAAGGGGGCGAGGGCTTGTCCGTTCTTCTTAGCCCTCTCCCTCAGGGAGAGGGTTGGGTGAGGGCCTTGTTTGTTTTTCCTAATTAAGTCGCCCTCTCCCCCTCAAGGGGGCCGAGCGTCTTACCCCCAAACGAAAACCGCCGCCGAGGTCTCCCTCGGCGGCGGTTCAATCTAACCCGAAGGTTCGATCGACTATTCGACGATCTTGGCCACGACGCCAGCGCCGACGGTGCGGCCGCCTTCACGGATCGCGAAGCGCAGCTTCTCTTCCATGGCGATCGGGGTGATCAGTTCAACGTCCAGCTCAGCATTGTCGCCGGGCATGATCATTTCCACGCCTTCCTTCAGACGGATGATCCCCGTCACGTCGGTGGTGCGGAAGTAGAACTGCGGACGATAGTTGGTGAAGAATGGCGTGTGACGGCCACCCTCTTCCTTGGTCAGGATATAGGCTTCAGCCACAAACTTGGTGTGCGGCGTGATCGAGCCGGGCTTGCACAGCACTTGGCCGCGCTCGACATCTTCACGCTTGGTGCCGCGCAGCAGCAGACCGACATTGTCGCCAGCCTGGCCCTGATCCAGCAGCTTGCGGAACATTTCAACGCCCGTGCAGATCGTCTTTTGGTTGGCGCGAAGACCAACAATCTCGACCTCTTCACCGACCTTGACCACGCCACGCTCAATACGGCCGGTCACAACAGTACCGCGACCCGAGATCGAGAACACGTCTTCGACCGGCATCAGGAACGGAAGGTCCACAGGGCGCTCAGGCTGAGGAATATAGTCATCCACCGTCTGCATCAGCTTCAGGATCGACTGTTCACCGATCACAGGATCGCCGCCATCGATGGCCACCTTGGCCGAACCGGCCGTGATGGGGATATCGTCGCCGGGGAAGTCGTACGAGGACAGGAGCTCGCGGATTTCCATTTCCACCAGTTCCAGCAGCTCGGAGTCATCCACAAGGTCAACCTTGTTCATGTAAACGACCAGAGCCGGCACGCCGACCTGACGGGCCAGCAGAATGTGCTCGCGGGTCTGAGGCATCGGACCGTCAGCGGCCGAAACCACCAGGATCGCGCCGTCCATCTGGGCCGCACCCGTGATCATGTTCTTCACATAGTCCGCGTGGCCGGGGCAGTCGACGTGCGCATAGTGACGGTTCGCCGTCTCATATTCCACGTGCGCCGTGTTGATCGTAATGCCGCGCGCCTTCTCTTCCGGAGCCGCGTCAATATCGGCGTAGTTCATCGCCTTTGCCCCACCAGCCTTCGCCAGCGTGATCGTGATCGCAGCCGTCAACGTCGTCTTGCCATGGTCAACGTGACCAATCGTGCCGATGTTGCAGTGCGGCTTAGTGCGTTCAAACTTTTCCTTGGCCATCGTCTTAACCTTCGGTCCGCCGGTTAGGGGCGGCACTGTTGCGAAAAATGGGGCCAGCGGGATCGCAGGCCGGGCGGGTGTATCAGATTTAGGTCCACACCGAACAGGGGTTAGTTGTGAAGACCGTCTCAGCGTCTCGTTGGCCGTCTCCGGTTGGAGCGGGTAGCCGGGATCGAACCGGCATCCTCAGCTTGGAAGGCTGCTGCACTACCATTGTGCTATACCCGCCAACGATGCGGGGTCTTGGTGGTTCGTCTCCCCGTTCAGCCTATCCCCTTGCGGGGTATGGAACTCACGTTCGGCGGCAACAGCCAGCGCGTGGTGGGGGAAGTAGGACTCGAACCTACGAAGGCGTACGCCAGGGGATTTACAGTCCCCCCCCTTTGCCACTCGGGACATTCCCCCGCGCGCTTGGCCGACCGTCGATGCCCTGTCCTTAGTCCGCCGTCTAGTCCGAAAACCAGAAAGAACAGATTTTAAACAAAAACCTTCCGCCTCTGTGGCTCACCGGTGCTAAACGACCGCCTTGCCCAACGACGGAAGCCCGTGGGCCCCAAATCGGAGCGCGTCTTATAGTGTCCAATTTTCACGAACGCAACGACCGCAAACGCACCTTTGGAAACAAGTCTGAACAGACCGGTTCCGAGCGGCGTGGCGGTCCCCAAAGCGGCGCGAAACCTACCCCTTCAACCGCCAAGGCTGGTTACAAATATGCCCCTCGCGGTGCCCAGTCGGGAGCCCCCAGAGGTAAGCCGCAGGATGATGGGTCTGAGTGGTTGTGGGGATGGCACGCCGTGGCGGCTGCCCTCGCCAATCCTCTGCGTGAAAAGCCCATGCGAGTGATGGCCACAGAAGACCGCGCCCGGCAGTTGACGGAGCAGTTTGGCAAGATCGAAACCCTTGGTATCTTTGATAATCCCACCATTGCGCAGCAGCTTCCGCAGCATGCCGTCCATCAAGGTCTCGCCCTCAAATCCGCGCCCCTAGAAGGCTTAACCATTGAGGAAATGGCAGAGCCTGCCCTTGGCGTCATCCTAATGTTGGATCAGGTCACCGACCCGCAAAATGTCGGCGCTATCTTCCGCTCAGCGGCCGCTTTCGGCGCGCGCGGCGTGATCTTGCAAGACCGTCATGCCCCGGCCCTGTCGGGTGCCCTTGCCAAGGCGGCGGCAGGGGCCGTCGATCAGGTTCCGCATGCGCGCGTGGTCAATCTTTCACGCGCGTTGGAACGATTGGCTGATCTGGGCTGGCGCGCCGTAGGCCTCGATGGCACGGCTGAGGAGACCTTGGATCAGGCGATTGATTCGCGTCCGACCGTCATCGTTCTGGGCTCTGAGGGGGATGGGATCCGTCGTTTGGTCGCCGAACATTGTGACACCTTGGTCAAAATTCCAATGCCCGGCGGCTTCGAAAGTCTCAATGTTTCGGCCGCCGCAGCCATCGCCTTGTATGAGGCCTCGCGTCCCCGGTGAAAAAGGGGGTCTTGTCAGTCATCCAATCCTGCCCCATTGAAGGCCAATGTTTGAAAACCTGATTTCGCAACTCGCCGCTGCACCTTGGGGCCCAGCCATGTTGGCGTTCGGCCAGGTGCTGATGATCGACCTCGTGCTGGCGGGGGACAATGCCGTGGCCGTTGGTCTCGCCGCAGCAGGCGTTGCTGAGGCCCAGCGCAAGAAGGTCATTCTCTACGGCCTGGCCGCCGCCGTAATCATGAGGATTGGCTTTGCGCTAATCACCACCCAGTTGCTCGGTATTATTGGCCTCAGTCTCGCAGGGGGCATCTTGCTGCTGTGGGTCTGCTGGAAAATGTGGACCGAAATTCAAGAGCAGGCAGCCGCCAACCGGCATGATGCTGATATCGCTCTCGAACAGGCCACCGGCGTGGATATGGACGGCGCACCCGGCGTCGAGGAGATGAGCGACCGAAAGGTTAAGACCTTTGGCCAGGCCCTCGTTCAAATTTTGATCGCCGACCTCTCCATGTCGCTGGACAATGTTTTGGCGGTCGCCGGGGCCGCGCGGGATCATCCCGTGGTTCTGGCGCTCGGCCTTCTGCTGTCGATTGCCCTGATGGGGGTTGCCGCGACCTGGATCGCCAAGCTGCTGCAGAAGCACCGCTGGATTGGCTATGTCGGTCTTTTCGTCTTGCTCTATGTCGCCTTGCACATGATTTGGGACGGCCATCGCAAGGTGGTTCACGACTTGCACCTCGAAGCGACCTACAATCAGATCATGCCCGGGCCGATGGATATGCCAATGCCAGCCCCCTAGGCTGAGGGTTTCCAACGATCGGGCAGTTGATGACGGATACTCCAGATCAGTTCCATGGCATCAATGGGCTTGGGCACATGGCCGCTAAAGCCTGCCTTGCGATATTCTTCGATCTGGTGAGCCATATTGTTGGCGGTTAAGGCAAGCACCGGCGTCGGCTTGCGGTTCTGTTGTTGCTCAAAAGCTCTGATCGCCCGCGTGGCGGCAACCCCGTCCATCACGGGCATCTGCACATCCATCAAGACGATGTCCCAGTCTGCGTCTTGATAAAGTCTCAGGACCTCTGCCCCATCACCAGCCAAGGTAATAGTGATTCCCAACTGGACCAGCAGGGTCCTGAGCACCAGTTGATTAACGGGATGGTCTTCAGCCGCTAGGACACGCAAAGGCGGGCCATTGAAGAGCACCTGACCCTCAGGCTTGGGCAGCGGCTCGATATGTCCATCGCTCAGACGCGTAAGGGGTAAGGTCACGACAAAGGTTGAGCCCTTACCGACGGCACTGGAGACGGTGATTTCCCCCTTCATCGCCTTGACCAGTTCTGCACAGATCGACAGGCCCAGTCCCGTGCCGCCAAACCGCCTTGTGGTCGAACTGTCCGCCTGCTCGAACCGTGAAAAAATGCGGCTGGCAGCCTCCGGCGTCATGCCGATACCGGTATCCTTGACCGTCAGAACCAACCGATCGGCCGATCTTGTTAAAAACACATGGACTGAACCGGTCTGTGTGAATTTAACGGAGTTTGAGACGAGATTATCGACGATTTGTCGCAGGCGCGTTCCGTCGCCCTGATAGATCCCGCGCGCCGAGGGATCGATCACCGTTTCCACGGTTATGCCCTTGGCTTCAGCCGTCGCCCAGATCGCATTGCGTGAGGCGGTCATAACCTCTTCGGGGCTGAACGGGGCCGCTTCAATCGTCATGCGCCCAGCCTCGATCTTGGCGAGGTCGAGCAGGTCATTCAGTATGGCCAAGAGGCCCATTCCCGACCGTTTTAGAACCTCCATCCGCTCGGCCTGTTCTGGCGCAAGTTGGTCGGCCGAGATTGCCTGGGCTAAACCCAAGATCCCATTGAGCGGCGTGCGGATCTCATGGCTGATATTGGCCAAGAAGGCGGACTTGGCGGCGCTAGCCTCCACCAGTTTCCGGTTCATGTTGCGCAGCCAATAGACGGCAAAGCCTGCGGCAAGGCAGAGCAAAAGCGCAAGGCCAGCCAAAATCCATTGCAGCCGAATGACTTTCTTCTGCAGTTCAGCGCCCCGTCTCAACTGTTCGAGATCAGATTGGAGGGTTTTGGTGAGTTCATGGATAGATCGACGAAAATCACCGGCTAAGCGGCGCTGCGAGGCGGACCAATAGTCCATGGCCAAGGCCTGAGACTCCAGCGCGCGCCCCTCATTGGCAAGGATAGCGGACTCAATGAGCGGCAAATTGGCGAACATGAGCGGATTGTACTCACCGCTTTCCTGCCACCGCTTCAATTGGTCGAAATCGGCCTTTGCCAAATCATTTTGGCCTAGCCTAGCGCGGATCATGGCGCGCACGCTCACCGCCTTAACCTGTTCAATCTTGGACGCCAAAAGTCCAAAATCGACACCATCTAGGCATCGCAGAGCCTCATTGGGGCGGTTGAAGGTGGTTTCTATCACAGCACAATCGACCTGTACGGCCGCAATCCGAGCCGGGTCTCCACCTTCGATCGCAAGACGATTAAGCGCTTGGTAGGTCCGGCGCGCCAGCGGCTCGTCCCCGACTCTGCGAGCCACGCCAATCAGGTTGGATAGGACGACGGTGTTGGGTGAATGAAATTCTTTAGGCGTGTAGCTGAAATAGACTCTCGCCGCCGCCGCTGTCGCCCCCTCAATGTCGTTGAACCCCAAGAGCGTGGACGCCATCTGGTCCCAATATTCTCGCATTGCGACATCTGCAGCGGGGTCGTTCTCAGGGATTAAAGCCCGGGCCTGACTCAGTTTCTTAAGGGCCCCAACCGTATTGGATCCATCGACGTCGAAAAACGCGATCCGATTGATCACGATGGATCGAACCAGCGGATCTTGGGTCCGCGCCAAGACCGCCTTTAGTGGGCCCAAATCGCCGGTCCCAGAGGTATAGACCTTTAGCGTTGCCGTGTTCGCATCGGCAAGATTGACGAACCGCTGATTGCCTTCTTCCTCGGCTATGGAGCGAAACTGGGCATTCCATTTTTCAAAGCGCGCGACATCTTCGAACATTAAAAATTCTGATGCGACCAGATGTAACCGCGACAGCCGGTCCTCGCCGCGCCTCTTGAGCGCGTTGCGGCCAAAATCCTCCAAGGTATCGGTGGAGGTCCCAACCTTTAGCTTCTCGTAACTATCCACGAAGCCCATGGGCGTCATTTGATAATCGGTTGGTTCAGATGCGTTGGCGCTGAGGCCGCCAAATCCCGCAACTGCTATGGCGCATAGGATAGGGACGAGGGCAGGAAACAGACGCTTAATGGGATCCACACTTTGCTCCGGCAGGAAATGGGTCTGCAGGTCGGCATAATCGCCTAGGTATTTATTCCATATCTTGCCAACATTTGTAGAAGAAAGAAATCTAAAACTACCATAAGCAGAAGCGCGCACCTTCGCCGCGCTTCTAGATACCTAGATTACCACAGCCTCAGAACGGTTGACCTCGTCCGCCTCTGCCAATACCCGGCCCATGGCCGAGATCAAATCCGTGGCATCGATCGGCTTGGAGACATGGCCGTTACAGCCCGCCTGACGATAGTCATCAAGCTGGTGGGCCATGGCGTTGGCGGTCAGCGCCAATATCGGCGTCGGCCTGCGAGCCTGGTCCCGCTCAAACTGTCTAATGGCGCGGGTTGCGGTCGGGCCGTCCATGACTGGCATCTGTACATCCATCAGAACCACATCCCAGTCATGGGTCTTGAACAGATCCAGCACCTCTTGGCCGTCGCTGGCCATCGTGACATCAACACCAAACTGACCCAGTAGTGTCCGTAGGACCAGTTGATTGACCGGATGATCTTCTGCGGCCAGAACCCGTAAGGGTGGTTGGTCCGTATCGACCACAGGCTCTGACTGCTGAACCGTGACGACATCTGGAACGTCACCGAGTCGTTCCAAAGGCAAGATCATGGTAAAGGTCGTCCCCTGCCCCTCAACACTATCGGCCTTGATCGCGCCGCCCATCGCCTCGACCAGCTCCAAGCAGATCGACAGACCAAGACCGCTCCCACCAAAGCGCCGGGTGGTCGAGACGTCTGCCTGTTCGAATTTCATGAAGATGCGATTTACGGCCTCAGGCGTCATGCCGATCCCTGTATCGGCAACGGTCAAGACCAAAGCATCGGTCGGACGGCTCAGAACCACATCGACCCGGCCGGTCGGCGTAAACTTGACGGCATTGGAGACCAGATTATCGATGATTTGACGCAGTCGCGTCGGATCACCTTTAAACAGACCTTCGGCCTCAGCCATCACCCTCGCTTCGACGGTTATCCCCTTGGCCTCGGCCGTGGCCCAGATCGCTTGGCGCGCGGCCGTAAGGACCTCTTGCGGGTTAAAGGGGACAGCCTCGATGGTCAGCTTGCCCGCCTCAATCTTAGCCAAATCAAGCAAGTCATTAAGGATCGCCAGCAAACCAAGCCCAGATTGGCGCAGCACACCGATCCGCTCCGCCTGAACCGGGGTCAACTCATCGGCTGAAATGGCTTGGGCTAGACCCAAGACACCGTTCAAAGGCGTGCGAATCTCATGGCTAATATTGGCTAGAAACAGGCTCTTGGCCCGATTGGCCTCTTCTGCAGAGAGTCGGGCGGCCTCCAACTTCCGATTCAGTCTCCGCAGGTAAAAGACCGCATAGATGGCCGCCAGGGCAACCGCGATGGCCAAGCCCGCAAAGAGCCCTTGAAGCGCGATCACCGTCTTCTGCAGATCTGCGGTTTTACGCAGCTCAACCACGTCCGCTCGTAACCTGCCGACCAGATTGGGAACCGCGTCTCGAAACCGGCGAACCTCCGCCTTGGCGGCACTCCGCCAAAAGTTCGAAACAATTTGAATGGCCTCTTTCGATTGACCGCGATTGGCCATGACCTCTGCCTTGGCAAGGGGAACATACGCAAAGGAGCCAGGGTGATAGGTACCTGAAGCCTTTAGATCATCCAGCTCTGCAAGGTCGGCTTCCGCACGGACTGTCTGACCCACTTGGGCCAAAGCGCGCGCACGAAGGCTCAATCCCACAACCTTTCGGAAATTAGGCTCTGCCGCGTCAAGGTCCGCACCGTTCAAGCAGGCCAAAACCCGATCTGGTTTTTGAAAAGTGGTCTCAAGTTCCGCACAATCAATGGACAAATTAGCTAGGTTAGAAGGCGTTGGGTCGGCATGAACCATGTGGTACTGGGCAAGGAAGGCGCGTCGCGCCAAGGGCTCATCATCGAGACGACGTGCCATTATTGTAAGGCCATTGATTATGCCGCTATCAGGGACCAGAAGTCCGGGAATAGCGTAGGTGAATACATGTTTCGACGCGGCATCTACGGCGCCATCAACATCGTTGATTTTAACAAGTTCGGTCAACATCCTCCCCCAATAGATCCTGTAGGCGAAATGAGCCAAGGGGTCCGACTTCGGAATAACTTGATAGACTTCAACTAGTTTTTTGAACCTTCCTGACTGATCACTAGCATCATCCAAACTATTGATCACCATCATACTGATAGATTTTAATATTAGATCATCTGAGTTCGTGTAAAAATTGATTTTTTTATAAAATTTTGGATCATTATTACTAAAAAAATAATCGTCTTCCAACTTTATTAAATTAAAAAGTGATTTAAATCTGTCTTGATTTTCTGATATTGCGATCTTATTCGCGATGGCAAACCATTTTTCATACAGCGCAGGTTCCTCGATGCCTTGCAGCGTATCCACCACATAGAGCAGTCGGGTTAATCGTTCCGCGCCCTTCAATTTCAAGGCTTCTTGACCATAGGCCTCAATTTTTTCCAGAGAAGCACCCTGCTTCGAACGCTCATACCGATCGATAAAAGCCATAGGGGTCATTGGACTGACGGCGGGTTCTGCAAATGCAGACATGGGCCCCAAGGTGCTCTCGAGGATCATCATGCAAAAGATCAGCATGATCACCTTAATCTCGGACCGATGATGCAACATCGCACACTCCACAACCGCAAGACGAACTGCCGCCCTATAGCCATTGTGAAAGCCTATACTACCCGCTAGGCCTAATAAAGATCATTTATTATATAGTAATAAACACTATCATTTAGGTTTAAAAATATAGATTTTCCAGCAGAAAAACTCTTAAAATCGTTGCGCTGATCGAAACCTAACCTTCAACGCCGCCGAATTGCTCCGTCCAAACAGCGACCTGATCATCTTCGATCTTCTTGAACAGGACCTCTGGTGGCGTGACGCGACGCCCACGCGGCAAACTGTCGAGCAGGTTCCCATCGGCTGATGAGGGCCAAGCCGTGACCCCCGCCTCGCCGACTGCTTCAGCAATGATGGCCGCTGAGAAGGGAATGAAGGGCGCGGAAAGGCGGGCATAGAGCGCAACCAGGTTGATGGCCGTGCGCACCACGACGGCGGCCCGATCCCGGTCGGTCTTGATCGCAGTCCAAGGGGCAGCGACCTGAAGATATTCGTTACCCGCGACCCACAGGGCCCGCAGGTCCTGCGCGGCCTTGCGATATTCCAAGGCCTCGAGATTTTCAGTCAGGGACCCGACCTTTTCCTGCACCGAGGCCAGAAGCGCTATTTCAAGCTCACCCGGCTCGCCGCCATCCGGGACAGTGCCATCCAGCTTGGTTTCATTGAACTTCAAGATGCGATTGACGAAGTTGCCGAGCACATCGGCCAGATCGCGATTCACCGCCGACTGGAACTGCTCCCAGGTAAAGGCCGTATCCGAGCCTTCGGGCGCATTGGCGATAAGGTACCAGCGCCATAGGTCGGGCGGCAACAGATCCAGCGCCGCATCCATAAAGACACCGCGACGGTTCGAGGTGGAGAACTTACCGCCGTACCAGTTCAGCCAATTAAAGGCCTTGAGCTGATCAACCAGCTTCCAAGGCTCGCCCGAGCCGAGCAGGGTCGCGGGGAAACTGACCGTGTGGAAAGCGACATTGTCCTTGCCCATGAACTCGACATAGCGAACATCTTTTGCCCCGGCATCGGTGCGCCACCAGCCCTTCCAGTCCCCGCCTGTCGCATCGGCCCATTCTTGGGTCGCGGCGATATATTCGATGGGGGCATCGAACCAGACATAAAAGACCTTATTTTCAAAGCCCGGACGCGCCACGCCGTCCTTGGCCACCGGAACGCCCCAGACCAGATCGCGGGTAATGCCCCGATCAATCAGGCCCTCATCCAGATGCTTATTGGCAATCGATTTGGCCAGTTGCGGCCAGTCCTTGCGCCCGTCGATCCAGGTCCGCAGCCGATCCTGCATCTTGCTTTGCAGCAGATAGAGGTGACGCGTATCGCGCACCTCAATGTCGCGCGACCCGGATATGGTCGAATAGGGATTAATCAGATCGGTCGGGTCCAGCAATGCGCCGCAGCCATCACATTGGTCGCCGCGCGCCTTTTCAAATCTGCACTTGGGACAGGTGCCCTCGACATAGCGGTCGGGCAAGAACCGCTTATCGGCCAGCGAATAGATCATCTGATCCACCCGCTCTTCAATTAGACCTTGGGCCTCAAGGACTGAGGCAAGATGCTGAGTAAGCTCACGGTTTTGCGGAGAAGATGACCGCCCAAACCAGTCAAAGGACAGGCCAAACCGAAGGGCGATGTCCTTTTGTAACTGATGCTGCTCGGTGCAGTAGTCGGCCACATCTTGACCGGCCGCCGCGGCCGCCAGTTCAGCCGGAGTGCCGTGCTCGTCCGTGGCACAGATGAACAGTGTTTCACGCCCCTGCGCCCGCTGAAACCGCGCAAAGACATCGGCTGGCAACATCGATCCGGCAAGATTGCCCAGATGCTTGATGCCATTGATATAGGGGAGAGCCGACGTGATCAGAATGCGGGACATGCAAAGGCCTCAAGCCGCCGGAGCGGCGCAACAGAAACAAGAAGCGCGTCTATAGAACCCTGCTGCAAAGACCGCAAATGTCGCCTGTTGGCTATGACGGTGATCTCAGCCTATGTTACCCCTTAAGCAGGTTCGATCTGGTATCGAAACATTAGGACAGGATGATCGCCCATGGCTGTGCAGTTGACCGTCAATGACGCCAAGCGGACCGTCTCCGCAGAGCCTGAGAAGCCGCTCCTGTGGGTGCTGCGTGAAGATTTGGGTCTTCCGGGCACAAAGTTCGGCTGCGGCACAGGCCTTTGCGGGGCCTGCACAGTGATGATTGATGGCAAGACGGTCCGGGCCTGCATGACCCCGATCAGCGCCGCTGCGGGCAAGCATGTCACGACCATCGAACATGTTGCCGCCACGCCAGTCGGTAAGCGCGTGACGGAGGCTTGGGTCAAACTGGACGTGCCACAGTGCGGCTACTGCCAAGCCGGTCAGATCATGTCGGCCACGGCCCTCTTGACCGCTCAGCCCAAGCCCGATGCCGACGCCATTGACGCGGCCATGCGCGGCAATCTCTGTCGCTGCGCCACCTATTTGCGGATCCGCAAGGCCATCCAGTCGGCCGCCAACGCAGGTTCTGAAGGGGCCAAGGCATGAGCCGTTCCTCATCCCTCAACCGCCGGGCCTTCCTGACCGTCGCCCTTGCCGCAGGCACAACCCTAACCTTTACCTCGGACATGACGCTGGCAGCGGGAACCAAGGGTAAGCCGGTCGTCCTCAATGCCTTTATCCGTATTGACGCCGATAATCGCGTGACCATCGGCTCCAAGAACCCCGAAATCGGTCAGGGCATCCGCACCATGCTGCCGATGTTGATCGCCGAAGAGCTGGATGTTGACTGGTCTCAAGTCATCGTCGAGCCGACCTTGGCCAATGAAGCCCTCTATGGCCCGCAATCGGCGGGCGGCAGTCGTTCAACCCCCGTCAACTGGATGCCCATGCGCCAGGTCGGTGCAGCGGCCCGTCAGATGCTGCTGCACGCGGCCGCCAAGGCCTGGTCGGTTGAGGCGGCAGGCCTGACCACCGCGTCTGGACAGATCCACCACAAGGCCAGCGGGCGCTCGGCACCCTACAGCGCCTTTATCGAACAGGCGGCGGGACAGCCCTCGCCAAGCTTGGCCAGCGTGCCCCTGAAGGCCGCTTCAGACTTTAAGATCATTGGCCAATCCATTACCGGCGTCGATACGCCAGACGTCGTTAAGGGCAAGGCGGTTTTCGGGATCGATGTCAGCCTGCCCGGCATGGTCTACGCGGCGATAGAGCTTTGCCCCGTCTTTGGCGGCACACTTGCGTCGATGAACGAGGCCGCGACCAAGGCTCTGCCCGGCATTATCGCCATTGTTCCGATTAATAGCGGCCTCAATCCCAGCGGCCCCAACGATGCGGTCGCGATTGTCGCGGACAGTTGGTGGACGGCCAACAGGGCGCGCCAAACCCTTAAGGCTCAATGGAAGACCGACGGCCTGACCGGCTTCTCGACGGCGGGCTATGAGCAGGCGGCAGCCACGCTCCACAAGGCCGCGCCACAAAAGGATTTGGTCAAGGTCGGTGATGCCAGCGCAGCGATGGCCAGCGCGGCGAAAACCGTCTCGGCCCGATACAGCTACCCCTTCATTGCCCACGCGACCTTGGAGCCGCAAAACTGTACGGCCCTCTTTAATGACGGCAAGATCGAGATCTGGGCCCCAAGCCAGACGCCCGCCTCAGGCGGAAGAATGGTCGGTCAGACCCTCGGGCTCACCCCAGACGCCATCACCGTGCACATCACCAAGTCCGGCGGCGGCTTTGGACGGCGTTTGATGAACGACTATATGGTGCAGGTCGCCCAGATCGCTAAGGCCCTGCCCGGCCGTCCGGTCAAGCTGATCTATAACCGCGCCGACGATATGCAGCATGGCTTCTACCGCCCTGCTGGATGGCACCAACTCGAGGCCGGACTGGATGCCAACGGCGCTATTGTCGCCCTGAAAGATCACTTCGTTACGCCCAGCGATCAGGGCAGGCCCGTGCGCGCGGGCGACATGAGCCCGGCGGAGTTCCCGGCAAAGTTCGTGGCCAATGTGCTGTTTGGCCAGTCGATGGTGCCGACCAATATGCCGACCGGCTATCTGCGTGCGCCGACCTCCAACGCCATGGCCTTCGTCTTCCAAGGCTTCCTCGATGAGGTCGCCGAGGCGGGCGGCATGGACCTGCCAGAGCTGATGAGGCGCACCATGGGCGATGCGCGTGCGGTGCCCCTCTATGACCGTGGTCCCGTGTTCGACACGGGCCGTGCGCGCGGCGTCATCGATAAGGTCTGCGCCATGGCCGGTTGGACTGGACGAACCAAATCCGCTGAAGGCAAAGGCCGAGGCTTTGGCTTCTATTTCAGTCACTCTGGCTATTTTGCCGAGATCGTCGATATCACAGTCACCCAAGGCACTCGGATTAAGGTCGAGAAGGTCTATGTGGCCGGTGACATTGGTGGCCAAATCATCAACCCGATGCATGCTGAGCAACAGGTTCAAGGCTCGGTCATTGACGGTCTGGCCCAAGCCATCAGTGGTCAGAAGATCCAACAGATCGATGGGGCCGTCACACAGAAGAGCTTCGTTGACTTCCCTCTCCTTCGCATCGACGCCGCTCCGGCTCAGATCGAGGTCGCCTTTGTGAAGACCGACGTGCCTCCAACGGGCCTAGGCGAACCGGCCCTTCCGCCCGTGATCCCTGCTCTGGCCAACGCCATCTATGCGGCGACCGGCAAGAGACTGCGCGACCTGCCCCTGCGTCTTGGTGCCTAAAGGGTTAGAGGGATGAAGCCTTTGGGGCTGTTTGCGCGGCTGTCTGGCCTGATAGCGGTCGTCTGCGCGCTCAACGTCGCCCCTGCGGCGGCGGCCACGGTGCAGATTGCCGTGGCCTCGAACTTTATGGAACCCGCCAAAGAGATCGCGACGGCCTTCACGGCCCAAACGGGTCATCAGGCGACCCTCAGCTTTGCCCCATCCGGTCAGATCTATGTGCAGTTAACCCACGGCGCACCGTTTGAAGTCTTCCTATCGGCTGATAAAGAACGCCCACAACAAGCTGAAAATAAAGGCTTTTCTGTCTATGGTACTCGATTTACCTATGCCGTAGGGCGCTTGGTGCTCTATTCGTCACGGCTAGGATTTATCGACAGGGACGGCAAGCGTCTCGCCAAGGGTGACTTTGACCATTTGGCCATAGCTGATCCCGCCATCGCCCCCTATGGGCTTGCGGCTGTCGAGAGCCTTGGCAAGCTGGGCCTCTATGACCGGCTCAAGCCTAAGATCGTGCAGGGCAGTTCCATCGCCCAAACCTTCCAGTTCGTCCAGACCGGTGCCGCAGAGGTCGGGTTCGTGGCTCTGTCGCAGGTGATCAACAGACCGGATGGATCGAGGTGGATCGTCCCGACCACACTCCACACACCCATCGATCAGCAGGCGGTTCTGCTCAAGACCGGCGCGAACAACCCTGCGGCCAAGGCTTTTATGGCCTTTTTGAAAAGCGCGACCGCCCGCGCCATCATCCGCCGCTATGGCTATGAGACCCCCTAGCCCATGGCCGATGTGATCTGGACCACCGTGAGGCTGGCGAGCTTTACGACGCTGCTCTTGTTGGTGCTGGCGACACCGCTGGCCTGGTGGCTGGCGCGGCAGAAGGTCTGGTGGAAAGAGATCATCGCTACCGTCGTGGCCCTGCCCATCGTTCTGCCCCCGACCGTGTTGGGTTTCTATTTGCTCCTACTGCTCGCCCCAAGCAGTCCGTTGATGGACCTGCTCCAGCCATTTGGAATCCAGTCCCTCGCCTTCACCTTTCCCGGCCTCTTGATCGGTTCGATGGTCTATTCCCTGCCCTTCGCGGTCCAGCCGATCCGCAATGGCTTTGAATCCATGGGCGATCGACCGATGGAGGTAGCCGCCACCTTGCGCGCAACGCCCCTGAACGCCTTTTTCACCGTGGCCATCCCACAGGCCCGCCGAGGGTTCCTGACCGCCGCTGTCCTAGTCTTTGCCCATACGGTCGGAGAGTTTGGCGTCGTCCTGATGATTGGCGGCGGCATTCCGGGCCAAACGGAAGTCATTTCAGTCAAGCTCTACCAATTGGTGGAATCTCTACAGTTTGCCGAGGCCCATAGGCTGGCAGCGGGTCTCCTCGTCTTTAGTTTTGTCGTGCTGCTGATCATGTTCCTGACCGAACGGCGCGCTCGAAAGACCGCCCCATGAGTGGCGTGGATGACCGAAAAGGCATTCAGGCCGAGTTCGACGGCCTGCTGGGACGATTTCGACTCAAGGTTAGCCTGACCATTCCGCCCAAAGGGATCACGGCTCTGGTTGGTCCGTCAGGCGCGGGCAAGACCAGCCTTCTGCGGGCCATTGCGGGCCTCACCCGTGTGCCGGGACGGGTCGTGATGGATGGCGAGGTCTGGCAAGAGGGACGGCGCTTTGTTCCTGTGCACCAACGCGCCCTTGGCATGGTGTTTCAAGAGTCCAGCCTGCTGAGCCATCTGTCGGTGCGGGACAATCTGCTATTTGGCTATCGCCGCGCGTCAGGGCCCAAGACCATGAGCCTAGATGAGGTGGTACCGCTACTGGGGCTAGAGCCTCTGATCGGACGGTCTACCGATAATCTGTCGGGCGGCGAGCGGCAAAGGGTGGCCCTGGGCCGAGCGCTTCTATCCCAGCCGCGCCTTCTGTTGATGGATGAACCGCTCTCAAGCCTCGATGCCCAAAGCCGGGCCGAGATCTTGCCCTTTTTGGAAGCCCTCCATCGCACCCTGTCCATTCCGGTCCTCTATGTCAGCCATGACGCCGAAGAGGTTGCGCGGCTGGCTGATCACGTCGTGACCCTGAAGGCGGGGCAGATTGTCGGCACGATCCAACCCGCCACACCCGACCCACTCAGCCCCCTATCTTCAGATCAGATCAAAGACCTTGCGCGCCAAGCCCTCGCTGCGGGGCTCAGGCCTAATCCCTCGGCACGCTGATTTCCGCCCCCTGAGCCTTCAGACGATCCAGCACGCCATTGGCCCGCAACAGCAGGCGCAGGTCGATGATGGCAACCGTCGTGCCCGCTTGGCTCAGAGCCCGATTAAGGGACGCAACCGACTGCGCCGTATCCTGTTCCAACAGACTGGTCAGACTGGGCAACTGTAGGAGGCAGCGATCCAGAAGATCCGCGCTGGCATTGGCGCGAACCGTGGCCAAATCGCCCATCGCCCAGGCCTGCGCCGCCGTTCGAGCCCGCGCCGCCTCAGCGTCAATATCATTCAGGGCGGCCGTCAAGCAGGCCTCATGTTGCTCCGGGGTCAGACGGGCAGCGGACTTGACCATGGCCCCCAAATGGATTTCGGCCATCGGTTCGATCTTCAGCCGACGCCCCCGCTGGACCTTGGCCATGCGCTGTACCGTCGTGGCAGGCTTGCCGGTCGATAGGCCCTCATATTCCCGAAAATCGGCCAGCAGCATGAAACCGGCAATGGCGGGTTTCCACTGATCATACCGACCAGGCCCCTTTCCCAAACGCTCGCGGGCTTGGACAAAGCGCACCCGGAGGCTTGGCGATAGGTTCGGCTCCAATCTCTGACCCAAGCCTTGGCGAAGGCTTGCAACCCGAAATGTCATGCCAGGAAGATCGGTCACACGCGGCCGCCCCTGCGGTGGCACGAGCAGCAGATCCGCTGCCCCCAAGGCCCGCTCCAATCGCGGCGAGGTCCATCTGAGCTGATGGGGCAAGGGGGCTAGCCCGCCGAGCACGACCACTTGGGCGTCCCCGCGTTTGACGGTCCATAGGGCGGGGCCCAGCGGTCGTCCCTCGATCACCAACTCCTCGACAACGGCGCTTGTGTCCGACGGCGGCGCTGCGACCTCTTGGGCGCGGGCATCCTTCGCCACCATCAAGAGGCTGATCGCCACGAGCACCAGACCTTGCCTCATCGGATAGACCTCCATGCCTCCACCGTGCTCCCTCGTTAGCTGAGACGAGTCTCGCCCCGATTTAGGCCATTATCGGGCCTTTTGTGATGATCTTTCGCGCAGCACAGTTCATTCGGCAAAATCAGCAATCTCCTGTAGAAAGGGGTCAGTCCGCGTTGGAACGCTCGCAATGTCCGTGATCCTCAATCTGATCTGGTTTGTCCTTGGCGGGTTTGTGTCAGGATGTACTTGGCTACTCGCCGCTTTGCTGCTCGGCATTACCATTGTCGGCCTGCCTTGGAGTATGGCGGCAGCGCGGATTGGGCTTTTCACCTTTTTTCCATTCGGTCAGAAGGTCGTTGATCGCGAGACCATCACTGGTCACGGCGACCTTGGCACCGGGCCTGCCGGTTGCTTGCTCAACGTCATTTGGTTCGTGCTGGGCGGCTGGTATGTCGCCTTGGCTCACCTGATTATCGGTGCCCTGCTTTGTCTACCCATCATAACCATACCTTTTGCCCTACAGCATTTTAAGCTCGCCGGCATCGCCATGGCCCCGGTCGGCAAGACCGTCGTTCCAACTTAGGGACGAAGATATGATTCCCATCACCGACTCCATCAGCCTTCACGAAGACGAGCTCGAGATCAGTTTCATCCGCGCCTCGGGGCCGGGTGGGCAAAATGTCAACAAGGTCTCATCCGCCGCCCAACTGCGTTTTGATGCACGGCGGTCACGGTCCTTGCCCAACTCTGTCAGCATCCGGTTGCAAGCCTTGGCGGGCAGTCGCCTGACCCTTGAGGGGATCATCATCATCACGGCTGATCGCTTCCGCACGCAGGAGCGCAACCGCGCCGATGCGATTGAGCGATTGAGCGATCTGATCCGCAAGGCTGCCTATCGTCCCCCCGTGCGGCATGCGACAAAACCGACCAAGGCCTCGAAGGTCAGGCGGGTCGACTCCAAGGTTCGGCGCGGGGACTTGAAATCGACGCGCTCGCGGCCGACATCATCAGAGTGATCTTGCGAAATCATCGAACGGGGCTAGTCTCCGGCTCCAACGACACCCTCATCCAACCCTCGCCGGACAAGGAATAGACACGTGCGCAATCCCACTGCCCTTTTGGCCGCTGTTGGCCTGGCCGCCCTGCTCATTGGCTGCAGCAAGCCCGCCTCCGACACCGAAACTGCTCAGGCACCCGAAGCCTCCGAGACGGCAGAGGTTCAAGAGGTTAGCGACGAGGAAAAGCTAAAGATGCTGGCCTCCTTGCCTGCGCCTTACAACGCGGCGGACATGGAAAATGGCAAGCGCAAGTTCGCCCTCTGCCGCTCTTGTCACACCGTCGCGGAAGGTGGTCCCAACATGACCGGTCCGAACCTCTACGGCATTTTCGGGCACAAGGCTGGCTCCCATGAGGGCTATGCCTATTCGGACGCCCTGAAGGCGGCGGGCTACGTCTGGGATGGGGCGAACCTTGATCAGTGGATCGCAGACCCAAAAACCATGCTGCCCGGCAATAAAATGACCTTCATCGGCGTCAAGGATGCCAAGGATCGCACCGACATCATCGCCTATCTGATGGTCGAAACCGGCGCAGCCAAGTAATTGAGTCTAACGAAAGCTTTGGGGCATGGCCGCAAGGTCATGACCCCTTCTTCACCTAGGTTAGGGCCACATCGGTGCTCGCGTCGGCATTTTGCGCCTTAATACGCTTACGCTCGATGATCCAAACGCACCAGATCGAGAGTTCGTAGAGCAGGATCAAGGGCACGGCCAAGGTGATTTGGCTGATCGGATCGGGTGGCGTGACAATGGCAGCGACAACAAAGATACCCAATATAGCGTAGCGTCGTCCTCTACGCAGCAGCTTGGATGAGACAATCCCAGCCTGCCCCAAGAGCGCCAGAATGACAGGCAATTGAAAACAGAGTCCAAAGGCCAGCACCAATGTCGTTACCAGAGTTAGGTAGTCTGACACCTTCGGCACCAGTTCGACCGTAATATTGCCCGAGCCGAAGATCTGCTGAGAGAGAGAGAACCAAAGAACGAACGGCAGCATGATGTAATAGACCAGCGCCGCACCCATCATAAACAGGACCGGAGAGGCCAGCAGGAACGGTAAGAAGGCATGGCGCTCCTTGGCATAGAGCCCTGGCGCGACAAACCGATAGAGCTGCCACGCAATCACCGGAAATCCGATAATGAGGCCGCCAAATCCTGCCAGCTTCAGCTTGGTAAAGAAGAACTCCAGCGGTGCTGTATAGATCAGCTTCAAGTTCTGACCGACGATGCCCGGGGCCTCTTTGAAGCCTGTCAGCACCAGCATCAGGTCAAAATAACCGTGATCGGCACCCGTCTTTTTTTGCATGGCCAGCAGTTGCGCCGCCATCTCGAAGGGATGGAGCAAGAACATATAGATCGGCTCAGCCTGACTGAAGCAGAAGATAAAGGCCACAATCAAAGCCGCAACACAGATGATCAGGCGCTGACGCAGCTCGATCAGATGCTCCATCAGGGGTGCGCGAGAGGCCTCAATATGGTCTTCGTCGTGGGCCGCACTCATGGCTTAGAGGCCTCGGGCTCACCAGCAGGCTCAGAGGCGACGGGTGGATGAAGCTGCATCCCACTATCGTGTGCCGTCAGGGAGCGGTTGATTTCCTGCATGACCGCAGAGGCATCGACGCCCAGATCGGATGAGGCCTCAGGTACGATGTCGGCAAAACGGGCGTTACGCATGGCCTCGACCTCGCGGCGAAGATCATCAAGCTCAGACTGACGCGCCATGTCGTCAAAGCTGGCGCGAAATTCGCTGGCCATGCCGCGCAGTCGGGCAATGAATTGACCCAGCTTTCGCATCAACATGGGCAGGTCTTTGGGCCCGACGACGATCAGGGCCACCGCCGCAATGACCATAAGTTCGGTGGCTCCGATCTCAGGTAACATCAAATCCCACCCTGCTTAGGCGCATACTCCCGCAGCCTCATGGCCGCAGAAGCCTTGAAGCTCGATCCGAAGATCAGCCTTCCTTATCGGTCCGCGGCAAAGGCGCAGCAGGCGTATCGGAGGACTTGGACGCCTCTTCACCCTTGAGACCGTCCCGAAAAGCGCGAATGCCCTTGGCCGCATCGCCCATCAGCGCGGACAGCTTGCCGCCACCGCCAAACAGAACGGCTGCCACGCCAATTACGATCAACCAATGAACCCAACTCATAGAACCCATGGCACGCCTCATCTAATAGGGACCAAACCGGATATCCCGGTTCTCTCTTAGGACCCAATATAGGCCATAAGACGGCCCGTCGCTATAAAAGGCGTTGCCTCATCTGCCAAGATTGGAAAAAGGGGTTTTGAAGGCGAGGCCGGGTTCAGATCGGGCGCACGACAACCTGATTGCGCCCACCGGCCTTGGCCTCATAGACCGCCTCATCGGCTCGCTTGAGCAAGGTTTCAGGCGTATCCATATCGCCATCGGCACAGGCAAGCCCAATCGAAACCGTGACCGAAAGCGCCTCTCCCTCGGATGATAGGCTGAAGGCGGTCTCAGCAACACTTTTGCGAATCCGTTCAGCAATTCTGAGCGCGGCGTCGACATCCGTTCCCGGCATGACCACGATGAACTCTTCGCCGCCATACCGGCAGGGCAGATCAATGGCACGGACATTCGACGCCAACAGAACCGAGAATTCGCGAAGGACCATATCCCCGACATCATGTCCAAAACCGTCATTGATCTTCTTAAAGTGATCAATATCGATCATCAGGATAGATACTGGATCGCCACCCTTTATAGCCCGGGCCACGAGTGCACTCAGTTGGGTCACCATATAGCGACGATTGTGCAGGCCGGTCAGTTGGTCGGTCACCGCTAACTCTAGCGACTGGTCGAGATTGCTCCGCAGCAGGTCCGTATAGCGCTTGCGCTTGATTTGGGTACGGGCACGAAGGGTCAGCTCTTGCAGATCAATCGGCCGAGCCAGAATATCATTCACGCCCAGTTCCATGGCCTTGACCAAGCGGTCGCGCTGGTCCGTATCCATGATCGCTAGAATAGGCATGAACCGCGTGGAGGACTCCGAACGCACCATGGCAGCCAAACGTAGGCCATCAAAGCTGGTCGCATCCATACTGATAATCATGAGGTCGATGGGGCCTCGCGCCGAAAGCAGGGCCTTATCGGCATCGCTTTCAACGATGGGTCGATGGTCCAGTCCCAGCTCAGACACCATCCGTTGGGCTTGCCGGGGATTGTCGTCAACGATCAATATGCGGCCACCAAAGCCGCCGAGACGTGCGGATGTACCCGCGATAACGCCCATGCGGCGGCCCGAAGCCTCCAACATGCGCAACCCATCAATGGCCAGCTTCAGCCGCACCAGCCCCTTGAGACGGGCCAACAGCATGACGTCATCGATGGGCTTGGTCATGAAATCGTCAGCCCCAGCGTCGAGGCCAGCCAACAGATCGTCTCGACCGTCGAGTGCCGTCACCAAGACGACGGGGATATGTCGGGTATCGGGATCCTCTTTCAGCCGTCGGCAAATCTCATAGCCGCTCAAGCCTGGCATCATGACATCAAGTAAAATAATATCCGGAAGTTGTGACTTCGCTAACGCAATTCCTGACTGACCATCAGAAGCCATGAGCACTTCATAGTACTCCGCCGTCATCTTGGCTTCGAGAAGCCGAACGTTGGCATCTATGTCGTCAATAATGAGAATACGTGCGGACATACTAAAATACTTACTCTATCAAACGCCGAATCGTCTCCAAAAAATGCGCGACAGAGATCGGTTTCGAAATATAGGCCTCGCAGCCGCCCTCTCTTATCCGCTCCTCATCGCCTTTCATGGCGAAGGCCGTGACCGCGACGACCGGTATATGAGCGAGGGCATCGTCTTCTTTCAGCCACTTGGTGACCTCAAGCCCTGAAATTTCAGGTAGTTGGATATCCATCAGTATGAGGTCTGGCAAATGTTCGCGCGCCAAACTCAGCGCTTGCAAACCTTCGCGGGTTTGCAAGGTCTCGTAACCTTGGGCATCGAGCAGATCATGAAACAGTTTCATGTTCAGCTCATTATCCTCGACGATGAGGACCTTTTTCGCCATCTTGTTCTCAACTCGTGGCCACGGGATCCGATCTTGAAGCGACTCGTCGTTCCCGTATCATTTCCTCTCTTCCCACACATATCCTTAAGCTCACGTTAGCCCAGAGAAGTCCGCTGTCCTCAAGTTCCGCCTTCAAACCCGCCCAAGACCTGGTTTCGGCCAAGGTCGCCCCCGATCGCCCGCTGGTCATCGTCGATGTTGACGAGGTCTTGGCACTATTTGTTGAGGGATTTGAACGATTTGTTGGCCATCATGGCTATGAGATGCGGTTCGATAAGTTCGCCCTGTTTCAGAACATCTATCGCAAGGGCGATGACAACCATATCGACATGCTGGTTGGCAAAACCCTGTTCGATGACTTTTTTCGAGACGGCAGCGACCATATGGACCCCGCACCGGGAGCTGCCGAGGCCCTCGCGCACCTATCGAATCGGGCGGATGTGGTGATCTTGACCAATGCGCCCGAGCATGGCCGAGACGAGCGCGCGCGCTGGCTCAAGCGCCATGGCATGGATTATCCGCTGGTGATCAATTCAGGCCTCAAGGGACCTGCTGCGTCCCATCTGGCGGCGCGAACCAACCGGCCATCGGTCTTTATCGACGACATGATCCCCAACCTCGACTCGGTCGCGACGGATGCGCCGATGGTCGGCCGCTTCCAGATGGTTGCGGATCAGCGCCTTCGCCATATGGCCCCCAGCAAGCCCCATGCCCACGAGCGCATCGACGACTGGGACCGCCTACAAACCGCGCTCGAATTGGCGCTGTTCTAGGCAGCATGTTGTGAGTGCCCTTTGCCGCGATTGTCTGCATCTGGGACCACCACCGACTAACCGGCGCTGTCAGCGCTGCTCATCGCCGCGCCTGATCGCCCATGAACAGCTCGAACATCTGACCATCGCCCATATGGACTGCGACGCCTTCTACGCGGCCGTCGAAAAGCGTGATCGACCCGAATTGCGCGACCGCCCCGTCATTGTCGGCGGCGGCCACCGCGGCGTGGTCACCACCTGCTGCTATATTGCCCGCACCTTTGGCGTTCGCTCGGCCATGCCGATGTTCAAGGCCCTCGCCCTCTGCCCTCAAGCCGAGGTGATCTTTCCGGACTTTGCCAAATATAGAACCGCAAGCGCTACAATCTTTGCCAAGCTTTCGAGGCTGACGCCTCTGGTTCAGCCCCTATCACTGGATGAGGCGTGGATGGACCTGACCGGTGCCGAACGGCTCAATGGCGGCTGTTCGGCGCTGGTGCTTGCACGGCTCCAGAGCGAGATCGAGACGGAGGTCGGCCTGACCGTCTCGATTGGCCTAGCCCCCAACAAGTTTCTGGCCAAGATCGCCTCAGATATCGATAAGCCGCGCGGTTTTGCGGTCATCGGACAGGCCGAGGCCGAAAGCTTTCTGGCACCCAAACCCGTTGGTATCCTGCCCGGCGTGGGCCCGGCTCTCGTCAAGACGTTAGAAAAGGCAGGTCTGCGAACCGTCGGCGACCTGGCAAGGGCCGAGCCGCGTGATCTGGTCAAGGTCAGCGGGGCCTATGGATTGCGCCTGTCACAACTGGCCAAGGGCCTCGATAGCCGCCCGGTCAATCCCAATCAGGTTCGTAAGAGTGTCAGTGCCGAAACCACCTTCGCCGTTGATCTCAGCCAAGCGGACGCCCTCAGCGACCAACTCTGGCCCCTCTGCGAAAAGGTCGCCCGCCAGATGCGCACTGCCGCCATCGCCGGAAGGGTGGCCACGCTCAAGCTCAAGACCGCTGATTTCAAGCTGGTGACCCGTCGGCGCACCCTCGCCGTCCCGTGCCAGACCGCCCGCACCCTGTTCGCGGCGGCGCGCGACCTTCTCGCCGCAGAGGCCCAGGGCCAGACCTATCGCCTGATCGGTGTGGGTCTTTCAGAGTTGCTCGATGCGACCGAAGCCCCCAACGATCTGTTCGGAGCCGAGGAAGCGATGGCGCGCTCCAAGGAAAAGGTCATTGACGGACTGAGGGCCAAGTTCGGTCAGGGGGCTGTGATCAGCGGCCGAGCGCTAAAAATGCGTCCGAAAAGCAAATCATAGTCAGCTTTCTCAGTCAGAGGCTTGGGGGACAGACGATCCGGCGCTAAGCTCATCTCTACAGTTTCGGGAGCCCGCCATGTCCGCCATCGAAGACCGCCTCAAGTCGCTCGGCATCACCCTGCCAACCCCTGTCGCGCCCATCGCCAACTACGCACCCTTCATCAGATCGGGCAATCTGCTGTTCATCTCCGGTCAGGTCTCGGTAGATGAGAGCGGCGGGATCAAGGGCATTGTCGGTGATGATGTCGACGAGGCCACGGGACAACTGGCGGCGGGTCTTTGCGGTATCAATCTCTTGGCCCAGATGAAGGCTGCGACCGGCGATCTGGACAGGGTCATTCGGGTGGTCAAGCTCGGTGGCTTTGTTCAGGCCGGTCCCGATTTCTTTAACATCCCGCAAGTGATCAATGGCTGCTCGGATCTGATGGTCGCTGCCTTTGGTGATGAGGGTCGCCATGCGCGCTCAGCCGTCGGCGTCTTTAGCCTGCCAATGAACTTCGCCGTCGAGGTCGACGCCATCGTCGAGGTCGCATGAGCGCCCTGTTCGGCGATGCTTGGAACCTTCTCAAGGCACCGGCTGTGGCCCATCGCGGGCTCTGGTCAAAAACAGGCGCGCCGGAAAACTCGCTGGGCGCCTTTCAGGCCGCCTGTCAGGCGGGCTATGGCATTGAGCTTGATGTCCATCTGAGCGCCGATGGCGAGGCCGTCGTCTTTCACGATGACACCCTGAAACGGATCTGCGGGGTCGAGGGCCGTCTGCGCGACCATAGGGCCGAAGACCTAGGCAAACTGACCCTATCGGGAACCGATGAGACCATCCCCACCCTCGCCGACGCCCTGACCCTGATTGGCCATCGTGCTCTGGTCCATATTGAACTCAAGACCCCGTTCGGCGAGGTCGGCCCACTCGAGCGCCGCGTTTCGGAGGTCCTGCTAGATCACAATGGTCCGACCTGCATCATAGGGTTCAATCCCTACAGCCACGCGTGGTTTGCCCAGCACCATCCTCAGATCCTGCGTGGGTTAGATTCCTATTCCTACAATGACGCCCATTCGAGCCATGTTGCGCCGGAACAGCGGCGCGCCTTCGCCGCGCTCGAGCACGTATCTATCGCCAAGCCCCATTTCCTCGCCCTCGGTCTAGATATGCTGCCCAGCGCCAAGGCTGACAACTATCGCGCTGAGGGCATGCCCGTTCTGGCCTGGACCGTGCGCAAGCCCGAACAGTGGGAGCGGGTCAAGGATCACTGTGATAATATGATTTTCGAAGGCTTTGCGGCGTGAGGCTGACCCGCTAATGATCGCTATTAAGCCCGCCGTACGCGTCCATCGCCGCGTCGCTGAAATTGGCCGTGAGGGCTGGGATGCCTGCACCTCGAACCCAGACTATGCCTCTAACCCTTTCATAAGTTATGATTTTATAGATGCGTTAGAGCTGTCAGGATGCGCTGTGGCTCAGACAGGATGGGCACCCCATCACCTCGCTGTCGAGGATGGGGCTGGACAGGTGGCGGCGGTCATGCCGCTCTATCTAAAGTCCCACTCTCAAGGCGAATATGTCTTCGACCATTCGTGGGCCGATGCCTATCATCGCGCCGGGGGGCGATACTATCCCAAGCTCCAGTGCGCCGCGCCCTTCTCGCCGGTGACGGGGCCTCGGATGATGGTCAGGGCCGATGTTGATCCGGTCATTGCCAAGCGCACCTTGCTGGGCGGCGCAGTGTCGCTCTGTGAGCGGCTCGAAGCCTCTTCGGTGCACGTCACCTTCCCGTCCAAGGCCGACTGGGACTTTCTCGGTGGCGCGGGTCTGCTGCAACGCCAAGACCAGCAATATCACTGGCACAATAATGGCTATGAGACCTTTGACGACTTCCTTGGGGCCCTGTCCTCCAACCGGCGCAAGACCATAAGGCGCGAACGGCGCGATGCTCAGGCCGGGCTGGAGATTGTTGGCCTGACCGGCAAGGACCTGACCGAAGAGGCATGGGACGCCTTTTACCAGTTCTATGAGGATACCGGCGCGCGCAAGTGGGGTCGCCCCTATCTAAACCGCCCGTTCTTTTCGATGATGGGTGAGCGGATGGCCGATCAAGTGCTGCTGATCATGGCCAAGCGCGACGGGCGCTATATTGCCGGAGCCCTGAATCTGCTGGGTGCCGATTGTATCTATGGCCGCAATTGGGGGGCAGTAGAGGATGTCCCGTTCCTGCATTTCGAGCTCTGCTACTATCAGGCCATCGAGCACGCCATCCGCCTTGGCCTGCCGCGCGTTGAGGCCGGGGCTCAGGGTCAGCATAAGATCGCGAGGGGCTATCTGCCAGCCCCGGTCTATTCGGCCCACTTCATCGCCGATCCAGCCCTGCGCGAGCCGGTTCGACGCTATCTGGATCAGGAACGGGCCGCCGTACAAAATGAGATGGACTGGCTGTCCGAGGAATATTCACCCTTCAAGGCGGGCGGCTGACGCCCCCGACGCTTCCCTCTGGAGATCCGACCCATGAGCCTTTCAGGCCAATATGACGACAACAACATCTTCGCCAAGATCATTCGTGGTGAGGTTCCGGCGGTGAAGGTCTATGAGGACGAAGCCGTGCTCGCCTTCATGGATGTCTTTCCCCAATCCAAGGGCCACTGTTTGGTCATTTCCAAGACCGCCAAGGCTAGGAACCTTCTAGAGATCGATGGGCCGGCCCTCGGTGAGGTCATGACCACGGTTCAGCGTCTCGCCAAGGCGGTCACCAAAGCCCTAAACCCTGATGGCGTAGTCATCACCCAATTCAACGGCGCTCCCGCCGGACAGACCGTGTTCCACCTGCATATCCATATCATCCCACGCTATGAGGGCGTGGCCTTGGCCGGTCATGGCCACGGTAATATGGCCGATATGGCGGAGTTGAAGACGCTGGCGGGGCAGATAGCAGCGGCTTTGTAGCCCGCATCCATGTTCCCCGCGAAGGCGGGGATCCAGATCCTTTCGCACCGGCTGTTTGTTCTTGGAACATCCACCTCACCCAACCCTCTCCCCCAAGGGGGCGAGGGCTCTTTCGTTCTTAGCCCTCTCCCCCTCAAGGGGGGAAAGGGCTAGGTGGGGATTTGTTTTCTACTCAACCAGCTCAGGCTCGGCATCTTCCGACGCTTTAGAGCCAGACCCAGCACCTTTGCCGGATTCGATATCAAAGCCGATCTTGCCTTCAACGAGCTTGATCTTGACGTGACCGCCACGGACCAGCTTGCCGAACAGGATCTCGTCCGCGAGCGGCATCTTGATATGCTCTTGGATAACCCGCGCCAGAGGCCGGGCACCGTAAAGCTCATCAAAGCCGTTCTTGGCCAGCCAGTCGGCGGCATCGTCGGCCAGCTCCAAGGTCACGCCGCGATCGGCCAACTGGACCTCAAGCTGCATGACGAACTTGTGGACCACCTGACGGATAACCTCGGCATTGAGCGACTTGAAGGCCACGACAGCATCAAGACGATTACGGAATTCAGGGGTGAAGATGCGTTTGATCGCGGCCTCATCCTCGCCTTCCGACTTGCCCCGGCCAAAGCCGATGACGTTGCGCTGGCTGTCTGCGGCTCCGGCATTGGTGGTCATGATCAGAACCACATTGCGGAAGTCGACCTTCTTACCATTGGCATCGGTCAGCACCCCGTGATCCATGACCTGGAGCAGGATGTTGTAGACGTCTTGATGCGCCTTCTCGATCTCATCGAGCAACACCACCGCATGGGGGTGCTGATCTACGGCATCGGTGAGAAGCCCGCCCTGATCGTGACCGACATAGCCCGGAGGCGCGCCAATCAAACGGCTGACTGTATGGCGTTCCATATATTCGGACATGTCAAAGCGTAACAGTTCTATGCCCAAGGTCATGGCCAACTGCTTGGCCGCCTCGGTCTTGCCGACGCCCGTAGGTCCAGAGAACAGATAACAACCAATCGGCTTTTGCGGATCACGCAGGCCCGCCCGAGCCATCTTCATGGCACTGGACAGTTGCTTGATCGCCGCGTCTTGGCCGAACACCGCCCGCTCCAGATCCGCTTCAAGGGTCTTGAGCGATTCCGCATCGGTCTTGGAGACGGACTTGGGCGGGATACGGGCGATCTTAGCCACGATGGCTTCGATCTCCTTGACGCCCAAGGACTTCTTACGCTTGGCTTCGGGCACCAGCATCTGCGAGGCACCAGCCTCGTCGATAATGTCGATGGCCTTGTCTGGCAGCTTGCGGTCAGTGATGTAACGCGCTGACAGTTCCACCGCCGCCTTGATGGCGTCATTGGTATATTTGAGCTTATGGAAGTCCTCATAATAGGGCTTCAAGCCTTTGAGGATTTTAACGGAATCCTCAACAGACGGCTCATTGACATCAATCTTCTGGAACCGGCGCACGAGGGCGCGGTCCTTTTCGAAGTGCTGACGGAACTCCTTATAGGTCGTCGAGCCCATGCAGCGCAGGGTGCCTGATGCCAGAGCCGGCTTCAGAAGGTTCGAGGCATCCATAGCCCCACCCGACGTCGCGCCAGCCCCGATCACCGTATGGATCTCGTCGATGAACAGAATGGCGTTGGGGTGAGCCTCCAACTCCTTCATCACCTGCTTGATCCGCTCTTCAAAGTCACCGCGATAGCGGGTACCGGCCAGAAGCGAGCCCATATCGAGACTAAAGATGGTGGCTCCATCCAAAACCTCAGGGACCTCGTGATTGACGATCTTCCGCGCCAAGCCTTCGGCGATAGCGGTCTTGCCAACCCCCGGGTCACCGACCAGTAGCGGATTATTCTTGGTCCGGCGGCAGAGGATTTGGATGGCGCGATCCACCTCAGCCGAGCGGCCGATCAAGGGGTCAACCTTGCCCTGACGCGACTTCTCATTGAGATTGACGCAATAGGCCTCAAGGGCCTCACCTGCGGGCTTGCCCGAGGACTTTTCGCCCTCTTCGCCGCCATTTGATCCCTTAACGGGCTTGGCTTCGGACGCGCCGGGCTTTTTGGCAATACCATGAGCAATATAGTTGACCGCGTCATATCGGGTCATGTCCTGCTCTTGCAGGAAATAGGCCGCGTGGCTTTCCCGCTCAGAGAAAATGGCGACGAGGACATTGGCCCCGGTCACCTCATCACGCCCCGACGATTGGACATGGATGACGGCGCGCTGAATCACGCGCTGAAACCCAGCGGTGGGCTTGGCCTCTTCGCCGTCATCGACGATCAGAGACTTCAATTCCACATCCAGATAGTTGATCAGGCTCTTGCGCAGGGCGACAATGTCCACGTCGCAGGCGTCCATCACCCCTGCCGCGTCCTCATCATCGGCGAGCGAGAGCAACAGATGTTCTAGCGTGGCATATTCATGCTTACGCTGGTTTGCGAAGTCTACGGCCCTATGCAGGGTCTCTTCGAGGTTGCGCGAAAACGAAGGCAAAGGCGACCTCTCAATCCTTTTCCATGGTGCACTGGAGCGGGTGCTGATTACGGCGTGCGGTATCGATCACCTGGGCAACCTTTGTTTCGGCCACCTCATAGGTAAAGACACCACAGACACCGATCCCGTGTTGATGAATCTGCAGCATGATCAGCGTGGCGTCTTCGCGCGATTTGTTGAAAAACCGCTCCAAAACATAGACCACGAACTCCATCGGCGTGTAGTCGTCATTCAGGATCAACACGCGATAGAGCGAAGGCTTTTGCGTCTTCGGCTTTACCTGTGTGACAACCCCGACGCCAACGCCGTTGTTCTGACCACCTTGCTTACGCTCGGCCATCAACAAAGCTCTCCAAAGCGCCGGGCAACTGACCCCGGCACCTCTGATTAGATATGGAAACAACGGCAGTTTGAAAGGGCTAACCTCACTTGAGCGGTGGATTAATTGCTCAAAGCCTATCTTTCGTCATTTATCCACGAAAAAGGGCCCCAGACGTAAAGGTCTGAGGCCCGATTCTATGCGGCACCTACCGGTGCCCGCTACCTTTCGCTATTAACGAGCGGCTTGCATCTTTTCGACCATCGCCGTCATGCGTGCGTTCAGAGGCGTCATCGAGTCTTTCACAGAGGCGGCGGCCGTTTCAGACATCTTCGTCATCTGAGCCATCATGGTTTCCATGGCCGACTTGGCGTAGGCGGTCTGAAGCTCAACAGCTTCTTGGACGCTCTTGGCCGAGGTCAGCGACTTGGCGGCTGCGACTTGGCTTTCCATCGACTCTTTCGAGAAGGCGATGACCTGTGCGCCGAGGGCTTCAGCGCCCTTGGTGGCAGCCGTAACCGAAGCGACGACGGCTTCGAGGTTATGCTTGGATTGGGCATTGACGTCGTTCAGGGCGGACAGGGACTTTTCGACCTGTTCCTTGAAAGCCGTGCTGCCAGCCGCGGTGAACTGCTCGACGGTCTTCTTCATGGTTTCAGCGCCGTTCGCCATATCAAGTCTCCTAGATGTGCGCGTGATCCGCGCTTTGAATGCGGCTGCGATATCGCAGCGCACCCTGTGAAAGTGCAGAAACCGGGCATGAACCCGCCTTCGTGAGCCGTTTCATGCCATAACGGCAGAATCGGGTCAAGGATTTTTTGTGCACTGCACAATATCGGGTCCGAGCATGGTGCGTCGCAACAATCTTGAAAAATAACAATCAGATCGCATAAGAAGCCTTTTGTTAACCTAGACGAAACACCCGCAAGCACATCATACTAGTCACTGTTGCGGCAAATTGGTCGCCCCTTACCGACGGACATATGTGCATGCTCAAGCAAGCCCGCCGCGCCCTCGCCCCGCTCTGTGCCCTTCTGGCCATGACAGCGGGCCTGATGATCAGTACGGTGCAGTCTGCCAGCGCAGCATCAATGGCTTCCGAAGCACGTTATGCCTCCATCGTCGTTGACGCCAATTCCGGTGAAGTGCTCTACGCCAACAAGGCCGACAGCCCGCGTTATCCCGCCTCGATCACCAAGGTCATGACCCTCTACCTCGCCTTCGAGGCCCTGTCTCAAGGCAAGCTTCACCTTAATGACACAATTATAGTGTCGCGGCGCGCAGCGGGTCAGGCACCAACCAAGTTGGGCCTAAGGGCTGGCAGTAAGATCACCGTCGACCAGGCCATGCGCGCAGTCTCGGTCAAGTCTGCCAACGATATGGCCACAGCCCTTGCCGAAAAGATCGGCGGATCTGAAACCCGTTTTGCGACCATGATGACCCTACGCGCCCATGAACTGGGCATGGTCAATACCCACTTTGCCAATGCATCGGGTCTGCCCGACAAGCGCCAACTGTCCAGCGCCCGTGACATCGCCATCCTGTCTCGCGCCGTCATGCGTGACTATCCGCAGTACTATTCCTATTTCGGCCAGCGCCAATTCAGCTTCCAAGGCCAAACGTCTAAGAACCACAATGGTCTGCTCGGCAAGATGCCGGGCGTTGATGGCCTAAAGACTGGGTTCACCTCCGCCTCAGGCTTTAATCTCGCTGCCTCGGCGGTGCGCGATAACCGCCGACTGATTGCCGTTGTTCTGGGCGGTAACTCCACCGCTGCCCGTGACAACCATGTGGAAGATTTGCTCGAAACCGGCTTTGACGTGATCCAGCGCCGCAAGAATGGCGAACGCATTACCATCGCCCAGAACCTTTTCGAAGATGAACCGACCGGCACCCTGTCTCGCCCGCCGAGTGAGCAGGGCTCTGGCGATCAGGAGGGTTTAAAGATCATCATTGGCGGCGAAAAGAATCGCGCCACCCCGTCTAGAATTGCGGCCGCAAAGCCCACTTCCCAAAAGGCCGGTGACTGGCTCGTGCAGGTTGGAGCCTTCCGCAGTCGTGGGCAGGCCGAGGATCATCTGCGCATCATGACCAAGCGGTTTGGCCGCGAGTTTGCGGCCTATCAGGGCTCGGTTGAAAATGCGGTGAACGGCTATTTCCGCGCCCGCTTCACAGGCTTTACCGCCGCCGGTGCACAACAGGCCTGCCAGGCGCTTGCGGCGCGAAAGCTGACCTGCATGGCGATTGACAGCGGCCGCTAGGCCTTAGGCTCCTTCAACAGGCGATCTCGCGCCGCATTGAGCTGTGCGGCCAGTCCGGGTGTGCCGCCATGATCGGGATGGGCCATGCGCATCAGGCGGTTATAGGCCGCCCGGATCTCTGCCTTGCTCGCGGTTTGCGATACACCCAAGAGGTCTCTGGCCTCTTTCAGGCTCAGAGGTTCGGGTTTCGCACCCACATTCGCCGAGGGTCGAGCTCCCCTGCGGGCCCCCAGCGCCAGCCCAATACCGAGCGTAACCAGCACCAAGACTGGGCCCCAAGCGCCCCTCATGCCCCAAAAGGCCGCAGCGGCAAACAGGGCCATCGACAGGGCCCCAGACAAGAGCCTCGCCCCCTCGGTTCGCAACCATCGGCTCCGCCGCGCTGTCCAAAGGACAAGGGCTAGGATCACCGCCCCGAAAAGAAGGTAGCGGATCAAGGCTCAGACATAGGCGCAGAAGGCGCACCCCCGGCCAAGCTGGTTTCCCCAACATCGTCGGAAAGTCCGACAAACTGCATCAGGGCCCGCAACTCCTGACGCGCAGCGACATGTTGGAGCGATACGGGCACGGGCCTCACGGTCGGTGACAGGTCGGCAATGGTTAGACCGAAAGGAAAGAGTTCGCGATAGATCACACGATCGCGAAGTCCCGGCCCCATGCGAAAGCCCACCCGGCGGCTAAGGGCCGTCATACGATCCTCGACACGCTTGCGATTGCGCGCCTCCGTAGTGGCCAAACGATTGCGCAGTACCACCCAGTCCAGAGAGGTGCCGCGGCTCATAGCCTTGACCTTACGCGCCTCCCAGACCGTCTCGGAATAGATGCTGGGCTTGAGCAGTTCCAAGGTCACAGGGTCGACATGGCCCAAAAGGTCGAAATCGACAAAGCTGTCATTCATTGGCGTGATGATCAGGTCCGCCCGGCCGTGGGCAGCCCGAGACAGCTCTGTATCCCCCCCTGGCGTATCGATGACCATAAAGTCGGCACTCTGGAGCGCCTGAGCAAAGACCTCTTCGAACAGCTTTAGTTTGGTTTCGGAATCCTGCCTGGCCAACGCCGTACCGTCGTCGGCAAGCAACAGATTAGCAGGCTCGGGCAAGGAGACCTTAGCGGCCTCGATCCAGATCTTGCGGTTCATGAAAAACCGCGCCGTCGATTGCTGACGCAGATCCAAATCAATGACAGCCACCTTGGCACCGCCATGAAGGAGCGCGGTGATGAGATGGATGGCGATGGTCGACTTACCCGCCCCGCCCTTCTCATTACCGATGACAATTATGCGAGCTTGCGACAAACGATCACTCCTACTGCCAAGGCCCGCAATTGGGCGGCCACAGGCGAGGCCGGTTCTACGCTGAGCGTCGGTTTCGCGAAAGACTGATTTCCTTGACCGTCAAACCATTTGCGCAATTGGAAAAATCAGACTTGAAACTATCGCTGAAATTTGGCCTACGGGCTCCCCGATCACGAAAGCCAACGTCCCTATGCAATCGTTGACCATGGACCAAGCCTCAACGCCTCTGCCAATCGTCCGATCCCTGGCAGACCTGCGCGCCGTGGTGGCCGGTTGGCGCAGGGCGGGCCTGAGCGTCGCTGTGGTCCCAACGATGGGCGCACTTCATGATGGCCACCTCAGCCTCGTGCGCCTCGCTAAGGCCAAAGCAGACCGGGTCATTGTCACCCTGTTCGTCAATCCTACCCAGTTTGCTCCGCACGAAGATTTCGACACCTATCCGCGTTCTGAGGAGACGGATGTGGCGCTCCTGCAAGAAGCCAAATGCGACCTGCTCTTTGCGCCGACCGCAGCGGTCATGTACGGCCCGGGCTTTGCCACCGCCATCTCCGTCTCCGGCGTTTCCGAACCGCTGGACGGGCTGGCGCGGCCGCACTTCTTTGGCGGGGTCGCCACTGTTGTGGCCAAGCTCCTGATCCAAACAGGACCCGACTTCGCCATCTTTGGTGAAAAGGACTATCAGCAGCTACAGGTTATCAAGCGGATGGTTACCGATCTTGATCTACCGGTGACGATCATCGGCGCGCCGACCGCGCGGGCCAAGGACGGCTTGGCCCTATCGTCACGCAATGCCTATCTGACCCCTGCCCAACGTAAGATCGCCGGCCAATTGAATGTCATTATGGCCAAGGCCGCCGAGGCCGTAGCCAAGGGCGGCGCAGTCAGCGATGCCGAAAGCCAAGGCTATGCGGCGCTTCTGGCCGAAGGCTTTGACCGGATAGACTATTTTGAGTTCCGCGATGCCTCAGATCTGCGCCGCCTTGGCCCCGGCCCTGCCGACGGCGAGCCCCGCCTCTTCGCCGCCGCATGGCTCGGCAAGACCCGCCTGATCGATAATCGGTAGCGGGGGTCTTACTCCACGCACTCATATTCTTCCTCATGCTGAGCCTGTCGAAGCACTAGGAAGTCAAACCGGACGAACCCTATTCGATCTTCAATGAGAAGGCGCGGACAGAGAGATGAACCTCCCGTCCTTCGACAGGCTCAGGATGAGGAGGAAAGGGACGGAAGTGGCTGCCCCCTCACCCAACCCTCTCCCCCAAGGGGGCGAGGGCTCATCTAATCGTTCTTAGCCCTCTCCCTGTGGGAGAGGGCCCAAGTGAGGGCCTTACTTGTTTTCTTAAAAAGACCCCCTACCCCGGCTTCGCCGGTACTTCCCCCAGAGGGGGAAGATCATCAGCGCTTAAATCCCCTACCAGGCCCCAAGCTCCCGCAATTGAACAGCCAGATCAGCGGGCATGGCCGTTTCGCCGTCGGCACTCGATAGGTCCGCTGGCGCGTCCTTGGGTTCAAGATAGCGCCAGCCTTGAAAGGCCCGGCGCGGCTGCGGCAAGGTGAGGTGCAAGGTCCGGTCGAGCCGGATGTGGCAATAGGACTGGCCGCCCTCGTTGAGGCTATCAACGCCAAGGATGGTCTGGCGCACCAAGACCGTGCCCTTGATCACCCAATAAAGCGAGCCCCCGTCGATCAGCTCTTCAGCGCGTTTAGGCGTTTGGCGGGTATGGACGATGGGCAGGCGCTTTCGGCCATGTTCCTCGTCCCACCAATCGCGTAGGTCATCAATGCTGGCCGCGCCAACGCAGAGTTTGATCAGATGTAACGCCATGGGCGCTAACTATCCTGACTCGCCGCCAGTTGCACCAGAACCACGCCCTCAGAGACCTGATCCCCCATGGCAACTGAAAGCTGCTCGACCGTCCCATCAAAGGGGGCGGTCAAGACATGTTCCATCTTCATTGCTTCGAGCGTGACAAGGGCTTGGCCGCGCGTAACCGCCTGTCCCACCTCAACCATCACCGCGACCATTCGACCGGGCATGGGCGAAAGCATGGCACCGTCGCTGGCTTGGACACTGTCGCCGCGACGGGATCTCCACGGCGTAAAGGCATGAACCGCACCGTCTTCGAAGACCAGAACCTGATCTTCCATCAACCGCGTTGATAGGGCCGATGGCACAAGACCATCCAGCGAAAGGTCGTAGCGTTTACCCCCGCCGTCCACTGAGGCCTCAAAGCGCGGGCGGCTATTGATCCGGAAACCCTCCAACTGCGACCAAGGCGATGGCCCCGCCGGTTGGGCTGCGCGGGCCAAGGCGCTGACTGCAGCGGTTAGAACCGCGTTCGAGGGCTCGTCCAGTCCAACCAAAGCCGACGACCGCGCCTCGATAAGGCCGGTATCGATGTCCCCCCGTACAAAGTCGGAATGGTCAAGGCATCGGGCGAGGAAGGCAGCATTGGTCTTAACCGGCCAAACCTCGACTGCGCGGCAAGCCTTGGCCAGCGCCCCAGCCGCCGCCTGACGGCTGGGGCGATGGACGATCAGCTTGGCAATCATCGGGTCGTAGAACGGGGTCACCTCACCGCCCTCTTCGACTGCGGAGTCGATGCGCAAGCCCTCATGCGGCAGGCGAAAGTGGGTCAAGGGTCCCGTCGAGGGCAAGAACCCGGTCGCTGGATTTTCAGCATAGAGCCGCGCCTCGATGGCATGGCCCTTGATCTGGATCTGGTCTTGGCTCAGGGGCAAGGGATCACCGGACGCCACGCGCAGCTGCCATTCGACAAGATCGAGCCCCGTAATCATTTCGGTCACAGGATGCTCGACCTGCAGACGGGTGTTCATCTCCATGAACCAGATCCGGTCAGGCCGCAGACCCTCTGAGCCATCGGCGATGAACTCGACCGTTCCGGCCCCAACATAGCCCACCGCCAAGGCCGCACGGACCGCCGCCGAACAGACCGCTTCACGGGTGGCCTCGTCCATGCCCGGGGCCGGAGCCTCCTCAATGACCTTCTGATGGCGGCGCTGGAGCGAACAGTCTCTCTCGAACATATGGACCCCATTGCCGTGGCCATCCGCAAAGACCTGCACCTCAATATGACGCGGACGAGTGACATATTTCTCGATCAGAACCTTGTCGTCGCCAAAGGAGGCCAAGGCTTCCCGCTGGCAAGAGGCAAGCGCAGCCTCAAATTCTTCAGGATCTTGGACCTTGCGCATGCCCTTGCCACCACCGCCTGCGACGGCCTTGATCAGCACGGGATAGCCCGTTGCCTCCGCCTCAAGGCTCAGACGCTCAAGGGACTGGTCGTCGCCCATATAGCCAGGGGTGACGGGTACCCCAGCCGCCTGCATCCGCGCCTTGGCAGCATCCTTAAGCCCCATAGCCGAAATGGCCGACGGCGGCGGCCCCACCCAGATCAGGCCTGCATCCATCACGGCCTGCGCGAAAGCGGCATTCTCAGACAAGAACCCATAGCCCGGATGAATCGCATCCGCTCCGGTGGCCTTAGCCGCCGCTAAGATCCGATCGACGACCAGATAGCTATCGCGCGCCGCAGGCGGACCGATCAGCACAGCCTCATCGGCTTCGCGCACATGGGGCGCGCCTACATCCGCCTCGGAATAGACAGCGATGGTTCTGATGCCCATGCGCCGCGCCGTACGGATGATCCGACGGGCAATTTCACCGCGATTGGCAATAAGGAGTGAGGTTAGCAAGGCACGGTCCAGTTCAGACTGTTTGGGTCTATCAATCCGCAGCCCACGAGGGCTTGCGCCGTGCCAAAAAGGCGCGGACACCCTCTTGGCCTTCGGGGCTCACGCGGCGGCGGGCGATACGGCGGGCGGTCTCGTCCATGAGGGCGTGATCGATGGTCTTGCCAACCACATCCCAGACCAGACGTTTGGCATCAGCGACGGCACCGGGGGCTGTGGCCATCATCTCATTGGCGAAGGCTTCCTGCGCCTCGGCGAGCCCGGCCGTGTCCGCCACAACCGCCTCAACCAGACCCAAGCGCTTGGCCTCATCTGCGCCAAAGACCCGGCCCGTCGCGAACAGCCGCACCGACGCGCGTGGGCCAATGGCAGCAATCACATAGGGGCTGATGGTGGCAGGCGTCAGGCCCAGCTTGACCTCAGAGAAGGAGAACCGCGCCTCTTGGGTCGCAACCGCCGTATCACAGGCCGCGACCAGACCGGCACCGCCGCCGAAAGCCGAACCTTCAACCAGCGCCACGGTCAGAGCGGGGACATCATGCAAGGCCTTGAGCATCCGAGCCAGCCCCAAAGCGTCCGCGCGATTATCGTCCTCCGACCAGTCGACGGCTGAGGCCATCCATTCCAAATCGGCGCCCGCACTGAACGTCCCGCCAGCGCCGCGCAAAAATACCACACGGATGTGATCAGCCCCATGCAGCGCCTCGAAGGCTTCCGTCAGTTCAGCAATAGTCTCAGCATCGAAGGCATTTTTGCGGTGGGCGCGATTGATCAGAACCACCGCCACACCGGAGGGCGAGGCTTCCAAAATCACGGACCCGCCAATCTTGGCCTCGCCCGGTTCAATAACGAGCGGTGAGGCGATGGAGTCGGTCATGGACAAATTCCTTTGAGCAAATAGGGGCATGAGGTCTGAACCCTAGGCCAATGGGGAAGTTCCCCGAGATGACAATTTCCACACCCGTTCCTACATTCTAAAGACACCAAACCGCGTCTCTTCGATCGGGGCATTCAGGCTCGCACTGATGGCCAGACCCAGAACATCGCGGGTCTGGGCGGGATCAATAACCCCGTCGTCCCAAAGGCGGGCTGTGGCAAAATAGGGATTGCCTTCATCCTCATAGCGTTCGCGGATCGGGACCTTGAAGCTGGCCTCCTCGTCAGCAGGCCAGTCCTGGCCGCGGGCCTCCATACCATCGCGCTTGATGGTGGCCAGAACGCTTGCGGCCTGCTCGCCGCCCATGACGCTAATGCGACTGTTGGGCCAACTGAACAGAAAACGCGGGCTGTAGGCGCGGCCGCACATGCCATAATTGCCCGCGCCAAAGCTACCGCCGATCAGGACGGTGAATTTCGGGACATTGGCGCTCGCCACTGCCGTCACCATCTTGGCCCCGTCCTTAGCGATGCCGCCCGCCTCGTACTTTCCGCCGACCATGAAGCCAGAGATGTTCTGCAAGAAGACCAGCGGAATGCCGCGCTTACAGGCCAGTTCGATAAAGTGGGCCGCCTTTAGGGCACTCTCGGAAAAGAGCACGCCATTATTGGCCAATATGGCAACAGGATAGCCCCAAATCCGTGCAAAACCCGTCACGAGGGTGGTGCCATAGAGCGGCTTGAACTCGTCGAAGTGGCTGTCATCGACGATACGGGCAATGACCTCGCGCACATCATAGGGCGCACGCACATCCGCTGGGACGATGCCGTAGAGTTCGGCGGGATCAAGACGCGGCGGCTTGGGCTCGGCCACATCCATCTCAACCCGCTTAACCGTGTTCAGGTTGGCGACAATTGAGCGGACAATTTCGAGCGCATGCTCGTCATCATCGGCCACGTGATCAACGACGCCAGAACGCCGACCGTGGGTATCGGCACCGCCCAGATCTTCGGCGGATATGATCTCGCCCGTCGCGGCCTTGACCAGCGGCGGACCACCCAAAAAGATCGTGCCCTGCCCGCGCACAATCACAGACTCGTCGCTCATAGCCGGCACATAGGCACCGCCCGCCGTACAGGAGCCCATGACGCAGGCGATCTGAGCGATGCCTTGGGCGCTCATGCGGGCCTGATTGAAGAAGATGCGGCCAAAATGGTCACGGTCTGGGAAAACCTCGGCCTGATGCGGCAGGTTCGCCCCCCCAGAATCGACCAGATAGATGCAAGGCAGACGATTTTGCTCAGCGATCTCTTGCGCCCGAAGATGCTTTTTGACTGTGATCGGGAAATAGGCCCCGCCTTTGACCGTCGCATCATTGGCCACGATCATGACTTCTCTGCCACTGACCCGTCCAATGCCGGTGATGATCCCAGCCGCAGGGGCCTCATCATCATACATGCCATTGGCCGCCAGGGCCCCGATCTCCAGAAAGGGCGCTCCTACATCCAGCAGCCGCTCAACCCGCTGCCGGGGCAAGAGCTTGCCGCGCGAGACGTGACGCTCACGAGCCGAGGCTGGACCACCGAGTGCCGCCTCATCGGTCTTCTCGCGCAACGCCTTGGCTAAGCCCTCATTGAGCGCATGATTGGCCTGAAATGCCGCAGAATCTGGGTCGATCTTGGAGATAATCCGGCTCATTTCCGCTTATTTTTCTTTGATTGAGGCTCTCGAACCCGTCGATCTTAGGCCGCGCCTCGCAAGTTGGGCAAGCATCCTTGCAAAACTCATTCGCCAAACGCTCAAGGGGGCATTAGCCTATCTCCTATGAAGTTGCCCCACCATCTGGCAGACACAGCGCTCTCGCGGCTGTTCCTAGAGTCCAGGTTCGCTCAGGACGTGGTGACCTTCTCCTTGCCGGGAGGTTCAACGCTCTACGAAGCCGGTGAAGAGGCGGACCATATCTATTTTCTGCGGGCCGGTCGGCTTGGAGCCATTCGGCAAGATGAGGGGATGGACCCACATTTTCTGGGGGTGATCCGGCCGGGCGAGCCAGCGGGCGAGATGGCGATGATTTCCGGCACGGCCCATTCCGCCAAGGTCGTTGCCCTCCGCGACAGTGAAATCCTCGCCCTACCCCGCGCCGCCTTCTTCAAGGCGGCTGAAGAAGACGCCAAGATCATGGTGCAGTTGGCGCGGCTGATGATTCAACGGGCACGGCAGACCGCTAGCCGCGCGTCCCTTGGAGCGCCGAGCGTCTTTGGCTTCTATGGCATGACCGAGGACGTCAAGGCGCGCGATCAGGTCGAACAGATTGCCCATGCTATTCGGCGGCTGGGCTATTCGATCAGCGTCATGGGCGTGGAGGCTGAACGCTCATCGACCGAGTGGTTTTCAACCGCCGAACAGGGTCACGACTTCATCTTCTATGTCGCCGAAGCCAACCAAACCTATTGGAAAAACGTCGTCGGCCGTCAGGTGGATAGGCTGTTTCTGATGGCGAACGGTTCGGGATCTCCCGAAGACTGCGTCCACACGCCTCTGCCTGAGCCCCTTTTGAGGCAGCGTCTCATAGACCTGATCCTGATCCAACCGGTGGACTGCTTGCTGCCATCGGGCTCCGAAGCTTGGCTCGATGGCTTGCCCGTAGCCCAGCTGTTCCACATTCGGGACAGGGCAAACGACCATTATGAAAGAATGGCGCGGTTCTTCACCGGTATGGCTGTGGGTCTGGTGCTGTCTGGCGGCGGCGCACGGGCCTATGCCCATATTGGGGCCATCAAGGCGCTGAGAGAAAGTGGTACGCCGATTGATTTTGTCTGCGGCACCTCAATGGGTGGGGTGATTGCTGCGGCCCTTGCCATGGGCTGGGACGATGAGGAGATCAACTGGCGCATTCGCAAGGCCTTTGTCGAATCAAGTCCCCTCGACGACATCGCCTTTCCAATGATCGCCATGACCCGAGGGCACAAGGTCGAAGAACGGCTGCAAGAGCATTTTGGCGACTTTCAAATTGCTGACCTGTGGCTACCCTTCTTCTGCGTCTCGTCCAATCTGACCATCGGGACCTACCAGCTGCATGCCCGCGGCCAACTGAGGTGGTCCCTGCGCGCCTCCCTGTCCTTGCCGGGCATCTTGCCGCCAGTGAATGATGGCGACAATGTTCTGGTCGATGGCGGTGTGATGAAAAATCTTCCTGCCGACGTCCTGCGCAACATGCACCGAGGGCCAATCGTCGCCGTTGATGTCTCCCGTGCGCGAGGTCTGAGTTCAACCGATGTTGCTCTGCCCCAGTCCCTTTGGCGTTGGCTCTGGTCTGGAGACTGGCGTCAGGGGCCGCCGATCGTAGCCTTGCTGATGAGGGCTGGAACCGTTTCAACGGGCCGCGACCTGATCGCCAGTCGTGACGCCAGTGACGTGCTGGTGGTCCCCAACCTCGCCGGGATCGACATCCGAGATTGGGAAGCCTTCGATCCAGCCGTCAGGGCGGGCTATGTCGCCATGAAGGCAGCCCTCGAGCGCCTGCGTCACCCCATTACAGATATAGGCAGGCGCGAAAGCCGAAACGACTATAGCGGGGCCTAACCTTCGAGCAGGAAATCCTGATGGAATTCGGGGCTGTCCTCGGCATCCAAAGGATCCTCATCGCCATCGCCGCCGCTGCTGGGATCTGGCACATGGAAGTCCTGCGGCAGATCCATGCCTAGCAGACCCAGCGCCTTCATATCCGCCGCACCGGGCAGGTCAGCGAGACTGGCCAAGCCATAATGCTCAAGGAACAGATCAGAGGTCCCGTAGGTCACAGGCCTGCCTGGAGAGCGCCTGCGCCCCCTCAACCGCACCATCCCCAGTTCGAGCAGCACATCGAGCGTGCCTCGGCTGGCCTGAACGCCTCGGATCTGCTCGATCTCTGCACGGGTCACGGGTTGATGGTAGGCAATGATCGCGAGGGTCTCTTGCGCCGCGCGTGACAGACGCCGTGGCTCCTCACGTTCCTCGGTCATCAGATAGGACAGATCTTCCGCTGTCTGGAACCGCCACCGATCCGCGACGCAAGCCAGTTCAATACCGCGCCCGGCATAGCGTTGCTTGAGCATCATCAGCGCGCGCCCGACATCCGCCCCATCAGGCAAACGGCGCGCCAAGTCACTGGCCGACAGGGGCTCAGCGGCGGCAAATAACAGGGCCTCGACCGAGCGTTCCGTGGTTTCCAGATCGCTCATGGTTGGGCCTCATCAACGACCAGATCATCCACCCGGGCTGAGGTCCGGGCGCGGATATAGACCTCGGTAAAGGCCTCGATCTGACGCGCCTCAAGCGCGCCTTCCTTGACCAGTTCCAGACTCGCCGACAGGGTTGATGCGACAAAGGAGGCGCGGCTTGGCCCCTCATCTCGCCCGAGATCCACGCTGTGAGGCGCGACATCCTCGAGCGAGGTCCAAGCGGTGAGTTCTGGCAACTTATGACGCAGACGCACCCGCGCATCGTCCAAAGGATAGGCCTGAGGCGCGCGGGGATGATAGTAGCGCACCACTTCGCGGCGGCGCTGCTCGACATAGGCCTGAACCAGCTCATAGAGCTCACCCGTCAGGCGGCTGTGAGAGACGATCTTCACCGCCTCCGGATCGCCGCGCATGAACACATCCCGGCGCAGTTGCGGGCGCTTGTTCAGCTCTTCCACCGCCCGGCGCATGACATCGAGCTTGGCCAGTCGAAAGGCCAACGCTGCCGCCATATCCTCTGGCGGTGGGCCCTCTTCAGGCTTGCGCTCTGGCTTTGGTAGCATCAGGCGCGATTTCAGATAGGCCAGCCAACTGGCCATCACCAGATAGTCCGCCGCCAAGGAGAACCGGACCCGGCGGGCCTGATTGACAAAGGCGAGATATTGTTCGGCCAACTTCATGACCGACAGTTTCATCAGATCGACCTTCTGTGTGCGGGCCAAGGCCAACAGCACATGCAGGGGGCCTTCATAGCCCTCAATGTCGATAATCAGCGCGTCGCCATCTTCCGCAGCCGAGGCGGCGGCTTCAAAATCGAGACTGGGCTGAAAGCCTGTGCTCATGCGTTAGCGCCTGCCAGTCCCAAGCGGGCCAGATAGGCTTCAGCCTCGGCCGGATCAAAGGCCTGAACCTGACGGGCGCAGGCCCGGGCGGCGGCGGCGCGCTCAGCCGCACGGCCAGACAGTTCAGGCACTTGGCTGACGATCTCGGCCATTTCGGCCGGATCACCATTGCAATGAAGCACCACGTCAGATCCCGCCGCGAGCGAGGCCTGCGTCCGGCTGGCAAAGCTGCCGCCCAGCGCCTTCATGGACAGATCATCGCTCATCAACAGGCCGTCAAAACCCATATGGCCGCGAATAATCTCTTGGGTCACGGTGGTTGAAACCGTCGCGCAGGCTGCTGGATCGATGGCCGTAAAGACGACGTGGGCAGTCATGGCCATGGGCGCGGCCTTGAGGGCTTTAAAGGGGGCAAAATCACTGGCCTCGAGCGCGGCGCGGCTGGTCTCGACGACGGGCAGTTCGTGGTGGCTGTCGGCAAAGGCGCGGCCATGGCCAGGAATATGCTTGATCACGGGTGCGACCCCTCCCTGCATCAGACCATCCATCGCCGCTTGGCCGAGGGCCGCAACTGCAGCAGGGTCCTGCGAAAAGGAGCGGTTGCCGATGATGTCGTGGGCACCGGGATGGCGTAGGTCTAGGCAGGGTGCGCAATCGGCATCAAAGCCTATCGCCATCAGTTCGTGAGCCAAGAGCCGATGGTTCAACCGCACCGCTTCAAGAGCTGCTACTGGATCGGTGGCATAGAGCGCACCGAACGGCTCAGCCGGACGACGGTTGAGCGCCAGAGGCGGGCGCAGACGCTGAACCCGGCCGCCTTCCTGATCAACAAAGACCAAGGCCCCCTCGTCATCGGCCGCCTCACGCAAGGCCGCAATCAGAGCACGGGTCTGGTCTGCCGTCTCGATATTGCGCGCAAAGAGGATGAACCCCCACGGACGAACATCGCGGAAAAAGGCCCGTTCTCGATCACTCAGGACCGGTCCAGCACAGCCAAGGATACAGGCCCGTGAGGTCATGGGGTTAGGCTCCTAGTTGGCCTTGACGAAACAGGTCTTCCCCGCCGCCTTGAGGCTGGCGCAGAAAGCATCGGCATCGGCCTTTGAGGCAAAGCCGCCAATCGCCGTGCGATAGAGGGTCGCGCCATCCTTTTGCAGCGGCACGACCGACTTGGTCTTGCCCGCCATGGGCTTGGGGAAGGCCTTGGCAATATCGCTCCAGCCCTTATCGGCCAGTGCCGCCGTCGAGAAGGCACCGATCTGAATATAGACATTGCCCTTGGCCGCTGGCGGCGTTGTAGCGGGTTTCGTGGCCACCGGCTTGGCTTCGACAGGCTTAGCGGCGACGGGCTTGGCGGCGACGGGCGCGGCTGGCGCGGGCTTGGGCTGAGCCGCAGGCGGTGTCGTAGCCAGCGGCTTGACAGGCAGGGGCTTAACCGGAAGCGGCTTCACCGGCAGGGGCGTGACGGGCAGTGGTGCGCCAGCCACAGGAGCCGTGGTGGCCGGTGCGGTCGCCGGCAATGGGGCCGGCGCTGTCGCGGCAGGGCGTGCGCCGGGTTGCTCTGGACCGGGCGTAAAGGTGGGGGGCGGCTCGACGGCGTCGGGGGCCTCGGCCTTATAGACCTGCAGGCCAGTCGCAGCATCTACGGGCTGGTCCGCCGCTGACGGAGCCGCCTTGATGGCTGACACGGGCGCACCGACCGGCTGCGGGGCCTGACCCGCGCTACGCACGCCGCTGCGATAGAACAAAACAATGGCCACGACCAGAACCGCGAGAATCAAGCAGCTAATCAGAAGGGCCATCGGCAAGGGACGCCCACCTGACCGCCGCGTCGTCCGCGCGTCAAAGGACAGGGGTGAGTCGGTCTGTGGCGTGTAGGCGCCGCGATCGAATTCAGACATCGCAGAGGCTCCGAAAGCCGAAATGGCCATCATCTAAACGAAAGGGGCAAGCGAACCGAATCGCTCGCTCTGGCGACAGTCTAGCCGACCCACGCCCTCGGCTGAACCGATGGCTTGGTGTGGGTCTTAGTTCCAGATCTCGAGCTGGAACAGCTTGCGATGTTCTTCAATGGCGAAGCGGTCAGTCATGCCTGCAATATAGTCGCAAACCACGCGGGCCTTGCCAGCATCATCCCGTTCCTGAGCTCGAACCAGCCATTCGCGCGGCAGCACGTCTGGCTCCTCCATAAAGAGCTGGAACATATCGGCAAGAATGCGGCGCGCTTGGCTGCGCGTGCGGTTGACGCGCCAATGATGATACATACGGGTATGGAGAAAGGCGCGAAGGACGGCCAGGTCCTCAGCCATGTCGGGCGAAAAGGCGACCAGAGCGCGCGACATCTGACGAACGGCATCAGCTGAGTCCACCCCTTCTGCGATGGCGCGGCGCTGGGTTTCGGCCATCACATCATTGACCATCACCCCGATCATACGGCGCACCGCTTCGAGCCGCGTGAGGCGGTCATCCAGCCCCGGACGTTCGGCCTGAACAGCGCGTAACTCTGGCCCAATGAGAGGAATGTCGAGCAGTTCCTCGATCTGGAACAGGCCCGCCGCTAGGCCGTCATCAACGTCATGATTATTGTAGGCAATGTCATCGGCCAGAGCTGCGACCTGCGCTTCCGCTGAGGCCCAGGTGCCTAACCCGAGGTCATAGTCAGCATTGAACTCGGCAATGGCGCTCCAAGACGGGCGGCTGAGCTTATCGATCACCGGACCATTATGTTTGACGATACCTTCCAACGTCTCCCACGTCAGGTTCAGGCCCTCAAAGTCGGGATAGCGGTGCTCCAACTTGCTCACAACGCGGAAGGTCTGGACATTGTGATCAAAGCCGCCATAGGGCTCCATACCCTTTTGCAACTCATCCTCCCCTGCATGGCCAAAGGGCGGATGGCCCAAGTCATGGGCCAGAGCGATGGTTTCGCTGAGATCCGCATCCAGTCCCATCGCCGTGGCGATCGAGCGTGCGACCTGAGCGACCTCGAGCGAATGGGTCAATCGGGTGCGGAAGTGATCCCCTTCATGGGCGACAAAGACCTGAGTCTTCTCCTTCAACCGACGAAAGGCCGAGGCGTGGATGATCCGGTCCCGATCCCGCGCAAAGGGCGTGCGGGTGCGGCTCTCTTCTTCCCTGTACCGACGGCCCTTGGAATGGTCTGGGTTTTCGGCAAACAGGACACGTGCAGGGGGATGAAAAATCGCCATTTGGGTTTCCAGATGGTCCGCTCAAATCGGCGCCCATCAAATATTTCCATATATCGCCCCGTTGTTGGGCGAAGTTGAGTTATCATATAGAGGTTACGATCCACTTTCGCCTGTCCGGCATTAGAAAGTTTCATAAACGGCCATGTCCACCGCGACAATCACCCTGCCCTCGGCCCGTACGCCGTCCTTGCCGGTGACCCTGTCACCGGCCGCCGCTGCCCGGATCAAGACCTTGAGCGCCACTGAAGGCCGCGCCTTGATGTTGCGTGTGGCTGTAGACGCTGGCGGCTGTTCGGGCTTTCAATATAATTTCGACCTGACCGAACAGGCTGAAGAGGATGATCTGCAGATCCAGCGTGACGAAGCGGTCGCCCTGATTGATCCAGTGTCGCTCGGTCTGCTGATTGGCTCGGAGATCGACTTTGTTGACGAGTTGGCGGTCGCCGAGTTCCGGGTCCGCAACCCCAACGCCAAGTCCAGTTGCGGCTGCGGCGTTAGCTTCTCTATATAATCGATTCTGACCCTGGCCCGGCCTTGACCGGACAAGAAGGCCGACATGCGCATTGCCACCTGGAACGTCAACTCGATCAATGCCCGCCTTGAAGGGGTTCTAGACTGGTTTAAAGAGGCCAATCCCGACGTCGCCTGCCTGCAAGAGATCAAGTGTGTCGATGAGAAGTTTCCGTCTGAAGCTTTTGAATCCTTAGGTTATAATGTCGCCGTCCATGGCCAAAAAACCTATAATGGCGTCGCCATGCTATCAAAATATCCGATGGAGGATATTCGCCGTGGCCTTCCCGGCGATGAGACCGACGAGCAGGCGCGCTATATCGAGGCCCTAATCGGTGCGCCCAAGCCCGTGCGGGTCGGCGGGATCTACCTGCCCAATGGCAACCCGATTGGCACTGAAAAGTTCACCTATAAGCTGGCCTGGATGGCCCGTCTCAAGGCCCATGCGCAGACCCTTCTGGCAGACGAAGAGCCGCTGGTGCTGGCAGGCGACTACAATGTCATTCCAGAACCCAGCGACTGTTACGACCCCGCGGCTTGGGCCGGTGACGCCCTGTTCCAACCGGAAAGCCGAGCCGCCTTTCGCGAACTGCAATGGCTTGGCCTAACCGAGGCGCACAAACAGGCCGTCGGCACTGAGCACGCCTATACCTTCTGGGACTATCAGGCCGGGGCATGGCCGAGGAACAACGGCATCCGCATCGATCACATGCTCTTGTCCGCCCAAGCCGCCGACCGATTGACGGGCTGCGAGATCCACAGCCACGTGCGCGGGCGGGAGAAGCCTTCCGATCACGTGCCGGTGGTGATTAGCTTGGACCTGTAGAGGCCAATTAACCGCGTCATTGCGAGCAAAGCGAAGCAACCCGGGAGGCAGACACGGTCGTGAGGGGATGTTCCCCTGGGTTGCTTCGGCGCGATGCGCCTCGCAATGACGCGGATTTGGGACAGTGTTGGAGTTGCAATATCCATTATCCCCGCGCAGGCGGGGAACCAGAACGAAAATAAAAACAAGGCCCTTACCCAACCCTTTCCCTCCGGGAGAGGGCTAAGAAAGAATAGGCCCTCTCTCCCCTTGAGGGGGAGAGGGTCGGGAGAGGGGGTGTTCATCTACTCACCCTCCGCAACGCCCCCGCAAAGGCAGCTATCCAGAGTGCCGCTTCCCGCCTGAGTGAAAGGGTCTGGGTCCCCGCCTTCGCGGGGAACAGGGTATGTAGGGGCAGTCAGGAATCAAGATCTTCCCCCCTCTGGGGGAAGTACCGGCGAAGCCGGGGTAGGGGGATGCGGCCTCAACACCCCTAGGCCTGACCTAAAAATCTGCCTATCGTTGCGCCTATGAATGATCTGATCCGCATAGCGCTGCTGGTTGGCGCAACGGGTGTGGCTGTTACTGCCGCCGCGAGCCTCTTGGCGCGGCAGGGAAATGAGACGCGGCGGCTGAGCCGGATCATCCATCGGGTGCTAGACGGCGAACCGGACGACCAGATCATCGCTAAGGGCCGCAATGCCGCCCTCGCCATCCGTATGGAGCCGCCTCAGGTGCTGGTTCTAGCCGATGGAGGGGCCAAGGCCCGGCTCTATGGACTGCATCTCCTGATCGGTGCGGAGTTAGAGGTCGATGGCCGGGTGGTCGCCAGAGCCTATCGCGGCGAGGCGCGCAGGGCGCTAGATCAGGTCGCGGCAGATGCCCAAGAGGTCCATCTCAGACTGATTTTCGACGATCCCAGGCACCCTGAATTCATCCTGGAACTTTGGACTGAGGGTGACGAGACCCGCCGCGATGCGACCAACCCCGCTAGCGAAATTCGTGAGGCGCGCCGCTGGCTGGCTCGCGTGGAAGCCTTGCTGAGGCATCAGCCTATGCCAACAACGGGCTCCACCATTCTTGCACCTCCTCGGCCTGAACGATCACCACGTCAAATCCCGCCTGACCTAGAGGAGCCGCCCTATGACGACGACGAACCCGATCAAGGCGAATGGCGCGAGGGACAGGATGAATATGGGGAAGATGATCCCGATGACGTGCCGTGGAAGTCCTGACTCGGTGCCGTTCTAAGGCTCGCGCCCAACGCTCGTAAAGGCGTTGCCTATGGGCTCGGTCAGATAGGTCAAGGCTGTGCGCTTACGCAGCGGGACAACGACCTCAACATTGAGCCCGGGCCGAAGATCATAATGCCCCTTGGCCTTGCTAATTTTCAGCAGTTCCGTCTCAGGAATACGAACCTCGATATTAAAAAACCGTGCGCCTGACTTCTCATCGACAAAGCTGTCAGCAGAGACCTCAGAGACAACAGCCTGCAGTACCGGGGCCTTGCGGTCATGGAACACGCTCAGGCGGATCATGGCGGGCATACCGATTCTAACCTCAGCAGCATCAGTAGGGTTAAGCTTGGCGTCGATCACAATACCGCGGTCCTGAGGGACGATGTCCATCAGGTGCTCACCGGCCGACACCACGCCCCCAACCGTGTAGATTTTCAATCCGACCACGCGGCCACTGGCAGGGGCCTTGATCAAGGATTGAACCACGATTTCCTTAGCCGCCGACCATTTGGGCAAGCGATCAACCAGCCTTGCCTCAGTCGCTGCCAGCTCATCGGAAATGGTCTCAAGGACTTTTTTCCGGGTCGATAGGATCTGGCTGTTGATTTCGGCCATGGCGGAGATGTTTCGGCTGATCTCAGTCTCATTACGACTGGTTTCGCCATCAAGTTGGGCGGCGACGCGTTCGGTATTGCGCACCCGATTGGTCGAGACATAGCCGTCAACGGCCAGCTTTTTCAGGCCCTCCAACTCCGCGCCGACCAGGTCCTGTTGTTTGCGATTAAAACCAACCTGCCGGGCCAAGCCCTCATTTTGGACCCTATATTGATCAAGGCGCTGCTGGAGCACCGACGTGGCCGCGCTGTTGGACTGCGCCCGGACCGCTGCATAGTGTCTTTGCTCGGCCATAGCGACATCGGCCAAGGCCTTGTCACGGCCGGTCAAGGCGGCAAATTCCGGAGGGGCGGCAAAGGTCACCTGCCCCGCGCTTTCGGCTCTTAGGCGCGCACGCTGCGCTAAAAGAGAAATGACCTCACCGGCCAGACTGCGTTCGACAGCATCGGTGTCTGGCGTACCTATCTTGAGCAGGACCTGATCGCGTTTGACCGTTTGGCCCTCATCAACATTGAGCGCAGTGACCACACCACCATTGCGAGGCTGAACCGCTTGGCGATTGCCGGCGACACTGACAACGCCCTCTGTGATCGCCGCCGCATCCAAGGGGGCAAAGGCCGCCCAGCCGAGAAAAATGACAAAGAACAGGCCGGCGATGGCCGAGCCCAGCCAAATTTCAAGACGCGGCGAATGGGCTCCGCCGCTGTTAATATCGGCCCAGAGTGCCGCGATTTTTCCACGCTTGGCCATCAGGCCTGTCCCACGGGACGACGAAGATCAACCGGTTTGGCCTCGGGCACCGTATATGGCCCCATGATCTCATCTCGCGTGCCTTGGCGCTCTATAGAGCCGCCATTCAGCACAATCACCCGATCAGCATTTTGTAACATGGACGGCCTGTGGGCGATGATGAGCACGGTTGCGCCAAAGGCCTTGGCCTCAGTCATGGCCGCGATAAGGGCCATTTCACCGGGCGTGTCGAGGGCGGAATTGGGCTCATCGAGCACAAGAACCTTTGGATTTCCAAATAGGGCTCGAGCCAAAGAGATGCGCTGCGCCTGTCCGACAGATATCCCCTCACCCGTGCTCGACAGCAGGGTATTATAACCGTGCGGGAACTGTAGGATCATCTCATGGACCCCAGCGCGCTTGGCGGCCTCAACAATCTGGGCATCGAGCGCGGCGCGGTCGGCCTCGGCGACGCTTGAAAAACGGGAAATGTTTTGGGCGATTGTGCCGCCGAGCAGCATGTTGGTCTGTGGCATATAGCCGAAATGGACCCCGAGTGCATCAGCATCCCAATCGCGATAGGTCGCGCCATCAATGCGTATATCGCCCGCGTCTGGCTTCAAGGCACCCACAACAATCTTGGCAAAGGTGCTCTTGCCCGCGCCAGACGGACCGATCAGACCGACAATCTCACCGGGAACCAACTGGACGTTAATGCCCTTCAGGATCATCGGCCCACCGCCGCGCGCACGGTAGAACAGGTTGGTCATAGAAATCCGACCTGTCGGCACCGGCAGGGCCAGCGGCTGATGGGCAGGTTCAGGATTGTCTGAGAACAGGTCGTTCAGCGTCAGGATCGCCGCCCGCGCCTGGTTCAAGGCGGGCCAAGCCGAGGCCACCTGTTCCAAGGGCTGGAGGGCGCGGCTGAGCAGAACCGATGCGGCAATGATCGACCCAACCGTGATGTGCCCTGTAACCGCTAGCCATCCGCCCAGTCCTAGCGCCGCTGACTGCAACAGGGTCCGGATAAACTTCCCCAAGACCGAATATTTCGCGGCCTTGATCTGCTGGTCTGCGGTCGCATCTATGACCCGGTTTCGGTCACCAACAAAACGGGTCTCAAGGCGCTTTTGCATGCCCATCACCCGGATGACTTCGGACTTGGACAGGAGCGCATCGAGATGGCCATAGGCGCGGCTCATGGCCTGATGGTTGGTGGTCGCCGTGGCCCGAGCTGTGCGGTCATTGACGATCGATAGGCCGATCAACAGCGCCCCGCCGAGTATGACCAAGCCCGCCAGAGCCGGATGGATCAGGAACGACGCCAACAGATAGATCGGTGTCCAAGGAATATCGAACAGGGCCAAGATTCCGCCCTGACCGGCAATGGTCTGACGCAGATTATCAAATTCCCGTAAGGCCTGGGTGCCAGCCCCCTTTGTCGCTGTGCGGCTTTGATCGGCATTGAGCCGATGCACAACCTGCCCGGCCAACTCATCATTGAACCTTAGGGCCGCCCGCACCATCAACCGCGAGCGCATCAGGTCCAAACTGTAGAGCACCACCAAGGCAAACAGGACAACCAGGCTCAACCAAAAGAGCGTCAAGAGCCCCTGCGAAGGCACCACCCGGTCATAGACCTGCATCATATAGAGGGTGGGGGCCAGATATAGGAGATTGATCAGGGCGCTGAACAGGACGGCAAAGCCTATATGGCTCGAACAGGCCTTTAGGGCTGACCGCACAAGGCTCATAAATTCAGGCTGTGGCATCGGACCCATAGGTTTAAATGTTGGCACTTTGCCAGACTGCGCCGGTTGAGGAGACATTAAACCCTCATCCCCTAATATTCCATCTACAGTCTGACGGCACCAAATCCTATAGCACCCACCCTTGGCCCGTATTGAGCTGGCCTGTGATCTGCAGCACAAAGTCGGCCACACCGTCTCCGTCCACATCGGCGCTGAAGGTTGAGGTGTTGCTGGCCATGTCATAGGTCAGGGTGGCTTGCCCGGCCTGTTTGGTGAAGCTGTTGACGAAGCTGAAGGCCTGATCGCCTGCCACGCTGCTGTTGGTGTCTATGCGTGATAGGTCGATATAGTCGCCGTCGGCGAAGCTAAAGTCGGTGATCTTGTCTGGCGAGGCCGAGGTGCTGTCGGTTAAGGCGGTGAAGAAGAAGGCATCCGCTCCTGCACCGCCGGTGAGTGTGTCCTTGCCCGCGCCGCCGACAAAGACATCGTTACCGTCGTCCCCATTCAGGATGTCGTTGCCCTCGCCGCCGCCGAGATAGTCGCTACCGGCATCACCATTGAGAGTATCATTGCCCGCGCCACCATCGAGGCCGTCATTGCCTAGCCCGCCGTTCAGGACATCGGTGCCGTCATTACCCTGCATATTGTCGTCGCCGTCGTCGCCGCTGAGACGGTCAGCCCCATCGCCGCCGACAATATAATCCGCGCCAGCACCGCCGGTGACGGTGTCGTCACCCTCCATACCCAGAAGCGTATCTCCGCCCTCTCCGCCATCGATCGTGTCATTGCCGAAGAAGCCGTAGAGATTATCGACCCCTAGACCGCCGGTGATCGTGTCATCACCGTCGTTTGCGCTGATCGTGTCGTTGCCGTCACCGCCGTTCAGAATGTCGTTGCCATAGCCTCCGGCGATCCGGTCGTCGCCAGCCCCGCCACTGATGGTGTCGTTGTCATTACCGCCGGAGAGATCATCATCTCCGCTACCGCCATCTATGAGGTCAATACCCGCATCGCCATAGATGGAGTCATTTCCCTCGTCACCATAGATGGTGTCATTGCCGTTACCGCCATTGATCAGGTCATTCGCGTCGCCGGCATAGATAGAGTCAGCACCGTCGCCACCGTCCATAAAATCACGACCCAGGCCGCCACTGATCGTGTCGTCACCGGCTTGGCCGAGCAGGGTGTCGTCCCCGTCCCCGCCGTCGAGACTGTCATTGCCCGCGCCGGCTGCAATGCCATCAACGCCGGCGCCGCCAATCAGCGTATCGTCAAAAGCACTGCCGCCAAGGAAGTCGTTGCCCGCACCGCCATCGAGATAGGTCGCCGTGGTCCCGGCCTTTAAGACATCATGGCCCGCGCCGCCGATCAGGCCCTCAATGGAGATCAAGGTGTCTGTGCCGAGCGCCGTGGTTATGGCTCCCGAAAAGTTCGAAAGATCGAGCTCGACGCCGTTGGTCAAGCCCGCAAACGACGCCACATCCAGCCCAGCGCCACCATCGAGCCGATCATTACCCAAGCCACCTTCGAGAATATTACTGTCGCTATTGCCGGTCAGGCTGTCATTGCCCGATCCGCCAATCAGGCCCTCGATCGAGATAAGGGTGTCGTTACCTGCGGTACCCATCGCCTGAGCCGTAGTTAGGGTCAGATTGAGGGTCAGGCCCGTCGTGATATCGGCATAGGAGGCGATGTCTAGTCCTGCCCCACCGTCCAACCGGTCATTGCCCGCACCGCCGACGAGGATGTTGTTGCCGCCATTACCGATGATGACATTATCGAGGCTATTGCCAGTACCATTGATCCGGTCAGAGCCGACCAGAGTCAGATTTTCAAGGGTGGAGCCTAAGGTGTAGCTGATGCTGGCACGAACCTCATCGGTTCCGCCTCCGGCCAGTTCGGTGACACTGTCCAGAGTGGAATCGACACCATAGATATCGTCTCCCGCCCCCCCCGTCAGCGTGTCATTGCCGAACCCACCGTCGAGATAGTTTGCTCCTGCATCACCTTTGAGCACATCATTGCCCGAGCCACCGATAATGCCTTCAATCGACACCAAGGTATCGGTGCCAAGGGACGTCGAGATGGTGCCTAGAGCCGTGGACAGATCAATTGATAGATTGGTGGTCGCTCCCTCGAAGGAGGCGATGTCAGTGCCGTTGCCGCCATCAAGATAATCGTTACCCGCGCCGGCAACCAAAATGTCGTCACCGTCGCCCCCTAACATCCGGTTATCGGCGCTGTTGCCGATCAAGATATTGGCTTCGGCATTGCCGGTGCCATTAGTCGCCGCAGTGCCAGTCAAAATCAGATTTTCGACATTGGCACCAAGACTAAAACTAACGCTCGAATAGACGCTATCGGTCCCACCGCCAGCCAATTCGGTTACGCTATCGCCCGCAGACTCCACGATGTAGCTATCGTTCCCCCCGCCGCCGGACATGGAGTCCGCACCGGCAACGCCGTCGAGACGATTAGCGCCGTCATTGCCGATGAGAACGTTGTTAGCACCATTGCCTGTTCCATCGATCGAAGCCGATCCGAGCAAGGTCAGGTTCTCAAGATCGTCCGTAAGCTGATATCCGATGCTGGATCGAACCGTATCGGTACCTTCATTGGCCAGCTCCGTGATGCTATCGCCGAGCGCGTCTACGCCGTAAACATCGTCACCGGCCCCACCGATGAGAATGTCGTTTCCGGCCCCGCCATCGAGACTATTCGCGCCCGATGTCCCCGTCAGGATGTCGTTATAGCTCGAGCCCAAGAGGTTCTCGATGCTGGTCAAGGTGTCGGTTCCCGCACTCCCGGTATTTTGGGCCGCTATAAGACCTAGATTTACCGAAACGGCGGCGCTGGCCCCCACATAGGAGGCGGTATCGGAGCCTGTGCCGCCAGACAGGCTATCATCGCCTGCACCACCCCACAGAATATCGTTTCCCGCATTTCCGGTGAGATGATTGTTCAGTCCGTTGCCTATAAGGCTGTCATCGCCCCCGCCACCGATGGCGTTTTCAATATCGGTATTGATTGCGATCGCGACATTACCCACAGCCCCGCCAATATCGGAAAAGGCCCCCTGCTGTAGGTTGATATTTTGGTTGGACGCATATCTCGAAAAATCAAACGTATCGATGCCACCGGCATCCCACACGGCGAAGATCACCCAACGAACGGTGCCATCCGCGCTCGTACAGGAGAACCAATCGCGATCTGCTGTCGAATTGAAGCCGTAGGTCGTGTCGCCCGTCCGGGTCGACATATTGGCCCCGTAAAGCAGTTGAGCCGCAACGATGTCATCGACCAACGGAGCCGCCGCAAATCCGACGACAGTCGCGCCGGTATTGCTGGCGCTGAAATAGCTCATAAGCGTATATTGCCGTGTATCTTCGATATATTCGGCATTTGCTGCATAGGTAAGCGACAGGCCCGGAGCAGCGTTATATTCTCCCGGGTGATTTAGCCCGATCGCGTGCCCAATCTCGTGGGTCAGCACCATATTGCCGTAGCTCAAATAGCCAAGCGCGTTGCTACTGGCGGCAAATTGATTGACCCAAAGGTCACCCGCATTGGATCCGTCGGAGCGGCTGCCGGGATAATAGGCATAGGCAGCGCCACCATCAGACTTGCCGCTATTATAGTTGGCAAACAGCATGGTCGCATTATCGGCATAGGCATTATCACCCGTTGTGCCGTTACCCACCCGCGTGAAGACAATATTGGCCACATCGGACCATGACTGCAAAGCCGCGAGAGTCTGATTAATCTGAGCCTCATCAAATCGCGAAAAAGCGAGCGGCGTCTCACCATTGAAGCTGCTGCGGAACGCGAAGCTAACCCGCGTCACCCCATCAAAATCAGCCGACCAACGGACATTGTCGCGCGCGATCTGTACTCCGGCCTGCTGGCGGGTGAAGGACGGTTTGGGGATTGGGACAGCGGCGGCGTAATCGACCGCAAATACGCCCACATCTTCGGCGAGACTGTCGATCTCGATGATGCGATCGAAACCTTCTGTGCTACGATGAGACACGATTTAGCCTCCCTAGGGTGTATTTCATTTTTTATACCAATAACCGATATGACGCGCACAAAACCCTAAAAGACACAAGCGGACCAATAACATGATAGCAGCCACGATCGCAGCCTTAACCGTTCTGGGCGCATCCCTTGTGCCGACGCAAATTTCACATCACAAGCCGAGCCCGACCGCCATGCCATCGCACCCCTTCACAGCCATCACACAAGCGCGCGACATGGGCGGCTATTGGCAAACCGAGCCTGGCATCTGGCCCGCCTGCCGTCTGATGCTGACATTTCGCCCTGCCACCGTCGCTAAGGCCGAGGCGTGGGAGGTCGTGTCCCGCGAATGCCCAGACGGTCCTCTTTCCAAGGCGGTCTTCTGGCACATCGAGCAGGGCAAGGTTCAGTTCCTCGATGTCGAGGGTCACGCCATCGCGCTCTTTGGCCTGACACAGGTTGACCGCATCGCGCCCGCCAAGCCGACAGAAGGCCTTTACCCCATGATCCGGGGCTATATTAGCTAACCAGCCCGCGCAGCAAAATCGCGCCCATCTTGGCATTTGTGCGGCCCTGAGCTACCTCTACCCCCACAACATCTCGGGGGAATAGATGCAAACCGTCCGTCTCATCACCGTGGCCGGCGCGGCCTTGGTCTTGGCCAGTTGCAACAAGATCGGTGCTGTCGAGTGCAACAACACCGACGGGCAGGCCGTAATCAGCAGCCTTCTGTCTGAGCAGATCACCCAAGCGGCAAGAGCCCAGTTTGGCGTCACCCTCAACGAGCCCCCGACCAACGAGGCCAAGATCAAGGCCGCCGTTGATCAGATCAAGATCCTGATTGAGGACATCCGCACGACCAAGAAGGATGAGGCCAGCAGCAAAAGGAGTTGCGCGGCGACGGTCAAGCTGGTCCTGCCCCTGTCCATGATCGCAGACGCCGAGAAGCTCCACGCCACCTATGGCATTCAGTCGATCCCCAGCATGACCGATGCGGTCGGACTGCGCCGCTCGGCCGACAGCTACAGCTATCAACTGACCTATTCGGTCCAGCCGACCGACGACAAGAAAAAGGTCTATGGCGAGGTCGAGGCCTTTGGCGCTGTGGCTAACGCCATTGGCGTCATCATCAAGGCTCACGTCACCCTGCCCGTACTCGAGGCCAGCCAACAGACAGAAGCCGCCGCGATCCAAGCCCAGCAGGCCCTGCTCGACCAACAGATGAAGGCCCAAAGCCAAGCCGATCTGGAACTGGCCACCGCCGAAAACAAGCTGGCCGTTCAAGCCTATTCTGAGGTCTGGAAATCCCTGCCCGACACGGTCCGCGCGCAAAATGTCGAGATCCAACGCGCCTGGGCCAAAAAGAAAACCGCCGACTGCAACATCCAAGCCGCCGAAACCTCCACCGACCCCCTAATCAAAGAAGCCGCCCGCCTACGCTGCGAGACGGAACAGACCCAAGGCCGGATAGAGGAATTGAAGGGGTTGATGTAGGCCCTCTCGCTTAGGCTCGGCGCACGGCACCTCAGTTAGCTAGCCTTTCGACCGGGTACTAAAGCTCTCAACGCATGTTGGGGGGCATGGCTTAGTATCTGTTCCAGCGTCATGCGCACCATAGGCCGTGCTCCTTCCTATTTGCCAATCTCGCCGAGATGATCCAGCGAACAACGCCGCGGGCCGTGTAGATCACCAAAAGCACTGTGCCATCGACCTCGCCAACGGCCTTGACCCGAACCTCACCATAGTCCTTTCAGTCATCGGCCATCATTAGAACCGGACCAAATATAATCTGGGCCGCAAAATCGAACCCGAAGCCTCGTTCCTCAAGGTTGTGGTCACTTTTGATAGCGCGCTAATCAAATTCCTTCGGAAGTGGAAAGGCTGACGGCGTAGTTCAATCGGAAATACACCCGCATTGAAACCCTCTCCTGATCAAAGAAACCGCCCCCCTAGGCTGCGAGACGGAACAGACGCATGAGCTGTGCGAGGAATCGATAGGCGAACTGGGCCCGGTCAAAGGGCTCCAGCACAAGGTTCGATACGGCCTCATCAATCTCAACCGGGTTCATGGCCGCGCCATTACCTAACATAAATTACTATTTTAGGATGTTATGATAGACAGATATCATCCTAAGATGCAATCTTGTGATGGGAACTTTAGGGTGTGGGGTTGGGAATGGCGTTGAAGACCATCCGCGAGGAGAAGGCTGGGAAGGCCCTGCTAAGGCTTGTTCAGACCAATAGCGGCTTTGTCGCGATCGCCATTGAGGGCGGGGCCACGACGCTGCGAAAGGATGGTGCGTCAGCCGATGAGGCGTGGGACGCGCTACAGATGGCCCTGCCGATGGCTGGGCCGGGGGGTAGGCCGAGGGCTGGGCCGGTGGGTAGGCCGGGCATCGGATCTGGCTGGTATGGCTATGACGGCGCCCGCGCGCGCTTTCTGGAACATTTTCCCGGCGGGTTCCTCAGCACCGACTATGTGGATCGAGAGCGGACCTACAAGCTCAAGGCCAAGGCGGATCTGGACAGGGCCGCACCGCTCGAGGCGGCGGTCACCGGCACCGGCTTTGGCGAGGCCGTCCTGCGGGCCTTTCAGGCGACGGACCAGCTGTCCCTGTTCGAGAGGATGCGCCTGAAGGACATGTTACTCGGTACGGACGGCGACCCCTTTATCCAAGCCGCTGCCCGCTTCACCTTGGGCGAAGGCGGCTCAGCCTTGCGAGCCATGGACGTGATCTTGCGCAAATACAACAATGCCCATTGGACGGTAGTGACCTATCTGCCGCGCCTGTGGCGACCGGACCGTCACATGTTCCTCAAGCCCGCCGTGACCAAGGATTTTGCCGCGCGCGTGGGCCATCGATTGTCCCAGTCCTACAGCGCCGACCTGAACGTCGCGGTCTATCAAGACCTGCTCGATATGGCCGCTCAGATCGGCCAATCGGTCCTCGATCTCGAACCACGCGACCTAATCGACATCCACAGCCTGATCTGGATCGTCGGCAAATATGGGGAAGAATGATGGCGCTTAAACGGACCCTGACCGAAGCGGAAAAGAAGACGGTTCGCGACCAGCAGTCACAGAGCGATGGGACGCTGCGCTGCTTCATCTCTGGTGAGATCATCCATGATGATGACGAGACCGAGTTTGATCACATCCATCCCTATTCGAAGGATGGCGAGACCAGCGTCGCCAATATCCGCATCACGTTGAAGCGCTACAATCGGCGCAAGTCGGACCAGAGCCTCTATGATGTGCGGGATAATCTTCGCCTAGAACGCCTGTTCGCCGATAAGCGTAACAGCATAAGGCTGCAGGATATTCTTCAACTCAAAGACATTTCCAAGCGCTCGCACCATGCCATTTTCGAGGGTAATCTCGTTCGGCTGACCGATGGTAGCACCTCGCTAGACCTGCCCGTCTTTCACGATGACGTGCTGCAGGTTCGCTATTTCTATGGCCGGATACCCATCGCTTGGATCGAAAACGATGATCAGGAGGGGCTACAGCCTCGGGTCATCGACTATAAGCGGCTGATTGCCATCAGGGACCACCTGAAGTCCCATCCTCAACTGGCACCGTCCATCGGAAGGCTGATTGGCGGACGTCTGAAGCTATTTGACGGTCAGCATAAGCTGGCCGCGCAGGTCCTGAACAATCGCTCCGAAATGGATATTAAGGTCTATGTCTCGCCGGATGAGGTAGAGGCGGCAAAGAGGCTGTTCGACGATCTGATGTTCACCAATTTGGAAGCCCATTCCAAGCTCAAGCAGATCGGCTTCTATACCTCGACCATGCTCGATCGATTGTCCGTCATCCAGCAAGAATACCTGTCTGAATTCATCGCCAAGACAGACCCTGCCGATCACACAGAGCAGAATTTCGTCAGCTATATGAGCGTTCAAAGGGGCCTTGGCGGGTCAGAGGCCAATGCCATCCTTTCAAGCGCGACCATCAGTGCCGCCCTCAATGGCTCGGCCTTGAGCAAATATGTCGCCACCGCATCAAAGGATCCCGGCTTTCCGATCACGGTGGACCTTTTGCAAAAGACGATTTTTCGCTCGATGCTCTATCTGAAAGCCTCTGTTGCGCGGTTCCAATCTGCAGACGACCATCGTGACGCAGAGGCGGCCAATTTCGGGATAATCGCGCAGTTGCTGGTCGAGGAGACTGGCATCGAAAACTGGGTTCAAAACGTCAAGGGCAAGTCCCTGAGCGATCCTCAGGTGAAGGCGCGGCGCATCTGGCACAAGGGCGCGGTTCTGACCTGGGCCCCTTATCTTCGAAGCATTCTGTGTTTCGGCCTCAGCATCATGACCAACAACGAACGAGAGCAGATGCTCTATCGTCATGCCATGACACACGAGGAGCGCCAGAGGATAAAGATCCTACTAAACCGGCTCTTTTCGCACCCCCTGTGGGACGACCCCTCCCCTGAAATCGACAGCCTCCTCGTCTCAGCGCAAAAACAAGACGACCTGTTCAAGAAACACGGCCTGACAGAGCACTATGTTCTATATGGGCAATAGGGGTTAGCGCGCCGAATCGCTGCGGTTTGCGCTCACGAGGCCACAGTCTTGATGAATGCGAGGTCGAACCGACCGGCTTACCGGGTGCCAGAACCTTATTTTGCTCAAAACCAAAAGCTTACCGCTAGCTTACCGATCCACCGGAAGCCACTTCTGAAATCTTCTAAGCCATTGAAAAGATTGGTGGACGCAGTAGGGATTGAACCTACGACCCCTGCCGTGTGAAGGCAGTGCTCTCCCGCTGAGCTATGCGTCCGCTTCTTGCGAAGGGCTGGTCGTATATCGCGGTGTGGGGCGGGGGGCAAGG
>JBEGNZ010000017.1:0-71474 GCA_041182245.1 Pseudomonadota bacterium | reverse complement strand
CCCCCAAGGGGGCTAGGGCTTAATTGTTCTTAACCCTCTCCCTGAGGGAGAGGGATGGGTGAGGGCCTTGTTTTCTTTTAAAAAAGACCCCCTACCCCGGCTTCGCCGGTGCTTCCCCCAGAGGGGGAAGATTTAGAATGCCAAGATCTTCTCCCTCTGGGGGAAGTGGCGCGAAACGCCGAAGGGGGTTTGTTTTCTCTTCTCCCGTTTTCCCCGCGATGGCGGGGACCCAGAACCTTTCACTCAAGCCGAAACAGTCCCGCCGCCGCCCGTCAGTCCCTGGGTTGCCTCGCTTCGCTCGCAATGACGCGGGGCTGGGACGGTGAGGGCCTTGTTTTACCCCCAATAGCCTCATTGACACCGCCCACCTGATCACCGCTAACTCATCCCAAACAAAGACATAAAAGCGGGGAGTAAGCATCATGAGCGCATGGAATTTTGCAGACGTTTGGGAAGCCATCGCCGCCAAGACCCCGAACCGTCCGGCTCTGGTTCAGGGTGAGCGCGTCGTGACCTGGGCAGCTTTCGACCAGCATGCCGACGCTCTGGGCCGGGCCTTTTTGGCCGCAGGCATGGGCCATCAGGCCAAGGTCGCGGCCTTCCTCTATAATGGCCCAGAATATCTCGAGACCTATTTTGCCGCTTTCAAGGCGGGCATGGCTCCGGTCAATACCAACTACCGTTACGGGGCTGAGGAACTGTACTATCTGTTCGACAATGCCGATGCAGAGGCCGTGGTGTTCCATGCCTCCTTCGCACCGGTGCTGGAGGAAATCCGCCACCGGCTAAGCAAGGTCAAACTCTGGGTCTGCGCACCCGAAGCAGGCTTTGCCGTGCCAAGCTGGGCCAAGGATTACCAAGACCTCACTGAACAATCAGGCCCTCGCGCCATGGGACCATGGGGCCGCAGCGGCGATGATCTGCTCCTCCTCTATACGGGCGGGACCACGGGCATGCCTAAGGGCGTCATGTGGCGTCAAGATGATCTCTTCAATGTCTTGGGCGCAGGGGGCAACGCCAATCTCGAGGTTCCGCCTCTAGAGCGGGTCGAGGATGCCGCAGACCGTCTGACCAACCCCGATGAGCCCTCGCCCTTCCGCCAACTGGTCGCCTGCCCCTTGATGCATGGTACCGGACAGTTCTCGGCCTTCATAACGCTCAATATGGGCGGCAGCGTCGCCTCCCTCCCATCACGCAAGTTCGACCCGGCAGAGCTTTGGGGCGAGGTCGAGCGGCTGAAGGCCTCAACCGTAGTCATTGTCGGACCGGCCTTTGCCTCGCCCATGCTCGATTGCCTCAATGCCAATCCCGGCCGATGGGACCTGACCAGCGTCAACCTCATCTCATCCTCCGGCGCGGTCTGGAGCCAAGAGAACAAGCAAGGCCTCTTGGCCCATATTCCAGGGGCCATGCTCTATGACAGCCTAGGTTCATCCGAAGCCGTCGGCCTTGGCGGCTCGACCTCGGCTGCGGGGGCAGAGGTCCAGACCGCCCGTTTCGTGCTCGGCCCCACGGTCGCGGTCTTTACCGAAGAGGGCAAGCGGGTCGTGCCCGGCTCTGGCGAACGCGGCCTTGTCGCCGTCACCGGCTTTATCCCGGTCGGCTATTACAAAGACCCCGAAAAATCGGCCAAGACCTTCAGGATCTTCGAGGGCGAGCGCTGGTCCGTCCCCGGCGACTTTGCCGAGGTCGAGGCCGACGGTGAGCTGAAGCTTCTGGGCCGAGGCTCGCAGGTGATTAATACCGGCGGGGAAAAGGTCTTCCCCGAAGAGGTCGAAGAGGCTTTGAAAAAACATCCCGCCGTCTCTGACGCCGTCGTGGTCGGTGTGCCCGATGCCCGCTTTGGCGAGCGGATCTGCGCCGTGGTGGATATCAAACCGGGTCATGATGCCCCATCCTTGGGCATCCTCGCCGCCCATGTCCGCAGCCATCTGGCCGACTATAAGGCGCCGCGAGAGCTGGTCCTGGCCCCGATCATCCGCGCCGCCAACGGTAAGGTCGATGTGAAAGGCGTGCGCGAGTTGGCCTTAAAAGCGCTTGGCCTTTGACCCGACCAACCGTCTTTTCAAGGGCGATCCCTACTATCTGAACGATTATTAATGGTGAAGTTTGGCGACGATTATGCAAATTGGCGACAAACATCCCTATTAGGACAAGTCAGATCATGAAATCTCTCCTGCTCGGTGCAGCCGCAGCCAGCGTCCTGCTGACCGCGAGCCTCAGCGCCCATGCCCAGAACCTACCGGTAGCCGCAACGAACTCGGCCAGTAGCCTCGCCGCACCCAAGATGGGTAGCTGGGGCTTCGACCTGTCGGGTCGAGACATGGCCGCCAAGCCGGGTGATGATTTCTTCAAGTTCGCTAACGGAGCGTGGGACCAGCGCACGGCGATTCCAGCAGACCGAGCCCGCTTCGGCGTCTTTGACGGCTTGGGGGAGCTATCCAATGCCCGCAGCCGCAAGGTCATCGAAACGGCCGCCGCGACAGCCAACGCCACAGGCGAGACCCAAAAGGTCGGTGACCTCTATCGCGCCTTCATGGACGAAGGAAAGATTGAAGCGCTCGATGCGAAGCCGCTCGAGCCTTTCCTTGCAGACATTAAGGCCGCCAAGACCCGCGCCCAGATGGGCACCTTGATGGGCAAGTCGTCTAAGGGCTTTGGCTCCGCCTTCTTCGGGGCCTATATCGGTCAAGAAGCCAAAGATCCTAACCGCTACGCCGTCTATCTGGCACAGGCGGGCCTTGGCTTGCCGGACCGCGACTATTACCTGACCGCTCAATTTGCCGAGAAGAAGGCCAAATATCAGGCCTATGTCGCCACGCAGCTCAAGGCCATTGGCTGGGAAAATCCAGAGTCCAATGCCGCCGCTATCGTGGCCATGGAAACGGCCATCGCCAAGGTAAGCTGGAGCAAGATCGAACAGCGTGATCCTGTCGCCTCCTATAGCCCTATGTCCATTGCGGACCTGACGAAGTTGGCCCCCAGCTTCCCGTGGGCAGCCTACCTAGAGGCCAATGGCCTATCTAAGGTCAGCACGGTCATCGTGAGCGAAAAGAGCGCCTTCCCAAAGATCGCCAAGATTTTTGCCGATGCCCCCATCACCACCCTGCAGGCATGGATGGCCTTCCAAGTCACCGATGAAGCCTCGCCCTATCTATCGTCGCGTTTCGTCAATGCATCCTTTAACTTCAAGGGCAAGACCCTGTCCGGCCAACCCGAAAACCGGCCCCGCTGGAAGCGCGCGGTTGGCACCATCGACCGGACCTTGGGCGAAGCCGTCGGCAAGCTCTATATCGAAGCCTATTTCCCGGCCCAATCCAAGACCATGATGTTGGGACTTGTCGGCGATCTTCGCACGGCCATGAAGGCCCGCATCGAGCGTCTGGCATGGATGAGCCCTGAAACCAAGACCAAGGCGCTTGAGAAGCTGTCGACCTTTACGGTCAAGATCGCCTATCCCGACAGGTGGCGCGACTATTCGGCCCTGACCATTGCGTCTGACGATCTGGTCGGCAATATCGCCCGCTCTGCCGCCTTCCGTTGGAACTATGATTTAGCCCGACTCAATGGACCAGTGGATCGCAGCGAGTGGGGCATGACCCCTCAGACGGTCAATGCCTACTACAATCCGCAAATGAACGAGATCGTGTTCCCGGCGGCCATTTTGCAATCGCCGTTCTTTGATCCCGAAGCAGATCCCGCCATCAACTATGGTGGCATTGGCGGGGTCATTGGTCACGAGATCACCCACGGCTTTGACGATCAAGGCCGCCAATTTGCCGCCGATGGGTCGCTGAATGACTGGTGGCAATCGGCTGACGCGACCAAGTTCAAGGTCCAGACTGACCGGCTGGACGGCCAATATTCAGCGTTCGAACCCCTGCCTGGGGCCAAGATCCAGGGTCAGCTGACCATGGGCGAGAATATCGCCGACCTTGGCGGCCTCTTGATGGCCCTGGATGCCTACAAGCTGTCACTCAAGGGTCAGCCTTCGCCGATCATTGATGGCCTGACCGGCGAGCAGCGCGTGTTCCTCGGCTGGGCACAGGTTTGGCGGGCAAAGAGCCGTGATGATGCCCTGCGTCAACAGATCGCCAGCGACCCGCACTCTCCGCCCTTCTACCGCGTCAATGGTGTGGTTCGGAATATTGACGCCTGGTATGAGGCCTTTGGCGTCAAGCCCGAAGATGCGCTCTATCTGGCACCCGAAAATCGCGTCCGCATCTGGTAGAATTTAGGGGTCGGTGTCGCTCGCAAGCACACCGACCCATCTACACGCCCCGGCATTTTTTGAACCAGGCGTCAAAATTTTTCACTTGGCATCGCGCTTGGGTCAAAATGAAATAAGCCCGCTGCGGGGGATATCGCAGCGGGCTCATGATTTTTTATTTTAAGAGGGCGTTTCCTCCCCGAAACGCCGGGAGACCAAGGTTTCTCGTGACCCATGTGCCTCTCGCAAGGTCAGAAAAGGGCATAATCATCCCCGAGTCAACGACTTCGTCTCAGTTTTGCCATAGAGTCCGAAAGAATTTCGACCTTGCCGGTATTTTTTTGGCGCGGCCGTCAAAAATGACTTCAATTCAGGCGCTAACGGCCCAGAACAGCCTGACCAAGGGCATCAGCGGCAGGACAATTGGCCTCAAACACATAGTCTGGCCGCGTCACGGTCATCGGTCCGACGCCTGATTCTGCCAAAACGGTCGAAAGATCGAAAAGATCTGCCCCGGAAACTAGCAAACCGTTGGCCCGGCGCGCTGCACCACGACCAACAAAGAGCTCCGTGGCCTCTTGTGCCGTCTGATCCTGCTCTGCAGGCCAAATCACCGTCGCCAGCCCCCGTGCCCGAGATTTGGCCTCAACAACGCTGAGCAACCGACGAACCAATCCGAGTTGGGCTGTGGTCCAAGACCTTGTCAAAGACGCTGCCAGTTGGGCCTGGCTCTTCAGGATCACACCATCGCTGATGATCTTGAGACTGTTCGCGGCCAAGGTCGCACCCGTCGTGGTGATGTCCACCACAAGCTCCGCCGCCCCCGTCGCCGGAGCCCCCTCGGTCGCGCCGCTGGACTCCACGATCCGGTAATCGGCAATGCCGTGTTTGGCAAAGAAGGCGCGCGTCTGGCTCATATATTTCGTCGCGACCCGCAAACGCCGTCCTGTCCGCGCCAGATAGGCTGCAGCGACCTCATCGAGGTCAGACATGAGATCGACATCGATCCAGCTCTGCGGTGCGGCCACGATCAGATCTGCTCGGCCGAAACCGAGCGCGCGAAGCAACATGACCCGGTTGTCGAGATCCTCGCCGCGTTCGCGCAGCAGATCCTCACCCGTTAGGCCGAGGTGTACCTCGCCATCATCTACCGCCTGAGCAATGTCGGAGGCCGACAGCAGTTGTACCTGCGCGCCAGGAAGCCCCGCAATGGCTGCGCGATAGCCGCGTGCCCCGCCGACCGCCTCCAGCTTAAAGCCACACTCGGCCAACCAAGCTTCAGCCTGTTCCTTCAGCCGACCCTTGGAGGGAAAGGCGATGGTCAGAGGATTGGTAGATAGGTCATCCATCACGCCGCTCCTGCTGCTGAACCATCAAAGGCCCGCCAAGGCCGCACCATACAGCCCACAGCGCCGACCGAGGGATCGACCCTGGTGCCAAGCCTCGCCAAAAGCGCATCATAGCGCCCGCCACCGGCCACCGGATGTTCCGTCCCGAGCGCCGCGCTGGTCACCTCGAACAGCACGCCATCATAATAGCCAAAGGCGCGACCAAAGGCAGTCGAGAGGCTCATGCGCTCCGCAGCGATACCGGCAGCCATCAGGCCATCCAAACGGGCCTGCCAAGCCTTCAGAGGCCCCTCCACAGAGGCGCCGCCTTCACGGGCCAAGGCGGCGACCTGATCCAAGGCCCGCTGGGGCTGATCATCGATGGCGAGGAACCGGGTGATCAGATCAGCCTGCGCGGCACTCAGGCGAGGGGCGGAAGCGGCCTCAGCCCGCTGCGACAGACGATGGACGATCTCGGCGGCGGAGCGCCCGCCAACCGGCTGAATGCCCGCCAAGCCCCAGAACTCTTCCAGCACGGCCGAAGCCTCAGCCTCTGGCAATCCGGCCAATAGACCCGCCAGACGATCCCCGGCGCGAGGGGCCTGCTCACCCGCCTGCGCCCGCGCCAACTCGGCCCGCAGCACACGCGGACGGGTGAAAGCGCGGTCAAGACGCGCCGCCGAGGCTTCTGGCAGGGCCATTGCGCCGATAAAGGCAGAAAAGAGGGCCACATCACCGAGCCTTATCGACAGGTCCGTGCGGCCGCCTGCAAGACTGGCTTGCCAAGCGACGGTGGCCACCTCGACATCGGCCCCCACAGGGTCACGGGCCTCAAAGGCTTCGATCCCGATCTGCAGGAACTCTTCGGCACGGTCCGTACCCTTGGGCGCAACCCGAAAGGCCTTGCCCTCATAGACATAACGGCCAGAGACAGCGCCCGAAGCGCCGTGCGCACGAGCAACCGGAATGGTGAAGTCAGGCCGCAAGCAGGCTTCAGCCCCGCCCTCGCCTTGAACGATGAACAGCCGCGCCCGCATGGCCTCTCCGGCCAGATCGAGCAGTTGGTTTAGGGGCTGGATAACGGGCGCATCAATCGTCATGGCCCCGAGCGCCGCAAAGGGCGCACGGATGGCGGCGAGAGCCTTAGGCGGAACCGTTGGTTCAAGCTGCATGGTCAGCCCTCCACAATGCGGCGAATGACACTGACCAATTCGGCCCTCGGCACAGTGACCTGACCCGGACGGCCTTCACGCCATTCCTTATTGTCGGTGACGCCTTGGGCCATCTGACGACCCAGATCCAGATCCTTGACCGTCACGGTTCCGGCAGCGATCTCGTCGCCGCCCATGATCACCACGGCAGGGGACATGCGCCGATCAGCATATTTCATCTGAGCCTTCATGCCCGACCCGCCCAGATAAACCTCTGACGCGATACCGGCAGCGCGAAGCTCTCCCACCACGGCGAAATAGTCGCCCAAGGCATTTTGATCAAAGACCAAGACCACCACCGGCCCGCGCGCTTCGCTTGCCTGAGCCTGACCCGCCGCGCGCAAGGCTGCGGCCAGACGCGAAACGCCAAAGGAAAAGCCGGTTGCGGGGGTCCGCTCGCCGGTGAACCGCGCGACCAGATCATCATAACGGCCACCGCCGCCGATGGATCCAAAGCGTAGGGTCTCGCCCTTTTCGCCGAGGGTCTCGATGAGAAGTTCAGCCTCAAACACGGGTCCAGTGTAATATTCCAAGCCGCGTACGATGGAGGGCTCAAAGCTGGCCTGATCCTCGCCAATGCCAAGACTCCGCAGGGCCGCATCCATGCTCGCCAGTTCGGCAAGGCCCTCATCGCCCTCCGCCGAGCCGCCAATGACACCGGCCAGATTGTCTAAAACCTGCGAGCGGGTCCCGCCGCCAGCGGCGACAAAGGCCAGAACCTGTTCAGCGGCGCGGGCATTGAGGCCCGCCCCCTTGGTAAAGGCACCGGACTCGTCCTTGCGGCCCTCGCCGAGCAGAAGACGCACGCCATCGGGCCCCAAACGGTCGAGCTTATCGACAGCGCGCAGAACGCCAAGCTTTTGCCCCTCGCTCTGGACACCAGCCGCCGTCAAAAGGCCGTTGAGCAGCTTGCGGTTATTGATCTTGAGCACCGCTTGGCCGCGCTTCAAGCCCGTGGCCATCAGGCCCTCGACGGCCAAGGCAACGATCTCGGCATCGGCCTCAGGGCGAGCCGAACCGACCGTGTCGGCATCGCACTGGATGAACTCACGGAACCGGCCGGGGCCCGGCTTTTCATTGCGCCAAACCGAGCCAAAGGCATAGCGGCGGAAGGGCTTGGGCAGGCCTTCACGGTTTTGGGCGACAAACCGCGCCAAGGGAGCGGTCAGGTCATAACGCAGGGCCATCCACTGTTCGTCATCATCCTGAAGGGCGAACACGCCCTCATTCGGACGGTCGCTGTCCGGCAAGAACTTGCCCAGCGCATCGGCATATTCAAAGGCCCCAGTATCGAGCGCCTCAAAGCCATAACGCTCATAGACCTTGGCCACGGTCTCAAGAATATGGCGCTCCGCACGCAGGTCACGGGCGCGTTTATCTTGAAAGCCTCGGGGATTGCGGGCTTCGGGGCGGAAGGCGGCTTCTTCGGTCATGTGCCGCGATTACCGGATCAGGGGCCGCGCGGCAAGGTTTGAGGCCAAATTCCCTAAGATCTAAGCCGCGCAATCAGGGCCGTGGTCGAGGGATCATGGGGTAGGTCTGGGCCGCCTTCAAGCTCGCCCAAGATCCGCTTGGCCAGCGACTTGCCAAGCTCGACGCCCCACTGGTCAAAACTATTGACCCCCCAGATCACCCCTTCGACGAAGGTCTTGTGCTCATAGAGCGCGATCAAGGCCCCCAAGGCATGGGGGGTTAAACGCTCCATCAGGATCAGGCTCGACGGGCGATTGCCCAAAAAGGCCCGCTGGGGGGCGAGGGTGGCGATGGTGGCCGCATCAACGCCCGACGCGGTCAGTTCCGCGCGCACATCGGCCTCGCTGCGCCCAACCATCAGGGCCTCGGCCTGGGCCAAGACATTGGCCAAGAGCTTGGTATGGGCGCCTTCTGGCCCCTCATCATTGTGGGCCATGGCGATGAACTCGACCGGTACCACCTCAGTGCCTTGGTGGAGCAGTTGGAAATAGGCGTGCTGGCCATTGGTGCCCGGCTCGCCAAAGACCAGAGCCGCACTATCGCGGGTCAGGGGCTGGCCCGTGGCGGTCACGCCCTTACCGTTGGATTCCATCTCAAGCTGTTGCAGGAACGAGGGCAAAAGGCGAAGGCGCTGGGCATAGGGCACCACCGTGCGGGCGGCGCGGCCAAGGCCGTTGCGATTGACGATCTGGGCCAGAGCCAGCAGCACTGGGGCGTTGCGCTCGAGCGGGGCGCTCAGAAAATGGGTGTCCATCTCGGCCGCCCCGGCCAAGAAGGCTTCGAACGCCTCCCAGCCCAAGGCGACGGCGCAGGACAGGCCCACCGCCGACCAGACCGAATAGCGGCCTCCGACCCAATCCCAGAAGGCAAAGACCCGCTCGGGCGCAACCCCGAAGGCCACGCATCGGTCGGGCGCGGCGGAGACCGCGGCAAAGTGCGATCCGGCCCTATGGTCACCCAAGCTGGCCGCCAACCACTGACGCGCGGCCAAGGCATTGGCCATGGTCTCTTCGGTCGTGAAGGTCTTGGACACGGCAATGACGAGGGTTTCGGCCGGGTCAAGGCCGTCGAGCGCGGCGGCTATGTCTGAGCCATCGACATTGGCGACAAATCGCAGATCAATCTGCGGCGACAGGGGTCGCAAGGCCTCCCAGACCAGCCGAGGGCCAAGGTCTGACCCGCCAATGCCAATATGGACGATAGTGGTAAAGGGACGGCCGGTCGCGCCCCGGACAGAGCCTGAACGCACCACGTTGGCAAACTGAGCCATGGCAGCACGCCCCGTCTCGACAGCCACGGAGACAGGCTCTCCCTTGGCCTTAAAGGCGGCACCGTCGGGTGCACGCAAGGCCGTATGCAGGACCGCCCGGCCCTCAGACAGATTGACCACCTCGCCGCCAAACAACCGCGCCCGCGCCGCGTCAAGATCCGCTGCCTTGGCCAGACCGAGCGCGGCCTCGAACAGGGCCTTGTTCCAAGACTGTTTGGACAGGTCGAGAAACAGCCCCGCCGCATCAAGCGTCAGGCGTTGCAGACGATCAGGCTCTGCGGCGAATAGCTCTAGAATGGACTGGCCGTCGGCCTTTTGCGCCTCAGCATCAAAATGGTCCCAAGCAGAGGTCATAGCGGTCATGTCAGGGTCTCTCGTGCCTATAGGCACTGGTACCCCGTTCGAGACTGAAACCCAACTTAAGATCACGCATGGGGATAGAACCCTCTCCCCCAAGGGGGCGAGGGCCTATCCAATCGTTCTTAGCCCTCTCTCTGTGGGAGAGGGTTGGGTGAGGGCCTTACTTGTTTTCTTCACCGCGTCATTGCCATCGCAGCAAAGCAACCCAGGTGCATGACACGAACCTAAATTGATGTTCCCCTGGGTTGCTTCGGCGCGCTGCGCCTCGCAATGACGCTGGGCGAGGACTTGGGACGGAAACACCCTAACCCGGCTTCGCCGCCGCCTGCAGCGCCTCAATGACGGCCCCTTCGGTGAGCAGTTGCGGCAAGATCACCGGCGCGCGGCCACCAATGCCATAGACCAGGTAGAGCGGCACACCGGCGCGGCCCTGTTCGGCGAGGGCCTTGGCGATGACACCGTCGCGATTGGTCCAGTCCCCGACCATATAGACAGCGTTGGTGGAGGTGATCAGCTCTGCAACAGCAGGACGCGACAGGGCGGCGCGATCATTGACCTGACAGGTGATGCACCAGGCCGCCGTGAAATTGATCAGGACGGGCCGACCCTCGGCGCGCAAGGCGGCCAAACGGTCGGGCGAGAAGGGCTCTGACGGCAATTCCGCCGCCTCCTGTGAGGCCGACGGGGCCGATGATGCCTTGGGCGCGGGCAGTTTGGCTGCGGCAACAATCAGCGCCAGCCCAGCGCCGAGTGCTGCAACAGCTAGGATCAACGACAGACGCGGCTTACCGCCCGCAAGGCTGGCGCGCTGGGCCAAACCATAGAGCCAACCGGCGAAGGCCACCGCCACGGCGGCGGCGAAGAGGAAGGCCAGTGCATTGGTTCCCGCCTGAAGGGCAAAGACCCAAGCCAGCCAGGCCGCTGTGCCATAGAGGGGAAAGGCCAGAGCCTGTTTCAAGCGCTCCATCCACGGCCCCGGGCGCGGCAGACGCTGGGTCAGGCTTGGCGAGAAGGCCAAGGCTGTGAAGGGGGCGGCGAGGCCAAGCCCTAAGAATAGGAAGATCAAAAGGGCCGCCGCAGTCCCTTGGGTCAGGGCAAAGCCGATGGCTCCGGCCATGAAGGGCGCTGTACAGGGCGCTGCCACCACCACGGCCAGTACGCCGGTAAAGAAGGCTCCAGCGAGGCCAGAGCGCGCGGCCAGCGACGACGAGCCCGCCGCCCCCTGAAGGCTCGCACCAACTTCGAACAGGCCTGAAAGATTGAGCGCCGTGAGCAGCATCACCAGACAGAGCACCGCCACCACCGGCGGCGACTGGAGCTGAAAGCCCCAACCGACGGCCGCACCGGCCGCCTTGGCCACAATCAAGGCCCCAGCCAGCCCTAAGAAGGTCGTGACCACCCCGGCCAAGAACGCCAGCCCCTGGCCCTTGGCGTCAGAATGGTCGCCGCCATGCGCCGTCAGGGCGGCAGCCTTCATCGACAGGATCGGAAAGACGCAAGGCATAAGGTTGAGGATAAGACCGCCCAGAAAGGCAAACAGGACCGCGAGCGGTAGGCCCATCGCCTCTGGAGCCCTATCCTTCGCCGTCGGAGCGCCGAGACCCGCAGCACCTGTAAGCGGCACGCCAGTCTTGGCCTCGATCTCATAGGCCGCGGTGCCCAGATCAATCACGCCTGCCAAGGCGGCTGGCGCTGGCCCTTTCTTGAAGCCATAGCCTGCCGGTAGGGTCAGGGTCAGACCTTCGGGACCGCGCTCGATCGTTTGGGGCCGGGCATGGTCGAGGAGCGTGCTGTCAAAGGCAAAGAAATAGGCGTCAGGGAAATTGCCGCCTGCCAGCGGTGTCCCGGTTATGGACAACTTCACCACGCCCTGATCACGCGTCATCACCGCCTTGAGGCCCGACAGCTTGGGCGCGGCGGTCAGGGTGTCAGAAATGGCCTTTGCGGCCTTGGCATCGATCTTGGGCACACCGGAAGCGACCACGACCTCGGCGGTCAAGCTGGCCTGTTCGGGGATGCAGATGTCCTTACAGACCAGAAAACCGGCCTCAGCCTTCAGGCTAATGCGCTGGCCCCGCTGGGCATCAGCAGGCACCGTGATCGACACGGGCAACAGGACATCGCCCTCATAGCCATAGTTCATCAAGGTGCCGAGTGGCAGGCGCTTGGGCGTCGGCCAAATGATCTGACCCGCCTGCCAACCGGCGGGCAAGCGCCAATCCAGCGTCGTCGCCTGCCCTGCATCACCGGGATTGCGCCAATAGGTGTGCCAGTCCTTAGCGATGGTCTGACGCAGGGCCACCAAGACCTCACCGCCAGGAACCGCTTCACCGCTGACGATCAGCTCCGCCTTGACGTGCCCCGTATCCACCACCGCCGCGACGGCAGAGGTCGGTAGCCCGGCCACGCTCAGGCCGAAACCGGACAGGGCCAGACTAAAAAGAGCGGCTTTGAGGGCATTGTACAGAGGCTTCAACCGTAAAATCCTTCAGGTCCGGCATACCGGGATCATCGCCGGGTAGAGCTAAGGCCAGATTGTCTTGGTGCCAAGCCTTGTTCAGCGCTCAAGGGCTCTCGACATTGACGACAACCACGCCATGATCCCCTCCAAACATAGGGTTCCAGAGGAAAAAAACAGCATGACCACCAATTGGCCGACCAACAAACAATGGATTTTGCGCAAGCGTCCCGAGGGCGACATCAGCGCCGATGATCTGAACTTCATTGAAGCCCCCGTGCGCGACCTTGAGGACGGCGAGGTTCTGGTGCGCAATATCTATCTGTCGCTCGACCCCACCAACCGCATCTGGATGAGCGATCAGGATCAGTATCTGCCCCCGGTCGAACTGGGCGAGGTCATGCGCGGCGGAACCCTTGGCGTGGTCGAGGCCTCGCGCTCAAGCCGCTATCAGCCTGGCGATCTGGTCAATCCTGGCCTTGGCGGCTGGCAGGCCTATACGATCGGACATGAGGATGCCGTCAATCCGGTACCAAGCCTTCCCGGCATTCCCCTCACCGCCTTTATGAGCGTGCTGGGTGCCACAGGCCTGACCGCCTATTTCGGCCTGATGGATATTGGCAAGCCACAGCCCGGCGAGACCGTCGTGGTCTCCGCTGCGGCGGGCGCGGTCGGCTCCATCGTCGGCCAGATTGCCAAGCTCAAGGGCTGCCGGGTCATCGGCATTGCCGGAGGGCCTGACAAGTGCCGCTGGCTGGTTGAGGAGCTCGGCTTTGACGGGGCCATTGACTATAAGAACGAAGATGTCGGCGCGGCCCTCGACCGGCTCTGCCCCAATGGCATTGACGTCAATTTCGAAAATGTCGGCGGCAAGATCATGGATGAGGTCTTTACCCGCATGAACTTGAATGGCCGCATGGCGCTCTGCGGCATGATCTCGACCTACAATAAGGACGGCCTCGTTCCGGGACCGGCTGATTTCGCCCACACCCTGATGAAACGGATCCTAATCAAGGGCTTCATCGTCATCGACTATCTGCCACGTGCGGGCGAAGCCTTCGCCGAACTGGCCCCTTGGGTCATGGAAGGCAAGATCAAGTGGAAGGCCCACGCCGTCGATGGGCTGGAAAATGCCGCTGAAGCGGTCAAGCGCCTGTTTACCGGCGATCATGACGGTAAGCTGCTGATCCGCATTTCGCCTGAGCCTTAAGAGGTCCCCGTGCCCGCCTATTTTGAAGAGATAGAGATTGGACAGGTGGTGTCGCTGGGGGCCGTGGCCGTGGACGAGCAGGCCTTGAAAGGCTTCATCACCACCTTCGCCCCCGGTTGGCACAGCGATGAGGGCGCGCCCGATGCGATGGTCTATGCCCTCTGGGCAAGGCTGGATGGTCAGGCCAGCAAGGATTGGCCCCAGACCAAGCGTCTGGCGGTGGATGCCCTGCGCTGGGCCCGCAATCCTCCGCACGGGGAACTTCTGAGAGGCCGGATGACCATCTTGGGCAAGGATCCGGTCGGCGACGCCAAGGGCATCGTCATTGCCCAGCATGATCTGTTGGATGAGGGCGGGCGGCTGGTCTTTTCCTGCCTCACCCGCAGTCTTTTCGCCTGCCAACCGAGCTGACGAGACGCCAGACTGAACGAAAAAGGGGGATGGCGCGAAACCATCCCCCTCAATCTTTAGGCCATTTCAGTCCTGAGACTTAGGCTTGGGCTTGCTCTGCGGCATTACGCACCAGGACCTTGGTGATCAGCTTGTCCCAGCCGAGCAAGGACACCAGGTGCGCATAGATTTGCGACAGGGCACCATTGTCACGCAGGGCCATGAACTTGTCCTGCGGCAGAGCCAGAAGCTTTTCTTCCGAGACGGCGAAATATTCAGCGACCACTTGCGGATCGCCGATCGTGCCGTCTTCGTTGCGTGGGTTAAACAGGGCCTGACGGGTTTCGAACAGGTCCATCTCTTTCAGAACGGCGACGAAATTGTCCGTGCGCTGGCGCTCGGCTTCGAAGTCGTTACAGAACTGGATGCAGCCAGTCGTATATTCGGTGGGCTCGCCATTTTCGAACATGGGAACGTCCGCGCCTTCGGCGAGCAGGCTCGAGGCCCGGTCGATACAGACGATCAGACGTTCACCCTTCTCGTCGCCAGCCAACACGAAGGGATAGCGGCGGATATAGGCGGGCAGATAGGCATCGGGCTCGACCGAACCGTCGGCGCTGATGAACAGGTTGGTGCCCTGAGCAACGCCCATCACGGCCAGAGGCTGATAGCCTTCACCGGCAAAGATGATCGGATAGGCAATGGCTGCGGGCGCAAATTCCGTCACCGTCAAGGGAACGACATTGGTGTTGGCGGCAAAGCCAAAGGGCTTGTCGACCGTGCGCAGGCCCAGCTTGGCGTGGGTATCGCGGCTCAGAGGTTCAGGCTTCTGATAGAAGAGAACATTGCCAGTGATTTCGGATCCCTGGGGCAGTGACGTGGTTTCCATAGGTGACGGCTCTGTCAAAAAGAGGGAAGCGCCCGGATTGGACGCAAGATTCGGGCGTAAACCCACTTGGACTTGCCCGCGCTTCTAGCCGATCATGGGCCAAGCGGCAATGCGAGCTTGATTGACGGCGCGCGAGGTGCGTTGATTGTCGCCAAAAGATGACTCTCAATCTCGCCCGAGGAGGCCACCATGTCCATTTCCTATCCCGCCATTCTGGATCTCAAGACCGAAGGTCAGGCCTTTTCCTGGGGTGACCGCGAAACCATGCTCTATGCGCTCGGCATCGGCATGGGCAATGACCCGCTCAATGCCGACGAACTGCCCTTCGTCTATGAGAACAACCTCAAGGCCGTCCCGACCCAAGCCACTGTCGCCGCCTGGGGTGCTGGTCCCATGGGCAAGACCGGCATTAACTATCTGATGGTGGTCCATGGCGAGCAGTCGGTGACCTTCCACAAGCCCATGCCGACCGAAGCCTCGATCACCGCCGACAGCTGCATTGTCGGGGCCTATGACAAGGGACCGGGCAAGGGCGCCGTGATCTATACCGAAACGGTCCTGAAGGACGCCAAGACGCACGAGGCCATCGCCACCCTGTTAGGCTCAACCTTTGCCCGTGGTGACGGCGGCTTTGGCGGACCCTCCGACGGCGCACCGGTGCCGCATGAGGTCCCAACCCGCGCGCCGGACCAGTCGGTCGACATCCCCACCAAGCCCGATCAGGCCCTGATCTATCGCCTGTCCGGAGACCGCAACCCGCTGCACTCTGACCCCGCCTTCGCCACAGCCGCAGGCTTTCCGCGTCCGATCCTGCACGGCCTTTGCACCTATGGCATCACCTGCCGCGCCGTGCTGCAAACCTATGCGAAATATGATCCGGCCAAGATCAAGAGCCACGCCGTGCGCTTCTCCTCCCCCGTCTTCCCGGGCGAGACCATCACAGTCGACATGTGGCAAGACGGCGACGTCATCTCCTTCGAGGCCCGCGTCAAGGAGCGCGGCGTCACAGTCATCCGCAACGGCAAGTGCGTGCTGGGCTAGGCACCAATCTTGACTTTAGGGCTGTAAAAGCTAATCTGCATCCAAATGGATTGGGGTCTGTCCCGATCGGCGTTGGGCCTCGGCGAAAGCCGGGGCCTCTCGCTTTTCAGGGCCTAGCGTTTGAAGGCCGTCATGGCCTCAATATCCATGGGTCGAGTTGAAAAGAGCAACTTCCGAAGTTTCTATTTTAATATTCATAGATTGCATTTTTTCACTATCGATTACTGAATAATTATCGATGATATTTTTTAGTTCAGGCTCTAGCCATTCTGAATTCCAAATTACTACTGGATTACAGGCGGCTTGTTTGCACAATTTTTCTTCAAATTTTGCGCGCCTTTTTGCAATAAAAAGTGAAATGCGTTGAATCCAAATTTCCAAATGACCACTGTTTGGGGCCTTTCTAAGTTTTCGAAGTAACCTCATTAATACTCGATGTCTTGAAAATTTGCTTGGGATCAACTCAAATAATTTACTCAAAATAGCGCTACAGATTGGAGTGCACCTTGGATTATGAAATGCAATGTCTGCAACAATACCAATCATAGGCAAAATGTTCGCACCCAATGATTGGCGCCGCACAATACGTTTATAAAATTTGTCAAGACCTGTTGCAAGAGAACCTGAATTGGGAAAATTCTGAGAAAAATCGTGAAGCAACAATAAATGCTTTTGGGGGTCTCCTTGAAAATTCTTCGTTGCATTCCAATTTATTTTGTCTAATTTTACCGCATCTTTGACAATGTTGCTTGATGAATCAGTCTTATACGGATTCATTTTAAGGCCAAGTTCAAATAATACTTTCGAAATTATCTGAAATATCTTCTCGCCGTGAAGAGGATTATTTACAAATATTCTATAATCGTCCCGATAGCGTAAAATTTTATATTCTTCGAAATTATCAATTTTTCCCAGATCGTTTATTCTGTCTGAAATCTCGGCGTCCGCAAATCCGAGAACGATTTCTGCGATAAAGTCACTAAGCGTAGAGCCTTGAGGTATTCCATTTGTTTGCCCAGAAGACATAGATCGCAAGCATTCATCGATTACATTTCCGATTAGATCTTTGTTAAATCTTTCCGATTTAGCAACATCTTTTGAATGCAAAGCCCACGCGATTGAATGTGTGTATATTTGGGAATAACAATCTGTTATATCAGTTCTATATAAAAAATCGAAATCCAAGCTTAATTCAATAGATTTTTGCTCGATTTCCTCCCACCAATGAATAATTTGAGAGGCCTTATTATTACCATCGGAACTTGATTGAACGGGAATACTTGCGCAGTGAATTTTCGGATTTTTCCCGAAATACTCAAACCGAGCCTTGATCTCGCTCCAGTTCGCGTCCTCAGTGATCCTATTGACGAGATCCACGTAAATCACAGGGTGGATTAACTTGATCGGGCGCCACGCATATTTTCCATCCTTGTTATGGAGGATCGTGTGACAAACATCATCAAAATCTTTTGGATATAAATGCCCAATTTTTCCATCTGATTTTGTAAAAGTTTGGCAATAATTTCTCAATTTATTTGGACTAATTGCTGCATCAACATCTTTAAGGAGCTGCGAAAAATTAAAATATTCAGGAAGATCAAGATTACAATACGATTCATGAGTGAGAAAATAGGCTTTTGCTTCCTTCGCACTCATTTTTAATACAGATATATTTCCGCTCACGGAAAACCTCACGATAATTTATCTAGCCATGTCCGCGCCTCGCGGCACCGACCCTTCCTGAGACGCAAGAAAGCTGGGGAATTCGTAGTGAGTGGGAACCAAAATTTCACGCTATGTGAAACCCCAGTTAATGTCTCCACCTAAGATATAATATTGCCTTTTATAGCCCAAGGTAAAGATAGGCCCTAAACCGGCCGTCCCTGTGCCAGTGCCCCGTAAAGGTCCGGGCGGCGGTCGCGGAAGAAGCCCCAGGCGGCGCGGTAGGTGGCGATGTGGGCTAGGTCGAAGGTGGCGGTCAGGACGCCTTGCTCTTCGCCGTCAAAGGCCGCGACCAGATCACCGCGATGGTCGCAGATGAAGCTGGCGCCATAAAAGCTCTGACCGCCGCCTGCGCCGGGCTCAAAGCCGATGCGGTTGGCACCGACCACGGGGATGACGTTCGAGACGGCGTGGCCCTGCATGGCGCGCCGCCAGGGCTGGCGGGTATCGAGGCTGGCATCATGGGGCTCTGAGCCGATAGCCGTGGGATAGAGCAGGATCTCTGCCCCTTGCAGGGCCATGGCGCGGGCGCATTCTGGATACCACTGGTCCCAGCAGATGCCGACGCCGATGCGGCCAAAGCGGGTGTCCCAGACCTTGAAGCCCGTATCGCCGGGACGGAAATAGTACTTTTCTTGATAGCCGGGGCCATCGGGGATGTGGCTCTTGCGATAGAGGCCGAGCGCCGAGCCGTCAGCATCGAGAATGACCACGCTATTGAAATAGTGCGGCCCCTCGCGCTCAAAGATCGAGACAGGTATGACCACGCCCAGCTCTGCGGCGATGGGGGCCAGGGCCAGAACGCAAGGATGCTCGCGCCAAGGATAGGCCTCGGCAAACCAGTGTTCTTCTTGGGTGACGCAGAAATAGGGGCCTTGGAACAGTTCGGACGGCTGAATGACCTGCGCACCCAAAGCTGCGGCCTCACGCACCAGATCAATGGTGCGGGCAATATTGGCGGCCATGTCGGGGCCATAGGCGGTTTGAAGGGCCGCGACGGTGACGGTGCGAGTCATGCGGGCTCCTGTTGACTGATACAGTGGAACGAGCCGCCGCCGGTGAGGATCGCCTTGGACGGCAGACCGATCACGGTGCGCTCTGGAAACAGGCTTCTGAGGGCCTCGACCGCATAGGGACCCGAGCTCTGGTCATAGATCGGGACGATCACGGCCTCATTGGCGATCAGGAAATTCATGTGCGAGGCGGGAACCGCCTGTCCATCCTCATCCTCAATCCGTCCGGGCGAGGCCACGCGAACCACCTGCAGGGGGGCACCGCGTTCGGTCTTGTAGCCCGACAGCTGCCGCGCGGTCTGGTCATAGAGGTCGGCATTGGGATCGGCCCGGCCAAAAGCGATGGGACAGGCCACCACGCCCGGTGCCACAAACCGGGCCAGATTATCGACGTGACCATCGGTGTGATCATTGGCCAAGCCCTCATCGAGCCAATGAACCCTCTTGGCCCCTAAGGTCCGGGCAAGAGCGGCCTCGGCGTCGGCCTCAGTCCAGCCGGGATTGCGGTTGGGATTGAGCAGACATTGGCGCGTGGTCAGCATCTCACCAAAGCCATCGTGATCCAACGAGCCGCCCTCGAGGATGAAATCGGCCATCTCTAGCGGGATGCCAGCGGCCGCCGCGATCTGTTCGGCCACCAACTCGTCACCGGGGAAATCGTACTTGCCGCCCCAGCCGTTAAAGACAAAACCCTCGGCCAGATCGGCCTCACCCTTTTTCAGGAAGATCGGCCCCGTATCCCGCAGCCAGACATCGCCGAACTGCGCACGCACCAGCTCGATGCCGGGGGCGGTGCCGATCAGCAACCTTGCTGTGGCTTCGGCCTCATCGCCGCAAACCATCAGCCGAACCCGCTCTGCGCCCGGACCGGCAAGGGCCAGAGCCAGGGCCGCAACCTCGGCCTGAGCGGCCTCAAAGTGATCCAACCACAGATCCCCATGGCTCGGAAAACCAAGCCACATGGCGCGATGCGGAGACCATTCAGCAGGGACAAGACGCAGCATAGAATTTCCAAACCTTACGCAAGGGGACTGGCCCCTCCATTGCCGTTGCGGCTCAAAGGGGTCAAGTCATGAAAAAGGGGCGGCCCCCGAAGGAACCGCCCCAATCTCGTCAAAACGAACTGTTTAGATTTAGAACGCAGAACGCAGGGTCAGGACAACCGCACGAGGATAGCCTGGCTGGAAGGAACCCGTCGAGCTACCCGAACCTGAAGAGACGTCGCCGAGATATTTCTCGTCGAGCAGGTTCTTGACGTTCAACTGCAGCGAGGACTTGGCGACCCCAATCTGCGGCAGGACGTAACGGATATTGGCGTCCCAGAGGGTGTAGGCTGGAGCCTTTTCCGTGTTCAGGTCGTTGGAATAGCGGTCACCGACCTGCTTGCCCTGAAGACCGAACGAGAAGTCACCGATCTTGTACTCGGCACGCAGGCTGGCCTGCAGCTTTGGAATTTCGACCAGTTCCTTGCCCTTGGTAGCGATGATCGCGCCATTCAGGCCGTTTGGCAGGTTCGACTGCAGTTCGGTGTCGATATAGGAGGCCGACGCATAGAGTGACAGACCGTCCAAAGGTTCCCAACCGACTTGGCCGTCGACGCCCTTGAGCTCAACCTTACCGACGTTGCGCGAGTTGAAGATGCCGTTCTCTTCGTCGAAGGTGCGCACGATGCGGTTTTCGAACGAGTTCGAGAAGATGGCGACAGCCGCAACGACCTTACCGGTTTGATAACGATAGCCGATATCAAAGGCGGTGGTGGTTTCAGGCGCAGGATTGACCAGCTTTTGATCGTACAGGTCATCGGTACGCGGTGCAGAGATGCTTTCCGCATAGCTCATATAGACGGTCTGACTTTCAGCCAGCTCGTAGCTCAGGCCAAGGTTCGGCAGAACCTTGTTGTACTTGCGCGTGAAGCTGCGGGGCGCGCCATACTTGTTGGCTGCGCTGCTGTTTTGGGCGCTCGACGCGAAGGTTACCAGACCGGCGGCATCCGTAGAGGTTGGGGCCTGGGTCGTGCAGTAGGCGTTGAACGTATCGCGCTGATAGCAGAAGTTCGTCATATTGCGCTGGAAGTAAGGCGCACGAACACCGGCATTGACCAGCAGCTTGTCGGAGAAATAACGAGCGCGATATTCGACGGCGAACTGGTTCAGATCCGCGATGGACAGACGGTCGCGGCGACGCAGGATAGTACCATCAGTCAGACGGATTGGGTTACCGAAGCTGTCCTTGCCACCGAACACGTTGGTCGGATCACCCGCGGCGTTAAAGGGCACCGCCTCACCGGTCTGACGGTGAATACCGTGGTCATAGGTGTAGGCAACGCGCACATTGCTGGTGTCCGACAGCTTGTAGATCAAGGACGAGGTGACGCCAACGCGATGGGTGTTGGTTGTGTTCGGCCAGTAGAGCAGCACGGTGTCGAGCGTGTCACCGTCACCGTTCAGATCGGTTGGCGTGCGCAACTGGGCGTCAACTTCCTTAAATAGGGTACGGCCACCACCGTTGGCCATCACATACTGGAAGGAAGGGTCAATGGTCGCGCGCAGCTTGTCCGACAGGGTGAAGCTGCTCTGCCCCCGGATATTGCCGGTGTTGGATGGGTTGATATTGTTACGATAGAAGTTCGAGCAGCTGGTATCGACCTGAGCCGTACCGCCCGCCACGGCGCTCGCCGAAGGACGCACGCAGGTGCTGTCATAGACAGGGATGGTGTTGGTGTTGAACTGAGCGAGCGTTGCGCGACGAATGAAGTTGTTGCGGTTCTCATTGTAGTTGAACATCAGGCTCATAAAATCGCCGTTGCTCAGCTCTTGATAGAGGCGGCCATTGAGCTGCATCTTGTCGATGCCGCCGGGGCCCACAAACAGATCATTGGTCGCCTTGGCGGCCGAGAAGTATGCGGTCGTGCCGAAGGGGCCGACAGCGCCCGTGTCAACGCGCGCAAAGACGCGGCGGAAATTCTCGGAACCGCCCTGAAGGGTGATGGCCGCGCCCATATCTTGCTTTGGCTTGGCTGAGACGTAGTTGATCGTGCCACCGGCTGCGGCTGCAGTTGGGCTATCGACGTCGGTGGTGCCGAGATTGACGGTCACGCGGTCGATCAGTTCGGAGTCCAGTTGCTGGTTCGAATAGATCGAATAGTTGCCGGTGTCGTTCAGCGGGACACCGTCTTGCAGCAGAGCGATACGCTGCGAGTCAAAGCCGCGCAGGGTGATGTCACCACCGGCTGAGCCATAGGCGTCGTTGTTGGTGAAGTTAACGCCCGGTAGCAGGTTGATCGCATCCAGAACGGTCTGACCTGGGATCTGGGTGGCGATGAACTCTTGGTTGATCGAAGAGCGCGACTTGGCAGCGGTCTCGGCGATCACTTGACCAACGACCTTGGGGCCGCGCTGGCCCTTGACCACCAATTCTTGAACTTCAGCGGCCTGGGTCCCGGTGGACTGCGCAAAGGCGGCCGAATAGGCAAAAAGGCTGCCGACCAAAACCGGCACGGCGATAGCTGCACGGAGGCGCAACGCATTAGTCGATGTCATGAAAGTTCCCCTGATCATGCCCAAGCGCGACGTCAGCCAAACAGCCGTCGCAACACTGGAGGCGTGTAGCCCCCATCTGATAATTATCAATGACGGATTAATGACAAGGAAGTGGCAAAGCTATCAAAGCTTACCCAGCGTGACATTTTTGCCCTTGTCTTGTGGCTATGCGCACTTTTTCGTCACTTGGGGTTGGGCGACGCACCCCAGACAGCCCTCAGCCGTGAGTCGCGCCCACAGCCTTGCCGATAGACATTGTAGCGTAGGGGATTCTTCTTAGCAAAGTCTTGGTGGTAGCCCTCTGCGCGCCAAAAAGGAGCGACATCGAGGATCGGGGTGACTGCCCGACCCTTGAGCGGACCGGCCTGAACGCGGGCCAAAGAGGCCTCTGCCGCCTTGCGCTGGGCACCATCCTTGACAAATACCGCCGTGCGATAGGATGGACCCCGATCGCAGAACTGTCCGCCGCCGTCGGTCGGATCGATCAGCCGCCAGAACCGATCGACCAGTTGGCCATAGCTGATCTTGCTCGGATCAAAGAGGACCTTAACGGCTTCATAGTGACCGGTGGTCTCAGACGAGACCTGCTCATAGGTCGGGTTAGGCTCCTTGCCGCCCGTATAGCCAGACTCCACCGATATCACACCGGGGATCGGCTCCATGTCATGCTCAACGCACCAGAAACAGCCCCCCGCAAAGATCGCAGTTTCGGTCGCGGGCGCGGCATGGACCTTGCCCCCGACCAGAAAGCCAAAACAGAGGGTGACGAGCGCTGCGGCGACAGAGATCTTTTTCATAGGCCTAGAGTTGTACCATCCGCGTAAATTATCAAGCCTCTGTGCAAGGGACAGAACGGCTTGCCCCGCACGGCTGAGCCTGTAGATTTGGCGGATGAGCAATGAGACAGACTTTCCCAAGCCCAGCGAGCGCGGTCGCTTTGACTGGTCACCCCACGCCCAGGCCCTCGGCTTTGAATTTGTGTCGTCGCAAAAGGCGTGGGCGACCCTCAAACTGCCCTTTCGCGAAGACCTGATCGGCGATCCGGATTCGGGCGTCATTGCAGGCGGCGCGGTAACGGCCCTGCTCGACCACGTGTGTGGTCATGCCGTGATGATGGCGATCGATTTCATGACCCCGATTGCGACCCTCGACCTGCGTATCGACTATATGCGCGCCGCCGAACCGGGCCTTGGCGTCTTTGCAGAAGCCCATTGCTATAAGGTCACCCGCTCCATCGCCTTTGTCCGCGCCAGCGCTTGGGACAGGGACAAGGATGATCCCGTCGCCACAGCCCAGGCCGCCTTCATGATCAATTCGGATTCGGGACGGCGCGGCGGCGGTAATCCCTCAGAGCCAGCGTCTCGCAAAGGGGCCACAGGATGAGCGATAGCTCCGAACAGTTGGACGCGCTCCTTAGCCGAATTCCCTATGCCCGCTATCTGGGTATGCGCGCCGAACTCGCAGGCGATGAGATGACCGCCATCTTGCCCTTTGCCCCCCACCTGATTGGCAACCCCACCCTACCGGCGATCCATGGTGGGGTTTTAGGGGCCTTTATGGAGATGACGGCTCTGGCCCAGATCTCGATCATGCAGGGCTTAACCCGCCAACCCCGGCCGATTGACATATCGGTAGAATATCTGCGCCCGGCTCGGCCCCTAACCACCTATGCCAGGGCTGAGATCCGCAAGATTGGACGCCGTATCGCCAATGTCCATGTCGAGGCTTGGCAAGAGTCCCGGGCCAATCCCATCACCCTGCTCAGGGGTCATTTCCTTCTGTCGCCGAAGGAGGACAATGAATGACCGTGGTCTTGACACCGGTCGGCGTGGTTCGAGGAGGACGGCGAGAGGCCACGGATGACGATTGGGGGCTGGTCAGGGCAAGGATTGAACTGGACGCATCTTTGTTTCAACCGGATGCACTCGCGGGTCTCGAAACCTTCTCTCACGCGGAAATCGTCTTTCAGTTCAACCAGGTGTTGGACAGTAAGATCGTCTCCGGTGCCCGTCACCCCCGTGGCCAAACCGACTGGCCAAAGGTTGGAATATTCGCCCAGCGTGGCAAGAACCGTCCCAACCGCTTGGGGGTCAGCATCTGTAGGATCATCGCGGTCGAAGGTCTTTGCCTGGAGGTTCAGGGCCTAGACGCCATTGATGGGACTCCCGTGCTCGATATCAAGCCGGTGCTTAAGGGGTTTTTGCCGCGCGGTGACATTGTCGAGCCATTTTGGGCCAGCGAGATTATGACGCACTACTGGTAGGACTTGATTCCGATCCCCTCTTGCACAGCCAGCCCCTATCGGACCGGCCCTAGCGCTCGGTTAAGGCTCTCATTGCGCACCGCCTCTATCCCCTCGCGAACATAGGCTCTCAGGATCAGTTCGGGGATCGGAAGGACGCCGGTCAAATAACCGACATAGACTATGCGGGTGGCCGCGCCGCCATTGATGGGGGTCAACCGCCACTCCCCATCGAGCCTCTGCCCATCGGGACGAGCCTGTTGATAGCGCAGCCTCGCCAGCGGTTCATAGTCCGAGCGGACCACGTTGCGCAGGACAAGAGGAAACCAAGGCAACTTGACCCGGTGTTCGCGGATGTCCCAGAGGCCATCTCCATCCTGTTCGAGCACCTTACAGCTTTGCATGCCCGGCACATGCTGAGCGGCCGTGTCGCAATCAACCAGTACAGCCCAGACAACGGAAATCGGGGCGGCAATATCGAACTCAGCCCGTAAGCCGCGCGTGCCATCTCGAGGATCACGGACTGGCGATAGGACGAGCCGCTCTTGCGCGATCAAGGCTTGGGCAGCCGCCTCAGGCTGCCCGAAGACCATGAGGGCTAATGTAAGCGCCACAAGTCTTAAAAACCGCCCCAAGAGCCCCAAGGCCTACTCCCGTTTCATGACAGGGCAACAGACTGCCCCATTCCCGCTGAGATTACAGATAAAATTCAACCTGAAGCCCACAATCATCCTTCTCAAATGATACATTATAACATAATAGGGTCAGGTGAATTTGGAGTTCTGACATGGCGATATTGATCCGCACTCTGTTGCTAGCCTCATCGGCGGCGATCGGCTTGACCCACGCGGTCAGCTACGCCGCAGACAAAGGCCCTACGAAGTCCGAGGAACCGGCTGAAGTCATCATCACCGCCGCGCCCTATGCTGTCTCTCTCCAAACCCTAACCACCAGCGTCAATGTCATCAGCCGTGATGATTTGGACATGGCAACACCTGCGGGACTAGGGGATGTTTTAAACGGCCTATCAGGCGTACGTTCGACCTTCTTTGGACCCGGGGCCAGCCGCCCGGTCATTCGGGGCCTGTCTGGCCCGCGCGTGATGATCTTGCAAAATGGTGTGGGTCTGGTGGATGCCAGTTCGGTGTCGCCCGATCATGCTGTGGCCTCCGATCCGGGCGAAGCCACGCGAATCGAGGTTTTACGCGGCCCCTCGACCCTGGCCTATGGCGGCTCAGGCATTGGCGGAGTGGTCAATATCATCGACGACCGGGTGCCCAGCACCAAGCCTCAGACCCCCATCGAAGGGCGTCTATCAGGCTCCTATGAAACCGGAAATGAGGGCCGTTCGGTGTCTGGCTCGGTGAAGACCGGAATGGGGCCCATCGTGGTGGTGGCCGACATGGTGAGCCGCCGCTCCAGCGACTATGAGGTCCCGTCCAACCCGATTTCGGACCGCTTGGCCAACCAGGACGGCTTGACCGCCGCCGCCGACCGCAAGGTGCTGAACAGCAGCGTTGAGTTGGACGCCTATGGCGCAGGTGCCTCCTATGTCGGTGAGCGTGGTTTTATCGGTGCCTCGGTCAAGCGCACTGACACGACCTATGGCGTGCCCTTCCCTCAGATCACGGCCCCGATCGATCCCGCCGACGAAGGTCCGGTGGAACTGCATTTGAAACAGACGCGGCTCGATGTGCGCGGCGAGCATGAGCTTGATCTGGAAACCTTCAGCAAGATTCAATTCTCCGTCGGTCACGCCGACTATGAGCATGCAGAAGTGATCATCAACGACGGTGCAGTCGGAACGCGCTTCGTGTCCAAGGGCACCGAAGCGCGGTTCGAGGTCGTCCATCGCGAACATAAGGGGCATAAGGGGGCGATTGGCCTGCAGGCGCTGACGCGGGACTTCCAAGCTATTGGTGATGAGGCCTTCGTACCGCCGGTTGAGGTGTCTGAACTGGGCCTCTTCACCCTTCAACGCTTTGACCGCGATGTCTGGGGCGTGGATTTGGGCGCGCGACTTGATCAGCGCAAATTCACCGCAGACCTGACGGGGCGACCAACCAGCGATGCCGCCACATCGGGCGGTCTGGACTGGGCCAAGGCTGACCGTACGCAAAGCTTCACCAATATCTCGGCCTCATTAGGCCTGTTCTGGAAACCGAACGATCAGCTCTTCTATGCCCTGTCCCTTGCCCGCAATGGCCGCGCCCCCTCCGAGGTCGAGCTCTTTGCCGATGGTCCGCACGGTGGCACCAGTACCTATGAGATCGGCAATCCCAACTTCAAGTCGGAGACCGTCACCTCCATTGAAGCCACGGTGCGCTATCAGACCGACCGCGCCCAGCTCGAGGGCCATCTGTACCGCGCCCATTATAATGGCTTCATAGAAGAGAACCCTACGGGCGAGGTTCAGGACGACCTTCCAGTATTTCTTTTCACCCAGACCAATGCGGATTTTTATGGTTTCGAGCTCGATGCCAGCTACGATCTTTGGACCGACGGTGACCGACGATTGAAGGTTGAGCTAGGCTCTGATCTGGTGCGCGGCGACACGGACGCAGGGTCTCCGGCCCGCATCCCCCCCTATTCCGTAACGGGCAAGATCGGCTGGCAAACCTCTGCCTATAGCGCCGAGCTTGAACTGCGCCATGTCGGTGCCGCTGATCAGCACTTGGCGGCGTTCGAGCTGCCCACCGATAGCTACAATCTGGTCAATATAACAGCCTACTGGAAGCCGATTGAGAGCAAGTCTTGGCGGCTGTTCCTCGATGCTCACAACCTCACCGATGAAACCGCACGTGAGCATGTATCCTTCTTGAAGGATGTCGCGCCAATGCCCGGACGGTCTGTCAGAATTGGATCCGCGCTGACCTTTTAGGTCAGCGCCTAAGGCAGGGGTGCCGAGGTTCGCATGACGGGCCGAGAAACCGTCTCGCTTGCGGTCTGCGACGACATCAGCGGCTCAGCGACATAGAGCACCGACCAGAAGGTCAAGGCAGCAAAGACACCAAAGACTGTGATCAAGGTCACAAGCCTGCCCATAGACATCCCCACGCTTGCGTCCAAGTCGCCCGCCCAAATCGGACTTCGAATTACAGAGAATCATAAACTACTCAAGGGCGCAAATTCTATCGGGCCTTACCTTGCGGTTTTTGCCGGATCCACGGCCCATTAAAAAAGTCTGTGTCCGGACGAAAAATCAGCGTAATGACGCCCCCCGATTGATCAAAAGCCCCGGATCAAAAGTCGGGCACGCTTTGGGTAGACAGGACGACCTTGACAGAACAACGGCCCGCATCTTTGGCAAAGCCCAAGGCCCTCGCGAAGAAGCGTCGGGCACGGCTGCAATATGCGACCTTGGCCTACAGGATATTTCCTGAACTTAAGGTTCTGTTGGTCTCGTCTCGCGAAACGGGACGCTGGGTCATTCCGAAGGGCTGGCCCATGAAGGGTCGTGAGCCGCACGCCGCTGCGGCCCTAGAGGCTTTCGAGGAGGCGGGCGTCAAGGGCACAATCTCCAAAACACCGATAGGCTCCTACAACTATGACAAGCGCCTATCTGATGGCGACGTCATAACCTGTACGGTTGAGGTCTTTCCAATGAGGGTTGATCTTGAATTGGCTGAGTGGCCCGAGCGCGAACAGCGCACACGCCAGTGGCTCAGCCTGACCGACGCCGCCGAGGCCGTCGAAGAAGACACCCTCAAGACGCTGATCGGCAAGTTCAAGCCTGCGCTCTAGGCGGGCCTAGGCTTCTAGCTCGATATCCCAATAGAGGTAGTCCAGCCAGCTCTCATGCAGGTGCCCGGGGGGAAAGCGGCGGCCTCGGTCTTGCAACTCATATTGCGTTGGCCGCCTCGGATTTCGCGCAGGGACCATACCGGCCTCGCGCGGGGTTCGCCCCCCCTTGAACAGGTTACAGGGCGAGCAGGCGGTGACGATATTGTCCCAACTGGTCTTACCGCCTCGCGACCTTGGCTGAGCATGGTCAAAGGTCAGGTCCTCACCAGAACCGCAATATTGGCAGGAAAAGCTGTCGCGCAGGAAGAGGTTGAAGCGGGTAAAGACCGGCGGGCGGTCCTGGGGCACATATTGCTTGAGCGCGATAACGCTCGGCAGGGCCATCTCAAAGGTCGGGGAGCGAACAATCTGGTCATAGGTCGAGACCACATCGACCCGATCCAGAAAAACCGCCTTAATCACCTCCTGCCAAGGCCACAGCGACAGAGGATAATAGGAAAGGGGCCGGAAATCCGCATTGAGCACCAATGCCGGATAGCCCGAAGAAAGGGATTTGACCGCCTGCATCAGCGGATCTCCCGGGCAAAGCCGCAAGACCGTGTGGTCAGGGCAAACAGGAAAAGCGGGGTGGACCTGAAGACGGATCTCCTCACCGGGTGTCAGCGTTTCAGGAGCAGTGAACGCTGATTTGACGACAGGCCTATGACGGACCCGACTCACCGCGCCGTCAATCCATAAGGGCGTCCCCGCGACGAACTGCGCTATGAAAACGCCATAAAACCATGGCCGCAATGCCGCGATAGGGCCGCCAAGCCTGCGCCCGCAGATGAATCTGTTTCTCGGTGGCTCTTTTTTCCGTTCCATCGAGGAGACGCACAGCCTCCTGCAAGATCACATCACCGGCGGGAAAGAGGTCGCTATGGCCGTGGCTGAACATCAGGAAGGTCGCCGCCGTCCAGTGCCCAACGCCCTTGATCGCGGTCAGGGCACCCATGGCCGCATCGCTGTTGAGGCTGTCCAACTGTTCAAAATCAATGGCACCGCTGATCTGGGCCAGAGCGATTTCTCTGGCATAGCGAGCCTTGGGCCGCGACAGGCCAAAACTGCGCAAGTGATCCTCGTGACTGGCCAAGATGCTGCTGGCCGTGATCTGGCCCATGCCGTTTTCAAACCGCTTCCAGATCGAGTCGGCGGCGGCGACAGAGACCTGCTGCCCCACCACCATCTTGACCAGACCGGTAAAGCCGCCGGGGCGTCTGGGCCATTCAAACTCTGTGACCCGATCATTGATCCGCGCCATGGCTGGATCAACCGCTGCAAGCGCTTTGCGGGCTTCAGCGATCTGCAACGGGTCGGGCCAATGGAAAAGGGGCGTTTTCACGCCCCCCACCACATCGAAAGACCTCGCCAAGTGCAAGGCCTCATTTGGTGAAACCCATCAAGGCTTAGACGGCGATAAAGGCCAAAGCCACCGTGGCACCGAGAACCAGAAGGCCAACCATGCCGGTACGGTCGATAGCGCGCTCAAAGCGGGTCAAGTTTGCGAGAGTCATTTTCATAATCCTTAGTCTTGAATTCCAAGCCCCGGGGAGGGGGCCGTCCTATCTGGACACTGCTCAGATAGGATCAATCTAAGCGTTGTCAAGATGAACTTTACGATTTTCCGATCACGGCGTATAAGGGGCTATGAAATTGACCTGTCCGATAACCGGCCCCAAGCCCTATCACCATGGCGATCTTCGCCGGGCGCTGCTTGAGGCCGCCTCGCGTGTGCTCGAGCGTGAAGGTCCCAACGCCCTATCCTTGCGGGCCGTGGCGCGCGAGGCGGGGGTTAGCCCAGCGGCTCCCTATCATCACTTCAAAGATAAGAGCGAGTTGATGCTAGCCATCTCGGAAGAGGGCTTTGATCAACTTTACGACTTTATGCGCCAGTCCTCTGATCCGGATGCACCGCCGATGGAGCGGGTCGCGGCCATTGGCGTGGCCTATGTCGAATTCGCCAAGGCCCATCCCTCGATCTATCGGGTCATGTATGACTGTTCACGCGACCTCGAGGCCCTGCCCGACAAGGCCCATAAGGCTGAGGATGGGGCTTTCAGTCTGCTGAAAAAGGCCATGATCGACATGGGCGTTGCCAGCCCCGATCAGGAGGTCGATCTCGAGCTGGCCTGTATCGCCGCCTGGTGTGCCGCCCATGGCTTGGCCGAGATGGTCGGATTTCGCCAGTTTGACAGCCTCAAGGCCAAGATGGGCGGCGAAAAGGCCTTCCTGTCTGGCGTTCTAAGCCACCTGGGGATGTTTGGTCAGGCCCGCGCCGGGGGCTAGGTTCAATGGGTCCCGCCACCCGCTTTGCCCCCTCCCCGACCGGCCTACTCCATCGAGGCCATGCCTACTCGGCCCTTAGCGCCTATCAGCGGTCACAAGAGCTCGGCGGCCGCTTTGTCCTGCGCATCGAGGATATTGACCAGACCCGTTGCCGTCCGGCCTTTACAGAAGCCTTGCTCGACGATCTGGCGTGGCTAGGCCTGACGTGGGAAAAGCCGGTCCGCATCCAGTCTCAAAATATGGCCGACTACCATGCCGCCCTTGGACGACTGTGCAACCTCGGTCTGGTCTATCGCTGCTTCAAGACCCGCAAGGAGGTCGCAGACGATATTGGCCGCGCGCCCCACGGGCTTGGTCTCGCCTATCGCGGCGCACCCCTTTCAGCCAATGAGGAGAACGCCCGACTGCAGGCTGGCGAGCCCTATGCTAGGCGGCTCTCGCTCGATGCGGCCAGAGCCTATCTGGGCGAGGCTTACGACGGGCTGACCTTTATAGATGAACGGCGCGGCATCGTCACGGCGATGCCACACCTGGCCGGAGATGTGGTTCTGGCGCGCAAGGATTTGGGCGTGGCCTACCATCTGGCCGTGGTCGTCGATGATGCGCTGCAAGACATCACCCACGTCGTGCGCGGGGAGGACCTGTTCGAGGCCACCGGCATTCAGCGCCTGCTTCAGGCCCTACTGGGCTTGCCAACACCGACCTATCGCCACCATCCCCTACTGATGGGCCCCGATGGCAAGCGGTTGGCCAAACGCGACCTTGCCCAGACCCTCCAGGACCTGCGCAGACGGGGGCTATCTCCCGTCCAGTTGCGGGCAGAGCTAGGGTTTTAGGCGGCCACTATAGGGTCAGCCCAACTCGCCCTTCAGGCCGCTCTCGATCAGGGCGATGGTCCGTTCGATGCCGAAAATGGCCACGAAGGAGCCAAAGCGAGGCCCTTGGCTCTGACCAAGCAGCACCTCATAGAGCGCCGCGAACCAGCCACGGAGAGGCTCAAAGCCCGCATCCTTACCCGCGGCATAGACCTCGTTCTGAATCAGATCGACATCGGTGCAGGCCGGGCCAAGATCCTTCAAACGATCCGCCAGATCTTCCATGGCTGAACGCTCGCGGCTGTCCGGCGCGCGGAAGACCTTGTTCGGACGAACAAAATCTTCATAATAATTAATGGCATAACCCGCCATCTGGTCGAGCAGGGGCTGGCTTTCAGGCGTTGCGCCGGGAATATATCGCGACAGGAAGCCCCAGAGGATCGCCTTGTCAGAGGCATTGGCCGCCGACACCAGATTGAGCAGCAGGCTGAACGAGACCGGCGAGCCAAATTGCGGTGGCCGTCCCGTATGAACATGCCAGACTGGATTATCGATCTGCTTGGCCTCGTCTTGGCCTTGGTAGGCATCGAGCTGTTGCAGATATTCGTCCGTCGCCTTGGGGATCACGTCGAAGAACAGGCGCTTGGCTGACTTGGGCGACTGAAACATATAGTAGGACAGGCTTTCGGGCGTGCCGTAACGCAGCCAGTCCTCCATGGTCAGGCCATTGCCCTTGGACTTGGAGATCTTCTGCCCCTCCTCATCGAGGAAAAGCTCATAGTTAAAGCCTTCGGGCGGGACGCCGCCGAGGATCTTACAGATCTGGTTGGAGACCTTGACCGAGTCGATCAGGTCCTTGCCGGACATCTCATAGTCCACGCCCATTGCCGCCCAGCGCATGGCCCAGTCGGGCTTCCACTGCATCTTGACCGCACCGCCTGTGACGGGAACCTCGGTTAGGGTGCCGTCCTCGTCGGCAAAGACGATGGTGCCGCGATCGACATGGCGCTCCAGCGTCGGCACCTGCAAGACCTTGCCGGTCTTGGGGCTGATCGGCAGGAACGGCGAATAGCTCGCCCGCCGTTCTTCGCCCAGGGTCGGCAACATGACCTTTTGGATGTCGTCATATCGCGCCAAGGCCCGCAGCAGGGTCTCATCGAACATGCCCGAGCGATAGCACTGGGTGCTGGAGAGGAACTCGTGCTCGAAACCAAACCCATCGAGGAAAGCGCGCAGGCGGGCATTATTATGCTCACCGAAGCTCGGATAGAGGCCAAACGGGTCGCGCACCACCGTCAGGGGCTTATGCAGATCCTCCTGCAGCACGGCCTTGTTCTCAATATTGTCCGGAACCTTACGCAGCCCGTCCATGTCGTCGGAAAAACAGACCAGACGGGTCGGGATGGCGTTCTCGGTCAAGGCACGGAAAGCCGCCCGCACCATGGTCGTGCGCGACACCTCGCCAAAGGTGCCGATGTGCGGCAGGCCGGACGGACCATAGCCTGTCTCGAAAACCACCGGTTTTTGCAGGGCTGGCAGGGTCCGCACCGCCTCCTCGATCTTGCCGTCAGCGATCAAGACGGCCGCCAAGTCGCGCTCTTCGCTGGTTTCCAAGCGGGTGCGGATAAGGCGGTTCAACAGGGCGCGGGCTTGGTCGAAGGGCCAAGCCTTGGCGGAGCGGGACAGATGGGAGAGGCCAGTTTGCATGGCTTGGGTCTAACGGAAGCAGGGGCTTTGAGCAATCATGATGCGAAAGGCTCCCATTTGCCTTCGTTCCCATAGGGCCCCAAATAGAACCCATGGTCCCCATTGTTTTTCATCCGGCCTATGATGCCCCCATGCCGCCCGGCCATCGATTTCCGATGGGCAAGTTCGCGGCCTTAGCCAAGATGATTGAAGCGGAGGGACTGGCAGGGCCGCAAGGCTTCCACCGCCCAGACCTTGCCAGCGCGGCGCAGCTCTGCCTCGCCCATGACCCCGCCTATGTGCAGGCGGTCCTGACCGCACAGGTCGAGCCCGCCGTCGCGCGCCGCATTGGCCTGCCCATCACAGCAGAGGTTGCCAAGCGGGCACAGGCGGCGTCCGGTGGCACGATCCTCACCGCGAGATTGGCCCTGACCGAGGCCGTCGCCTGCAACACGGCGGGCGGAAGTCATCATGCCAGCCACCAAGAGGGCGCGGGCTTTTGCGTCTTTAATGATGTCGCTGTCGCCGCCCATGACTTGCTCGCCGAGGGACGGGTTCGGCAGGTCTTGGTGGTAGATCTCGATGTCCATCAAGGCGACGGCACCGCACGCATTTTCGAACATGACCCCCGCGTCTTCACCTTCTCGATGCATGCCGCCAAGAATTTTCCGGTCCGAAAGGCGATCAGCGACCTTGACATAGAGCTGGATGATGGGATCGAGGACGCCGACTATCTGGCAAGGCTCGACGATATCTTGCCTAGCCTCATTCGGCGCGTGCGCCCGGATCTGGTCTTCTATATTGCCGGGGTGGATCCCCATCGCGAGGACCGGTTGGGCCGGTTGAACCTCTCCGACCAAGGGCTAGCCGCGCGGGAGTCTTTCGTGTTGGACGCCGCCTTAAGCCGAGGCATTCCCGTGGCCGGTGTTCTGGGCGGCGGTTATGACGTGGACATCGAACGGCTCGCCGCCCGCCACATCTGGCTCCACCGCGCCGCAGCCCTGGCCCATGCCCGCTGGCGATAGTGCTAAAGGACTTGACCCCCCGTGCGGCTGGCTTAGGTCAGGCTGTTCACGAGAGACTGTTTAGCCATGACCACCATCGCCATTATCGGAGCAGGCCTATCCGGGGCCGCAGCAGGCGGCCGCCTGCAAGAGGCAGGTCATCAGGTGACCCTGTTTGATAAGGGGCGTGGCCCCGGCGGGCGGATGAGCACCCGCCGGATGGAAACTGCGCTGGGGACGGTGCGGCTCGATCACGGCGCTCAGTTTTTCACCGTCAGGGGCGAGGGCTTGACCAAGGCGGTCGCGGGCTGGACTGCCGCTGGAGCCTGCGCGCCTTGGCAAGGCAAGCTGATCAAGATCGGCGCTGATGGCACAAGCGAACCCCTCGGCGGGGATGATCGCTATGTTGGCGTGGGCGGCATGAACCAGGTGATTAAGGCAGCGCTCGAGGGTCTGGACGCAAGGTTTGGCCGTCAGGTTCTGGCCATAGAGGGCGGTCCGGGGGCTTGGAGCCTTCGGTTCGCAGAGGGCGAGCGCGAAGGGCCCTTTGAGGTCGTGCTGGTCGCCGTACCGGCTGAACAGACTGGGCCTCTGATCAGCGATTGGGTCCCTCACATGGCCCGCGAGGCCGAAGCGGTCCGCAGCGCACCCTGCTGGGCCGCCATGGCCGTGTTTGAGGCGCCGGTTGAGGCTGATTTTGATGCGGCGCGGCTCGAGACCGGTCCCCTGTCGTGGATATCGCGCGAGACCTCCAAACCTGGACGAGGCGGGCCAGAGGCCTGGGTCCTGCATGGCTCACCGGCCTGGTCCAAGACCCATCTGGAAGAGACCGCCGACGCGGTGGCTCAGGCCCTACTGACCGCCTTTGCGGACCATGCGACCTTTACGACCCCGATCAGCCTGACCGCCCACCGCTGGCGCTATGCCCAGATCGAACAGCCTGCGGGTACGCCCTTTGGCTGGGCCGAAAGCCTCGGGCTTGGCGTTTGCGGCGACTGGCGGCTTGGCCCTCGGATAGAATATGCCTTTGCCTCCGGTCAGGCCTTGGCTGCAGCGGTGATAGAATCCCGCCCCCTTTAGCAAAATAGGTTTGGCGCGCCTGCGCCGCCTCGCTAGTCTGTTTCTCCCAAGGCCCAACACGAAGGCCTTTTTGGAGGAGACGGGCCATGGATGGTTCCAGCACAGCCTATGATCTGATCATTCGCGGCGGCACGGTCGTCGATGGCAATGGCGGTGAGCCCTTTGTCGCCGATGTGGCCCTTCGCCAAGGCAAGATCGTGGCGGTTGGCACCGTCAAGGGCAGCGCTGCCGAAGAGATCGACGCTGCGGGCCTGCTCGTCACCCCCGGCTGGGTCGATATCCACACCCACTATGATGGTCAAGCCACTTGGACCAGCCGCCTGACCCCCTCGTCCTTGCACGGCTCGACCACAGTCGTGATGGGCAATTGCGGCGTTGGCTTTGCCCCGGTGCGCGTGGCCGACCGCGACACGCTCGTGCGGCTGATGGAAGGGGTTGAAGACATTCCCGGCACAGCCCTGCATGAGGGCCTATCCTGGAACTGGGAGAGTTTTGGCGACTATATGGACGCCGTCGACGCCCTGCCCCACGATGTCGATGTCGCTGCCCAAGCGCCGCACGGGGCCTTGCGGGTCTATGTGATGGGCCAGCGCGGCGCGGACCGCGAGGATGCGACCCCCGAAGAGATCGCTCAGATGAAGGCCCTGACCCGCGAGGCCATAGAGGCCGGGGCCTTGGGCTTTTCGACCACCCGCACCATGGTTCACCGCACCGCCGATGGCGACCTGACCCCCACCATTGGGGCAGCCGACGCCGAGATGATCGCCATTGCCGAGGGGCTGGCCGAGGCGGGTACTGGCGTTCTGCAATGGGTCTCGGACTTCCGCCAGATGGACCACGAGTTCGGCCTGATCAAGACCCTGACCGAGGTGTCGGGTCGCCCCTTAAGCTTTTCGATGGTTCAGGCCGATGCCGCGCCTGACCAATGGCGCGAACTGATGACCCGCTTGGACGAGGCCGCTGATGAGGGCCTGCCGATCAAGGCTCAGGTTCAGGGCCGTCCTGTGGGCCTGATGCTTGGCCTGCAAGGCTCGGCCCATCCCTTCATCACAAGGCCCAGCTATATGGCCATTGCCGACCTGCCGTTTAGCGAGCGGGCAGCGGTCATGCGTGATCCAGAGGTCCGCGCCCGCATCCTGTCCGAAGCGCCCGAGCGCGGCCATCCCTTCATCAATTCCTTGGCCGGGGCCTATCACAAGATGTTCGAGCTGGGCGATCCGCCGAACTATGAACCCGCCCCCGAAGACAGCATTGCCGCCCGCGCCAAGCGTGAGGGCACCAGCCCAGACGCCATCGTCTATGACATGCTGGCCGCCGGTGACGGATCAGGCTTCCTGTTCTTTGCCATGCACAACTACACAGAGGGCAGTCTCGACAACACCCTAACCATGATGAAGAACCCCAACACCGTCTTTGGCCTGTCCGATGGTGGGGCCCATGTTGGGGCGATCTGTGACGTCAGTGTGCCGACCTATATGCTGACCCATTGGTGCCGTGACCGCACACGCGGCGAACAGCTCACCCTGCCCTTCGTGGTCCGTAGCCAGACCCGTGACACAGCAGAGGCCGTCGGCCTGCTCGACCGGGGCGTCGTCGCTGTCGGCTATAAGGCGGACCTCAACATTATCGATATGGCGCGGCTGCAATTGCGCCCGCCGCACATGATCTATGACCTGCCTGCAGGCGCACGGCGTCTGATGCAGGAGGCGGAGGGCTATGTCGCGACCATTGTCAGTGGCACGGTCGTCTATCGCGAAGGGCAGCCGACGGGAGCCCTGCCCGGCAAACTGGTTCGCGGTGCCCAAACCGCGCCCGCAGCCTGATCCCCACAATAATCGAGCCCGCAAAGGGCCGTAACGGTAGGAAACACCAGACCATGACCAAGGCCAACGGGCGCAAGTCCATCTTCATCACCGGCGCTGCCTCTGGCATGGGTCTCGAGACCGCCCGCCTGTTCCACGCCAAGGGCTGGTTCATTGGCGGCTGTGACGTCAATAGTGCTGGCCTCAAGGCGCTCGAGGCGGAACTGGGCACCGAAAACTGTATCGTCCAAACGCTCGACGTCACCGATCGCATGGCCTATCGCGCCGCGCTCGCCGCCTTTGCGCAGACAACCGATGGCAAGATGGACATCCTCTACAATAATGCCGGGATTGGCCGGGGCGGCCCCTTTGCCGACCAGACCTTTGAAGACATTATGGCCGTCGTGAATGTCAATTTCGTCGGGGTCTTGATCGGAATCCACGAGGCGATCCAATATTTGAAGGCAACGCCCGGCTCCCTTTGCTTCACAACTTCGTCATCTTCAGCAACCTTTGGCATGCCCGGCATAGCGGTCTATTCGGCCACCAAGCACGCGGTGAAGGGCCTGACCGAAGCCCTATCTGTTGAGTTCAAGGCCTTCGGCGTGCGGGTCGCAGACGTCCTGCCCGGCCTGATCGATACCCCGCTCTTACCGCCCGGTGCGGTCGAAAATGCGCCTAAGGAGGGCATTTTCCGCGCCATTCCCCCCTCTGATGTGGCGCAAACCGTCTGGAAAGCCTACGGATCGGACGTCCTTCACTGGTATGTTCCACCCGAGCTTGTCGAGATGGATCGGGCGGGCACCCTAGACCCAGAAGCCATGAGAGAGCAGCTTGCGGCCAATTCCCTGTTCGGCAAGGCCTCAGCAGATCAGAATTAGGATTATCCATAAGTACCGGAAAAAGCGGAAAATATGGGTCTATTGCGCCACATTGACGCCCCATTGCTGTAACGGCTTGCAATTTTGATTTGGGAGTTGCTTTGCACAGTGATATTTTGAGGTGTGAAGTCGGTTATCGGGACTAGGCACCTTGGTGCAAAGGTCCGGGCGCTGGTTGTTGATGGCGATCCGAGGGCGGCCGAGCTGTGCGCAGCAGTCCGACTCGCAGGTGGAAGTGGTGAGGAAGGTCTATGCCGACAGGCACAGTTAAGTGGTTCAATTCGACCAAGGGCTTTGGGTTCATTGAACCAAGTGACGGCGGTCAGGACGTTTTCGTCCATATTTCAGCCCTCGAGCGGGCCGGTCTAAGCAGCCTCGATGAAGGCCAGTCTATTGCCTATGAGCTTGAGCAAGACCGTCGGTCGGGCAAGACCTCGGCCGGTGAGCTGCGCGTTCTGAGTGGCGGCACCGGTGGCGGCAATTCGGACCGTGCGCCTGCACGTCCGCGTCCAGCCCCTTCGGCCCCCATGGGTGAAACCACCGGCTCGGGTACGGGCACGGTGAAGTGGTTCAACTCCACCAAGGGCTTTGGCTTTATTCAGCCAGACAATGGCGGCGGCGACATCTTCGTCCATATTTCAGCCGTTGAACGGGCTGGTCTTTCGGGCCTTCAGGATGGACAGCGTCTGTCCTATGACCTGCAAGCCGATCGCCGCACCGGCAAGGCTTCCGCCGACAACCTGCGTCTCGACTAAGAGACCTTCGGTTAGCGACGACGAATTGGCCCCGCCTCCTTTCGGAGCGCGGGGTTTTCGCCGTTAGGCTCTTCGCTACCCTTACTCTCATATTAGGATCCGCCATGCGTCGTCTCGCAGCCCTCACCGCCGCCCTCTGGTCCGCCGCTGCTCTTGGTGGAGCCCATGGGCAAGACCGGCCTGCCTTTGTCTATCAAGGCTCAGGGCCGATCGACCCGGCGCAACTGTCCGAGACGATCAAGGTCATGGCCTCAGAGGAGTTTGAGGGCCGCAATCCTGGCACGGCCGGGGAAACCAAAACCATCGCTTACCTGACCGAGCGGTTCAAAGCGCTGGGCCTAGAGCCAGGCGGAGAAAAGGGTGGCTGGACCCAGCGCGTACCCCTGATCCGCTTTCAGGTCAGCCCTGCCAGTGCCTTCAGCGTCTCTACAAAGACCGGAGACACCCCGCTGATACAGGCCAAGGACCTTTATCTGACCAGCCAACGCCCAACCGCTGAGATCACCTTGGACAGGGCTCAGATGGTCTTTGTCGGCTATGGCGTCGCGGCCCCCGAACGCGGGTGGGACGACTTCAAGGGCGTGGATGTGAACGGCAAGATCTTGGTCATGCTGATCAACGATCCCGACTTTGAGGCCAAGCCCAGCGATGGGGCCTATGGCAAGTTTTCAGGCCTCGCAGCGACCTACTATGCCCGCTGGACCTACAAGTTCGAAGAGGCGGCGCGGCGCGGAGCCGCTGGCCTGTTGATCATCCACGACACACCTGGCGCAGGCTATGGCTGGAGTACGGTCACGGCCCCTGGCGGCGAGAGCTTTGATATTGTTCGCGCCGATCCGATCAAGGAGCGCGTGCCGCTGCAAGGCTGGATCCAACAGGAGGTCGCCGCGAAGCTGTTTCAGCAGTCAGGGCTGGACCTTCAGGCTCTGAAGCAGCAGGCCCGCCAGCCTGATTTCAAGCCCGTCACCCTGCCCGGCGCCCTGTTCAGCGCCAAACTCGGCAACCAGTTCACCGCCGTCGAAAGCCACAATGTGCTGGCCAAGCTGACCGGCAAGACCCGCCCGCTGGAGAGCATCATGTTCTCCGCCCACTGGGATGCCTATGGAGTCGGTAAGCCCGACGCTCAAGGAAGAACTGTGCGCCCCGGTGCCGCTGATGATGCGATTGGCGTTGCAGGCACGATTGAGTTGGCCCGGGCCTTTGCCAAGGGCCCACGCCCTGACCGGACCCTCGTATTTGCCGCCTGGACCGCCGAGGAACGCGGCCTTCTGGGATCAGAGACCTATGCCGTCCACCCCACCTTGCCGTTAGAAACGACCGTCGCCAACCTGACCATGGATGTGCTTCAGACGGCCGGCCCAGCCAAGGATGTGGTCTTGGTCGGCTATGGCCAAAATGAACTGGAAGATGATCTGGCCGCGGCGGCTGCCAAGCAGGGCCGCACCATTACCCCCGACGCCAAGCCCGAGCGCGCGCTCTTTTACCGCGCCGATCATTTCTCGGTCGCCAAGCGTGGCGTGCCGGTTCTGCTCTTGATGGGACTGGGCGGCGGGGCTGATCTGGTCGAGGGCGGAAGGGCTGCGGGAGATCGCTGGGTCGCGGACTATACGGCCAACTGCTATCACCAGACCTGCGATGTCTGGAAACCCGACTGGGACCTGCGCGGCGCGGCCCAAGATGTCGCTCTATTCTATGAGATTGGCCTAAAGCTCGCCAATTCGACCCGTTGGCCCACTTGGCGCTCTGGCTCGGAATTCAAGCCCATTCGAGACCTATCGGCGGCGAAGCGCTGATCGCGCCCCGAATAGGTGGCTTACCCGTGCAAGGCCCGGCCAAAGCCCTCAGCCGCCGCTGCAGCACCCTTGGCACCCAAGGCCGCCGTTGCGGTCAAGCGCGGCTCTAGGAGGCTCGAGCCAAGGCGTTGGACGTCACTGGCCTCGACCTGATCGATGGAGGTCCCGATCTCTTGGGTGCTGAACAGCCGATCAAAGAGCAGAACCTGACCTGCCGCCTGCTCGGCACGGGCAAGTGCCGACTCCCGCGCCATAAAGAGTGAGGATTTGAGCTGCGCCTTGGCTCTGGCCAATTCGCCCGGCTCGGTACGCTCGGCAAGGCCCATGATCTCACCGGCTGTGACCTTGGCCAATTCCAGCCCGTCCTTGGCCGCGCACCCGGCATAGACGCCCAGCGCTCCGGCATCGGCATAGGTGTCGGCATAGGCATCGATCGCATAGGCCAGACCGCGCCGCTCGCGGGCCTCTTGGAACAGGCGAGAGGACATGCCGCCGCCCAAGATCTCCGAAAAGACACGCAGGGCGAAATAGTCATCGTCGCGGGCGCTGGGGGCCGGAAGCATCAGGACCAGATGGGCCTGTTCCAATCGCCGCACCTTGGGCTGAGACCCACCAACAAACTGGACCGGCTCGGGTGCCGTGGCGGACAGGTCGAGGCCCGAAGCAGGCGCATCGCCAAACCAGCGCTCTGACAGGGCGAGCAGTTCAGCCTCATCGACCGCCCCGGCCGCGCAGACGACAATGGCCGAGGGTTCATAGAGATGGGCACGGAAGGCCTCTAACGATTGGGGCGTTGCGGTCTCGACGCTGGCCGAGGTTCCAAGGATAGGCCGTCCCAGCGGATGGGCCCCAAAGGCGGCCGTCTGGGCCAGATCGAACACATAGTCGTCAGGGGCATCAGCCGCTTCGGCGATCTCTTGCGCGATGACCTGTTTTTCGCGAACCATGTCGGCGGGCGCTAAGGTCGGGCGGCGGATCAGGTCGGAGACGATCTCCATGGCCAGAGGCAGGCCACCCTTGAGGGCGCGCACCTGAAAGCTGGTTCGTTCATAGCCGGTGGCTGCATTGATATTGCCGCCCTCAGCCTCGATATGTTCGACAATATCGCGCGAGGAGCGAGAGCCCGCGCCCTTGAAAACCATATGTTCGAGCAGGTGGCACCAGCCGGACTGGTCTTTGGTCTCATAGCGCGCGCCGCGTCCGATCACGACCGAAAGGGCAAAGGTCTCTAGCCCCGGCATGGGATCGCAAACCACACGAACCCCGTTGGCCAGGCGGTGCAGGCTTGCACTCAAGAGGTCATGCCCTTGGCCGCGAAGGCCCGGATATAGGCCTTAATCGTGTCGGAATCGGCAGGGAGACGGTCATAGACCTCGTCGCGCTCGGCGACGCCCTTGGCCTTGAGCGGCAAGACCGGGGCAACACCTGCGGCCTCTGTCACGGCTTCAGGGAACTTGGCCGCGTGGGCTGTGGCCAGAACAACGACAGGGGTCGTGGGCTCAACAGCACCAATGCGGCGCGCGGCACAGACGCCGACCGCTGTGTGGGGGTCAATCAGTTGGCCGGTATCGGTAAAGGTCGAAATGATCGTGGCCGTCGTCTCAGCCTCATTAACGCCCATCCCGACAAAGGTCTCGCGCATGGTGGCCAAGGCTTCGGGAGGAATGGTGATGCCGCCGGTCTCGTTGAAGGCCTTAAAGGCCCGCGCCGTCTCGGCCCCATCGCGGCGGACACATTCGAAATAGAGCCGCTCGAAGTTCGAGGCGATCTGAATGTCCATGGCGGGGCTTTGGGTCGCTAGGACCGACCCCTTGGCATAGCGACCCTCTTGCAGCATCCGCGCCAGAATATCGTTGCCATTGGTGGCGACGATGATCCGCTCGATCGGCAGGCCCATCTGCTTGGCGACATAGCCAGCAAAGGCATCGCCGAAATTACCGGTGGGGACAGCAAAGGAAACAGGGCGGGCCGGCGCACCAAGCGCTGCCGCCGCCGTGAAATAGTAGACGCTCTGGGCCGCGATCCGCGCCCAGTTGATCGAGTTGACGCCCGACAGATCGACCGCTTGGCGGAAGTCGTCATCTTGGAACATGGCTTTGACGATGGTCTGGCAGTCGTCAAAGGTCCCCTGCACGGCCACCGCCCGGACATTGGCATCACCCGTCGTGGTCATGAACCGCCGCTGGACCTCGCTGATCCGGCCATCGGGGAACAGAACGGCTATCCGGGCATGGCGCGCGCCGCGGAAGGCTTCAACCGCCGCACCGCCCGTATCGCCAGAGGTGGCGGCAATGATGGTCATGGTCCGGCCCTGAGCCGCCAAGGCATAGTCATAGAGGCGGGCCAGCAACTGCATGGCCACATCCTTGAAGGCTAAGGTCGGGCCGTGGAACAGTTCCATCTGCCAGACGCTGGGATAGAGCTGGGTCAGGGGCGTTACGGCGGGGTGGGCAAAGGAGGCATAGGCCTCAGCCGTCATCTTGGCCAAGACCTCGCTGGGGATCTCGTCACCGGCAAAGCGTCCAAGCACCTTGGCGGCCACCTCGGCATAGGCCATGCCGGAGAAGCTAGAGATCTCCGCAGGCGTAAAGGAGGGCCAGACTTCGGGCACATAGAGACCGCCATCAGGGGCAAGGCCCGCCAGCACGGCATCTAAAAAACCGATCGCAGGGGACGCCCCGCGCGTTGAGACATAGTTCATCTTAAACCCGCCGACCGCGTACAAGGACCGCCACATAGACGCCCAAAAGGGTTGCGGCAAGACCGAACCATGTCAGGGCATATTCCATATGGCGGTTTGAAATTTCGGCGGGGACCGCGATGGGCAAGAGCCCCTTGAGCTCAGGATTGGTCGAGGTCTCGGCATAGAGCATCACTGGCGCAGGCCGATCAGCCTTCAAGGCCTTGGCCATGGCGGCGACATCACGAGCGTACCATTGGTCGTTCTGCGGCACCGGAGTGACGAAATTGGCCTGATCAGGCGGACGCAGGATGCCGGTAATGGGCGTTGGAACGCTACTTACTGACTGGCTAGGCCGTTCGATGACGGTCTCTGCGAGGAAACCACGATCAACCAAGACGGATCCATAGGGGCCTGTCGTCAAGGTACAGGCCGAGATCAACCGCACGCCGATCTTACCATCGACAAGGCTATAGAGTTTGAGATAGGGCGCGGTCGCTAAGCCCGGACATACGGCAGTCACCCGCGCAAATTCAAGCCGCGCATCGGTGGTGAGGACCTGATCAATCGGACGGGCAGGCGCAGATTGAAGGGCCGCAATATGGGCGAGGAGATCCCGCTTCCACGCCAAGCGCTCCAGTTGCCACGCGCCTAAAGCAACCAAAATGGCCAGACAGATTGCCGTCACGACGGTCAAACCGATGGGAAGGCGAGCCTTGGCGATGGGCTTGTCAGTCATCATTACGGGCCTGTGAGGCGTGGTTATGGAACTGAAGGGCGATCATAATACCTTTAAAGGGTCGCATGAGGCCAAGGCAGAGCACCGCCGTCAAAGGCATCCAGACTACAAGATGAACCCAGACGGGCGGATGTAGGGTGAACTCGCTGAACAACATCGCAAAGGCGACGATAAAGCCGACGATCAAGATGACGAAGACGGCAGGCCCGTCGCCACTATCCGACTTGCGAAGGTCAAGACCGCAGGCCTCGCACCGCTCGCTGACCTTTAGAAAGCCCTCAAAAAGGGCACCCTCACCGCACTGGGGGCATCGGCATGCGAGGCCCGCCAGCACGGGATTGGGTTTGGTCACCTTAGGCTGCGCCGAAAACGACATAGACAAAGGCGAACAGGAACAGCCACACCACGTCCACGAAGTGCCAATACCAAGCGGCAGCTTCAAAACCGAAATGCTGCTTTGGCGTAAAGTCACCCTTCATGAGACGGATCAAACAGACCACCAAGAAGATCGTACCGATCAGAACGTGGAAGCCGTGGAAACCCGTGGCCATGAAGAAAGATGAACCATAGAGCCCAGCATTGGCCGCCTCTTCCGAGAAGAACAGGTTCTCATGGAGGATGTGGTTATATTCGTAGACTTGGATCATTGAGAACAGAACGCCGAGAATGACGGTCAAGATCAGGGCTAGACGTGCGCCCTTACGATCATTGGTCTGAATGGCATGGTGAGCCCAGGTCACGGTTGTACCAGACAGCAGCAGCGTCAGCGTATTGACCAAAGGCAATTGCCAAGCCGGGACGGTTTCAACGCCCTTGGGTGGCCAGGTGGCCCAAGCGGTCGCAACCTCTTCGATGCCAGATTGGGTGCGAACACCTTGGAACAGGAACATTTCGAAGAAGATCCAGAACCAAGCCACGAAGAACATCACTTCAGAAGCAATGAACAGGATCATGCCATAGCGCAGACCGATAGAGACTACCGGGGTGTGATCACCCTGATTGGCCTCACGAACCACTTCGGTCCACCATCCGACCATGGTGTAGAGCACACCGAACAGGCCAAGCAAGAAGGGCCACAGCGTGTGCTTTTCAAGCCCAAACATGCCCTTCATCCAAATGACGCCACCGATCGCCATAATCGTGGCGGCCGCCGAACCCACAAAGGGCCACGGACTTGGATTGACTAGGTGATAATCGTGTTCAACAGCATCTTGAGCCATGATGGCACCAACCCCTTGGTAGAATGTGACGGCCCAGTCAGGCCGCCACCACGTGATATCTATAGGCTATAGCCCCGCGCTGGGCTTGACGCCAAGTGCATTGCTGCCATTGCCTGGTGCGACTTGCAGTCCCGCCTGCTTACCCACGGATTTTACATCCTGGAAGAAGGTATAGGACAGGGTAATTTCTTGGGTGCCTCGCGTATCCTCATCGGTCGCAAACTTCGGATCCACAAAGTATACGACAGGGAAATCAAGGGTTTGCCCTGGCTTCAACGTCTGGTCCGTAAAACAGAAACATTCCAGTTTCTGGAAATAGGAGCCCGCTGACGCAGGCATAACATTATAGCTGGCCCGGCCGGTTAGCGTCTGGTTACTGGTGTTGGTGACCTTAAAAAAGGCCAGACCTGTCGATCCGATTTTCACGCTCTGACTCACCTGCTCGGCTTTAAAGCTCCAGGGCAAGTCGCGGACATTGGTATCGAAACGAATCGTGATCGGGCGCTCCAACACGGTCGTCGGTGCGGCCTCCGCCTGTCGCACCGTGCCGCCGAAGCCGGTTAACTGACAAAAGCGTTTATAAAGGGGCACCGAGGCATAGGCCGCGCCAAGCATGCCGGAGGTGACCAGCAAGCAGATAATGGCGAGGCGGGCATTTGACCGCGGTGGGCGGGCGCCTGACTTTTCATTTTCAGAGGGGGCGGTTTCCAACATTGCCTCCTAGTTTCACAAGGGTCACAACGAAAATCAGGATTACGAACCCGACGAGGGATAGGCCCAACACGATGTTGCGCATATTCCGCGCCTTGGCCTGCTCGGCACCTTCAGGTCCCAAAACAGGCTGAATTGGTGCATCGGTAGGTGGTTCTACAGAGGCTTTGGTCATCTGTTAAATCCTTGCAGGAAGGAGAGGGCCGCGAACGGCTTGATCCCGAACATGTGCTCGGCCAAGAGAGCGGCGAACATCAAGAACAGATATAGGATCGAAAAGGCAAAAAGGTTGCGCGCATCCTTGGCCGCAGCGCGAACATCGTAGAGTCCGGCATCAATGCGCGGATCTGCCGCATCCCCGGCGTGGCTGAGGAACAGGCGCACGGCGAGCAGCAGGAACACCGCTCCGCCAAGGCCCGACACCGCCAAGTATGCTGGCCCGCCAAGGCCAGTCACCACCGGCATCAGGCAAACAGGCACAAGCAGCAGACTATAGATGAGGATCTGAAGACGGGTGGACTTAGCCCCCTTGGCGACCGGCATCATCGGCACACCGGCCTTGGCATAGTCCTCTGACGTGTAGAGCGACAGGGCCCAAAAGTGCGGCGGGGTCCACATGAAGATGATGGCGCAGAGCAGCCAAGCATTGATCGGGGTTGTACCGCTGACGGCGGCCCATCCAATCACCGGAGGCAAGGCGCCCGCTAGGCCACCAATGACGATGTTCTGAGGCGTCGAGCGTTTGAGCCACATGGTGTAGATCAAGGCATAGAAGAGGATCGTAAAGGCCAGCAGGCCGGCGGCTAACCAATTGGTCGCCATACCCATGAGCATGACCGAAAAGAGTGACATGACCACGCCCAAGGTAAGGGCGTCGGCGGGCTGCACCCGGCCAGCGGGCACCGGACGACCGCGCGTACGGCGCATCTGAGCGTCAATATCTGCGTCGTACCACATGTTCAGAGCCCCTGAGGCCCCAGCACCTATGGCGATACAGAACACAGCGACCGCTGCGATAATCGGATTGATCGTGCCACCCGCACAGACCAGACCGGTTAGGGCCGTAAAGACCACCAACGACATGACCCTCGGCTTCATCAGCGCCAGAAAGTCCTGCCAACGCGCCGTCTGCTCACGCCCCGCCGTTTCCGGCGGTTCAGCGGAGATTTCCGAAGCAGACAAGGGAGCCGTGAGGTCGGTCATGGGTGGGGAACGCTTCCTTTGAAACGATCTGAGGGACGCAGCTCGCGGCTAGGCTCGCCGAAACCACGTCCCTCAGTATTACGCGTCGTCTAGGGCTCAGTGACCGTCGTCTTTGATCACGGGCAGGGTATTGAACTGGTGGAACGGCGGTGGTGACGACAAGGTCCATTCCAACGTCGTGGCACCTTCGCCCCACGGATTGGCTTCGGCCTTACGACGACGGATCGCCGCCTCCAGCAGCACCAGCAAGAAGATGCCAACACCCACAAGCGTAATGGCATAGCCAATGCTCGAGACGTGGTTCCACTTACTGAAGGCTTCAGGATAGTCCACATAACGACGTGGCATGCCCTGTAGACCCAAGAAATGTTGAGGGAAGAAGATCAGGTTCACGCCAACGAAGGTGATCCAGAAGTGCACGCAGCCGAGGAACTCGTTGTACTTCACGCCCCACATCTTCTCGAACCAGTAGTAGAAGCCCGCGAAAATCGCGAACACTGCACCAAGTGACAGCACGTAGTGGAAGTGGGCCACCACGTAATATGTGTCGTGCAACGAGTAGTCGATTCCGGCATTGGCAAGCACAACGCCGGTCACGCCGCCGACGGTGAACAGAAAGATGAAACCCATCGCCCATAGCATGGGGGTCTTAAAGTCCACCGAACCGCCCCACATGGTCGCGATCCAAGAGAAGATCTTAATCCCAGTGGGAACTGCAATGACCATGGTCGCTGCGACGAAATAGGCCCGCAGATCAATCGTCATGCCGACCGTATACATGTGGTGAGCCCACACAACGAAGCCGACGAAGCCAATGGCCACCATGGCATAGGCCATGGCCAGATAACCGAAGATGGGCTTCTTGGAGAAGGTCGAAACAATATGGCTGATAATGCCAAAACCGGGAAGGATCAGGATGTACACTTCGGGGTGACCGAAGAACCAGAATAGGTGTTGGAACATCACAGGATCGCCACCACCGGCAGGATCGAAGAAGCTGGTGCCGAAGTTGCGATCGGTCAGCAACATGGTGATCGCACCGGCCAGAACAGGCAGGGACAGCAGCAACAAGAAGGCTGTGATCAAAACCGACCAGGCAAAGAGCGGCATACGGTGCATGGTCATGCCCGGAGCACGCATATTGAAGATGGTGGTGATGAAGTTAATCGCGCCCAAGATCGAGCTGGCACCCGCAAGGTGAAGCGAGAAGATCGCCAGATCCATCGCCGGACCCGTATGACCCTTTGTGGATAGGGGCGGATAGATTGTCCAACCTCCGCCAAACCCGCGTCCAGGACCACCGTCGACAAAGAGGGACATGCAGAGCAGGACCCAAGCCGCGATCAACAGCCAGAACGAGATGTTGTTCATTCGGGGGAAGGCCATGTCTGGCGCGCCGATCATGATCGGGACAAACCAGTTGCCGAAACCACCGATCATCGCGGGCATAACCATGAAGAAGATCATGATCAGGGCGTGGGCGGTTACGACTGTATTATAGCCATGCTTTGACTGTTCAATCAGACCGAGGAAGCTGACCCCTGAGGTCGCGCTGAAAAACTGGATGCCAGGTTGGTCCAGTTCCAAGCGGATCAGGCCAGACAGGGCCCCGCCGACCAGGCCCGCCATAATGGCGAACAGGATGTAGAGGGTGCCGATATCCTTGTGGTTGGTCGAGAAGAACCACCGGGTAAAGAAACCCGGCTTGTGGTCATGATCGTCATGACCGTGGGCGTGTGCGGCGGAGTTTGCCATCGTCTAACTCTTCCTCGAACTATCAGTTCATCGCGACGGGCTTGGCAGCCACGTCGAGTTGAGCGGTCTTCTGCGGGGCGGGGGCAGCAGCAACCGGCGCGGCGGGTGCCGCAGGGGCTGCAGGCGTGGCCACAGGCGTTGCGGCAGGAGCCGCCGGGGCCGGTGGAGCCTTGGTCAGGACCCAAGCGTCAAACTCTTCTTGGGTCACGACCCGGATCTGGATTGGCATAAAGGCATGATCGACGCCGCACAACTCTGAGCACTGACCGTAATACATGCCGGTCTTTTCAGCCTTGAACCAGGTTTCGTTAACCCGGCCTGGAATGGCGTCAGTCTTCAAACCAAAGGCTGGCATGGCGAAATTGTGGATCACGTCCGAGGCGGTAACCAGAACCTTGACCACCTTACCGACGGGCACAACCAAGGAATTGTCCGCAGCGAGGCGATAGGGAACATTCGCCTTCTTGGCGTCCGCCTCCGACAGCATAACCGACGTGATCTCGTCGATCTTCTGGTCCGGATAGGTGTAGCCCCAGTACCACTGATAACCGGTCGCCTTAACGGTCAAGTCAGGCTTGGGCATGTCGTGATAGGCAAAAAGCAGCTTGAACGAGAAGATCGAGATGAACAGCAAAATCCCAACGGGGATCAGGGTCCATGCGACTTCCAAAGCCGTGTTGTGGGTAAATTTCGCTGGTACGGGGTTCGCCTTCTTATTGAAGCGCACCACGATAATGCCGAGCAAGATCGCCACAAAGATCGAAATCACCGTGATGATCGGCATCAGGATCGCATCGTGGAAAAAGATCGCTGAGTGTTTCAGCGGCGAGGCGGCCTGCTGCAGACCGATATAGTCCGGCGTGGGTTGGCCCAACAGTTCCGTTGCCAAGGCTTGGGCGCTGAACCCGACCCCGACAATCATCCCGGCGAGGCCCGCCGCTAGCTTGCGCATATTCATTCCCGAAGCCCTCATATTCTCTACGGCCCAGCACTAACCGATAAAGACCCACCTGTAGCAGGTTCTTCACCGTGTGACATACCCCGGCAGCCCTCGACGACGAGCCCAAATCTCAGGCCTTATTGTCGCACCTCGGAACCGAGCCAGCCCCATTTCCCAATTTACTGGCGCGTGCATACGCGTTGAAGCCTGTCTTGCCAAGGGATGAGCGATTAGACCAGAGGCGGTTTCAACTTTGGCACTATGTCCCTATATTAAAACCAGCGCTTTTGACGATCGGATCCCAGTTAATGACCTCGCCCACGATTGCCATGCCCCTTTTGGAAGCCAATGACGTCAACCCCGAGCGTGCGCGGGCGATCTTGGCCGAAGCCCTAAGCGGGGCGGATGATGGTGAGCTTTATATGGAACGGTCCGAGAGCGAATCATTCGTCTTTGACGATGGGCGCTTAAAATCTGCCGCCTACGATTCTGGCGAAGGGTTCGGCCTGCGGGTCGTGGCCGGAGAGACAGCGGGCTATGCCCATGCCAGCGAAATTACCGAAGCGGCCATCGGTCGGGCCGGACAGTCCGCTGCCCTCGCAAGACGCGGTTACAGCGGCACAGCCGATCTGGCGCCGCGCCGAACCAATACCAAGCTCTATTCCGACGCCGATCCTCTGGCCCAGCCGAGCTTCAGCGCCAAGACTGACCTGCTGCAAGAGATCGACGCCTTTGCACGCGCCCGTGACCCTCGCGTAGTTCAGGTCATGGCCTCGATCGCTGGCGAGCGGCGTACGGTCGAAATTCTTCGCGCCGACGGCATGATGTTGCGCGATGTTCGTCCTCTGGTGCGCGTTAATGTTCAAGTCACAGTCGAACGCGATGGTCGCCGCGAGACCGGGTCTTCGGGGGCTGGGGGCCGTGCGAGCTATGAGGCCTGGATCAGCCCCGACAGATGGCAGGGCCAGGTCGACGAGGCGCTGCGTCAAGCACTCGTGAACCTAGACGCCATCGCCGCCCCTGCTGGCGAAATGGACGTCGTGCTCGGCCCCGGCTGGAATGGGGTCTTGCTGCACGAGGCCGTCGGCCATGGCCTTGAGGGCGACTTCAACCGGAAGGGCATCTCGGCCTTCTCTGGCCGGGTTGGCGAGCGCGTGGCAGCCAAGGGCGTAACCGTCTTTGACGATGGGTCCCTCGCCGGTCGGCGCGGCTCCTTGACCATTGACGACGAGGGCACACCAACCGAACGCACGGTCCTGATCGAGGACGGCATATTGGTTGGCTATATGCACGACCGCATGAGCGCGCGCCTGATGGGCCTGAGCGCGACGGGCAATGGCCGCCGTCAGTCCTATGCCCACATGCCCCTGCCCCGGATGACCAATACCGGCATGATGAACGGCACAAGTTCTCAAGCTGAGATGATCGCGTCCATGAAGCGGGGCCTGTTCTGTGCCAATTTCGGCGGCGGTCAGGTGGACATCACCAATGGCAAGTTCGTGTTCCAGTGCACCGAGGCCTATCTGGTCGAGAACGGCAAGATCACCGCTCCAGTGAAGGGTGCGACCCTGATCGGCGACGGCCCCAGCGCCCTGACCCGGGTGGAAATGATCGGCGATGATTTCGACTTCGATAAAGGGGTCGGAGTTTGCGGCAAGGCCGGGCAAAGCCTGCCCGTGGGCGTTGGTCAGCCCTCCCTGAAAATCAAAGGCCTGACCGTCGGCGGAACCAGCCTCTAAACTCGCTTTAAAAGAGTATTTACTAAAATAATTTATTATAGCAGTAATCCGCCCATGTCAGGCATGGGCGAAAGACTGACGTTCGCTTTAGAACAGCGCGGCGTTCGTAAACTCTACGCGCTCGCCGTAGAGATCGGTGTCGATGAAAGTGCTTTAAGTCGATGGAAAAAGGACGGGGCTATATCACTGCCGAGCGCCGCGCGGCTGAGCCAAGCGCTGGATATATCCCTTGATTGGCTCATTTTGGGCCGTGGCCACATGGATGCCCATAGGTCCGGTTCCCACCATCTCTTTGAGGATTTGAGCTCGGCGGAAGCCAAACGGCTATATTTCATCCTCGAAGAGCTCACCCGCTTAGCCAAGCGGCAAGCCAGCGCCTGAACGCCCTTTGCGTATCGCACAAGATTTTTCATTCTATCTGTGATATGCACAATTAAATAAACGCTCCAAGATAGACATTCCCTCTATTGTTTAAACTGGACGCACATCCTGTGCGACTGAAAGCAAAGAGGTTCTAATATGGCTAGCAATTACACTGTTATCGTAAACCTGTCGGCAGACACGGTAGCGAAGGCAAAGGCCTTAGGGTTCAAGCTCTACGGTTTCAAATCCGTCAAGGCGTCATCAAACGCCACACAACCCGTCGTCTGGTTCAAAGACACGGACTATCTACAAACCAATAGGATCGATTGGTCTGAGCAATATCAGGCCTTCACCTCGCTGACCGACCCCATCGGCGGCGGAGCAATCTCGGCACTGACCTCAGCCAATGCAGACCTAGGCCAAGAAGCGGATGTCGACCAGTATGGCAATATCACGGTCAAAAATAGCACGCCCGGCCTTGTGACGGATAATTCGGCTCAAGCGGTTACGATCATAAACACCTCTGACCTGCCCTTCACAGCAGGCCTTGCCAGTGTGCAAAACGGAGTTTCAAAGGCCATGTGCGCCATGCCGCTCTATGGCAATACCTCGAACTTTGTTGCCCCGATTGAAAAGATCACCCTGATGTTCGCATCGGATAATGTGAATACCGGCTCTGTGGTTTCACGCACCTACAGCCAAGCGCTTCAGATTGACTTGACCGCGTCCAACACCCGCACGGTCGCGTTCGACATCAATACATCCTGGTCTTGGGGGAACGAAGCTTGGGGCACCCTCATCCCCCGAGGCGAGAATCTCCAGCCCTTTATCATTACGCCATTCTGATCTGTTTGACGCCAAGATCAGCCAAAGGGGCACCGGACCTGTTCGGTGCCCCAATAGGCTAAAGGCTCAAAGCCCCTACTTCACCCCATGGGCCAGCTTCTTCAGCCAAGGACTAGCAATGGCCAAGAGGATCCCAAGACCGACGGCCCAGATACCGATGGTCTGGAACACGCTGGCATAGGTTTCAAGCGCCCCCTTTGGATCGAGCACCTGTCCCGCGACCGTCTCAGTGGCGGTCAGGTTCGCAACCATACCGCCCAGATATTGCGCCCAAGAACTGGCCAAGAACCAGACCGCCATAATGGTCGAGACCACGGCAGGAGCCGAAAGCTTGGTCATCTGCGACAGGCCAACGGGGCTGAGGAACAGCTCACCGGTCGTGTGCAGCATATAGGCCATGGCCAAGAAGATCAGCGGCACCTTATAGGCCCCATCAGCGAACTTGACGCCCGCCACGAGGATCAGGAAGCCAAGCCCGACCTGCATCAGAGCCAGCGAGAACTTCATCGGCGCTGACGGGTCCAGATTACGCCGCCCCAAGAAGGCCCACAGGGCCGCAAAGGCCGGCGCAAACAGCAGGATGAAACCGGAATTGAACGACTGGGTCTGCGCCGCTGTCATCGCACTGCCGCCAGGCAGGGTCAGTAGCGTGTTACGGTCGGCAAACTGGTTCAGGGACGATCCGGCCTGCTCGAACAGGACAAAGAAGATCACCGAGGCAGCGATGAGCACGAGGGCCAAGATCATGCGACTGCGTTCAACCGCCGTGCATTTGGTTGCCATAAACCAAGCCAGATAGCCGAGCACACAGACCGAGCCGAGGCCGAGCATGGCTCCGACATAGGCGTTCTGTTGCACCAGAACCCAGATGATACCGACACCTGCCACGCCCAGAATATAGATCAGCCATTCGCGGTTCAGCGGGCCGAAGACCGGCTTGGCCAAATCTTCCGGATTGGGCGGCTCGCCCTTGCCCTCAAGCATGGGCTTGCCAAGCATGAAGGCTACCCAGCCCGCCGCCATACCGATACCAGCCAGACCAAAGCCCGCCCACCAGCCAACCTCTTGACCCAAACGCCCGCAGACAATGGCCGCAACAAAGGCTCCAAGATTGATACCGTAATAATAGAGCGTGTAGCCTGAATCCCGGCGCGGATCATTCTCCGGATAGAGTTGACCCACGATCGAAGAGATATTGGGCTTCAAGAAGCCAACACCCATGATGATGAATGAAAGGGCTAGGAACATAATGTCCTGATAGATCTTTGGTCCCTTGACGACCGAAAGCTCATAGCTGCCCTTGGCCAGAACCGCCGGGAGCGGCGCATCAGCAGGCAAGCCCCTAAGCTCTAGCCCCCCGGCATCATTGGCACCAAAGGCATATTCGCCTTCGCCCACCTTGAGCATGACCTCGCGGCTATCGGCGCGGCCATGGACGACAAACTCATATTTCGCGCCCTGATAGGTCAGGACCTGGGTGGCAGGTGCCCCCTCGATGGCCATGGCACCATGTCCGGCGACGAGCAGCAGAGCCCCAAAGGCAATGGCCTTGCGCATGCCCAAGTAGCGGTCCGCCAACAGGCCGCCGACCAGAGGCAACAGATAGACCAGTGACGTATAGGCCGCATATTGGCCCTGAGCCTGCTTGTCATCGAACAGGAAGTGCTGGGTCAGATAGAAGATCAGCAAGCCGCGCATGCCGTAATAGGAGAACCGCTCCCACATCTCAGCGAAGAACAGCACGAACAGGCCTCTGGGATGGGCCCGCAGTTGCAGGAACACCGGCACGAAGGTCACCAAAACAATGATGAGCCCGACGATCTCAACCAGATTCATGAAAACTAATCCCTGTCCGCGATTTGCGCGCAGATGATCATGGGTTGCGCGATTAGACAAGGGCGAGGTTAGAAACCCCCTCACCCAACCCTCTCCCCCAAGGGGGCGAGGGCTTTATCGGTCTGTCTTAGCCCTCTCCCTGTGGGAGAGGGTTGGGTGGGGGCCTGACTTGTATTTTTACCCGCCCTTAATAGGCAAAATCGTCGAACACGCGGTTCACATTGCCCTGCCAAGGGCCGTGATAAAGTTCTAGCAGGCGATCAGCCGGCGTCAGGCCGCTCTCAGCGATCTGTTCCAGTTCCGACAGGTAACCGGTCTCATCGACCATGCCGGCATGGAAGCGAGCGCGGCGCTTAAGGCCTTCGCGGGCGATGGCGATGAAGTCGCGGGCGACATCCTTGATCGGACGACCCGCAATGGTGCCCTTCAGGCCCGTGCGCGCCGCATCAAGGCGCAAGGTCGCACGATCTTCGCGGGTCCAGTGCTTACAGAGGTCCCAAGCACTGGCCAGAGCGGCACTGTCATAGAACACACCGGTCCATAGGGCCTGCAAGGCGCAAATTCGGCTCCAAGGCCCAGAATCGGCCCCACGCATTTCCAGATATTGTTTCAGCCGCACCTCGGGGAACAGGGTGGTCAGATGATCTTCCCAATCCTTCATGGTCGCGCGCCGTCCGGGCACCTCAGCCAGATCCCCCGCCATAAAGGCGCGGAAGGACTTGCCCGCCAGATCGATATAGCGATGGCCGTCCTTGGTAAAATACATCGGCACATCGGCGGCATAGTTGGCATAGGTCTCAAAGCCAAAGCCGTCCTCAAACACAAAATCGAGCATGCCGGTGCGGTCAGCATCAACATCGGTCCAGACATTGGCGCGTGCAGACATAAAGCCGTTCGGCTTGCCTTCGGTGAAGGGCGAATTGGCGAACAGTGCCGTGGCGATGGGTTGCAGCGCCAAGCTCATGCGGAACTTGGCGACCATGTCGGCCTCGGACGAGAAATCCAGATTGGCCTGCACCGTACAGGTGCGGAACATCATGTCCAAGCCCATCGAGCCGACCTTGGGCATATATTCGCGCATGATCTTATAGCGGCCCTTGGGCATCACGGGCACGTCGGCGCGGGTCCAGTTGGGCGTGAAGCCCAGCCCAAGAAAGCCAACACCGATCTCGTCGGCCACTTCCTTGACCTCTTCGAGGTGCTGGCCGGTCTCGGCGCAGATCTCGTGCATGTCAGCCAGGGGGGCACCGGACAGTTCAAACTGACCACCGGGCTCGAGGCTGACACTTGCGCCATTGCGTGACAGACCAATCAGGGTCTCACCCTCATAGACCCCAGCCCAACCAAAGCGCATCAAGCCCGTCATCAGGGCCAGGATGCCACCGCGCCCCTCAGCATCCGGCAGATAGTCGATGGCTGTATTGGTTCCGAGACGGAAGGCGAACTTCTCATGCTCGGCCCCCACGCGCCATTGATCCGCAGGCTTACAGCCCTTGGCAAGGTGCGCGGCCATGGCTTCCATGGTCAAAGGACGATCGTCCAGTTTGGTCTGCGCCATACTGCGCTCCCTAAAATCCGTATCTTGGCGGCAAACTGCCAGACCTTCGCTTTAATCTTTACGCTGCTTAGGTGGGGGGCGACAAGTCGATCACACTCAAGAGGCCGTGACTGTCATAGAAAATTCTCATGAGGGTTTGAAATCGGCTTTGCGAAATTGCCGCCTCAAGCCTGTAAAAGCGCGATGTCAGACCTTGGCGAACGAACACAACCGCCCTACCCTCGGGGTCTATTGAGGGAGAATAGTCCGTGACCCCATTGCGAAAGATGTTGATCATCGCCGTTGCCGCTCTGGCCGCCGCCTGTTCACCGGCCAAGGCTCCAGAAGCTCCCTCAGGCAAGACAACCATCCGCTTTGCCACCGACTGGCGCGCTCAGGCCGAGCAGGGCGGCTTCTATCAGGCCCTTGCCACGGGCGAATATGCCAAGCGCGGCCTAGATGTGACCATCGTTCAGGGCGGGCCGGGCGTGAATGTGCCACAGCTTCTGGCCTCCGGTGCGGTCGAGCTGGGTATGGGTTCCAACAGCTTCATCGCCGTCAATCTCGCGGCCGAAAAGGCCCCGGTAAAGGCTGTCGCCGCCTTCATGCAAAAGGACCCGCAGGTCCTGATCGCCCACCCAGATCAGGGCATTAAATCCTTGGCCGATATAAAGGGTCGCCCGATCCTGCTGGCCGACGCCTCGATCAGCGCCTTCTGGGTCTGGCTCAAGTCCAAATATGGCTTCACCGACGATCAGGTGCGCAAATATAACTATAGCGCCGCCCCCTTCCTGGCCGATCCCAAGGCCATTCAGCAGGGCTATCTGACCAGCGAGCCCTACACGATTGAGAAGGAGGGCAGCTTCAAGCCCGCCGTGTTCCTGCTCGCCGACGAGGGCTATCCCGGCTACGCGGCCATGGTTCTGGCCCCCGATGCCTTGATCGCCAAGGACCCCAAGGCTGTGCGCGCCTTCATTGAGGCCTCAGCCGCAGGGTGGAGTTCCTATCTCAACGGGGATGCCAAGCCCGGCGATGGTTTGATCCTCAAAGACAATCCAGAAATGACCCAAGCCCTGCTCGATCAGGCCCGCGCCAAGATGAAGGCCTATGGGCTGGTCGAGTCTGGCGATGCCAAGACCCTCGGCGTCGGGGCCATGACCGATGAACGCTGGGCGCAGTTCTTTGCCGTCGCCTCAAGCCAAGGGGTCTATCCCAAGGATCTGGACGTAAGGAGCGCCTATAGTCTGGCCTTCGTCACGCCCCCAGCCAAATGAGCCCAGTCGCCAGCCTCAGTGCCGTAGAGGTCGCCTATCCGGGCCGGGGGACTGTGCTTGGCCCATTTGATCTGGCCTTGACCGAGGGCGAGATCGTGGCTCTGGTCGGCCCCTCGGGCTGTGGCAAGAGCACGGCTCTGCGCCTCTTGGCCGGATTGGAACAGCCGACTGCCGGCACCGTGACCCGCACGCCAGAGCGCGGACAGACCGCCGTGGTCTTTCAGGCCCCGACCCTGATGCCTTGGGCCGATGCCCGCACCAATGTCGCCCTGCCGCTCGAACTGGCCGGAATGGCCAAGGCCAAGGCGCATGATCAAGCTCAGGCGGCCCTCGTGGCAGTGGGGCTGGAGCAAGCGGCGGGGGCAAAGCCCTCACAACTGTCTGGCGGCATGGCCATGAGGGTGTCGCTCGCCCGCGCCCTCGTCACGCGACCGCGTCTGTTGCTCCTCGACGAGCCCTTCGCGGCGCTGGACGAGATCACGCGCCGCAATCTGGCCGACGATATTCACCGCCTCTGGGACCAGACCCGCCCAGCGGTGGTCTTTGTTACCCACAATGTCGAAGAGGCCGCCTATATGGCCCAGCGGGTCGTGGTGATGCGCGCCAATCCCGGCAGGATCGCGGGGCGCACGTCCATCGATGCGCCCCTGCCAAGGCCGCCCGGCTTTCGCACCAGCGAGGTCTTCCGCAACGCCGCCGAGGCCGTGTCGCACGATCTGGCCAAGGCCATGGGGCATGTCCAATGAGCCGGACCCTCGAGACCTTAGCACCCATCCTTCTGGTTGCTGTCCTGCTCGGCCTTTGGGAAACGGCTTGCCATCTGACCGGCGTACCCGCCTATTTCCTTCCCGCCCCGTCTGCGGTCGCGGCCGCCATGGCGCAGGACTGGGCCTTGCTGTTGGGCTCAGCTTGGAAAACTCTGTCGACCGCCCTTCTGGCTCTGGCCTTTGCCAGCCTGACGGCCTGTTCCTTGGCCCTGATCATCTCGACCAACCGACTGCTGGAAAAGGCGGTTCAGCCCCTCGCTGTGGCCTTGCAGGTCACCCCCGTGGTGGCCATCGCGCCTCAGGTGGTGATCTGGGCAGGGCTGGCCCATCCCGACCGCGCGATTATCAGCTTGGCGGTCATCGTCGCCTTCTTTCCGATCTTTTCCGGGGCCTTGACGGGCCTCAAATCGACCGATCCGGACCTTGAGCGCCTGTTCGACCTTTATGGCGCAACGCGCTGGCAAAGGCTGCTGCGGCTGCGCATCCCCTCGGCCACGCCCTTTGTCCTAGAAGGCCATAAGGTTGCCGGGGGCTTGGCGGTCATCGGGGCCGTAGTGGCCGAGTTTGTGGCCGGATCAGGCGGGTCCCAAGGGCTGGCATGGCGGATCTTGGAATCGAGCAACCGCCTTCAGACGGCCAAGACCTTTGCCGCCGTGATTGTGCTGTCGCTGATGGGGGCCCTGCTCCATGCTGTGCTTCAGGCCAGTGAACAGGCGATCCTGCGCCGCTTTAGGGGGCGTTAAGCGATGGGCCTGCGTCTTGCCTTAGCCTCAATGGCAATGGTCATGGGGCTCAACACCAGTGCCCAAGCCGCAGAGGACCGTCTGCCGCTGGCCAAACCCGCAAGCGGCGGGGCCACGCCCGCGCTCAAGCCCTATCGGGGCAAGCTCCACATTCAGAACGGAGTCAATGTTCCCCGCCTCAAAATGGCCCCGACCACGCCGGTCAAGCCGATGAAGCCGGTAAAGATCAAACCCGCAAAGACATAGGCCCTAGCCGCGCTCGCGGGTCTTGTGGAAGGAGACCTTCGGGAACTTCTCGGCCACATAGCCGATCTCCCAAGAAGACTTGGCCAAAAATACCGGCTGGTCATCAATATCGACCGCCATAGCCGTGCGGTGCTTGTTCGAGAAGTCCTCGACATCGACGCGGGCTCCGCCGATCCAGCGGGCTTCGGCGAAGGGGGCATTTTCGAAAATCACATCGAGGGCATATTCGCCGCCGAGCCGATCCTGCATCACTTCGAACTGAAGCTGACCCACGGCCCCGACGATGAAATCGGCCCCAAAGGTGGGTCGGAACAGCTGTGTAACCCCCTCCTCGGCCAGACCCTCGAGCGCCTTTTTCAGATGCTTGGCCTTGAGCGGATCCTTCACCCGGACCTTGCGCAGAATTTCGGGCGCGAAGTTGGGCAGACCGGCAAAACGCACCGTGCCGCTCTCCGACAGGCTATCACCGACGCGCAGGACGCCATGGTTAGGAATGCCGATGACATCACCCGCAAAGGCCTCCTCGGCCAACTCGCGGTCCGAGGCGAAGAACATGATCGGGGCATTGACGCTGATCTGACGCCCGGTGTTCTGGACCTTCAGCTTCATGCCGCGTTGGAATCGGCCCGAAGACAGACGCAGGAACGCGATGCGGTCGCGATGGTTGGGGTCCATATTGGCCTGGACCTTAAAGACAAAGCCGGAGACCTCAGGATCACCCGGCGCGACATGGGTTTCAGCTCCTGCGCGCAGGGCCTTCAAGGGCTTGGGCGGCGGCGCATAGGCCCCCAGACCGGCCAACAGCTGATCCACCCCGAAATGACGTAGGGCAGAGCCAAAGAAGACCGGCGTCATATGGCCCTCTAGGAAGGCTTGCGGGTCAAAGGGCTTGGCCGCCTCCTGCACCAGCGACGACATCTCTTCCAGTTCGGCCTGCTCGTCCGGATCCAGATAGGGACTGATGGCGTTACCGTTTAGGGCTACGGCGCTGGGATGCTCTTGCAGTTCCGATGAGGGGCGTTTGGTAAAGGGCTGGAACATGCGGGTGCGCAGGTCGAGCATGCCCCGAAACCGATTACCTGAGCCGGCGGGCCAATAGAGCGGCGCAGGATCGAGCGCCAGCTTTGAGGCAATCTCGTCCAGCAGCTCGATCGGGTCTTGGGCCTCGCGGTCCATCTTGTTGATGAAGGTGACGATGGGAATATCGCGCAGGCGGCAGACCTCGAACAGTTTCAGGGTCTGGGGCTCGATCCCCTTGGCCGCATCCAGCACCATGACGGCGGCATCGGCGGCGGTCAGGGTGCGGTAGGTGTCTTCCGAAAAGTCTTCGTGGCCGGGCGTATCGAGCAGATTGAACATCAGCCCTTCGTGATCGAAGGTCATGACACTGGCCGAGACCGAAATGCCGCGCTCGCGCTCGATCTTCATCCAGTCAGACCGGGTCCGCCTCTGCTCGCCGCGCGCGCGCACGGCACCGGCAGCTCTGATGGCCCCACCCGCCAGCAGCAGGTTCTCGGTCAAGGTGGTCTTGCCGGCGTCAGGGTGCGAGATGATGGCGAAGGTCCGCCTACGGGCGGCCTCGACGGAGGGCGTATGGATGCTCATGATCGGGCGATAGCCGACCTAAGGACCAATGTCACCAAAACTCAGCCCGCGAGCCGTCCCCAGACCTGAGAATTTGCGTAGGCCGGCGTCAGGTTGCCTTGGGCTTGCTGATTGACCAGGTCGGTGATGATCAGAAAACTCAGCTCCGCAAAACGGACCGTAACCTGCTGCGGCGGACATCCCTTATTGGGCACCAAAAATAGGGCTGCATTGACCGTGCTGGCCTTGCTGAGGATCAGGCCAATCAGTCGCAAAGACCGTGCAGGATCGTCATGCGGTAGGTTTGGATTGCCCGAAAAGAGCTCTGACCCCAGATGGATCACATCGCTCATTTTCAACCGCGTGGCGTAGCTGTCGGCTGGCGGCAAAGAAAAGTTACCGTCCGAAAGGTTGAACACCACATCATTGAGCAGAAACTGCATACCAGTAGTCCTCAACGCCTGATCGCGAAGCAAGCTGCGAAATTAACGATAACAGTTTCGCATGGGTCAAGCCCCTACACACCGTCCACCGGCTCGGTGAGAAAATGTCGGCCCTCTCGGTCCTCAATCTCCACCACCCAAAGATCTGGATCAATCCGAAGACTGCGGGCAAGATAGGCATCCGCAGAAGGCTCATCTGTCGCCGATAGGGGTTGAATCCAGACCCGAGACCCATCGCCTTTGGTGGCTTCGGCAAAGACCCTGACGGAGCCGTTCCTCTGATTGAAGGCCTTGACCAAGACCGATCCGGCGCGCGCATCACCCTTATGGGCAACAACACCGAACCCTCCACCAAGCTCAGCCCGGCGGATCAGGGCGGCCACCCAGATGTCAGTCGTTAGGATCAAACGGGGCCTCGTGAATAACCTTGACGAAAGGTTTGATCAGTATCATCCAGCCTGCATCGCGCACCTAGCAAGAAATCAGAATGTGATGATGAGCCCGCGCAAAATGCCGCAACGCTCTTTAGGTCAAGGCCGGATCGGTTGGCTCGTCATTGCCGCGGCCATCACGGTTGCACCGGCCGCTCAGGCGAGCGCCCTTGACCTGTTCTATGAACGCACGGTGATGAGCGTCGCTGACCATCGCTGCAACCTGTTTGCCCCGCAAGTCACCGTCGCCCTCAATGCGGCCCGCCTGCAAGCGCGCGGTGCAGCCTTGCGCGCGGGCGTGGATCAAGAGGTGATCAAGGACACAGCGCGCCAAGCGACCCTTCGCTCCAATTCCGTGGCCTGTCAGTCTTCGGACCTAAAGCTAGCCGCGAACCGCGTAAAATCTGCCTTTGCCGCCTACAGCCGCCTAACGCGCATGGACTTTCCCGGCGATACGGCCGGTTGGGCCGCCAGTCGAGGCCAAGCCGTTCAAACCGCAAATTGGCAGCTGTACCAAACCGCGCGCTTTGGCTGGGACATTATGACCTTCGGCATCGCCGCTCGATCAGGAGCAAGTGGGCTGGTGGCGGCAGCCAGTTTTGCCGATGGGGCGATCCCCTATAGTGCGCGGATCATGATGCGCGACTTGGCCAAGGCTCCAAGGCCCTATCTGAATCTTCGAGTCGCGGATGATAAGGGCAAGATCCCGCTCCATGCGAGGGCCGCACCCCTGTCGGTTTCCCGCGCCATCTTGGCGGAAGATCGCCGCGAGGCTGATCCCCATCTTCTCCCCGCCAAGGCCAAGAGCGGCACGGCCTTTCGCTGGCCACCGGCGGCGGCGGCGGCCATGGCCGAGTTGGACCCTCGCGAGGCGGTCAGGGTCGACTTCCTCTTCGCAGGCCGTGACGGGGATAGTGTCCGAACCGCCTATATTGAAGTCGGTGATTTTGCGGCCGGGCGCGCCTTCCTAGCTTCGGGCCAGAAATAGGCGCAGTTCACAGAGATTGGCTGGGGCGACTACCCGGGAAGGCCACGACATTGGCCCTTGCCTCATTCGCCTCTTCAGGTTCTGGCGGGCTGATCGGTGCCACATCCAAAACCGGAAGGCGGACAGTAACGGTCGTGCCCTCGCCCAGACGGCTTTCAATGATCATTTCGCCGCCATGCAGTTCTGCAAAGGCCCGCACCAGCGACAGGCCAAGACCCGTCCCGCCGATCTGCCGCGTGGTATCGCCCACCTGCTCGAAAGGACGACCCAGCCGACTTACATCCTCAGCCGATATGCCAATCCCATTATCGATGACGCTCAGGTCCAACACATCGCCATAAGCCTGAAGGTTGACGGTGATCTGTCCACCTGCTGGGGTGAACTTGATGGCGTTAGAGACCAGATTGATCACGATCTGCTTTAAGGCCCGGCGGTCGGCATTGGCCTCAATCAGGCCGGTCGGAAGGCTTCCGCGCAGCTTAACGCCCGCCTCATCGGCCTGAACGCGCAAGAGCCGAAGGGCCGCGCTCACAGGCTCGCGGATATCGAAAATTTCCCGCGTCAGCTCATAGCGCTGGGCTTGGATCTTCGACATGTCCAAAACATCATTGATCAGGTCGAGCAGATGGCGGCCTGACTCATGGATAAGTCCGACATATTCGGCATATTTGCCTGTCAGGGGACCGAACATCTGCGTTCGCATAATGTCGGAAAAGCCCATGATCGCATTGAGCGGCGTGCGCAGCTCGTGGCTCATATTGGCCAAGAAGCGCGACTTGCCCGCATTCATCTCGTCGGCCTCGATCCGCGCGGTCTGGAGGCGAACCTCTTTGGAATGTTCGAGCGAGGCATCACGCAGGATGGCCGATAGTCGGCCATCCCCAAGGCGACGCAGATCAACGACCGCATAGGCTTGCATGGCATAGCGCGGCGAGAACCCGGCACGGCCCTGCCCATCGCGCGAGGCCGCTTGGATCGCCGCACTCAGCTCTGATTGATCCGCCTGCGCGGCGGCATCGACCAGTCCCGCCTCAAACAGGCCGTCGAGGCTAATCCCCTCTGGAACCGTGCCATAGGCACTCAGGGCGCGTCCTTCGGGGCTTAGGGTGAGGATTAGGTGCGGTTGGGCAGCCAGTTCCTCCTCCAGCGCTTTGAGGGCTGCGGTTTCGGTTGCTGGCGTCGAGGCTCCCCAACGCAGCACCAGCAGCACCGCCGCCAAAATCAGGATGGCACCGGCCAGCGCGAGGATCGGAAAAGGTCCCTCCTTTATGGCCGGGATGCCAAGGGCAATAAGTCCTAAACCTGCTAACCCTATGACCAAGGCCAATAGTCCACGCCACAGCAAACCATCGCCAAGGGATGTCCTCGGCATGGAAGGGGTGGACGAAACAGGATTAAGGGTCGGGCTCAGGGGATCATCCTTTCGGTCACTCTCTTTACGCCCCCGATGGCCAGGACGCGACTGTGCACAATCCACAAGCGAACCGAGGGACCAGATTCCTGTGTATGAGCCTGTGAGTCCTTTGCCGCGCTTGGGGCCGTTGCCTTGAGAGCGCTCACGCCCTAAGTGAAGGTTCATCGGCGAGCACCAATTTGGCATCCGCCCCGTTCTACAGCTGAGCCCATGTCTGCGACCATGAATGACGAATTAGACGATCTGGAAGCGGAGTTTGAAATGCTCGGCGACTGGGAAGAGCGCTATCGCCACGTCATCGATCTCGGCCGCAACCTTGCCCCACTCAGCGACACAGAGCGCAGCGATCAGAACAGGGTCCGGGGCTGTGCAAGCCAGGTCTGGTTGGTCACAGAAACCACTGACGGAACCCATTTGACCTTCCGGGGGGATTCCGACGCCCACATTGTGCGGGGACTGGTGGCGCTGGTCTTGAGGCTCTATTCCGGCCGAACCGCTGAAGACATCCTCTCCTTTGATGCCCAAAAGGCCTTTGACCGCTTGGGCCTCAGCGGGGCCCTATCAAGCCAAAGGTCCAACGGTCTTAGGGCCATGGTCGAGCGGATCCGGCGCGATGCCTCGGCCGCTCGCACCTAATCAGTTCACTTGAACCTGAGGGACATATTTTAGGCAGGCCTCCATGGCGCTGAGATGGGCGTCGAAATCGGCATCATCACGCAGGTCTTCGACCAGATGGCAGGCATAGCCAGCCGTTGTCCGGTCACGGTCGAAGGCTGCGCCGACACGGGTCAGGGGCCACTCAAAGCTGACATGGCTGAGATACATGGCAATTTGGCGAGCGCGCGCCGCCTCGGCACGATTTCGGGTCCGCGAACGGATATCGCCGACACTGACGCCGGTAGCCATCGCCACCAGACTGGTCACAAAGGCCGCCTGCAAACGATCGCGGCGACTATCGGGCCGCCGATTGGGGCATATTGGGTCAAAAATCTTCGGGGCAGGGCGCAAACGGCTCATGGGCTATCCTCGCAATCCAATGACGAGAAACAGCTTAGCTAACCCTTAAAGGGCGAGGATAAGTTTCCTAAAATTCTAGGTTGTTAGGATTATTTTCCTAACTATGCGGCTCTTATACCGCTGAAGCCCTGCTCGCTGACAGCGCCGACAAGGGCGTCATAGCCAAGGATCATATCCACATCGTCGCCATTGCTGGCCAAAGGCAGGCGTATCCACAACATCGACAGGTGCGGTGTGCCGCGCCAAGCCAAGTTGTGCAGGCCAACGACAGGCATACGGTCATCCACCACCTTGTCCAGTTCAGCACGCCAATAGTCGGCCACAGGTGGGGAAAAGGCCTCGCCGATTGTCCGTCCGGTGATTTCGCGGCCATAGACATTGAACAGACCCGTGCCCGCCAAACGCAGTCTATAGTCGCCTGAATTGGGATGGACATCGATCAGACTGATGGTTGGTAAAAATCGCTTGAGATCTTCCGGACGGATCGCCGCACGCGAGGGCAACTTCTGTCCGCCCTTCATGGACGCCCAGTAGGCATAGAGATCCTGTTGTGCGCGCGCCGCCGCAGCGGTAGCTCCCGTTTGCATCGTCATCTCCGGATTCCCCAACAACCTATTGGAATCACGACGATTCAGTATCTCTTAACCACCGAATCGGTGGCAAGCGAAAAAACGCGAACCAGCAGGAATTAAATTTCCAAGAGTCAATAGAAAGCAAAAGGCCCGTCCCTCTTGATGAGTAACGGGCCTCGCAGAATCAAAGGACTCAACAGTGCGAGTCAAAAGACGAAGTCGAGAGTCTAGCGACCCTTGCGCGCGACCTGACGACCACCCTGACCTAGACCCATTTGCTTGGCCAGTTCCGAACGCGCCTTGGCATAGTTCGGAGCAACCATGGGGTAGTCTTTGGGTAGACCCCATTTGGCGCGGTATTCTTCGGGGCTAATATTATACTTTGTCCGCAAATGGCGCTTCAGCGACTTAAATTTGCGGCCATCTTCTAAGCAAATCAAATAGTCAGGCGTGATTGAGCGCTTCAACGAGACCGCCGGCTCCTTGGCCGTGACCTCAACAGGCTCTGGCGCGCTGGAGACGCCGGACAGGGCGCGGTGAATATTCTGAATAAGCGACGGCAGGTCTGCAGCAGCAACCGAATTATTACCCACATAGGCCGAAACGATGTCGGCGGTCATCTCGATGATTTCGGATTTATCGTCCATGCTTATGGTCACCTGACAAAGAGTTAGGTCCAGGGAAAGACTGGGCCTCCAAAAACTATAGTGGCTGAATAACGATAATCGAAACTGAAAACAATGGAAGAAATTAAGCCTGCGTCTCGATTCCGTTTCTATGGCCTTAAAATGAATGTCGCCTACAAAATAGGCATGGCTATGACAACTATCAAAGCCTGATCCTGTTAGAGGTAACCTTTTTGATGATCAGGCCTAAAAAGGTCTAACATTTGACCTTATTAATGCCATTTTCGCATTGTCTTGTTTTCGGTAGGACGAAAATAGATTTGAATTAGAATATATCTTGAAAACCGAATTTTGGAACTAAGGACGCCTAGCCCTCGCGCTTGCGAAAGACTAGGCGTGGATTGGGCTGAATCTTTAGGCGAATTGGCGCTCAGACCACCAAGGGAAGAAACCCGGCATGTCAGAGGACACCTTGTTCGGATAGGAAGGCTGACGCTTCTCCAAGAAAGAACTGACGCCCTCTTTGGAATCTGCCGCCTTGCCACGCTCTTGGATGGCGCGACTGTCAATCTTGTGCGCCTCCATCGGATGGTCAGCACCGAGCATGCGCCACATCATCTGACGGGTCAGGGACACGGACACCGGTGCGGTATTGTCGATGATCTCGCGGGCGATGGCGCGCGCGGCGGGCAACAGGTCTTCGACAGCATGGACCGAACGGACCAGACCGCGATCGCAGGCCTCTTGACCCGAGAAGATCCGCCCCGAATAGCACCATTCCAGCGCTGTCGAGATGCCAACCAGACGCGGCAGGAACCAGGATGAGCAGGCTTCAGGCACAATGCCTCGGCGCGCAAAGACGAAGCCATATTTCGCATCTGGCGTCGCCAGGCGGATGTCCATAGGAAGTTGCATGGTCGCACCAACCCCCACTGCGGCACCATTGATGGCCCCAATGACGGGCTTCAGGCTTTCGAAAATGCGCAGTGTCAGACGACCACCGCCATCGCGATGGACGCCGTTGACCAAGCCCTCTTCGCGGCCCGAACCGGGGGCCTTGGCATAGTCAAAGGTCGCAGCGCCTGCGGAGAGGTCGGCTCCCGCACAGAAAGCGCGGCCCGAACCTGTGATGATCACCGCCTTGACGTCATCATTAGCATCGGTGTGATCCAAGGCTGCGATCATGTCCAACATCATACCGTTGGTGAAGGAATTCATCTTGTCAGGGCGGTTCAGCGTGATGGTGGCAATACCATCAGCAATGTCCAAAAGAATTGTCTCAAAGGTCGGTGCGGTAGCCATGGTCTTATCTCCCATTATGTGATTTTGCCGCCATCGGAAGGGCTTGACGCTAGGAGAGTCAAGGCCAGCGCTTTAATCGGCAAAGGATCCGCACAGTTGCCGCAACGGCAGGGCTTCACGCGGACGTCAAGGCAGCGCAATATCACGCCAGACAACGATAAAATAAGGACAGGGCCGGGAATGTCAGGAACCAACATGTTTGATTACATCATTGTGGGCGCTGGATCAGCGGGCTGCGTTCTGGCCAACCGTCTTTCAGCCGACGGCAAGTCCAAGGTCCTGTTGCTCGAGGCCGGCGGTGACGACCGCCCAACCCGCAACCCGTCCCAGTTCATGTCCAACCTGATGATCCACATCCCGGTCGGCTATTCTCAGACCCTGAAGGACCCCAAGGTCAATTGGCTCTACACCACCGAGCCTGATCCTGGCACCGGCGGTCGCCAGCATGTCTGGCCGCGCGGCAAGGTTCTGGGTGGCTCCTCCTCGATCAATGGCCTTCTCTATATCCGCGGACAGCACGCCGACTATGATGGCTGGCGCCAACTGGGCTGTGAGGGCTGGGGCTGGGATGATGTGGTCCCCTATTTCCGCCGCGCCGAAAACCAAGAGCGCGGCTCGGATGAGTTCCACGCAACGGGCGGCCCGCTCAATGTCTCGGACGTCACCGAACGCCACCCGGTCTCGGACGCTGTGGTTGAGGCCTGCGTCGAAAGCGGCATGCCGCGTCTGCGCGACGTCAATGGCGAAAGCCAAGAGGGCGTCAGCTATTACCAACTCACCGTCAAGAACGGCCAGCGCCACTCTGCCGCCGTCGCCTATCTTCACCCGGTGATGAACCGGCCCAACCTGACGGTGGCCACCAATGCCCTCGCCTCCAAGGTCCTGATCGAGGATGGCCGCGCGGTCGGCGTCGACTATGTCCAAAACGGCGTCAAGCGCACTGCCAAGGCCAGTGGCGAAGTGATCCTCAGCGGCGGCGCGGTCAATTCCCCGCAACTGCTGCAGCTGTCCGGCGTCGGTCCTGCCGACCTGCTGAAGAAGCATGGCATTGAGATCAAGAAGGACCTGCCCGGCGTCGGTGAGAACCTGCAAGATCACTATGTCATGTCGATCCGCTATCGCCTCAAGGCCGGAACCGTGTCAGTCAACGAGTTGTCCAAGGGTCTACGTTTGGTCGGTGAGGCCTTTAAGTTCGTGTTCCAGCGCAAGGGCCTCTTGACCCTGTCGGCAGCGCATATCGCCGCCTTCTGCAAGTCACGCCCCGACCTTTCCGGCCCTGACATCCAGTTCCACATCCTGCCCGCGACCATGGATCAGGAAAAACTGGTCAATGAGCAGAAGATGGAGCTGGAAAACCTACCCGGCCTAACCATCGCGCCGTGCCAGCTGCGCCCTGAAAGCCGGGGCCATGTGCGCATCGTCAGCGCCGACCCATCGGTCTATCCGGCGATCTTTGCCAACTATCTGTCCGATCCCCTGGACCAAGAGGTGGCTGTGGCCGGTTTGAAATGGGCCCGCACCATTGCCAGCCAACCCTCGCTCGCCCCCTTCATCGAGGACGAGATGGAAGGCAGCAAGGACTGCGTCACCGACGAGCAACTGCTCGACTATGCGAGGGCCGCAGGCTCGACCATCTATCACCCCGTCGGCACCTGCCAAATGGGCCATGGCCCCCAGGCCGTGGTCGATCCGCAACTGCGCGTCCACGGCATTGACAGCCTTCGCGTCGTCGATGCCTCGGTCATGCCGCGCCTTGTCTCTGGCAATACCAATGCCCCGACCATCATGATCGCGGAAAAGGCTGCAGACATGATCTTGGGCAAGGTGCCCGCATCCGTCGCGGCTGAGTGACCGTCTCCGTCTGAACCCCTTCCAACCAACGTCATCGCCATAAGAGTCCCGCCCATGCACCCCTATATTCACGCTCAAAAGAACCCCGACAAACCCGCCTACATCATGGCGGGCAGCGGTGAGGTCGTGACCTACGGCCAGCTCGACGACCGTTCCAATCAAGGCGCGCAACTGTTCCGCTCCATCGGCCTGAATGCAGGCGATGTGGTGGCCATCATGTTGGAAAATCACCCGCGCTATTTCGAGATCACTTGGGCGGCCCAGCGTTCGGGCCTCTACTATGCCTGTATCTCATCCAAGCTGTCGGCCAGCGAAGTGGAATATATCCTCAAGGATTGCGGCGCGAAGGCCTTCATCACCTCGGCCAGCGTCGGCTCGCTGGTCGATGAGATCCCCGCTCTGGTCCCAGATATCGGCCTCTATATGGTCGGCGAGCCCAAGGCCCCCTATGCCAGCTTCGAAGCCGCGCGAGATGCGATGCCTGCAACGCGCATCGCCGACGAGCAGCAGGGCTCGGACATGCTCTATTCCTCCGGCACGACCGGTCGGCCCAAGGGCGTCAAGCCCAAGATTGAGCCCGGCGCGCCCATCGACACAGCTCTGGGTCTCGTCGCCATCGCCACGGGCCTGTTCGGCATTGTTGAGGACAGTGTCTATCTGTCCCCCGCCCCGCTCTATCACGCCGCCCCCCTGCGCTGGTGCATGGGCGTGCACCGCATCGGCGGCACCGTCGTGGTGATGGAGAGGTTCGACGCTGAAAATGCGCTGTCCTTGATCGAGAAATATAAGATCACCTGCTCGCAATGGGTCCCCACTCACTTTGTGCGCATGCTCAAACTGCCGCCCGAAGTGCGCAGCCGCTATGATGTCTCGTCGCTAAAATGCGCCATCCACGCCGCTGCCCCCTGCCCGATCCCGGTCAAGGAACAGATGATTGCTTGGTGGGGTCCGGTGCTGATGGAGTACTATGCTGGCACCGAAGGCAACGGCTTTACCTTCATCACCTCGCAAGAATGGCTCAACAAGAAGGGCTCGGTCGGCCGTGCGGTCACCGGCATTCTCAAGATCTGTGACGAGGAAGGCGATGCCGTCCCGGCCCGCACCGAAGGCACGGTCTTTTTCGAAGGCGGCGGTGAGTTCGAATATCACAACAGCCCCGAAAAGACCGCCGACTCCAAGAACAAGCACGGCTGGACCACGCTTGGCGACGTCGGCTATGTCGACGAGGAGGGCTATCTGTTCCTGACCGACCGCAAGGCCTTCATGATCATTTCCGGCGGGGTCAATATCTATCCGCAAGAGCTGGAAAACCTGCTGGTCACCCACCCCAAGGTCGCCGATGTCGCCGTGGTTGGTGCGCCACACGAAGAGATGGGCGAACAGGTTGTCGCCGTGATCCAGCCAATGGACTGGGCCGATGCCAATGATGATTTCGCCGCCGAGATCATGGCCTATGCCAAGGCCAATCTGAGCCACGTTAAGGCCCCGCGCCGGGTCGACTTCATGGCTGAACTGCCCCGCCACCAGACCGGTAAGCTCTATAAGCGTCTCATTCGTGACGCCTATTGGGGAAAGACCGACTCCAAGATCGTCTGATGCTCAACGCTAAGATCGGGGGGCCTTGATCAGGTCTTCCCGATCTGTGAAACAACTCGTTAGAAATTTGAACCTCAAGGAGACACGCCATGCGTGAAGTTGCTTATGCTGACCTGCCCGGTCTGATCGGCCAAGAGATGGGCGTTTCGGATTGGGTCGTTGTCGACCAAGACCGCGTCAATCTGTTCGCGGATGCAACCGGCGACCATCAGTGGATCCACATCGACGTGGAACGCGCCAACCGCGAAATGGGCGGCCCCATTGCCCATGGCTATCTGACCCTGTCGCTGATCCCCTTCCTCGGCGCTGGCATTATGCGCATCACCGGCGTGACGCGCGGCATCAACTATGGCTCCGACAAGGTGCGCTTCACCAACATGGTCCGCGTCGGCAAGCGCGTGCGTATGCGCCAAAAGCTGCTGAATGTTCAGCCCAAGGCTGGCGGACTTCAAATCACCAATGAATGCACCATCGAGATCGAAGGCGAAGACCGTCCTGCCTGCGTAGCCGAAACCATCTCGGTTGTGTACGGCGCGTAAGACCCCTTACCTCGGCTTCGCCGGTACGTCTCCCAGAGGGTGAGTGGATGAACACCCCCTCACCCAACCCTCTCCCCCAAGGGGGCGAGGGCTTATCGGTTCTAGCCCTCTCCCTCTGGGTGAGGGTTGGGTGAGGGCCTAGTTTTGGATAACCACACCCGCGTTCCCCGCGAAGGCGGGGATCCAGAACCTAGGACACAGATCGAAAGCGGCCCTCTAACATCATGCAGAGCGGGAGACGGGAGTGGATGAACACCCCCTCTCCCAACCC